>NZ_JACVAG010000020.1:0-255 GCF_014851695.1 Pseudoxanthomonas sp. PXM04
GCTTTGGCGGCGAGTTCAAGGCGTACGACGCGATTGACGCGGCGCCGGAAGAGAAGGCTCGCGGCATCACGATTTCGACGGCGCACGTGGAATACGAAAGCCCGACGCGCCACTACGCGCACGTGGACTGCCCGGGTCACGCGGACTACGTGAAGAACATGATTACCGGTGCGGCGCAGATGGACGGCGCGATTCTGGTGTGCTCGGCCGCGGACGGCCCGATGCCGCAGACGCGCGAGCACATCCTGCTGTCGC
>NZ_JACVAG010000021.1:0-225 GCF_014851695.1 Pseudoxanthomonas sp. PXM04
GCGCCAAAAGCAAATCCCCCTCGGTCCCCCTTTTTCAAAGGGGGAGGCAAAGCCGGTTTCCGAGCGTCGGGGTTGCTCGTATGCCCCCTTTGAAAAAGGGGGCGGGCGCCGAAGGCGACGGGGGATTGGCTCTTCGCGCCAAAAGCAAATCCCCCTCGGTCCCCCTTTTTCAAAGGGGGAGGCAAAGCCGGTTTCCGAGCGTCGGGGTTGCTCGTATGCCCCCTT
>NZ_JACVAG010000002.1:0-544665 GCF_014851695.1 Pseudoxanthomonas sp. PXM04
GCGACAGCAGGATGTGCTCGCGCGTCTGCGGCATCGGGCCGTCCGCGGCCGAGCACACCAGAATCGCGCCGTCCATCTGCGCCGCACCGGTAATCATGTTCTTCACGTAGTCCGCGTGACCCGGGCAATCCACGTGCGCGTAGTGGCGCGTCGGGCTTTCGTATTCCACGTGCGCCGTCGAAATCGTGATGCCGCGAGCCTTCTCTTCCGGCGCCGCGTCAATCGCGTCGTACGCCTTGAACTCGCCGCCAAAGCGCTCGGCACCCACCTTCGTCAGCGCCGCCGTCAGCGTCGTCTTGCCGTGGTCAACGTGACCAATCGTGCCCACGTTCACGTGCGGCTTGGTGCGTTCGAATTTACCCTTTGCCATGGCTGCTTCTTCTCGAGGTGGATCGTTGAAATGGAGTTGGAAAGGTGGTGCTCACGAATGGAATCGAACCATCGACCTCCTCCTTACCAAGGAGGTGCTCTACCGACTGAGCTACGTGAGCGTGAAACTGTTTGTCGCTTCGGTTACCGCAGGTCCCGCGCTGGGCGTTCAAGTGGAGCGGGAGACGGGAATCGAACCCGCACCATCAGCTTGGAAGGCTGAGGTTCTACCGTTGAACTACTCCCGCGCCGGGAGACCACTACAACACAAAACAACTCAAATTTTGGTGGAGGGAGGTGGATTCGAACCACCGAAGGCGTAAGCCAGCAGATTTACAGTCTGCCCCCGTTGGCCGCTTGGGTATCCCTCCGTAGCCACCCGGAAGAGCCGGCCGGAGGGGCCAAATCAAACCGGGGTGAAACAGCCAGCGATTTTGGCCTGAAGCAGACTGGCTGTCAACGCGAAACGCCAACTTTTTTATCAGACGTTGAAGCGGAAGTGCAGCACGTCGCCTTCCTGCACCCGGTATTCCTTGCCTTCCAGGCGCAGCCGGCCGGCGTCGCGCGCGCCCGCCTCACCCTTGTACTTGATGAAATCGTCGAAGGCGATGGTCTCGGCGCGGATGAAGCCCTTCTCGAAATCGGTATGGATGACCGCCGCCGCCTGGGGCGCGGTGGCCCCGGCCTTGACCGTCCAGGCCCGGACTTCCTTGACCCCGGCGGTGAAGTAGGTCTGCAGGCCGAGCAGCTTGTAGGCCGCGCGGATCACCCGGTTGAGGCCTGGTTCGTCCAGACCGAGGTCGGCCAGGAAGGTGTCGCGATCGGCGTTGTCCAGTTGGGCCAGCTCTTCCTCGATGGCGGCCGAGACCGGCACCACCTCGGCGCCCTCGGTGGCGGCGCGGGCACGCACGGCCTCCAGGTGCGGGTTGTTCTCGAAGCCGTCCTCCAGCACGTTGGCCACGTACATCACCGGCTTGAGGGTCAGCAGGAACAGGTCGCGGACCAGCGCCCGCTCCTCCTCGTCCAGGCCCAGCGCGCGGCCCGGCTGGCCTTCACTCAGGCCGGCATGCAGCTTCTGCAGGACCGGTTTGCGGGCGATGGCATCCTTTTCGCCGGCCTTGGCCGAACGTTCGGCGCGGTTGAGCGCTTTTTCGACGCTATCCAGGTCGGCCAGCGCCAGTTCGGTGTCGATGGTCTCGATATCGGCGATGGGATCCACCTTGCCGGACACATGGACGATGTCGCCGTGCTCGAAGCAACGCACCACGTGGGTGATCGCGTCCACCTCGCGGATGTGGGCCAGGAACTTGTTGCCCAGGCCCTCGCCGCTAGCCGCGCCGGCCACCAGCCCGGCGATGTCGACGAACTCGACCGCGGTCGGCAGCACTTTCTGCGGCTTGACGATTTCGGCCAGCTGGTTCAGTCGCGGATCCGGTACCGGCACCACGCCGACATTCGGCTCGATGGTGCAGAACGGAAAATTGGCCGCGGCGATGCCCGCCTTGGTCAGCGCGTTGAACAGGGTCGACTTGCCCACGTTGGGCAGGCCGACGATGCCGCATTTGATGCCCATAAATATCCGGGATTGGGAATTCGGGATTCGGGATTCGAAAAGCGCTTTTCCGAATCCCGAATCCCCAATGCCTAATCCCTGCTCGTGTGCAGCCGCTTCATGGCCTCGTTGAAATCGCCCTGCACGGCCAGCGGGAGTACGTCGATGGCGTCGTCGATGGCGCGGCCGATCAGGATTTCGTCGTCCTTGCCCGGCTTGCCCAGCACCCAGCCGGTCACCTTGTCCTTGTGGCCGGGATGGCCGATGCCGATGCGCAGGCGGTGGAACTTGCCGTGCCCCAGCAACTGGAGGGTGTCGCGCAGGCCGTTCTGGCCGCCGTGGCCGCCATCGAACTTCAGCCGCGCCACGCCGGGCGCCAGGTCCAGTTCGTCGTGGGCCAGCAGCGCCTCTTCCGGCGCAATCTTCCAATAGCGCAGGGCGGCGGTCACCGATTTGCCGCTCAGGTTCATGTAGGTGGCCGGCTTGAGCAGCCAGACTGGCTGGCCGGCGACCACGACCTTGGCGGTTTCACCGAACAGCTTGCTTTCCAGGCCGAACCGCACGCCCTGTGCCTCGGCCAGGGTGTCGACAAAACGGAACCCGGCGTTGTGCCGGGTTCTGGCGTGCTCGGCACCGGGATTGCCCAGTCCGACGATGAGACGAAGACCTGTCATCGCAGTGCCTCACGCCGGTGCGCCCGCTGACGCGGACGCACCGTGGCGCAAGATTACTTCTCTTCCTTCTCGGCGCCTTCGGCCGGAGCCTCGGCTTCTTCCTTGCCGTGCTTGGCGATCACGACAGCGACGTCGTGTTCCTTGCCCAGCTTCAGTTCCGGGATTTCCACGCCGGCCGGCAGCTTGATCTCCGACAGGTGCACGACGGCGCCCACGGCCAGGTTCGACAGGTCGAGCTCGATGAACTCCGGCAGATCCTTCGGCAGGCACTCGACCACGACTTCGTTCAGTTCGTGGGTCACGACCACGTCGGCCGACTTGCCGGCGGGCGAGGTGTCCTGGTTGATGAAGTGCAGCGGCACCGCGGTGCGCAGGGTCTCGTTCTCGTTCACGCGCTGGAAGTCCAGGTGCATGATCTGCTGCTTGTACGGGTGACGCTGCATGTCACGCAGCAGCACCTTCTGGATGTCGCCATTGAGGCTCAGGTCCAGGATCGAGGAATAGAACCAGTCGTGCTGGCTGGCCAGCCAGACTTCGTTGTGGTTCAGCTGGATGCTGACCGGCTTGAGTTCGCCACCGTAGACGATGGCGGGAACGTTGCCGGCGTGACGCAGGCGGCGGCTCGCACCCTTACCCTCGTCTTCGCGGCGCTGGACCTTGATTTCGTGTGTCTTTGCCATGTTTGCTAACTACCTAGGTTGATGAACCGCCTCGCGGCGGCCTTGAAGACTCCCCCGCGACCAGGAGAGCCGTTTGAATGCCGGGATTTGGCATTCGGGATTCGGGATTCGCAAACGCCAATCCCGAATCCCCAATCACGAATCCCGGCCGTCAATCCACATACAGCGAGCTCACCGACTCGCCAAAGGCGATGCGGCGGACCGTTTCGGCCAGCAGTTCCGCCACGCTGAGCTGGCGGATGCGGCCGCACGCCTTCGCTTCCGGCGAAAGCGGGATGGTGTCGGTGACGACCAGTTCGTCCAGCACCGACTTGTTCAGGTTGTCCACCGCCGGGCCCGAGAGCACGGCGTGGGTGCAGTACGCGGCCACCTTCTTGGCGCCTCGCGACTTCAGCGCTGCGGCAGCGGCGCACAGGGTGCCGGCGGTGTCGACGATGTCGTCCACCAGCACGCAGTCCTTGCCGTCCACGTCACCGATGATGTTCATCACGGTGGCGACATTGGCGCGCGGACGGCGCTTGTCGATGATGGCCAGGTCGGCATCGTCCAGGCGCTTGGCGACGGCGCGCGCGCGCACCACGCCGCCCACGTCGGGCGAGACCACGATCAGGTTGTCGGTGCCGTAGGCGCGCCAGATGTCGGCCAGCAGCAGCGGCGAGGCGTACACGTTGTCGACCGGGATATCGAAGAAGCCCTGGATCTGGTCGGCGTGCAGGTCCACCGTCAGCACCCGATCGGTACCGACCGCGCTGAACATCTTGGCCGCCACCTTGGCGGTGATCGGCACGCGCGAGGAACGCAGGCGGCGATCCTGGCGCGAGTAGCCGAAGTACGGCACCACCGCGGTGACGCTGGCGGCCGAGGCGCGCTTGAGCGCGTCGATCAGCACCAGCAGTTCCATCAGGTTTTCCGCGGCCGGGGCGCAGGTGGGCTGGACCACGAACACTTCCTGCCGGCGGACGTTCTCCTCGATTTCCACCTGCACTTCGCCGTCGGAGAAGCGCGACACCAGCGCCTTGCCCGGACGCACGCCCAGTTCGCGGCAGATGCTGTCGGCCAGCGGCTTGTTGGCGTTGCCGGAGAAGACAAGCAGGTTGCGGTCGTCTTGCATTTTTCTCTCTCGGCGTGGCTTCTGGCGGCGGCGGGAAGTCGCGGCGCAGTCCCTCGCGGGCGCTGCAGGAAAACCGCGGATTGGCAGGGGCGGAAGGATTCGAACCTACGAATGCCGGGATCAAAACCCGGTGCCTTAACCACTTGGCGACGCCCCTAGGCGTTAGGTTTCCGATTCGAGCGCATCCTGCAGCGGCGAGCGCGGCGCGCCCGGCGCCAGCCAGGCCCGCAGGCCGGACAGTTCCGCCAGCGCCGCTTCCGCCTGGGTCCGCTGGGCGAACTCGACGAAGCAACCGCTGCCGGATCCGGTCAGCCGCGGCGTGCCGATACGCGCCAAGGCCTGGAACACGGCCTCGATGGCGGGTTCCCGGCGGCGCAGTACCGGCTCGAACGCATTGCCGAGCAGGTGTCCCGAAACGAAGTCCGACATTTTCGCGGGTGGCGCGTTTCGCGTCAAATCAGGGGCCTGGAAAAGTGCCGCGGTGGGGACATGGACGCCGGGGTCGGCCAGCACGTACCAGGCCGGAGGCAGGGCGATGGGGGTGAGCTGTTCACCGACGCCCTCGGCCCAGGCGTTGTGCCCGCGGACGAACACCGGTACGTCCGCGCCCAGCCGCAGGCCCAGCGCCGCCAGTCGCTCCACCGGCAGGCCGGTACCCCAGAGCCGGTTGAGCACGACCAGCACCGTCGCCGCGTCGGACGAGCCGCCGCCAAAGCCACCGCCGGCTGGAATGCGCTTTTCAACGGAGATGTCCGCTCCTTGCGCGCAATTGGCCTCTTCTTTTAGCAAGTTAGCCGCGCGCACCAACAGGTCATCGGCCTCGGCCACGCCGGGAACGGAAGCTCCCACCCGGCGGATCGCGCCATCCGGCCGCACCCGCAGGTGCACGGTGTCGCCCCAATCCAGGATCCGGAACACCGACTGCAGCAGGTGATAGCCGTCCGGTCGGCGGCCGGTGATGTGGAGGAACAGGTTCAGCTTGGCCGGTGCGGGCCAGGCCGACCAGCCGTCCTCCGGAGAGGATGCCGTCACGGCGCGGCCCCGAGATCCCAGCGATCCACGATCAGGCGGACCCGGGCCTGGCCGCGCTCGGCCTCGATTCGCCGGGGCATCGCGGGCTGAGCGCCGGCGGCCGGCAGCCAGTCGGTGTAGCGGATGGTCCAGCCAGCCTGGCGCAACGCCTGCAGCTGGCCCTCGGGACCGAACTCCGGGCTGCCCTGCCCGCTCAGGCCGCGCGCCCATTCCGAGAGGGTCTGCACCGGAATGTCCCAGCCGGTGGCTTCGCGCAGCAGCAGATCGGCGTCTTCGCCCTGGCGGGGGCCGCCTTCCAGCCCTTCCAGCCGCGCGCCGTCGGCGTCGGCGCTGAGGCGCCAGCTCTGGCGGGTGACCGGGGCGCTCAACGAAGCGGTGTACTGCGCGCCCTGCTGGCGCCAGTCGAGCCGGCCGCTGCCGCCCTTGCCGGCCTGGCTGACCGCCACCCGCGCCTCGAATCCCCATTCCGGTTGCCCGCGCAACCACGCTTCGCGGGTGGCCTGGCGCGCCTGCGCGGCGGCCACGTCCTCGGGATCATCCAGTGGTGGCGGCGCGGATTTGCGACCACCCCCGCTGGCGCAGGCGGCCAGCATCAACACACAGGCCGCCAGCAGCGGGCCACGCCAGTTCCACTTCATGCTCCGGTCTTCTCCAGCGCCCGCTGCAGCGAGCGGTTTTCAGGGTCGAGCTTGCGCGCCTCGTCGAAATACTTGCGCGCCTCGTCCTTCTGCCCCATCACCCACAGCACTTCGCCGACGTGCGCGGCGATCTCGGGATCCTTCTGCAGGGTGAAGGCACGGCGCAGTTGCACCAGCGCTTCCGGCAACCGTCCCAGCCGGTACAGCACCCAGCCATAGCTGTCGATGATGGCGGCGTTCTCCGGCTCGGCCACGCGCGCGCGATCAATCAGCTCCAGCGCTTCCCGGTAGCGCTGGGTGCGATCGGCCAGGGTGTAGCCGAGTGCGTTGAGGGTGGCGGTGTTCTCCGGATCGATGACCAGGATCTTGCGGAAATCGGCCTCTGCGCGATCGATCCGATCCCGCCGTTCCCAGGCCAGGCCGCGCGCATAGAGGACCTCGATGTCGTCCGGATAGGCCGCCAGGCCGCGCGCGAACACATCCAGCTCGCCGTTGTCGTCCCCGTTCTTCTGGCGCAGCTCGGCTTCCAGCAGATAGGCATTGCGGCGGGCGTCGTCGTCGGCCGAGGCGTCGCCCTGCAGGGTGCGCAGTTCCTGGAACGCCTGGGCCTTGTCGTCCAGTTCGTAGAGGGTGTTGGCGGCGCGCAGGCGCGCCTCGGAACGGGCGCTGCCGGCCGGCACGCTGCGGTACCAGTCCAGCGCTTCCTGCGGACGCTTGAGGAACTCGGCCATCTGTCCCAGCAGCAACCGCCGGCCGCCGTCGGGCTGGCTGGCCTCGCGGCGCAGTTCGTCGTACAGCGCGGTCAGCGCGGTGGTGTTGTCGGCCTTGGCCAGCAGGGAGGCCCGCAGCGCGTAGCTCTGATCGTCCTGCGGCCCCTTCGCCAGGGTGGCCGCCGCGGCCACCGAATCCCCCAGCGCCTCGTACTCGGCCGCCACTGCCAATCGCAGTTCGGGCTTTTCCAGTACGTCCGGTCCCAGCCCGCCCAGCACCTTGCGCGCCTCGGCTTCGTCACCGGACCGCCGCAGCTGGGCCGCGTGCAGCAGCACCACGCGCGGCTCCTGCGGGAAGCGGTCCACCACGCTGCCGACGATCCGGCGCGACAGTTCCGGCTGCTCCAGCTGCTGGGCCAATCCGGCGAACGCCAGCCAGGCCTGCAACTGGGCGGGAATGGTGTTGCCGTCGACCAGTTCGCCCAGCAGTTTCGCCGGCAGCTCCGGATCCTTGCCGCCGCTGCCCAGCGCGGTCAGCGCGTAGCGCCAGCCCATCTCGTCGGGCGAGGCCATCAGCGTGCCCAGTTCCCGGCGGGCTGCGCGGGCGTCGCCCCGGCGCAGCGCCAGGGTGGCTTCGGCACCGCGCATGGCCAGCGACTTCGGCGCGCGGGCGCGCCACAGCTTGAGCGCCTCGGTGGCGCCGGCGTCGTCGTTGGAAAGCAGGGCGATGCGGGTGGCACGCTCGGCCAGCCCGGCATCCTCGGTGGCGCGGGCCGCTTCCAGGTACCAGCGGGAGGCTTCCGACAGCTGCCCGGTCTGGAGCGCGAACTCGCCCGCCATCACCGTGGTGAGGGCATCGTCCCGCGCCGGCGGCGCCTTGCGCGAGGCCAACGCGGGGCCGGACAGGGCCAACAGCAAGGAAAGCACCAGGCTGAGACGCAATATTGCGGGCATGAGACTCACGTGGGCCGTAAAATAGCGGCCACTTACCAGCCAGCAGCTTAGCGCAAGCACCTGAACGATGACGTTGTGGGTCCTCGGACTGAATCACCAGACCGCGCCGGTCGAACTGCGCGAACGCGTGGCGTTCGACGCTGGCGCGTTGCCGTCGGCGCTGTCCGCGTTGCGCGCCCTGCCGCAGGTCGAGGAAGCCGCGCTGCTGTCCACCTGCAACCGCACCGAGCTGTACGCGGTGGCCCATGACGGGCAGGTGCTGGCGAACTGGCTGGCGACCCATGCCGACGGGCTGGAAGCCTATCTCTACCGCCATCGCGACGCCGACGCCGTGCGCCACCTGTTCCGGGTCGCGACCGGGCTGGACTCGATGGTGCTCGGTGAACCGCAGATCCTCGGCCAGGTGAAGGACGCCTGGGCCAACGCGCGCGAGCACGGCGCGCTGGGCAGTCGCCTGGACCGGCTGTTCCAGCAAACCTTCGCGGTGGCCAAGCGCGCCCGCACCGACACCCGCGTGGGCGCCAATCCGGTGTCGGTAGCCTCCACCGCGGTGCGCCTGGCGCAGGATTCGTTCGCCCGCCTCAGCGACTCGACCGTGCTGCTGGTCGGCGCCGGCGAAACCATCGAGCTGGCGGCCAAGCACCTCAGTGAAGGCCGGGTGCGGCGGCTGCTGATCGCCAACCGGACGCTTGCCCACGCGCAGGAACTGGCCAGCCGGCACGGCGGCTACGCCCTGCCGCTGGGCGAACTGGAACGCCACCTGGCCGAGGCCGACGTGGTGTTTTCGGCGACCGCCGCGCGCGAGCCAATCCTGCTCCGCGCGCATGTTGAACAGGCGCTCGCGCGCCGCCGGCACAAGCCGATGCTGCTGTTCGATCTGGCGGTCCCGCGCGACATCGCCGCCGACGTGGCCGAGCTCAACGACGCCTACCTGTACACGGTCGACGATCTGGAGCGCGCGGTGGAAGACAACCGCCGCAGCCGCCGCGAGGCCGCCGACGCCGCCGAGGCGATCATCGAACTGCAGGTCGCCCGCTTCGTGGAAACCCTGCATGCCAGCAGCCGCCAGGAGCCGCTCAAGCGCCTGCGCGCGCATGGCGAGCAGGCACGCGACGACGTGCTGGCCAAGGCCCGCCAGCAACTCTCCAACGGTCGCGATCCGGACGCGGTGCTGGAATTCCTGGCCCACTCGCTGACCAACCGGCTGTTGCATCCGCCGACCGCCGCGCTACGCGAGGCCGCGCTGACCGGCGACGCCGAGTTGGCGCGCGCCGCCGATCGCCTGTTCCCGGAAAAGGCGCCCTACTCCCATCCCAAGAAACCCGATGACGCCGACGCTGCGCCGTAAACTCGAAGCGCTGGCCGAACGCCGCGAGGAACTGGAACGCCTGCTGGCCGACCCCGGCGTGGCCGGCGACAACGATCGCTTCCGCAACTATTCGCGCGAGTTCGCACAACTGGAACCGGTGGCGCTGGCGCTGGCGGAGGAAGCCAAGGCCAAGCGCGACCTGGCCTCGGCCGAGGCGATGCGCGGGGATCCGGACCTGGGCGATCTGGCGGAAGAGGAAATCGCCGTCGCGCGCGCGCGCCTGGCCGAGCTGGAAGACGAACTGTCGCTGCTGCTGGTGCCGCGCGACAACCGCGACGACGGCAACCTGTTCCTGGAAGTGCGCGCCGGTACCGGCGGCGACGAGGCGGCGATCTTCGCCGGCGATCTGTTCCGCATGTACGCGCGCTACGCCGAGCGCCAGGGCTGGCGGGTGGAGATCGAGTCCGACAATCCCGGCGAGCATGGCGGCTACAAGGAAATCGTGGCCAAGGTCAGCGGGCGCGGCGCGTTCTCGCGGCTCAAGTTCGAATCCGGCACCCATCGCGTGCAGCGCGTGCCCGAAACCGAATCGCAGGGCCGCATCCATACCTCGGCGGCCACCGTGGCGATCATCCCCGACGTGGACGAGGTCGAGGACATCGCGATCAATCCGGCGGATCTGCGGATCGACACCTTCCGCTCTTCCGGCGCCGGCGGCCAGCACGTCAACAAGACCGAATCGGCCATCCGCATCACCCACGTGCCTTCCGGCGTGGTGGTCGAGTGCCAGACCGAGCGCAGCCAGCACGCCAACCGCGACAAGGCGATGAAGCGGCTGAAGGCGCAACTGCTCGACGCCGAGCGCAGCAAGCAGCAGGCCGCCCAGGCCGCCTCGCGGCGGTTGCAGGTCGGCAGCGGCGACCGCAGCCAGCGCATCCGCACCTACAATTTCCCGCAGGGCCGGATCACCGATCACCGGGTCGAGGGCCTGACCCTGTACGATCTGCCCAACATCATGGAAGGCGATCTGGATCCGCTGGTGGATCGCCTGACCCGCGAATACCAGGCCGACGAACTGGCCCGACTGACGGAGGCGGCATGAGCATCACGGTACGACGCGCGACCCTGGCCGACGCGGGCGCGATCGCGCCACTGTTCGATCTGTACCGGCAGTTCTACGAGCAGGCCCCGGACGCCACGCTGGCGTCGACGTTCATCCACGAGCGGCTGGCGCGAGAGGAGTCGGTGATCTTCGTCGCCGAGGACGGCGGACGCCTGCGCGGATTCACCCAGTTGTTTCCTTCGTTCTCCTCCGTGCGCGCGGTACGCGTCTGGGTGCTCAACGACCTTTACGTCGTCCGCGAGGCCCGCCGCCAGGGCGTGGCGCGGGCGTTGCTGGACGCTGCGGCGGCATTCGGCCGGGATTCGGGTGCCGCGCGCCTGGAGCTGGAAACCGATCATGACAACCGCACCGCCCAGGCGCTGTACCGGCACCTGGGTTGGGAGCCGTACGACGGCACCCTGCGGTTCCGCCTTCCGCTGGATGCCTGAGGCCTTTTGCGGCGCGGATACCGCCGCGATGGCGGGGGGCGCGTGCCGGTCGTGAACGGGCACCATTGAAAGCCGCGCCGGCCAGCCCTTACGCTGCCGGCATGAGCCATGCCAACGACTTCCTGCCCCTGCGCCTTGCCCTGCTGACCGTCTCCGACAGCCGTACCCTGGCCGAGGACGGCAGCGGCGACTACCTCGCCAACGCCGCCACCGACGCCGGCCACCGGATCGCCGAGCGCAGCCTGCTTCCGGACGACCGCTACCAGCTGCGTGCACTGGTTTCGCGCTGGATCGCGGATCCGGAGGTGGACGGCATCCTCGTCACCGGCGGCACCGGCTTCACCGGCCGCGATTCCACGCCGGAAGCCCTGCTGCCGCTGCTCGACAAGGAGATGCCGGGCTTCGGCGAGTTGTTCCGCGCGATCAGCTTCGAGGAAATCGGGACCTCCTCGTTGCAGTCGCGCGCCTTCGCCGGATTGGCCAACGGCACCTTCCTGTTCTGCCTGCCCGGCTCCACCTCGGCCTGCCGCACGGCCTGGGAACGCATCATCTCCGCGCAACTCGACGCCCGCACCCGGCCCTGCAACCTCGCCACCCTGCGGCCCCGCCTCAAGGAATGACTACAGGAACGGCCATGTCCATCGACGCCACCCTGCGCATGCTCGCCAAGGCCAGCGGACTCAGCGCCGCCGACATCGCCACCGCCATTCCCCGGGTCGGCGCCGCGACCGTCCGATCGTGGATGAGCGGCGACAAGCTGCCCGGCAAGGATCAGCTGGCCGCCCTCGCCCGCACGTTCGGCGTGCCGGCGGGCGCGTTGCTGGCGGAACTGGCCACCCAGCTGGATCCGGCGCGCACGCGCGGCGAACACGATCTCCTGGCCGCGTACCGCGAACTGAATTCCCGCCAGCAGGGCGCGCTGCTGGAAGTGGCGCGCGGCATGGCCGGCACGTCCCGCCAGAACCGCCGGAAGAAGGCCCCATGAAAGAACTCAAGCGCAAGGAATACGAACAGTTGCTCAAGCCGTTGCAACTGGAACTGGCGGCGATGGCACGCTGGGCCGCGCACGCGGGCGCGCGCATCGTGGTGCTGATGGAAGGCCGCGATACCGCCGGCAAGGGCGGTGCCATCAACGCCATCCGCGAACACCTCAATCCGCGCCAGTGCCATGTGGCCGCACTGCCCAAACCCGGTGAACGCGAAAGTACCCAGTGGTACCTGCAACGTTACATCGCACACCTGCCGGCGGCGGGTGAAATCGTGCTGTTCGATCGCAGCTGGTACAACCGCGCCGGGGTGGAAAAGGTGATGGGCTTCTGCACCGCCACCGAATACCGCCGGTTCCTGGCCCAGGTCCCGATCTTCGAGAAGCTGCTGGTGGACGACGGCATCCTGTTGTTCAAGTACTGGCTGGCGGTGGATCAGTCGCGCCAGGAGGAGCGCTTCGCCGAACGCGCCGAGGAACCGCTCAAGAGCTGGAAGCTCTCGCCCATCGATCTGAAGGCGCGCGAGAAATACGCCGACTACACCGCCGCCCGCGAAGCGATGCTCAAAGCCACGCACACCACCGACGCGCCGTGGACGCTGGTCGACTTCAACGATCAGCGACGCGGACGGCTGACCCTGATCCGGGATCTGCTGGATCGCCTGCCAGACACCCAGGTGCCGCTGGAGACCTTCGGCCTTCCGCCGTTGAAGGGCAAACCGCAGAAAGAGAAGTACGGCGTGCTCAAGCCGATCGCGCCGTTTCCGATCTGATCCGCGCGCTCGTTCCGCGCGGCTGAACGTTTCCCATGTGGAATGTGAGTTACGTGACCTGTTTCACTGCCGATTCAGTCCGTTCTCCCAAGACTCGCCGCACCTGAATCACATCCGCCAATGGAGTGCCCCATGAACACCATCCGCCATTCCAGACCGCTGCTGGCGCTGTGCGCCGGCCTACTGCTCGCCACCGCTTCGGCCGCGAATGCGCAGGTGGTCGGCTACAACTTCCGCACGGGCGATGCGTGGGTCGACACCCGCCTGATCGAGATCAACGACTACGGTTCGCGCTACCGCGAGCCCTTCATCGACGAGATGACCGGCTACTACGGTGCACCGCGCTCGCTGGTGACGGACCTGTTCGGCCGGCGCTGGTCGGCGGGCGACATCTACTACGCCTGCGCCATCGCGCACATCCTGCGCCTGCCCTGCATCGATGTCGTCCATGAGTACGAGCGCAATCCCGGCCAGGGCTGGGGCGCCATCGCCAAGCGCATGGGCATCAAGCCCGGCTCGTCGCAGTTCCATGCGCTGAAGAACGGCTTCTCGCGCACCTATGACCGCTGGGGCTATCCGGTCGCGGTGGATCGCAACGTGCATGTCGACTGGTCCAAGCATGGTCCGGGCAAGGGCAAGCCGGCGAATGCCGGCAACGGCAACGGCGGCGGCAAGAGCTCGCGTCCGGCGCAGGGCAACGGCCACGCGGCCTCCGACAAGGGACGCGGCGGCGAACACGGTCCTCCGGCGCAGGGCGGCGGCGGCAAGGGCAAGGGACAAGGACAGGGTGGCAAGGACAAGGGCAACGGCCAGGGCAAGAAGTAAGCCGGACCGAACCGACGCAAACGAAAGAGGCGGCCACCTGGCCGCCTCTTTTTTGTTTGCGAACGCGTTTGTTTGCGGGACGCGCTTCAGCCGACTTCGAATCCCGGCGGCACCGGCGCAGTCCACGGCGAGCGTTCCACCCGCTCGACCCGTGCCTGCGGTGGGCCATGGTGCAGCCAACCCGCCAGCGTTTCGATGGCCTCCGGCTCGCCGGCCACGATCACTTCCACGCGCCCGTCCGGCAGGTTCCGCGCCATCCCCGCCAGACCCAGCCGGCGTGCCTGTTCGCGGGTGGAGGCGCGGAAGAACACGCCCTGCACCTTGCCTTCGATCAGGAAGCGGACCGCGTCCATCAGCCCGGCTTGCCCGCCGACTGCGCCATCAGGGCTTCCAGATCACGCGCGGTGACCGGGCCGGCGAACGCCTTGGCCACCTTGCCTTCGGGCGAGATCAAATAGGTGGTGGGCAAGCCGCGCGGTGTCGCGAAATCGGCCGGCGGCGCCATCACGTCGAGTATGGCGATCGGATAGACCACCGGGTGTTCCTTCAGGAACGCCTGCATGTCGGCGGGGGTGATGTCCTCGTAGGCCAGGCCGATGACCTGCACGTCCTCGCGCATCGCATCCAGCGCCGACAGTTCCGGCATCTCCTTCAGGCAGGGCGCGCACCAGGTGGCCCAGAAGTTGACCACCACCCATTTGCCGCGCTGCGCGGACAGTTCGAACCGTCCGCCATCGATGGTATCGACCGCCAGTGTCGGCAGATCGGCGGTGGTTTCCCGGATCTGCATGCCGTTGCCGGCATCGGCCGCGGGCGCTTCCGCGGCCGGTTTTGGTTCACCGGTCGCAGCGGGGGCGGCCGGCGTCGAAGGCTTGCAGCCGGCCAGCGCCAGCGTGCCCGCCAGCAGGATTGTCAGCACCACTCTCATCGATTGTCCTCGTTGGAATCCAGATAGATGTCGCTGACCCGGCGCTTGAGCAGTTCGCGCAGCGGCACCCGCAATTCGTCCAGCGTGCGGCGCGCGGCGATGCCGAGCGAATCGTCGCGACACGGCAGGTGCGCCTCGGCGATCGGAATGCGCAACTGGCACGCCTCGTAGAGCTCGGCCAGGGTCATGTCGTCCAGATCCCGCGCCAGCAACCATTCGCCCTCCTCCGCCCGCCGCAGCAGGTTGATGTCGGCCAACTGGCCGAGCATCTGCTGGATCAGCGAATCGGTCAGCATCGGCTCCAGCGCCAGGATCTGGTCGCTGTGCAGGCCCTGGCCCTGCGCGCGGGCTTCGTTGAAGCGGCCCAGCATGCGCAGCAGCCCATAGATTTCGTAGCCGAGCGGCAGCCGCATCGATACCGGCTGGTAGCGGAAGGCCGCCATCGCCGACGCCAGCGACGCCCCCATCAGGATCGCCACCCAGCACAGGTAGATCCACATCAGCAGGATCGGTACCGCGGCGAACGTGCTGTAGATCTTCTGATAGGTATTGAAGCTGCCCAGGTACAGGCCCAGGCCCCACTTCACCAGTTCCAGCAGGACGGTGGCGAGCAAAGCGCCGGCCATCGCATAGCGCAGCTTGATGGTCCGGTGCGGCACCACGCGGTAGATCATGGTGATGGCGGCGAACTCGATCAGCAGCGGCGCCAGCGTCAGCACGAAGGTGCGCAGCACCTGGCCCTCGCTGGTCGCGAACAGCGGCAGGGCGAAGAAGCGGGCCGACATCGCCAGCGACGCCGCCGCCACCAGTGCGCCCAGGGTCAGCACCGTCCAGTACACCAGGAAACGGCCGAACTTCGGCCGCGACGAGGCCACCCGCCAGATCCGGTTGAAGGTCGCCTCGACGCTGTTGAGCGTGATCAGCAGTGAAATCACCAGCACGATCACGCCGACCGCGGTGAGCTGGCCCGCGCTGGCGGAGAACTGCTTGATGTAGATCTCCGCCGAACGCGCCGCATTGGGCACGAAGTTGGAGAAGATGTAGTCGCTGAGCTGGTCGCTCCAGCGATCGAACACCGGGAAGGCCGACAGCACCCCGAACACCACCATCGCCAGCGGCACCAGCGCGAACAGGGTGGTGTAGGCCAGCGATGCCGCCGCCTGGAACAGCCGATCGTCGAGGAAACGCTTGGCCAAGAAACGGAAGAAGGTACCGGCGCGCGCGCGGTCGCGCAGGCGGTCGGTCCAGCGATTGACGGAATCCAGTGGCTCCATGACGCCGAAAGGGTAACCGATGCGTCCGCGACGCGACATCGCCGCGTTCCCCGGGGGATACTAGGCGGCCCTGACGCGAATGGACCGATGCATGGCCGAGATCCTGGTGCTCTACTACAGCCGCGGCGGATCGGTGGCCCGCCTGGCCCGGCAGATCGCGCGCGGCATCGGCGAGGTCGAGGGCATGGCGGCGCGCCTGCGCACGGTGCCGCCCGTGGCGCCGGTGACCCAGCAGGCCGCGCCTCCGGTCCCCGAGGAAGGCGCGCCCTACGTGGAAGCGCGCGACCTGGCCGAATGCGCCGGCCTCATCCTCGGCAGCCCCACCCGCTTCGGCAACATGGCCGCCCCGCTCAAGCATTTCATCGACGGCCTGGGCGCGGAATGGGCCAGCGGCACCCTCGTCGACAAACCCGCCGCGGTGTTCACTTCCACCGCCACCCAGCACGGCGGCCAGGAATCGACCCTGCTGTCGATGCAGTTGCCGCTGCTGCACCATGGCTGCGTGCTGGTCGGGATTCCGTTCACCGAGACATTGCTGAGCACCACCCGCACCGGCGGTTCGCCCTACGGCGCCAGCCACGTGGCCGGCGGCAGCGACGACCCCGTGCTCAGCGACGATGAAGCCGCGCTGGCGCGCGCGCTCGGCCGTCGCGTGGCCGATGTCGCACGCCGGCTGGAGGGCCAGCGATGACGCGTCCGCGCATCCCGTCCGCGCTGATGCTGCTGGCACTGTCGGCGCTGTACGCACTGTGGTTCCGCGGTGACCGCCACTATCAGGCGGTGCTGCTGGTGTTCTGCCTGCCGCCGTTCCTGCTGTCGCTGGGGCATTTCCTGCGCCGGCCGCGGGCGCCGTTCTGGGCGGGGGTGTTCGCCCTGTTCTGGTTCGCCCATGCGGTCATGGTCGCGTGGTCGCGGCCGGCCGAGGCGGGTTATGCGTGGGGCGGCATCGTGTTGTCGGTGGGCATCGTGCTGGCCACCAGCTGGCCGGCGCTGCGCGCCCGCTTCGGCCGCAGGGCCGCGCCGTGATCACGCGCGGCGGACAAGGCGGCCTGCTGCGCTGGGCGGCGTTGTTTCTGCTGCCGCTGTGCGCGGCCTCGCCCGCGCTCGCCGATGAAGACGGCAACGAATGCCGACCTCGCGAACAGGGTGTCACCCAGGCGGACGGCTCGCGCCTGCGCCTGGCGGTTCGATGCGATGCGGCTGGTGCCGATGGCACGGTGTCGCCGGCCCGCTACGAGGTGGCGATTGCCGCTCCGGGCGGCTCGCGGTTCCAGCCGGCGCTGACGCTGGGAACCGACGCCATGGAAGAACCCCTGCGCGACGTCGACCTGATCGACATCGATCAGGACGGCTTCTTCGAAGTGGAAGCACGCGGCATGTGTGGAGCCGGCCCGAACTGCCTGGGCGATCTCTATCGCCAGGATCCGGCGACCGGCAAACTCTTCCATTTCTTCAGCGGCGGCTACGCGGACCTGCGCGTACTCGACGGCCACCTGGTCGAATCCGGGCGCGCCAGCTGCTGCGCCTGGGAATACCACGCCTGGCCGCTGGGCGGTCCGCCGCGCCTGCGCGACTACGACAACATGGCGCTGATGATCACCATTGGCGCCGATATCGCGAGCGAGGACGGGGATGCGCCCGCCCGCTGCACCTTCAGCCGCAGGAACGGCGATAATTGGCGGGTTGTCGCGCCCCCGGGCGCGGCGTGGCTGGCGCTGTGCGAGGTGTACGGCGACGACTACCACCTGGTCACCCCCGAAGAAGCGCGCGCCGCGGAAGCCGCGACCGCGCAGGAGCCCTGAGATGGAAGAACTTCTGATCGTCACCACCGGCGGCACGATCGACAAGATCTATTTCGACGACAAGTCCGATTACCAGATCGGCGATCCACAGATCGGCCAGATCCTGAAGGAACTCGGGGTGGCGTTCCGCTTCACCGTCATCCCGATCATCCGCAAGGACTCGCTGCACATCACCGACGAGGACCGCGAACTGATCCGCGCCACCGTCGCCGCGCAGCCGGCCCGCCACGTGCTGATCACCCACGGCACCGACTCGATGGTGCAGACCGGCCATGTGCTCAAGTCCATTCCGGACAAGACCATCGTGATGACCGGCGCGCTCAATCCGGCCCGCTTTCGCGGCTCGGACGCGGAGTTCAACATCGGCTGCGCGGTCGGCGCGGTGCAGTCGCTGCCGCCGGGCGTCTACATCGCCATGAACGGCCGCATCTGGGATCCGGCCAAAGTCCGCAAGAACGTCGCCGCCAACCGTTTCGAAGCGGCCTGATCGGGGCCGCGTGGCAACGCACCGCTAGCCTGCCAGCGCGCGCTTCAGCGCGGCATGGATCCGCGGGTCCAGCGACTGCGCGGCGTTGAAGCGCATGAAGCGCCCCGCCTCCGGCGACTGGCTGAAGGCATTGCCGGGCGCCAGCACCATGCCGTCCTTCAGGCAGTCGCGGGCCAGTTGCGCCGCATCGACGCCGGCCGGCAGCCGGCACCACAGGAACATGCCGGCCTGCGGCGTCAGCCACGGCGTGATGCCGACTTCACCCAGCTTCGCGATGATCCGCCCGCGCGCATCGGCCAGGCGCAACCGCACGCCCTCCATGTGCCGGCGATAGCCGCTGTCGGTCAGCGCCGCCAGCAGGACATCGGCGGCCAGCCGGCTGCCGCCGAAACCGGTGGCGAGCTTGAGGTCGGCCAGCGCGTCGAGCCAGTCCGGGCGCGCGGCGATGAAGCCGCAGCGCAGCGACGCCGAAAGGGTCTTGGAGAAGCTGCCGATCTGGATCACCCGCGACAGGCCGTCGAACGCGGCCAGCCGCGGCGCCGGAGCGGTTTCGAAATCGGCGAAGATGTCGTCCTCGACGATCACCAGGTTCGACATCTCCGCCAGCTTCAGCAATCGGTGCGCGACCACCGGCGACAGCACCGCGCCGGTCGGGTTGTGCAGTCCCGAATTGGTGATGTAGAGCCGGGGCGCCTGCGCCTGCAGGGCGGTGGCGAATGCTTCCAGATCCGGCCCGGCGGGCGTGTATGGCACGCCGACCACCTTGACCCGGTGCGCCTTCAGCAACGCGTGGAAATTGAAGTAGCAGGGATCGTCGACCAGCACGGTGTCGCCGGGTTCGAGCAGGAAGCGCGCAATCAGATCGATGGCATGGGTGCCCGAATCGGTCAGCATGATCTGATCCGGTGACGCCTCCACCCCGTTGCCCGCCAGTCGCCGCGCCAGCAGTTGCCGCAGTGCCGGCGCACCGAGCGGGGTGGCGTAGTCGGCCAGCGACACCGTGTCGGCCCGCGCTACCGCGCGCAGCGCGCGGCGCATGCCCGATTCGTACATCCACGCCGCCGGCAGCCAGCCGCAGCCAGGCTTGAGCATCGCCGCGTCGGTTTCCAGCGACTGACGCGAAATCCACATCGGATCCACTTCCCGGTCGAGCCGCGGCCCCATCCGCGCCAGCGCCAGCGGCGCGACGGGTCCGGCGACATAAAAGCCCGAACCCGGCCGCGAACCGATGACGCCCTCGGCGGCCAAGCGCTCGTAGGCTTCCACCACGGTGGACACCGAGACCTGCATCGCCTTCGCCTGCGCGCGCACCGAAGGCAACCGCGTGCCAGGCCCATAGGCGCGCGCGGCGATCCGCGCCCGAATGGCCGCCATCACCTGATCGATGCGGGTACTGCCCGACTGCCGGCCCATCGCGCTCCCTCCTCTCAACCGTACGGCCCAACAAGGCATAACAGTTACTTGCAACTGTACTGGATTGTATCTGGGGATGACGGCGCCGGCATGGTCCACTGGCCGCATTCCCCGAGAGTCAGGCAATGGACAAGGCGAGCAGCGGCTGGATCAACGGTTTCATCGGCGTGGTGATCTTCGCCGGCTCGCTGCCGGCCACCCGGGTGGCGGTGCTGGATCTGGATCCGGTGTTCCTGACCGCCGCCCGCGCCGCGATCGCCGGCCTGCTCGCGCTGCTGCTGCTGCGGGCGTTCCGCCAGCCGCGCCCGGATCGGACCGACCTGCCCTCGCTGGCGGTGGTGGTGCTGGGCGTGGTGGTCGGCTATCCGCTGCTGAGCGCGCTCGCCCTGCAACACGTGTCTTCGGCGCACACGATCGTGTTCGTCGGCCTGTTGCCGCTGAGCACCGCGATCTTCGGGGTGATCCGCGGCGGCGAGCGTCCGCGACCGGTGTTCTGGCTGTTCTCGGTGCTGGGCAGTCTGTGCGTGGCCGGCTATGCGCTCATGCACGATGCGGAAGCCTCTTGGGCCGGCGATCTGCTGATGGTGGCCGCGATTCTCGTCTGCGGCCTGGGCTATGCCGAGGGCGCGCGGCTGTCCCGCCGGCTCGGCGGCTGGCAGGTGATCTGCTGGGCGCTGGCTTTGTCGCTGCCGGTGGTTCTGCCCATCACGTTCGCGTCGCGACCGGATTCCTTTGCCCCGGTGGGTACGCCGGCCTGGATCGGGCTGGCCTACGTTTCGCTCTTCAGCATGCTGATCGGCTTCGTGTTCTGGTATCGCGGGCTGGTGCAGGGCGGCATCGCCGCGGTCGGGCAGCTGCAACTGCTGCAGCCGTTCTTCGGGCTCGCCCTGGCCGCGCTGCTGCTCGGCGAAGCGGTAAGCTGGACGATGCTCGCGGTAACCCTGGGCGTGGTCGCCTGCGTGGCGGGCGCGAAGAAGTTCGCGACCTGACCGCCATGGCGATTCCAGCAAACGAAAAAGGCCGGGCGATGCCCGGCCTTTTCGTCATGTCGCTGGCGCCGCGCCTCAGTCGCGCAGCTTGACCAGCCAGCCGTGTCGATCCGGAATCTTGCCGTACTGGATGTCGGTCAGTTCCTTGCGGATGGCCATGGTCACTTCACCGGCCGGCGCGCTCGCGTCGCCGACCGAGAAATCGCGGCCCTTCAGCTCGCCGATCGGGGTGATCACCGCGGCGGTGCCGCAGGCGAACACTTCGGCGATCTCGCCCGACGCCACGCCCTGCTTCCATTCGTCGATGGACACCTTGCGCTCCTCGACCTTGTGGCCGCGATCGCGCGCCAGTTGCAGGATGCTGGAGCGGGTCACGCCTTCCAGGATGCTGCCGGACAGCTCCGGGGTCACGATCGTGCCGTCCTTGTAGACCAGGAACACGTTCATGCCGCCCAGTTCTTCCAGGTACTTGCCCTCGACCGGATCCAGGAACAGCACCTGCGAACAGCCCTGCGCCTGCGCTTCCTGCTGCGGCAGCAGCGAGGCGGCGTAGTTGCCGCCGCACTTGGCCGCGCCGGTGCCGCCCTTGGCGGCGCGCGCGTAATCGGTGGACAGCCAGATCGACACCGGCGCCACGCCCTTGGCGAAGTACGCGCCGGCCGGGCTGGCGATGACGTAGTAGCCGGCCTTCTGCGCGGCGCGCACGCCGAGGAAGGCTTCGGTGCCGATCATGAAGGGACGGAAGTACAGGCTGGTCTCCGGCGCGTCCGGCACCCAGTCGGCGTCCACGGCGATCAGCTGGCGCAACGATTCGGTGAACTCGGCCACCGGCAGTTCCGGCATCGCCAGGCGGCGTGCGGAACGTTGCAGGCGCGCGCCGTTGGCGTCGGGGCGGAAGGTCCAGATCGAGCCGTCGTCGTGGCGATAGGCCTTGATGCCCTCGAAGATTTCCTGGCCGTAGTGCAGCACGGACGCGGCCGGATCCAGCGCCAGCGGACCGTAGGGACGCACCTGCGCGTCATGCCAGCCCTGCGCCTTGTCCCACTCGATGGCGACCATGTGGTCGGTGAAATGCAGGCCGAAACCCGGCGCGGCGAGGATCTTCTCGCGCTCGGCGGTGCTGCGGGCCTGGGCGGAGCGTTCGACCCGGTAGACCAGGGGGGCGGCGTTGGCGACGTTCATCACTTGCTTCCTGTATTCCACTGCGAAAAAAGGGAAAAGCGCGCAGGCGCTCAGAGCATGCCGGTTTCCAGCTTGGCGGCTTCCGACATCATGTGGCGGCCCCACGGCGGGTCGAACACCAGTTCCACGTCCGCCTCGGCGATGGTGGGAATCATCTCCAGCTTGCTGCGTACGTCGTCGACCAGGATCTCGCCCATGCCGCAGCCGGGCGCGGTCAGGGTCATCTTCACCTCGACCTCGCGCTGGCCATCGTCGCGATGGTTGAGCCGGGCCTCGTAGACCAGGCCCAGATCGACGATGTTGAACGGGATTTCCGGATCGAAGCAGGTGCGCAGCTGTTGCCACACCATCTGCTCGACTTCGTCGTCGCTGGCGTTGTCCGGCAGGCTGAGCGGCTCGGTCGGCTCCTTGCCAATCGCATCGGCATCCTTGCCGGCGATGCGGAACAGGTTGCCTTCCACGAAGACCGTGTAACTGCCACCCAGCGCCTGGGTGATGTAGCCGTAGGTGCCTGCCGGCAGGGTCACGCTCTCGCCCTGCGGTACCAGCACCGCGGGACAGTCACGCTCGAATTGGACGGGTTCGCTGCTGCGGGAATACATGCCGTTCACATGGGGGCGCGTGGGGGGCGCGCAAGGCCGACATTGTATCGCGGCAGCCCGGGCGGGGCCGGCAGGCCTTATCCTTGGCGGCCCCCTGCCGGAGCCTTCATGCCGCCCGCCGTCCCTTCCACGCCATCCTCCCGCTGGCTGGCCCCGATCATCCTGCTGCTCGGTGGCCTGTGCTTCAGCCTGATCTGGGTGCTGCTGGCGCTCTACCTGGGACGACAGTCCGGCTGGATGGCGCTGCTGGCGGCGCTGGACGCGGCCGTGCTCCTGCGCTTTGCCGGCGTGCGCCCGGGTGGCTGCCGCGCACTGGTGGCCGCGCTGGCGACGGTGGCGATGGCGGTGCTGGCGAACTGGTTCATCATCGCCAGCCAGCTCGGCTTCGTGCTCGGCCTGCTGCCCTGGGAATCGGCGCTGCGGCTGGGGCTCTCCCATGCCTGGACCCTGGCCCAGCTCGCCAACGGCACACTGGATTGGGCGTGCCTGCTGGTGTCTCCGCTGTTGGCGGCCTGGCTGGCGAAGTAGCGCGCGCCCCGGACGGGATCACGCGGCGTGTCCTGCGCTGAAGCCCCGTGCGAAAGGGCGGCGGCTCAGTGGCCGCCGCCGTCCAGTGCCTTCAGCTCGCTGACCAGTGCACTGGCCATCTCCGCGCCGTCGCCGTACAGCATGCGGGTGTTGTCGGCGTAGAACAGCGCATTCTCGATGCCGGCGAAACCGGTGCCCTTGCCGCGCTTGATGACGATGGTGTTCCTGCTGTTGACCACGTCGAGGATCGGCATGCCGTAGATGGGGCTGGCGGGGTCGGTCTTCGCCACCGGGTTGACCACGTCATTGGCGCCAATCACCAGCGACACGTCGGTGTTGGCGAACTCCGGGTTGATGTCGTCCATGTCCGCGATCAGATCGTAGGGCACGCCGGCTTCGGCCAGCAGCACGTTCATGTGCCCGGGCATGCGGCCGGCGACCGGATGGATGGCGAACTTCACCTTCACCCCGCGATCGATCAGCTTCTGCGCCAGTTCCCAGATCTTGTGCTGCGCCTGCGCCACCGCCATGCCGTAGCCGGGCACGATCACCACGCGCTCGGCGAAGGCCATCATCGCGGCGACGTCGCCGGCCTCGATCGGCTTCTGCGAACCGGAGATCTCCTGCGCCTGCCCGCCACCGCCGAAATTGGAGAACAGCACGTTGCGGATCGGCCGGTTCATCGCCTTGGCCATCAGCCGGGTCAGCAGGATGCCCGCCGCGCCGACCATCATGCCGGCGATGATCAGCGCCTCGTTGCCCAGCACGTAACCCTCGAACGCGACGGCCAGGCCGGTGAAGGCGTTGTACAGCGAGATCACCACCGGCATGTCGGCGCCGCCGATCGGCAGGGTCATCAGCACGCCCAGCGCCAGCGCCACCACGAAGAACGCGATGATGTACGGGACCGACAAGGTATAGGCCGCCCAGCCACCGAGCGCCAGCATCGCGATGAACACCAGCAGGTTGAACGCCTGCTGGCCGGGGAACACCACCCGCTTGTCCAGCCGTCCGTCGAGCTTGGCCCAGGCGATGACCGAACCGGACAGCGACACCGCGCCGATCGCCGAACCGATCACCGCCAGCGCGAGGGTCGTCGCATCCGGCTGACGCGCGGCCAGCGCGGCGATCGCCGACTCGCTCCAGTGCGTGGTGTCGCGATGGACCAGGAAGGAGAAACGCAGCAGTTCAACCGCGCCGATCGCCGCCGCCGAACCGCCGCCCATGCCGTTGTAGAGCGCGACCATCTGCGGCATGTCGGTAATCGGCACCTGCTTGCCGGATACCCAGGCCACCGCGCTGCCGATCGCCACCGCCGCGATGATCAGCGGGATGTTGTGCAGGTCCGGCAGGAAGAACGTCGCCACCGTGGCGATCAGCATGCCCAGCCCGGCCCAGCGGATGCCGCTGCGCGCGGTCAGCGGCGAGGCCATGCGTTGCAGGCCGAGCAGGAACAGGGTCGCGGCGACCAGATAGCTGGCCTTGACCAGGAAGGACAGCAGTTCGGGCAGGGTCCAGCTCATCACTTGCCCTCCTTGCCCGGCTGCGGCTTGCTGGACTTGAACATCTCCAGCATGCGCTCGGTCACCACGTAGCCGCCGGCGGCGTTGCCCGCGCCCAGCAGCACGGCGATGAAGCCGATGACCTTCTCCAGGGTGGTGTCCGCGTGCCCCAGCACCACCATCGCGCCGATCAGCACGATGCCGTGGATGAAGTTGGAGCCGGACATCAGCGGCGTATGCAGGATGACCGGCACCCGGGAAATGATCACATGCCCGGCGATGGCCGCCAGCATGAAGATGTACAAGGCCACGAAACCGTCGTTCATCCACGCACTCCCAGATTGTCGTTGCGCCGACGGGTCGCGCCGCGGCGTTTCCGCATCATAACCGCACCTGAACCCGGCGGAACCCCGCCGCGCGCCTGTCAACGCACGCGCCGGCGGGGCGTTTCCCCTGTCGCAAGCATCGCCGTTCCCACCACCCGCCACGAGGCAACCGCCATGAACCACCGCATCCCGCTGTGCCTGGCCGTACTGCTGTCCGCCATCGCCACCCCGGCCTTCGCCGCCGATCCCGGCGATCAGGCCAACCACCGCCTCGATGTGCGTGGCGAGCGCATCGAACATCGCCTCGATGTCCGCGGCGATCGCATCGAGCGGCACTTCGATCGCCGCGCAGATCGGGCCGCCGCGCACGGCCACCCGCGCGCCGCCGCCCGCCTGGACGCGCGCGGCGAGCGCATCGACCGCCAGTTGGACGGTCGGGGCGATCGCATCGAGGCGCGCCTGGACCGCCGCGGCGACCGGATCGAGCGCCGCTGGGACCGCCGGAGCTAAGCTGTGCTGGTGAGTACCGGCCCCGGACAAGAAACCGATGTCGCGACGCCGCCAGTGGCGGCGTCGCCGGCAATGTCGCTTGATCAGTTCCTGGCCGGACTGGGCACCCGCGCGTTCCGTTTCGCCGAGGCCGGATTGCGCAGCCGCGACGACGCGCTGGACGCGGTGCAGGACGCGATGATGAAGATGCTCGGCTACCGCGAGCGGCCCGCCGCCGAGTGGACACCGCTGTTCTGGAGCATCCTGCGGCGGAAGATCGTCGACGTGCAGCGCCGGCAGCGCTTCCGCCTGCGCTGGTTGCGGCCGGAGGCAGAGGGTGAAGGCGAGGCCTCGCTGGACTGGGCCGATGCCGCGCACGGACCGTCGCAGTCGCACGAACAGCGTGAGGCCTACGCGCGGCTGGTGCAGGCCCTGCGCGGCCTGCCCGCCCGCCAGCGCGAAGCTTTCACCCTGCGCGTGCTGGAAGAACTCGATGTCGCCGACACCGCCCGCGCGATGGGCTGTTCGGAAGGCTCGGTGAAGACCCATCTGTCGCGCGCGCGGGATGCGCTGCAGAAGCAACTGGAGGAATTCCGATGAACCCCGCCCACGAACATGATTTCGACGCCCGCGCGCGCCAGGCGCATGCCGCGGCGCTCGCGCAGGTGTCCCCGCGGACCCTGGCACGCCTGCGCGCGGCCCGCCACTCGGCGCCGGCGTCGCAGCGGCGCGCCTGGCCGTGGCTGACCGCCACCGCGTTCAGCGCGGTGCTGGCGGTGATGATCGGCCTGCAATGGCTGCCGTCGTCCCCCGCGCCGGCGCCGGAATCCCCGGAACCGGCGATCACCGCGGCCACGCCGGACGCGGCGCTTCCCGCCAACACCCTGCTCGACGAAAATCCCGATCTGTACCTGTGGCTGGCCTCCTCCGAGGCGCCGCCGCTGGCGATGGAGTGAACCGATGAAGACCCGAACCCTGCGTTGTTCCCTGTTGTCGCTGCTGGGCCTGTCGTTGCTGTGGACCGGCCAGGCGCTGGCGCAGCAGGCGGTCCCGGCGCCCGCGCCGCTGCCGGAATGGGAGAAGCTGACGCCGCAGCAGCGTGAAACCCTGATCGCGCCGCTGCGGGATCGCTGGAACGCCGATCCCCAGGGCCGCTCGCGGATGATGGAGCACGGACGCCGCTGGCAGCAGATGACCCCCGAACAGCGCACGCAGGCACGCCGCGGCATGCGTCGTTTCGAACACATGAATCCCGAGCAGCGCGATCGCGCGCGGGCCCTGTTCCTGCGCATGCGCGAGATGCCGCCGGAGCAGCGCGAGAAGCTGCGCGAGGACTGGAAGAAAATGACCCCGGAGCAGCGCCGCGCCTGGCTGGAACAGCATCGTCCCAAGGACGAGACCGCGCGCCCCTGAACCGGCGGCGACGCCTCGCCGGCGGCCTCAGGCCGCCGGTTCGGGCCAGCGGGTCTTCGCCAGCAGTTCGTCCTGCCAATCGAAGCTGATCGCCCCGTCCTTGAGGAACAGCGAGACGAAGTTCAGCACGTTGCGCGCGTACATCTCGCTGGCGTGCACCGCGCCCATGCTGGCGAGATTGAGCGGTCCGGCGACGGTGACGCCCTGGTGCTCGATCGTTTCGCCGGGCCGGGTGGCCTCGCAGTTGCCGCCGGTCTCCGCGGCCAGATCCACGATCACGCTGCCCGGCTTCATTCCCTCGACCATCGCGGTGGTGATGATCTTCGGCGCCGGCCTCCCCGGCACCGCGGCGGTGCAGACGATGACATCCACGCCCTTGAGATGTTCCGCCAGCCGGCGCTGCTGTTCGCGGCGCTCGTCGTCGGTCAGCTGGCGCGCGTAACCACCCTCGCCGGCCGCGCTCACACCCAGATCCAGGAAGCGGCCGCCCAGCGATTCGATCTGCTCGCGGGTCTCCGGGCGCACATCGAAGCCCTCCACCTGCGCGCCCAGGCGCTTGGCGGTGGCGACGCCCTGCAGGCCCGCCACGCCGGCGCCGACGATCAGCACCTTCGACGGACGGATGGTGCCGGCCGCGGTGGTCAGCATCGGAAAGAAGCGCGGGGCGAGCTGGGCGGCGATGAGCACGGCCTTGTAGCCGGCCATGCCTGCCTGCGAACTGAGCACATCCATGGCCTGCGCACGGGTGGTGCGCGGCAGGCGCTCCAGCGGGAAGGCCAGCAGGCCGCGCGCCTGGATGGCTTCGGCACGCGCGGCATCGGCCTGCGGATGCAGCATGCCGATCAGCGCCGCGCCGGTCTTCAACCGGGCCAGCGTGTCCGGTGCGGGCGGCTGCACGCACAGCACCACGTCGGCATTGGCCAGGGTATCGCCATCGGCCGGACGCGCACCCGCGCCGGCGTAGGCCTCGTCGAGGAAACCGGCCGAGCGTCCGGCACCGGGGTCGAACCGCACCTGGGCGCCCGCGGCGACCATTTTCTTGACCGTTTCCGGGGTGGCGGCCACGCGCCGTTCACCCGCTGCGGTTTCCTTCAGGACCAGAACCTCGACCGCCATGCGTACTCCGGTGCCGTTTGTGTCGGAGCCGATGCTAGCAAATGCGGCGCGCCGCCGGGCGGCGCGGGATCAGGGCGTGCCGCCGGGGCGAGTGGCGGCCGGCTCCAGCCGATCGATCACGCCCTGCATGGCGCTGTCGAACGCATCTTCCTCGATGTGCCGGCGCAGCCGGCCCAGGCGCACCATTGCCGCCAGTTCTTCCGGCGAGGCCACGCAGAAGCGCACGCCACGGCGATTGACGAACAGCAGGCGCGAGGAAATCGGACTCACCCACGAAAGCTTGCCCGGCTGCACCTTGTTGTCCTTGTCGATGAAATCCAGCCACGTGCCGATGGCAAGCAGGCGGAAATGATCGGCGTCGGTATGATCGAATTCGAGCGTGTCGATCCCGCCGACGATCTGGATCGGCGTGTTCTCGTCCTCCGCCGGCTTGGGCAGGATGACCTGCGGCAGTTCCGGCAGCGATTTCTGCAGGTCCGGGCGCGATGCGGCGATCGCCTGCAGGGTGTCGTGCAGCGCGTCCACGGCGCCGTGGGCGGCATCGGCATTCATGCCGACACTGGCGAACACCTGCACCAGTCCGGGACGCCAGGCCTGCAGCCAGGGCTTGCCGATGATCTGGCGCTGGGCCTCGGTCAGTTCCTCGAGGATGCCGTCGGCCAGCGTCAGCGCGTCGCGCAATGCGTTGCTGTCCTCGCCTTCGCGCAGCAGCGTCATGGTGACGTGGTGGGCCCACGGCTGGCGCAGGAACTCCTCGATCGCGCCCGGCAACTCGCGGCCATCGACGCGGGCCGACAGCTCGGCGTTCATGCGCGTGCGCGCGGTTTCCAGGCGCTCCTGGCCACGCTGGATCTCGGCGGCCCGGCGCTCGGCGATCTCGATGCGGCGGCGATGCTGGTCCAGGAACGCGCGGAATTCTTCTTCCAGGGTCAGGAAGATGGCCAGGTTCTCGTTGAACTCGGCCACCAGCCGATCCACCACTTCCTCGACCTTGGTCAGCAGGGTGCGCTCGGCCGCGCTCTCGCCGTTGTTGCCTTCGCAGGCCTCGGCCAGCGCATTGAGCAGGCGGCGGGCGGGGTGGGTCTTCTGTACGAACATGCGCCGGTCCAGCAGCGCCACCTTCACGAACGGCACCACCAGCCGGCCGATCAGTTCGCGCGGCCGCCCTTCCAGATCACGCTCGTCCAGCATGACGTCGAACAGCATGCCGACCAGATCGATGGCGTCCTCGTCGACCGGGGCCAGCCGGGCGGTGGACGGATCCACGCCCAGTTGGGTGGCGCTGCTGAGTACTTCGTTCTTCAGCCGCTGCGCCAGCGATTCGCCGGTGTCGCCAATCGCGGCCCGCAGGGTCGCGCTCGGGGTGGACTGCAGCAGCGACAGGACCGACAGCATTTCCCGCTGCGACAGATCGCGGGTTCCGAGCGCGCCACGCGCCGACTCCGGACCACGCTGGCTGCGGGACTCCTGCAGCAGGTGGTGCAACGCTTCCAGCAGCACGGTCTGGGTGCCGGGCGCCTGCCCGTAGCTGCCCTCTTCGGTTTCGGCACGGCCGCCCGAGCCGCCGTGCATTTCGCGGAAGCCGGCCATCCGGTTGACGAAACGCGCGGCCCAGGCGGGCGCGTGCATCTCCTCGTCCTGGATCAGCGGCTCGCTGTCGAAGGTTTCCGGACGCGGGACCGGCGTCGGGGCCGGTTTCGGGCCCGCCGGCAGGTCCGGCGCCACCCCAACCCGGACCAGGCGCTGGTCGAGCGCCTCGTAGATGCGGGCTACCAGCGGCACCAGTTCGCGTTCGCACAGCTTGACCACCACCAGCCGGACCTCCAGCGCCAGATCGCTGGTGCCGAAGGCGGTGTGGATGGCCGCGCCGATGTGCTCGGCGCCGATGGGATTGTGTTCGCCGTCCAGCTTGACGCTGGCGAGCACCGACAGCCGACGCTCCAGCCGGCTCAGCACCGGCTTGCAGTCACGCGCCAGCACCGCCGCCAGATTGCGCGCGGCCAGGCGCGATTCCAGTTCCTGCTCGGTGACCAGGCTCAGTCCGGAACTGTCGCCGCGTATCAGGATCTCCTCCGCGGACAGCGGTTGGCCGGCTTCCAGCGAACGCCAGGCTTCGAGCAGGGCATTGCGGAAACGCCCGATGATTTCCTCGCGCCGGCGGCGCAGTTCGCGCATCGCGTCGAGGAAGGCCATCTGCGAGGGACCGGCGCGCTCGGCGCGATCGAACAGCGCGTCGTCGAAACGGCCCAGCGCCTGGATGAACGCATCCGCCAACGGCGGCAGCACGGCATCACGCGCCTGGCCGAGCAGGCGCGGGTCGTGTCCACTGCTGGCAGTGGCGTGAGGGCTGTTCGTCATGCGCAAGGTTCCCCGCCTTGGCAGGCGAAAGTTGCAAACGACCCGTTAAGGTCAGGCGACTCACACATCGTAGGAAATCCAGTGCGAACCTGGCGTGACCAGATCGGCACTTTGGCGCGGTGCAACGGGAATGACAAGTTAAACTTGCCGGCATGTCTGCCGCCTCCCCCCTCCAGTTCCTCGACGATCGCCGCTCGGTACCGTCCCGCCAGCTCGGTGAACCCGGACCCGACCCGGCCACCCTGCGCCGCATGCTGCAGTCCGCGGTGCGCGTGCCGGATCACGGCAAGCTGGTGCCGTACCGGTTCCTGCACATCTCGGGTCCGGCCCGGCTCGCCCTGGGCGATGCGCTGGCCGAGCGCACCCTGGCGCGCGATCCGGAGGCACCGGCCGCGGCGGTGGAGAAGGATCGCGCGCGCTTCTCCCATGCGCCCGACATCGTCACCGTGATCGCCCGGATCACGCCCGGCCACAAGGTGCCCGAGCAGGAGCAGTTGCTGACCGCGGGCAGCGTCTGCTTCGCCCTGCTGCAGGCCGCGCAGGCGCTGGGATTCGGCGCGCAGTGGCTGACCGGCTGGATGGCCTACGACGAAGCCGTCGCCACACTGCTGGGCCTGGGCGCGAACGAACGCATCGTCGGCTTCATCCATATCGGCACACCGCGGATGGAGGCGCCCGAGCGGGAACGGCCGGATCCGGCCGACCTGCTCAGCCATTGGCAGCCCGATGGCCGCTGACGCCGACCTCGCGCCGGCGCGTCCGCTCTACCTGGTCGATGCCAGCCTGTACGTGTTCCGCGCCTGGCATTCGATGCCGGACGAGTTCCACGACGCCGACGGCTGGCCCACCAACGCGGTCCACGGCTTCGCCCGCTTCCTGCTGGAACTGTTGGAGAAGGAACGTCCGCGGCACATCGCCATCGCCTTCGACGAAGCGCTCGACAGTTGTTTCCGCAACCGCATCTATCCGGCCTACAAGGCCAATCGCGATCCGGCGCCCGAGGAACTGCGCCGGCAGTTCGGCCATTGCAAGGCGTTGTGCGCCGCGCTCGGTTTGAGCGTGCTGGCGCATGCCGAATACGAGGCCGACGATCTGATCGGCAGCGCGCTGCACGGCGCGCGCCCCACCGGTTTCCGCGGGGTGATCGTCTCGGCCGACAAGGATCTGTCGCAGTTGCTGTGGGAACACGACGAGCAGTGGGATTTCGCCCGCGGCCAGCGCTGGGGCATGGCCGGGGTCAAGGCGCGCCACGGCGTGGAAGCGCGGCAGATCGCCGATTACCTGGCGCTGACCGGCGACGCGGTCGACAACATTCCCGGCGTCAGCGGCATCGGCGCCAAGAGCGCCGCGGTGCTGCTGGCCCATTTCGGCAGCCTGGACACATTGCTCGCGCGCATCGACGAGGTGCCGTTCCTGCGCCTGCGTGGCGCCGCCGGCATCGCCGCGCGCCTGCGCGAACAGCGCGAACACGCGCTGCTGTGGCGCGAGCTGACCACCATCGCGCTGGACGCGCCGCTGGGCACGCAGGAAGCCGGGTTCGGCCGCGCCGCCGCCGACGGCGATGTGTTGCACGCCCTGGCCGAAGCGCTGCGATTCGGGCCGATGACCCGGCGGCGCCTGCTGGAAGCGGCGGGCCTTTCGGTCGCCTGATCGCGGCGCGGCGCCCTCCGGCGCCTACAAAACGTCATCGCCAGCCGTTAGCATCGCCGCATGGATGACGCTTCCCGACACCGCAAGACCGCCGCACCCCGCACCGTCTACGAAGGCCGCTACCTGCGGATGGTCGAGCGCGGTACCTGGGAGTATTCCGAGCGCACCCACAGCGGCGGGTTGGCCGCGATCATCATCGCGGTGACTCCCGACGACCGGGTGTTGTTCGTCGAGCAGTTCCGGGTACCGCTGCAGGCCAGCACCATCGAGATGCCGGCCGGGCTGGTCGGCGACATCGATGCCGGCGAATCCATCGAGGTCTCGGCCATCCGCGAACTGGAAGAGGAGACCGGCTGGACCGCCGCGCACGCGGAAGTCCTGTTGATCGGTCCCACCTCTTCCGGCAGCAGCAGCGAGAAGGTCGCCTTCGTGCGTGCCACCGGCCTGCGCAAGGTCGGCCCGGGCGGCGGCGATGGCGACGAGGACATCACCGTCCACGAAATCCCGCGCGCGCAGGCGGCGGCCTGGCTGACCGCGAAGTTGCGCGAGGGCTACGAACTGGACGCCAAGCTCTGGGCCGGCCTGTGGATGATCGAGCACAACCTGGACGGCACCCCGCGCGGCTAGCCGCGGTCGTTCAGGCCGGTTCGGCCAGCAGGCGTTCCAGCATCCAGCTGGCCGCGGGCCCCAGCGGCCGCCGCCGCGACCAGATGATGTCCACCGCCTGGCTGCGCGGCCAGCCCGCCACCTTCAGTTCCCGCAGGCGGCCACCGGCGTAGCCGTTGACCAGCCAGCGCGGCAGTTCGGCCCAGCCGAAGCCGTGCACCGCCATTTCCAGCAGCAGCAGGTAGTTCGGCGCGGTCCAGCGGCCGTCGCCCGCGGGCAGCGCGTCGTCCCGCGCCTCCGGCTGGCCCACCGTGCTCAATGCGAGCAGGCGCCAGCCCGCCAGATCCTCGACCCGCACCCGCGGCAACTTCGCCAGCGGATGATCGTGGGCGACGAACAGGTCGAATTCGGCGCGTTCGGCCACCGTCGCCCAGCCCAGTTCCGGCGCGTAGTGCTCGCGGGCGGCCAGCACGGCAAGGGTGGCGCGGCCTTCATCCACCAATTCGATCAGGTCCTCGCGCTCGGCCAGCAGGCATTCGAACTCCAGGTCCGGGTAACGCTCGGCCATTTCCGCCAGCAGTGCTTCGTAACCGGCCGACTGGTAGGCATCGGACAGCCCCAGGGTCACCCGCGCCTCGCGCCCGCCCGCCAGTTCCGCCGCCACCCGTTGCAGGCGATCGGACGCGGCCAGCACCTGCTCGACCCGGCCCGCCAGCACCTGCCCGGCCTCGGTCAGCCGGGGTTGCCGGCCGGAACGGTCGAACAGGGTGACGCCCAGGTCGATTTCCAGCCGGGCGATGGCTTCGCTGACCGTGGACTGGCTTTTGCCCAGCCGGCGCGCGGCCGCGCTGAACGAGCCCAGGGCGACGGCCTGGGCAAACGCCTGCAGGGATTCCGGTGAGGGATTCATATATCGGCTTTCCCGATGGATTCCAACTTCAATCCATCCTATCAGCCGATGAGAATGCTCGCCTGTTGTTTTGCAGGAGCTTGCCATGAACCCGAATCACGCCGCCCCCGAAAAGAGCCTCAAGGAACGCGTCCTCCACGCGCTGGCCTTCGAAGGTCTGGCCATTGCCCTGTCCGCGCCGGCCCTGGCCTGGCTGCTGGGCAAGTCGCTGCTGCACACCGGCGCGCTGACCCTGGCGGTTTCGACCCTGGCGATGCTGTGGAACATGGCCTACACCGCGGCTTTCGACCGCGCCCAGCAGCGTTGGGGCTTCGAGCGGACCCCCAAGGTCCGCGTCATCCACGCGCTGCTGTTCGAACTGGGTCTGATTGTCGCGACCGTGCCGCTGGCCGCCTGGTGGCTGTCGATCGGGCTGGTGCAGGCGTTCGTGCTCGATATCGGCCTGCTGCTGTTCTTCCTGCCCTACACGCTGGGCTTCAACTGGGCCTACGACGTGCTGCGTGAGCGCTGGCTGCGTCAGGACGTTACCGCGTCCCTGGAAACCGCCCACCCGACGCGGTAAGCGCGCGCCCGCAGATAGGTAGGAGCGGCCTCCGGCCGCGAGCTTTTCATGCTTCGCCGTCCTCCAAGAGCTCGCGCCGGGGACCGCGCTCCTACCGAGGGGGGCGCCCACCGGCAGAAATGGCTTCCTGCGGATCAGGCCTTCTTGAGGAACTCGGTGCGCAGCACCAGGCCCTTGACCTTGTCGACGTTGCACTCGATGAGTTCCTCGTCGTCGGTCAGGCGGATGTTCTTGACCAGGGTGCCGCGCTTGAGCGTCACCGAGGTGCCCTTCACCTTCAGGTCCTTGATCAGCGTGACCGAGTCGCCATTGGCGAGCACCGTGCCATTGCTGTCCTTGACCACGATTTCTTCTTCCGACATTTCATCTCCATGAGGCGGGCCGCGGCCCGCCGGCAAAACGCCCCGTGGGGCAGAATTCAGGCGAACGCGTCGGTGGCCCGCACCAGCGCGTCGATGTTCTCTTCCTCGAAGGCGGAATGGCCCGAGGTCGGCGTGATCTCCAGCCGGCCCTTCGGCCACGCCTTGTGCAGTTCCCACGCATTGGCCACCGGGCACACCACGTCGTAGCGGCCATGCACGATGACGCCGGGAATGTCGGCGATACGCGATGCGTCGCGCAGCAGTTGATCCTCGACCTCGAAGAAACCACCGTTGACGAAGTAATGGTTCTCGATGCGGGCGAAGGCCAGCGCGAATTCGGCATCCTCGTGGCCGCTGACGAAATCCGCGTCGACCCTCAGGAAGCTGGTCGCGCCTTCCCAGACGCTCCACGCGCGCGCGGCCGCCAGCCGCACCGCGTGATCGTCGGAGGTCAGGCGACGGTGGTAGGCCGAAATCAGGTCGTGACGCTCGACCGGCGGAATCGCCGCTAGGTAGTGCTCCCAGGCATCCGGGAACAGGCGCGAGGCGCCTTCCTGGTAGAACCACTCCAGTTCCCAGCGACGCAGCATGAAGATGCCGCGCAGGACCAGTTCGGTGACGCGCTGAGGGTGCGCTTCGGCGTAGGCCAGCGCCAGGGTCGAACCCCAGCTGCCACCGAATACCTGCCAGCGCGCGACGCCCAGGCGCTCACGCAGTTTCTCGATGTCGGCGACCAGATCCCAGGTGGTGTTGTCGACCAGGTCCGCGTGCGGCGTCGAGCGCCCGGAACCGCGTTGATCGAACAGGATGATCCGGTACTTCGCCGGGTCGTGGAAACGACGCATCTTCGGGCTGCAGCCGCCGCCGGGACCGCCATGCAGCAGGACCACCGGCTTGCCGTCCGGATTGCCGCACTGCTCGTAATACAGCGTGTGGCGATCGTCGACCTCCAGCGTGCCGGTGTCGTAGGGTTCGATGTCCGGATAGAGCGTGCGCATGGCGATTCCCGCGGAAAACAGGCGCCCATTCTAGCCGGCGCGGCCTTTTCCCGCTGCCGCGCCGGGTCGGCTCAGCCCGGCCAGCGCCCGAGCGTGACGCGATCGCGCGCTTCCAGATCCCGCTCGGTGGCGACTTCGGCCAGACCCGCTTGCAGCAACAGCTCGCGGATCGCGGCGCCCTGGTCCCAGCCGTGTTCCAGCAGCAACCAGCCACCCGCGCGCAGATGACGCGGGGCGCCAGCGACAATGATGCGAATCGCGTCCAGGCCATCGATGCCCGATGCCAGCGCGGTCATCGGTTCGTGGCGCAGGTCGCCCTGCTCCAGATGGGGATCGGCCTCGGCGATGTAGGGCGGATTGCTCGCCACCAGATCGAAGCGCTCGCCTGCCAGCGGCAGCCACCAGTCCCCCTGGAGGAAGCGGACATTGCCGATGCCGTGTTCGCGCGCGTTGCGTCCGGCCATCGCCAGCGCGCCCGCGCTGGCGTCGGTGGCGACGATCCGTGCCTGCGGGCGCTCGCTGGCAACGGCCAGCGCGATCGCGCCACTGCCGGTGCCGAGATCGGCCACGTCCGGCGCGCCTTCCAACGGCAGGCGGGCCAGCGCCAGTTCCACCAGCAGTTCGGTTTCCGGGCGCGGAATCAGGGTGTCCGGGCCGACCGCCAGGTCCAATGTCCAGAAACCGCGCCTTCCGGTCAGGTAAGCGACCGGTTCGCCGGCGATGCGACGTTCCAGCAACGCCTCGAAGCGCGCCATCTCATCCGCGCCCAGCGGATCCCGCGCGTGCGCGAACAGCCAGGCGCGATCCCGTCCGAGCACGTGCGAGAGCAGATGCTCGGCGACATGGCGGCCGTCCCCGGCGGGAAGACGGCCGACCGCCCGTGACAGGCATTGGCTTACATCGGGTTGTCCGGAACTGCCCATCGCGCGACCTGCGGCCCGCCCAGCGCGGGCGCGCAGCTTACTGCAAAGCGCCGCCGAAGCCCTTGGCCCGCTGCGCGTCGCGCAGGTCGGCGCACAGGCCGATGTTCTCCGCTTCCTGCTTCAGCGCGCGCGGGCCGCCTTCGACCGTCTTCATGCGTTCACCGAACCGGGACAGCAGATCCGCCGCTTCCTGCTTGCTGCACATGCCCGCGCCATAGACCGAAACCAGCCGCGCGCCCGCCGGCGCCAGCGACGCCTCCAGGGTCTTGAAGTGGGTATCGACCCATTGGCGCAGGGGCGGACGCGCTGCTTCCGCTTCCATCTGCGGCATCAGCAGCGGCGCCAGCTCGTTCCGGCGCAGCAGCCCCTTTTCCAGGATGAAGCCGCGGGCGCGCTCGGCCTGCGGCGCGTCGCTCATGTTGCCCAGCGCCTCCAGCAGTTCCGTGCGGATCGCCGCATCCTGGGTCGCCCGCAGGTGCTTCTCCAGCAAATCGAAGGTCGCCGCATCCCCGGCCCGTGCGACCGCGGCCAGCGAGACCGCCCGCAGGTCGCGCGGAACCGCTTCCGGATCCAGCTTGCCCGTGCCGGCGCTGCCGTCCGCTTTCTGGCCGATGATCGCGCGGCCGCGGCGCACCAGTTCCTCGCCCAGTTCCGGGCTTTCGCCGGTGCGGTACAGGAAGCCGATCAGCGTGCGGCGCAGGATGCGGGTGTCGTCGCTTTCACCCGGCTTGGGCTCCAGGCCGAGCGCCTGCAGGCGTGGCCCGTAGATCTTGCGCGCATAGGCGGCCACGGCGGCCTTCTGCGCATCGTCCGCGGCCAGGTACTCCTTCATCCAGGCCAGTTGTCCCATCGGCGCGGTCGCGGTCTGGCGCACCTCGGCCGCGGCCAGTTGCGGCACGCCGGCCAGGTAGCCGGCGGCGTCGATGCTGCCGGCCTTGAACGCCGCTTCCAGCGAATCCGCGTAGACGCGCTGCTCGCGTTCGTCCAGTTGCGCGAATGCGCCCGCCAATTGTTTGGCCGCCTTGTCGTCGAGCGCGAACCGGTAGTAGCCGTGGCCGTGCGCGTTCGGCATCACCCAGGCCGGGCAGCTCTTGGCCTGGGTCAGCGGCATGGTCGTGGTGGCCTGTTCGACCAGGCTGCATTCGGAACGCACCTGATCGCCGTCCTGGTAGCGCACGCAGAACGGCATGCCCCAGGTCTGGCTGGCGCTGGCGGCGGATCCCAGCGGCAGGTAACGCTGCTGCTGCAGCTTGAGCGAAGGCGTCTTGCCGTCGCAATCGACTTCCACCTTCACGTAAGGCACGCCCGGCTGGTCGATGAAGCTCTTGAACGCGCGATCGACACCGGCCGGGTCCTTGCTCTGTGCCGCCACCGCGGCAATCAGGTCGCCGCTGGTGGCGTTGCCGCGCGCATGCGCCTTCAGGTAGCTGCGGATGCCATCGCGGAACGCCGTCTCGCCGATATAGGTCTCGAACATCGACAGCACCGCGCCGCCCTTCTGGTAGGTGATGCCGTCGAAGGCGGACTGGATCTCGGTGAAATCGTTGATCGGCTCGTGCACCCGGCGGGTGCTGACCAGGCTGTCCTCGCCCATCGCCTCCAGCGCGCCCTCCAGCAGGCCGCGATCGGCATGGAAGCCCGGCTGCAACTGGCCGGTGATCTTGGTGCCCATCCAGGTGGCGAAGGCCTCGTTGAGCCAGAGATCGTCCCACCACTTCATCGTCACCAGGTCACCGAACCACTGGTGCGCCAGTTCGTGCGCGCTGACGCCCCAGTACGCCTGGCGTTCGCGTGGAGTGGACTTCTCGTCCGGGAACATCAGGGTGTCGCGATAGACGATCAAGCCCGCGTTCTCCATCGCACCAGCCCAGAAATCGGGTGCGGCGACGTTGTCGAGCTTGTCGAACGGATACGGCGTGCCGAAATATTCCTCCAGCTTGGTGACGATCACCGGCGTGTTGTCCAGCGTGTAACGCATGCGCTCGCCCTGCCCGTGCGCGGCGACGCCGCGCAGCGCGATCGGGGTGCTGCGGATGGCGGTGGCCGGAATGTCCGGCCCCTTCGGCACGTCCCAGGGTCCGACCGCGAACGCGATCAGGTAGCTGGGCAACGCCTCGGTGCGGGCGAAGGTGACCTTCTTCCAGCCATTTCCCAGCGACTCGGTTTTCAGTTCGCGGCTGTTGGCGACCGCCACGTCCTGCTCGGGCACGATCAGGGTGATGTCCCAGGGCTGTTTGAAACTGGGTTCGTCGAAACCCGGGAAAGTGTTGCGCGCGCCGAGCGGCTCCATCTGGGTGACCACGTAGTCGCGGCCGTCCGGCTTGACCCGATAGGCGCCCTGCAATTGCCCGTACGGCGCTTCGAAGACGATTTCCAGGACCGCCTTGCCGGCCGGAATCGATTCGGCAGCGGTCAGCTTGAGCACGCCGGACACGTCGGCCGATTCGGCGGCCAGCTTGACCCGGCGCCCGTCGGCCAGGAGGGCGGTGGCCTGGCGGATGTCGAGATCGCGTCCATGCATCCACAGGACGGAAGTGGCTTCCTTGACCTCGGCATCGATGCGGGTGGTGCCGCTGAAGCGTTCCTGGCGCGGATCCAGCCTCAGTTCGAGATTGACCAGCGACGGCACCACGGTGCGGGGCAGCGGCCCCTTCGGAACCGCGGCGGACTCGGCCGCCTGCCCGGGCAGCGAGGCCGCCAGCAACAAGGCACACGCCAACGCGCTGCGACGCAATACGGTCATCTCGGAACCCCACAGTGGAAAGCCTTCGAACTTACGACCGGCCGATACCGGCACCCCCCTGCCGAAAGTACCGATCGCCCGTGACCTTGGCCGGGAATCATCGAGTCCCCATGTCGAACGGGAGGCTGACCACGGCAATCGATAGATAAAATCTATTGATACAATCTTATCAATCCATTGGATTGATTAGGCTACGCCTATTAACCTTGCTTCCGTTGCTTCACCCCTGTCCCCTCCGAACCAAGAGGAAACCTGATGTCCCTGATCAACACCCAAGTCCAGCCGTTCAAGGCCACCGCGTTCCACGCCGGCGAGTTCGTCGAAGTCACCGACGCCACCCTGAAGGGCAAGTGGTCCGTGCTCATCTTCATGCCGGCCGCCTTCACCTTCAATTGCCCGACCGAAGTGGAAGACGCCGCCGACAACTACGCCGAATTCCAGAAGGCTGGCGCCGAGGTGTACATCGTCACCACGGATACCCATTTCTCGCACAAGGTGTGGCACGAGACCTCCCCGGCGGTGGGCAAGGCCCAGTTCCCGCTGGTCGGCGATCCGACCCACCAGCTGACCCGCGCGTTCGGCGTGCACATCGAGGAAGAAGGCCTGGCCCTGCGCGGCACCTTCATCATCAACCCGGAAGGCGTGATCAAGACCCTGGAAATCCACGACAACGCGATCGCCCGCGACGTCACCGAGACCCTGCGCAAGCTGAAGGCCGCGCAGTTCGTCGCCAACAACCCCGGCCAGGTCTGCCCGGCCAAGTGGAAGGAAGGCGCCAAGACCATCGCCCCGTCGCTGGACCTGGTCGGCAAGATCTGATTTCCACGCAATACCCGTTGTAACGGCGCCCGGGCGGCACGCCCGGGCGCTTTCCCCCGAGACGGACGTTTGCATCAGCGGCCTGCGCCGCGCCAGTCCTCTCTCCCCTGGCTCCCTCCCTCCGGCCCAGGCCGCTACTGCAAACGCCCTTGCGGTCTCCCCGACCGCACCCGTGTTCTTCCTTCCGCCTTCATCAAGGAGCCCCCGCATGTTGGACGCGAACCTCAAGACCCAGCTCAAGGCCTACCTGGAAAAAGTCACCCGGCCGATCGTGATCACCGCGTCGCTGGACGACAGCGATTCGTCGAAGGAACTGCAGGCGCTGCTGGCCGATCTGGTTTCGCTCTCGGATCGGATCAGCGTGACCGAATCCCGCGATGACAACGAGCGCAAGCCCTCGTTCGCGCTGGGCACGCCGGGCCAGGACATCCACCTGCGCTTCGCCGGCCTGCCGCTGGGCCACGAATTCACCTCGCTGGTGCTGGCGCTGCTGCAGGTCGGCGGGCATCCCTCCAAGCTGGGCCAGGATCTGATCGAACAGATCCGCGATCTGGATGGCGAGTACGTTTTCGAGACCTATTTCTCGCTGTCGTGCCAGAACTGCCCGGACGTGGTGCAGGCGCTGAACCTGATGAGCGTGCTGAATCCGAACATCCGCCACGTCGCCATCGACGGCGCGCTGTTCCAGCAGGAAGTCGAGGCGCGCGAAGTGATGTCGGTCCCGACCATCTTCCTCAACGGGCAGGTGTTCGGCGCCGGCCGGATGGGCGTGGAAGAGATCGTCGCCAAGCTCGACACCGGCGCCGCCTCGCGCGAGGCCGAGAAGCTCAAGGCCAAGGCACCGTATGAGGTCCTGGTGATCGGTGGCGGCCCGGCCGGCGCGGCGGCGGCCATCTACGCCGCGCGCAAGGGCATCCGCACCGGCGTGGCGGCCGAACGCTTCGGCGGCCAGGTGCTGGACACCATGGCGATCGAGAACTTCATTTCGGTGCCCTACACCGAGGGCCCCAAGCTGGCGGCCGCGCTGGAACAGCACGTCAAGGACTACAGCGTCGACGTGATGAACCTGCAGCGCGCCGAGAAGCTGGTGCCCGGCAAGGACTTGGTCGAGATCCAGTTGGCCAACGGCGCCTCGCTGAAGGCGAAGACCGTGATTCTCTCCACCGGTGCCCGCTGGCGGCAGATGAATGTCCCGGGCGAGGACCAGTACCGCAACAAGGGCGTGGCGTACTGCCCGCATTGCGACGGTCCGCTGTTCAAGGGCAAGCGGGTGGCGGTGATCGGTGGCGGCAACTCGGGCGTCGAGGCGGCGATCGATCTCGCCGGCATCGTCAACCACGTGACCCTGATCGAGTTCGACGACAAGCTGCGCGCCGACGAGGTCCTGCAGCGCAAGCTGCGCAGCCTGCCGAACGTACGCATCATCACCAGCGCGCAAACCACCGAGGTGCAGGGCGACGGCAGCAAGGTCACCGGCCTGGTGTACAAGGACCGCGCCGGTGGCGACAGCCACCGCATCGAACTGGAAGGCGTGTTCGTCCAGATCGGCCTGTTGCCCAACACCGAATGGCTGAAGGGCACGCTCGCGCTGTCTCCGCGTGGCGAGATCGAGGTCGACGCGCATGGCCGCACCTCGGTGCCGGGCGTGTTCGCCGCGGGCGACGCGACCACCGTCCCGTACAAGCAGATCGTCATCGCCATGGGCGAAGGTTCGAAGGCCGCGCTGAGCGCGTTCGACCACCTGATCCGGACCTCGGCCCCGGTCGAGGCGCCGGAAGAAACCGCCACCGCCTGAACCGGGCCGCCGGCCCGGCCGCGCCGGGGACGCGTCGCGTTCCCGGAATCGGCGTACTCTCTGGGGTGGTCGAGCCCGCCGCGCCGCGAGCGCCGGTTCGGATGGGCCCCGCCACCGGCTTCCCAACGGACTCACCCGGATGAATCTTCGTGATCTGAAATACCTGGTGGCCCTGGCCGATCACAAGCACTTCGGCCATGCCGCCGCGGCCTGTTTCGTCAGCCAGCCCACCCTGTCCACCCAGATCAAGAAGCTGGAGGACGAATTGGGCGTACCGCTGGTCGAACGCGCCCCGCGCAAGGTCATGCTGACGCCGGCCGGACGCGATGCCGCGGATCGCGCGCGCCGCATCGTGGCCGAGGTCGAGCAGATGAAGGAAGCCGCCCGCCGCAGCCAGGATCCGGAAGCGGGCACGGTGCGGCTGGGGATCTTCCCCACCCTCGGTCCCTATCTGCTGCCGCACGTGGTGCCGCGCATCCGCACGCGCTTCCCGCAACTGGAACTGCTGCTGATCGAGGAAAAGAGCGACGTCCTGCTTTCGCGCCTGCGCGAGGGCAAGCTGGACGCGGGCATCCTGGCGCTGCCGCTGCAGGATGATCAGCTGCATACCGAATTCCTGTTCGAGGAACCGTTCCTGCTGGCCGTACCGGAAGCGCATCCGCTGGCGGCACGCGATTCGCTGTCGCTGCGCGAATTGTCCGATCAGCAGTTGCTGCTGCTGGAGGATGGCCACTGCCTGCGCGAACAGGCACTGGATGTGTGCCGGATTTCGGGGGCCAACGAGAAATCCGAGTTCCGCGCCACCAGCCTGGAAACCCTGCGCCAGATGGTCGCCGCCAATGTCGGCATCACCCTGCTGCCCACCCTGGCGGTGAAGCCACCGGTGGCACGTTCGGACAGCATCCACCTGCTGGGCTTCACCGACTCGCACCCCAGCCGGCGGATCGCGATGGTATGGCGCCGCAGTTCGGCCATGGCCGCGTTCCTGCAGGAACTGGCCCGGGTGTTCCGGGAATTGCCCGAATCGCTGTTCGATCCGGCACAGGACATGAATCCCGCCGCAACGCGCGGCGGCGGTCCGCGCGCACTCCGCGCGGGCTGAACGCCGCCGGCTTGAACCGTGGCCGGCAAACGGCTACGGTAAGCCGCACAAACCAACCACGAATGGGCGACGCGGAAACGCGGCGCCCATTTTCCTTGTTCAACGCCCGAAAAAAGAGGACACGATGAGTACCGCGCATACCAGCGGCCTGCCGCCTTCGCTGATCATTTCCAGCCGCGACTTCAACCGGCTGGAAGCCCTGCTCGATTCCCCCGCCCTGCGCCGCCTGCCGGCCGCGGTGGCCCTGATGAATGAACTCAATCGCGCCGAAGTGCTGCCGCCGGAACAGATTCCGGAAGGCGTCGTGACCATGCACTCCACCATCGACTGCATCGATGAGCTGACCGGCGAGCACCACAACCTGACCCTGGTCTATCCGAACGAAGCCAACGTCGACAAGGGCTACGTCTCGGTGCTGGCCCCGGTCGGCAGCGCCCTGCTGGGCCTGTCGCTCGGCCAGACCATCGACTGGCAGGCGCCCGGCGGCCGCCACCTGCGCCTGCAGGTCACCGGCATCCGTTACCAGCCCGAGGCAAACGGCGAATTCCATCGTTGATCGCTGAACTGGCGGGCGGCGCGAGGCATACTGTGCCTCCCCTCTCGCCATCATGAGTGTTGCGATGAATTCCCCCGCTTCCCCGTCCAAGCTGACCCAGTTGCGTGAACTTTCGGTCGTGGTCGCCGACACCGGCGACTACGAGGCGATCAAGCGCCTGAAGCCGGTGGATTGCACGACCAACCCGACGCTGGTGAAGAAGGCGCTCGACCTGCCGGTCTATGCCGACCTCATCGAGCGCGAACTCGGCTGGGCGCGTGGCCAGGACGGCGATCGCGCGGCGATCGTCAACGAAGTGGCCGACCGCCTGACGGTCGGCGTCGGCGCGATGCTGAGCGCGCTGATTCCCGGTCGCGTCTCCACCGAGGTGGACGCGGATCTGGCCTACGACACCGCCGCCACCGTGACCAAGGCACGCAAGTTCGTCACCATGTACGCCGAGCGCGGCATCGGCCGCGACCGCATCCTGATCAAGGTGGCATCCACCTGGGAAGGCGTCGAGGCCGCGCGCCAACTGCAGGCCGAAGGCATCGACTGCAACCTGACCCTGATTTTCAACCAGGTCCAGGCGATTGCCTGTGCCGAAGCCGGCGCGTTCCTGATCTCGCCCTTCGTCGGCCGCATCCTCGACTGGTATGTCGCCCAGGGCCAGGCGCCCGCCAGCATTGACGAGGATCCGGGCGTGGTGTTCGTACGCGGCGTCTACGCCGAGTTCAAGCGGCGCGGTTCGCCGACCGTGGTGATGGGCGCTTCGTTCCGCTCTACTGCGCAGATCGAGGCGCTGGCCGGTTGCGATCGCCTGACCATCTCGCCGGATCTGCTGGAGAAGCTGGATCAGGATCACGGCGCGCTGCCGCGCAAGCTCGAACCCGTCGCGGCCGGGCCGGTGACCACCGCGCCGATCAACGCGCAGAGTTTCGCCGCCGCGATCGAAGCCGATCCGATGGCCAAGGAAAAGCTCGCCACCGGCATCGAGATCTTCGCCAAGGATCTGGTCGCCCTGCGCGACACCATCGCCCAGCGCCTGGCCGAAGCCACCGCCTGAGCCTGCGCACTTGCTGATTCCGGGACTGCTGGCCGGCCTCGCCGGCCGGTCGGTGGTTCCAGGTCGTCCGGCATCCGCGTGGTGACGTGGCTGCAATCCGCGCACCTCCCCTTGTGGGAGCGACGTGAGTCGCGAATCCCCGCAGCCGCACTGAACCCGGACGACTGGGAGGGAGACGAGCCACGTCTCTCTCTCAGGAAGAAAGTCGCGCGGCCCATCGCGACTCACGTCGCTCCCGCATGACAAAAAAAGGGCGACCGGCAAATTCGAGGCTCGCAACCGATCGCGAACGCCTCGCCTGCACGGCGACGTGAGTCGCGACCTGTCAACGCCACGGAAACACGGGTACGTTCGCGGACGATCCTTGTCGCCTGGTGCGGGTTGACGGACGACCTCTTGGCACGGTCGCGGCTGATGTCGCTCCTACAGGTGACGCGTACTAGGCATCCAGGCCGATCGCGCAGCTCACGCCGGTACCGCCCAGTCCGCAGTAGCCATTCGGGTTCTTGGCCAGGTACTGCTGGTGGTAGTCCTCGGCGTAGTAGAACTCCGGTGGCGGATACAGGATCTCGGTGGTGATGTCGCCATGGCCGGCCGCGCGCAGGCGCTGCTGGTAGGCCTCGCGACTGGCGAGCGCGGCGTCGTACTGCGCCTGCGAATGGCACAGGATCGCCGAGCGGTACTGGGTACCAAGATCATTGCCCTGGCGCATGCCCTGGGTCGGGTCGTGGTTTTCCCAGAACACCCGCAGCAATTCCTCGAATCCAATCCGCTTGGGGTCGTAGATCACCCGCACGACTTCGTTGTGCCCGGTCAGCCCGGAACACACTTCCTCGTAGGTCGGGTTGGGCGTTCCGCCGCCGGCGTAGCCGACCGACGTGCTGTACACCCCCGGCAGGCTCCAGAACTTGCGCTCCGCCCCCCAGAAACAGCCCATGCCGAATTCCGCCTGCAGCAGGCCGGTGGCCTCCGCGCGCAGCGGCCGGCCGTGGACGAAGTGGGTGTTGTTGAGCGGCAGCGGGTGGGCGCGGCCGGGCAGGATTTCCTCCGGGCGCGGCATGCGCTGTTTGTGGGCACCGATTCCGAGCATGGGACACCCCGCAGATGATGGATGTCTCCGGATCTGGGCGCGCCCGGTCCGCTTTCAAGCGCAACGGACTGTCGCGCCGGGGAGCGCCGGTGTAGGCTGCGCCATCCCCCACTGCCCGCGCCCTACCCGGCATTTTCCGCGCCACGAATTGGATCGATACAAACCGATGATTTCCCGCTACGCCCTGCTCCTGTGCGCCGCCACGGCGGCTACCCCGGCGTTCGCCGCCGACACCCGTCCGCCCGCCGAATTCGGCGCCGACTGGGACGACCCGCGCACCGCCGAGCCGAAGGTGGTCCGCCCGGACATCCGCCACTGCACGGTGGAAATCGTCCGCCACGGCTTCGCCGACTTCGAGCCCTACCGTCAGGCATTCACCCCGCCGGCCGACTGTCCCGGCCCGTGGCACAAGGTGGTGCTGGACATGGAGGGCAGCGTGAAGGGCCGCCAGTACGACCGCATGGGCCAGATCAGCGTCGGCGGCGTGACCCTCCTGCGCACCAGCACGCCCGAACCGTCCCGCGAAGGCATCCGCTGGCAGGTCGAGAAGGACGTGAGCGCCTATGCGCCGTTGTTCACCCGCGAGCAGCCGGTGGTGATGGAGCTGGGCAATCTGGTCAACGAAACCTACACCGGCGTGTTCGACATCCGCGCCACGCTCACTTTCTACCCCGCCGACGCGGCGCACGCGCCGGCCGCCACCGCCGAACGGATCGTCCCGCTGGATGAGGCCCACCGCGCCGGCGCGGATCTGGTCGGCGGCTTCACCCTGCCCGCCGACACCCGCCGGCTGGTGGCCGAGGTCTATGCCAATGGTTCCGGCGGCGGTTGCGAGGAGTTCTGGTACCTGAGCGTGGCGCGCAAGGAGTATTCCTGCGCGAGCGAGCATGGTCCCTATCGCGAACTGCAGGTGCTGATCGACGGCAAGGTCGCTGGCCTGGCGGCGCCGTACCCGCACATCTACACCGGCGGCTGGTCCAATCCATTCCTGTGGTACGCGATCCCGGCGCCGCATACCTTCGACCTGCATCCGCAGCGCTTCGAACTCACGCCCTTCATCGGCCTGCTCAACGACGGCAAGCCGCACGAACTGCGGGTGCGCGTGGTCGGGCTGGCCCACGACGCGACCGGCTGGACGCTGCTGCCCCACCTGCAGATCTGGCGGGATCCGAAGGGCGTGCGGACGCGCGGCGAACTGACCTCGCACGTGCTGGGCAAGCCCGCGCGGAACGATGCCTTCAGCGAAGAGAACGGCCGCACGGTGCTGCGCGCTTCCGGCGCCGGCGAGCTGAAACTGACCGGCTGGATCGAGACCTCAGAGGGCCGGCGCGACATCGAGGTGGCCTATCGTGTCGGCATGCAGAGCCGGCACGACTGGGACAAGGACGAGAATGACGACCGCCTCAAGGCGGAATGGACCGATTCGCAGCGCATCTCGACGCAGGCTGCGGGCCAATCCGCCGTCATCGAGGAAAAAGCGCTGGCCTTCAGCCTGGACGGCGGTATCCGCACCGTGGCAGAAGCCGGCAATCCGCGTTTGACCACCGATCTGGTTATTCAGGCGGACGAAACGAACCAGCGCCGGCAGGGTGATGCGGCCGCCAGTTGGACCAAGGTGGAAAACCGCTTCGAGGGCGAGGCCGCCTATACCCAGAAAGTGCCGCGCGAACAACGCCGCGCGACCGGCCATTCCCGCCAGGATTTCCGCATGACCGACAGCGCGGGCGCCTGCCAGGCGCGCCATATCGCGACGGTCAACGGTTACTTCACCGAAGACGACACCACCTGCGTGCGCTGACGCTCCAGCAGCATGCCTCCGGATGCCTGCCTTTGCCTCCCCGTTGACCAGCCATTCGGCTGGTCAACGGGGCTGATCCTCGGTTTGTCGGGGCGTTGACCTCGCAGTACCAGCACAGGTCAAAGAAAGCAGGAGCAACCACACGGCACGCCCCCGCCACGGCCTCGCGGCCCGTCAGGCCGGCAGCGGGCTTCCTTCCGGCGAATCCGTCGCGGGCTCGTCCCCTTCCGGTGGCTTCGCCAACGGCAGCCTCGCCACCACGTCCTGCGCCTCTGGCCAGGCCGGGTCCGGCACGCAGACCCGCAACACGCCGAACAGCGGCAGTTCGCCCATGCCGCCCATCAGCGATTCGCCGAACACGAACGCCGGCAAGCCGGCGTCCTCCAGCGCGTGCTTGACCATGTGGGCATCGAAGAGGTTGTCGGCCAGGTAGACCACTCGCATCGGCACATCTCCAGCAATCGCCCGCAGGCTACACCGTCCGGGCTTTACGGCGCCTTGCGGAACGCCTCGGTGCCGGGCACGGATTCGGTCTCCTGCGCCCCCGCCTCGCGCCACTCCCGCATCGCCGGCAACGCGAACAGCGCCTGCATGTAGTCCTTCGCCACGCCGTCCACCGGCACGCCGTAGCCGTCGAAGCGAATCGCCACCGGCGCGAACATCGCGTCGACGATGCCGAAGCCGCCGCACAGGAAGTCGCCGCCCTGGCCGAAACGGGCGCGCAGCTCCGACCACAGCGCCAGCACCCTGTCGATGTCGCGCTGGGCCGCCCCGTCCCAGCGGTAGGCGTCAGGCTGGCGGCGGCTGTTCATCGGCAACTGGGTGCGCAGGCCGGCGAACCCCGAATGCATCTCGGCGGCGGCCACCCGCGCCAGCGCCCGCGCGGTTCGCTCGCGCGGCCAGCCGGCGCCGTCCAGCCAGCGTTCGTTGACGTACTCGCAGATGCCCAGCGAATCCCACAGGTGCAAATCCCCATCCCACAGGGCGGGCACCTTGCCGGTCGGTGAGTAACGCTTGACCTCGGCGAAGAACTCCGGCGTGTCCAGCGGCAGCCGGATCTCGTCGAACTCGACCCCGAACTGCCGCAGCAGCAGCCACGGCCGGAGCGACCAGGACGAGTAGTTCTTGTTGCCGATGATCAGGATGGGGCGGCTCATGCACGGGTTCCGGTGCGGAAAAGGGCGTACAGGATAGGCCCGGCGCGACGCGGGCGGGGACCGGACCGGCTAAACTCCCCGTTTGCCCCGAACCACCCTGCCCCGCATGTCCGAGACCCCCGCCCCCGCCGCCGCCACGCCGGAGAACACCGCCCCCGAGAAGCGGGACTTCATCCGCCAGATCGTGCGCGAGGACCTGTCCAGCGGCCGCCACCACGCCATCAAGACCCGGTTCCCGCCGGAACCCAACGGCTACCTGCACATCGGCCACGCCAAGGCGATCTGCCTGGACTTCGGCATCGCCGCCGAGTTCGGCGGCGTCTGCAACCTGCGCCTGGACGACACCAATCCGGCCAAGGAAGACCCCGAGTACGTCGCCGCGATCCAGGACGACGTGCGCTGGCTGGGCTTCGACTGGCACGACCTGCGCCACGCCTCGGACTACTTCGAGGTGTATTACCTGGCCGCCGAGAAACTGATTCGGCAGGGCGACGCCTTCGTCTGCGACCTGACCGCCGAACAGGTCCGCGAATACCGCGGCAGCCTGACCGAGCCCGGCCGCAATTCGCCCTGGCGCGACCGTTCCGTGGAAGAGAACCTGGACCTGTTCCGGCGCATGCGCGCGGGCGAATTCGCCGACGGTGCGCGCACCCTGCGCGCCAGGATCGACATGGCCAGCGGCAACATCAACCTGCGCGACCCGGCGCTGTACCGGATCAAGCACGTCGAGCACCAGAACACCGGCAACGCCTGGCCGATCTATCCGATGTACGACTACGCGCACTCGCTCGGCGACGCAGTGGAAGGCATCACCCACTCGCTGTGCACGCTGGAGTTCGAGGATCACCGCCCGCTGTACGACTGGTGCGTGGACAAGGTCGATCTGGCCAACCATCCGGAACTGCTGGCGCCGTTGCTGGACAAGGGCCTGCCGCGCGAAGCCGGCAAGCCGCGCCAGATCGAATTCTCGCGGCTGAACTTCAACTACCTGGTGATGAGCAAGCGCAAGCTGCTCGCGCTGGTCAACGACGGCCTGGTGGATGGCTGGGACGATCCGCGCATGCCGACCCTGCAGGGCATCCGCCGCCGTGGCTATACCCCGGCCGCGCTGCGCCTGATGGTGGATCGCGTGGGCATCAGCAAGCAGAACTCGCTGATCGACTACAGCGTGCTGGAAGGCGCGCTGCGCGACGACCTGGACGCGGCGGCGCCGCGCCGGATGGCGGTCATCGATCCGCTGAAGTTGGTCATCACCAACCTGCCGGACAGCCACGGCGAATCGCTGGTGTTCCCGAACCATCCCAAGGACGAGGGCTTCGGTTCGCGCGAAGTGCCGTTCTCCAATCAACTGTGGATCGAGCGCGAGGACTTCGCCGAAGTGCCCCCGAAAGGCTTCAAGCGGCTGATCCCCGGCGGTGAAGTGCGCCTGCGCGGCGCCGGTATCTTCCGCTGCGACGAAGTGATCAAGGACGCCGACGGCCAGGTCATCGAAATCCGCGGTGAGCTGGATCCGGAATCGCGTCCCGGCATGGTCGGCGCGGACCGCAAGATCAAGGGCACCATCCACTGGGTCAGCGCGCGCCACGCGGTGCCGGCGGAAATCCGCCTGTACGACCGCCTGTTCACCGTGGCCGACCCGGATGACGAATCCGAAGGCAAGACCTACCGCGACCACCTGAATCCGGACTCGCGCCGGACCGTGCAGGGCTACGTGGAGCCGGCCGCCGCATCTGCCGCGCCGGAACAGGCGTTCCAGTTCGAACGCATCGGCTACTTCGTTGCCGACCGCTATGACCACACCGCCGGCAATCCGGTGTTCAACCGCAGCGTGACCCTGCGCGACACCTGGGCCAAGGCATGAGCATGCTGTACGCCCAGGTCCACCTGACCCTGCCGGCATGGGTGCACGACGCTATCGACAGCGCCGCGGTGTACCCGGGCGACGAGGACAAGGTCGGCCTGGCGATCGCGCTGTCGCGCCGGAACGTGGAAGCCAACAGCGGCGGCCCGTTCGGCGCGGTGGTGTTCGGCCCGGATCACCGCGTCATCGCGGTCGGCGTGAATCGGGTGATGCCGCATACCTGCTCGCTGGCGCATGCCGAGAACATGGCCTACATGCTGGCGCAGCAGCGCCTGCAGACGCCGCGCCTGAACGAGCGGGTCGGCCCGATCACCCTGGCCACCTCCTCGCAGCCCTGCTGCCAGTGCTATGGCGCCACCGTCTGGGCCGGCATCGATCGCCTGCTGATCGGCGCGCGCGCCGAGGACGTGATGGAACTGACCGAGTTCGACGAAGGCCCGCTGCCGGCCGACTGGGTCGGTGAGTTGAACAAGCGCGGCATCGAAGTGGCGCGCGACCTGTGCCGCGACGATGCGCGTGCGGTGTTGAAGCATTACGGCGAATCCGGTGGCGACAAGTACTGACGCCGGCGTTGCTCGCGGAGCGCGGCGATGAGCGGCCTGCTCGGTTTCTGCCGCCAGGGCTTCGAGCCGGAGCTGGCCGCCGAACTGACCGAACGCGCGGCGATGGCCGGCATCGCCGGTTACGCGCGCGCGCAGCGCAATGACGGCTACGTGCTGTTCGCCAGCGACGAGGCCGACGCGCTGGACCGCGCCCTGCCGTCGCGGGATCTGGTATTCGCGCGGCAGAAACTGCGCGTGCTCGCCGAACTGCGCGGGCTGGATCCACGCGACCGCATCAGCCCGATGCTGGCCGCGCTGGAGGGCCAGCGCTTCGGCGATCTGTGGGTCGAACATCCCGATTCCGATAGTGCCAAGCCGCTGGCCGGACTGGCGCGCAGCTTCGGCAACGCGCTGCGGCCGGCGTTGCGCAAGGCCGGCGTGCTGAGCGCCCAGGACGACACGCGCCTGCCACGGCTGCACGTGGTGTTCGTGCAGGGCGATCACGCCTTTCTCGCCCGCAGCCAGCCGCGTGATGCCTCGCCCTGGCCGCTAGGCATCCCGCGCCTGAAATTGCTGCCGGACGCGCCCTCGCGCTCGGCGCTGAAGCTGGAGGAAGCGCTGCTGGTCCTGCTGGACGCGGACGAGCGCGCTCGCCTGCTGAAACCGGGCATGACCGCCGCCGATCTGGGTGCGGCGCCGGGTGGCTGGACCTGGGTGCTGACCCGCCAGCACCTGCGTGTCACCAGCGTCGACAACGGCCCGTTGCGCCAGCATGTGCTGGACACCGGCCTGGTAGAGCACCTGCGCGCGGACGGCTTCCACTGGAAGCCCGCGCAATCGCTGGACTGGATGGTCTGCGACATGGTCGAGCAGCCGCGCCGGGTCGCCGAACGGATGGCGACATGGTTCCGCGAAGGCTGGTGCCGGCATGCCATCTTCAACCTCAAGCTGCCGATGAAGAAGCGCTGGGACGAAACCCGGCTGTGCCTGGATCTGTTCGCCGAGCAGGCATCGCGGCCACTGACGGTACGTGCGCGCCAGCTCTATCACGACCGCGAAGAGATCACGGTGTTCGCTACGCGGCATTCCTGATCGACCGCACGTCCGCCACCCGCGGGTTAGTATCGGTGCCAGTTCATCAGGCACGTCCTCCTGGCGTGCGCAGGAGTCACATGGCCGCCACCTGGATCACCATCGCCGCGTCCTCGCTGCCGGAAATCATCCGGCTTGCCAGGCCCTTGTTCACCCGCACGCCCCCTATCGATACCACCCAGGTGCAGCGACTGGCGATCATCGACGAGCAGATTGCCGAGCTTCAGGCCGCCGCGACCCGCAATGCCGATTCGATCAGCCGGCTCGCCACCGACATGCAGAAGACCATCGAGGTGTTGCAGGTCGGTGCCGATCGCATGGAACACCAATTGCATCGCGCCAACCGCCTGGCCGCGATCGCCACCACGGTGGCGGCGCTGGCCTTCGCCACCGCGCTGTACGCCCTGGGCCGCTGAGGAACCCATCGATGAATCTGCGCCACTGCCTGTTCGCCGCCATCCTCGCCTCGACCGCTTCCGCCAGCGACGCCGCCGAACCCGAATACGTCGCCCGCGATTACGTCGGCGACGGCGTCTTCTCGCGGGGCATCGAAGGCCCGGCCGTCGGTCCCGATGGTCATCTCTACCTGGTCAGTTTCGGACGCGACGGCACCATCGGCCGCGTGCGCGCGCAGGCCGATGGCAGCGGCAAGGCCGAACTGTTCGTCGAACTGCCGGCCGGCAGCACCGGCAATGGCATCCGCTTCGCGCCGAACGGCGCGATGTACGTGGCCGACTACAGCGGCCACAACGTTTTGCGCATCGATGCCGAAGGCAGCGTGGAAGTGTTCGCGCACGATCCGCGCATGCACCAGCCCAACGACATCGCGCTGGCCCCGGACGGACGCCTGTACGCCAGCGACCCGGACTGGAAGAACGGCGGCGGCCAGTTGTGGCGCATCGATCGCGACGGCAGCGTCCACCTGCTGGAAACCGGCATGGGTACCACCAACGGCGTGGAGGTAAGCCCGGATGGCAAACACCTGTACGTCAACGAAAGCGTGCAGCGAAACCTGTGGGCGTACGACCTGGACGGCAGCGGCAACGTCTCCAACAAGCGCCTGCTGATGAGCTTCCCGGATCATGGCCTGGACGGCATGCGCACCGACGTGGACGGCAATCTCCATATCGCCCGCTACGGCGCTCGCACGGTGGCCGTGGTCTCGCCGGAGGGCCGCCTGCTGCGCGAAGTGCGACTGAAGGGCGAGAAGCCCACCAACGTCGCCTTCGGCGGCGAGGACGGCCGCACCGTCTACGTGACCCTGCAGGACCGCGGCGCGGTCGAGGTGTTCCGGAGCGCGCGGCCCGGGCGTGAACACGGGCGCTGACCTGCCGAAGCGGGAGCCGGATTCGGGTTCTGTGAGCGCCGCCGCATGGGGTCTCAGGCGGTGACATGCCCGCATGGCAAGATGCTTCCCTGACCCGGAGCCCCTCCCATGCTGCCCATCGAACTGAAGGATCCCGCCGCGTTCGGCAACGAATTCCTGCGCCTGACCCTGCTGCAGGGATTCCAGTCGCTGACCAAGCGGGACCTGGAACTGCTGATCTTCGTGCTGCTGGAACGCGACGGCGCCATCGATCGCGCGGAGTCCAATTTCATCGTCGCCGGCAAGCTGCGGGTCACCCCGGCCAAGGTGAAGGCGCTGCGCCGCGATGGCTATGCGCGCTGGCGGGCGCTGGTGCCGGAGGAGCGCGAGGCGGCGCTGCAACGCATCGTCGCCACCGTGCTGACCGAGGCCAACCTGCGCGCCGGCGCGAAGCACGTCAGCGAGCGCAGTCGCAAGGACGGTTTCCTGGCCGTGCGCATCGAGCATCCGGATGACCAGCAGCAGTTCGAGCAGGCGATCCTGGATGTCGGCGCGTTGCCGGTCTACGAACGCAACCGCGAAGTGGTGGCGGTGCGTTTCGACACCCTGCTGGCGATCGCCGAGCGCTGGGGTTTCCTGCAGACCGATCCGGCGCACATTCGCAGCGAGTTGAAGAAGCTGGCGCCCGCGTCGGAGGAAGTCGCCGAACTGCTGAAGAAGGATGTCGGCAAGCTGCGTTGGCAGGATGCCCGCAATGCCCTCAACAGCCTGGGCGCGGACGCCATCGCCAGCACCGCCGAAGGCGGCCTGAAGGCGCTGCTCAAGCTTGTTTTCCCGTTCCTGCCGGGGTGATTGGCAGAGCCGGGCGCCGGGCAAGTCCACTTGTAGCGCCGAGCTTGCTCGGCGGCCGCGGCGCTCAACCGCGAGAGCAGCGGAGTGAGCACGACTCTGCCCGCAGCGCCGAGCTTGCGTTGGAGCGCCCCCCCTCCCCCGCACGCGGGGGAGGGAGCCGTTTGCGTGTTGCGCTCGTTTCCTCGCGGGTGTCGCCCCTTCCCCCGCCTGCGGGGGAAGGTTGGGATGGGGGCAATCCTGTCATCGCGCGGAAACGACACGCCGCACTTGCGTTGGGGCGCCTCCAAGAAGAGCAGCGGAGCGAGCTCCGCTCTACGATTACAGGCCGGAGGCGCGGCGCCAGAACAGATTGGCCAGCGGTGGCAGGCGGCCGGCCAGGCCCAGCAGCGGTCCGCGCAGCAGGGTCAGGTGCATCTCGTCGTTGGAGAACAGGCGGTTGATGCCGTCGAAGGCATAGGCGGCGGTCGTGCTTTCGCTGCGGCGTTGGCGTGCCCAGCGTGCAAGACGGTGCGGGGCGCTCCAGTCGACCCTGCGTGACTGGGCATCGCGGACCAGCGCATGCAGCCCGGCCACGTCGCGCAGGCCGAGGTTGACGCCCTGCCCCGCCAACGGATGCACCACGTGCGCGGCATCGCCCACCAGCAGGATCCGTCCCGACACGTAGTGCTGCGCCAGTTGCCGGCGCAGCGGGAATGCAGCCCGCGCGGAGACCGGCCGTGCCTCGCCGAGGCGGGCCGCCGATGCCTGGGTGAGTTCGCGCGCGAACGCCTGGTCGTCCAGCGCGAGCACGCGCAAGGCTTCGGCTTCCGGAAGTGTCCAGACGATCGAACTGCGGCCTTCGGTGAACGGCAGCAACGCCAGCGGACCGGTGGTCAGGAAACGCTGCCATGCCGTGTCTTCGTGCGGTCGTTCTGTCTGGATGTAGGCGACCACGCCGCGCTGGGCATAGTCGTGCTGCGACACTGCCACGCCGGCCGCCTCGCGCAGGCTGGAATCGGCGCCGTCGGCGGCGATCGCCAGGCGCGCATCCAGGCGGGTGCCGTCCTCCAGCTTCAAGCGCACGCCCGCATCGTCCTGTTCGACCTCCTGCACGCGCGCCGGGCAATGCAGGCGCACGCCGGCCGCCGGCAGCGCCGCCCACAGGCGATCGACCAGCAGGGCGTTCTCCAGGATCCAGCCCAGTTGCGCATGGCCGAGCGTGTCGGCGTCGAACACCATGTCGCCACCGCCGGCCGCGTCCCAGACGCACATGCGCCGATAGGGTTGCACGCGCGCCTCGCGGATCGCACGCCACACGCCCAGCGTCTCCAGCAGCGCGGCGTTGTCCGGCGCGAAGGCATAGACGCGCAGGTCCGGTGCGTCCGGCGACCAGCGCGTCGGTTCGCGCCCTTCGATCAGCGCCACTTCCAGGCCCGCTTCGGCCAGTGCCAGCGCACAGGCCGCGCCGACCACGCCGCCGCCGACGATGACCGCGTCCATCTGTCCGCGCCTGCTCACGCCGCCACCTCGCGGCACAGCGCCGGTACATCACCACGGAAGCCCATTGCGCCGCCGACCAGATAGGCCTGCAGCGTTGGCGACACGTCCACGGCCGCCAGGCCCAGGCTGCGCAGCGGCCGCAGCAGCGGTGCCGGATTGGCGGTCAGCCGGGCCAGCCCGTCGGAGAATGCCAGGGTGCGCTGGCGATCCTCGGCGCGTCGGTCGGCGTAGGTCCGCAGCAAGCTGTCGGCACCCGGATCTCCGCCCTGCCCGATCAGCTCGGCCAGGGTCAGCGCATCGCGCAGGCCCAGATTGAATCCCTGCGCGCCAATCGGATGGAGGGTCTGCGCGGCATTGCCCACCAGCACCGCGCGCGGCGCGGTGAGGCGTTCGGCCACCACGCGGGCAATCGGATACGCGCTGCGTTCGCCGCTGGCCAGAAAGCGTCCGATCCGCCAGCCGAACGCCTGCTGCAGGCGCCCCAGCCAGGCGGCTTCGTCCAATCCCGCGACGTTGGCCGCCTGTTCCGAAGGCACGCCGTGGATCGCGCCGAAGTGGCGATCACCGCGCGGCAACAACGCGGTCGGGCCGGTCGCGGTGAAGCGTTCGTAGGCGGTGCCGTCCGGTGCGTGTTCGGCGCGCACGCGGGCGACGAACAGGGTCTGCGCGTAATCGTGTTCCTGCGCGCCGATGCCCAGCGCATCGCGCAATTGGCTACGGGTGCCATCGGCGGCCACCAGCAGGCGCGCGTCCAGTATCTGCTCGCCGGCTTCACCCGCCAGCCGCAGCCGACGGCCCCCTTCGCCGCCTTCCTCCAGGGCCACGAAGCGCGCGGGGCGGTAGCGGGTGACATGGTCCAGCTCGCGCAGCCGCGCTTCCAGCGCCTCGCCGAAATCGCGCGCCACCACCACCTGGCCGAAGCTGTCGCGGCCGTAATCCGTGGCCTCCAGGCGCACCCGCCCGAAATCGCCCTGGCGGCTGATGTGGATGCGGCGGATCGGTCCGGGCGCGGCCCGCAGTTTCCGCATCACGCCCAGCGCGGTGAGCGCGTTGACCGTGGCGGCGGCGAAACTCAGGTTGCGCTGGTCGAACACCGCCGGCATCGTCGTGCCCGGCGTCGCCTCCACCAGGCCCACGTCGATGCCCAGGCGGTCCAGGGCGATGGCCAGGCTGGCGCCGACCAGGCCACCTCCCACGATTACCACGTCATGCCGTTGCGTCATGCCGACATGATACCGGCTTGGCCGGCACGGACCGGTGACCACGCGCCCACCGGCCCGGTGCGCGCCGCGGTCCGCTAGAATGGTCCGCTGAGCCTCCGGAATCCGTCTGCATGAACACGAACTCCCAACGCGCCGCCGTCCTCGTCCTGCTGGCCCTGCTGATGACGGCCACCCGCCTGCACCTGCCGGCCACGCTGACCCACTTCGGCCCGGTGCCGGATGCTTCCTGGGCGGTGTTCTTCCTTGGCGGCTTCTACCTGCGCGGCTGGACCCGCTGGGCGTTCCCGCTGCTGATGGTGCTGGCCGTCGCCGTGGACTACGTGGTGATCAGCGGCCAGGGCATGAACTTCTGGGCGCACTACTGCACCTCGGCGGCGTACTGGTTCCTGGTCCCGGCCTATTTCGCCCTGTGGGCGGGCGGCCTGCTGGTCCGTCGTTTCCATGCCAGCCATGGCGGCCAGCATGGCCGCGTGCTGGCGGTGACCGTGGCCAGCCTGTTCGCCTCGGTGGTGGTCTGCCACCTGCTGAGCCAGGGCAGCTTCTACTGGCTGTCCAGCGACGTCGTGCCCAATCCCACCGTCGCCGGCTGGTGGAAGAACTACAGCGACTGGTTCGTCCCCTACCTGCGCGTGGCGGCCATCTACGTCGGCCTGGCCGTGATCGCCCACGTCGGCGTGGAGCAGTTGGCGCGCCTGGGTCACCAGCAGGCATCGCGCTGAGCGGAGGGATACCGCGATGGGCAACCGTCTTTCCAAGATCTACACGCGCACCGGCGACGATGGCACCACCGGACTCGGTGACGGCAGCCGGGTCGGCAAGGATTCGGCGCGGGTCAACGCCTACGGCACGGTCGACGAGGCCAACTCGGCCATCGGCGTGATTCTCGCCGCGCCCAATGTCCCCGAGGACGTCGCCGCGCTGTTGACGGTAGTACAGCACCAGATGTTCGACCTGGGCGGCGAACTGTGCATTCCCGGCCACGCCGCCATCACCGGCGAGGACGTGGACGCGCTGGAAGCGCGCCTGGATCACTACAACGAAGCGCTGCCACCGTTGAAGGATTTCATCCTGCCGGCGGGTGGCGAGGCCGCCGCGCGCTGCCACCTGGCCCGCACCATCGTGCGCCGGGCCGAACGCGAGACCGTCACCCTGGCCCGCCACGATGCGGTGCGACCGGAAGCCATCCGCTACCTCAACCGGCTGTCGGATCTGCTGTTCGTGCTGGCGCGGGTGCTGGCCCGCGCGGACGGCCACGGCGAAGTGCTCTGGAACCACGAGCGGCGGCGTCCCACCTGACGCCGTGATCATCTATACCCATCCCGCCTGCCTGTCGCACGACCCCGGTCCCGAACATCCGGAGCGGCCGGCACGGTTGGAGGTGGTGCTGGAGGTGCTGCGCCGCGCGCATGGCGACCTCGAGTGGCGCGAAGCGCCGCTGGCCAAACTGGGCGATCTGCGCCGCGTGCACGACGAGACGCTGCTGAAGGACGTGCTCGACACCGATTTCGAAGGCCACCGCATGCTGGACCCGGACACGGTGATGGTCCCGGCCTCGCGCGCGGCCGCGCTGCGTGCCGCCGGCGCCGGCATCGCCGCGGTCGACGCGGTCATGCACGGGGAAGCCGGCACCGCCTTCTGCGCGGTGCGCCCCCCTGGCCATCACGCCACTTCCGGCACGGCGATGGGTTTCTGCCTGTTCAACAACATCGCCGTGGCCGCCGCCCACGCGCTGGAGAAACACGGCCTGGAGCGGGTCGCGATCGTCGATTTCGACGTGCACCATGGCAATGGCACCCAGGCGATCTTCTACGACGATCCCCGGGTGGCCTACTTCAGTACCCACGAATCGGGCCTGTTCCCCTACAGCGGCGCGCCCTACGAGCGCGGCGCGGGCAATGTGTTCAACGCCCTGCTCCCGCCGGGCAGCGGCGGCTTCCGCTTCCAGAACACCTGGGCTGACCAGTTGCTGCCGGCGCTGGAGGAATTCCGCCCGCAATTGCTGTTGATCTCCGCCGGCTTCGACGCCCACATGCGCGACCCGCTGGCCGACCTGATGCTGGAAACCGAGGATTTTGGCTGGCTGACCCGGGAACTGCGCCGGATCGCCCGCCGCCACGCCGACGGGCGGATGGTTTCGATGCTGGAGGGTGGCTACGACCTGGAGGCACTGAAAGAGTGCGCCGCCGCCCATGTCGACGAACTGCGCTGAGCGTACCCGCTGGCGACGCCTTCGGGCTGCATGAACCAGACCCGAAACCGGCCGGGGGTATTCATTGCCGCCATGCCGGCGATCCGGCAAGCTAACCGCCGTTTCTGAACCGAACCATCCCGGAGCCCGGTACCGCGTGCGTCCAGTCCTTCGCCTGCTGCCCCTGCCGTTCAGTATCGCCCTGTGCCTGCCGGCGCTGGCGGACGAGAAGCCCGAGAGCTGGGCGCTGTGTCCGATCCAGGATCCCGTCCCGGCCTTCGCCGGCGTACCCCAGCCCGCCGCGGGCGCCAACACCGAGCAGGCCCGGGCCGCGCGCGCGAACCAGGACACCCACATCGAGGGCAACCAGCTCGGTGGCACCGAACAGAACCTGGAGTACAAGGGCGACGTCGCCCTGGTCCGCGGCGACCAGTTCCTGGGCGCGGACAACCTGACCTACGATCAGGAAAGCGACACCTATTCCGCCGATGGCCACGTGCGCTACCAGGACGCCGGCATCCGCCTGGTCGCCGAAAGCGCGCGCGGCGATCAGAACGCCGACCGCCACCAGATCGACAACCTGCAGTACCAGCTGGTGTCGCGACGCGGCAACGGCGGCGCCGATCGCATCGACATGAAGGGGCCGGAAGGCAGCCTGCTGCATTCCACCTACTCGACCTGCGATCCCTCCGATCGACGCTGGGAACTGCGTTCGCGGCGCATCGACGTGAACACCGAAACCGGTTGGGGCGTGGCCCACGGCGCGACCGTGCGGCTTGGCCATGTGCCGGTGCTGTACATGCCGTGGTTCAAGTTCCCGATCGACGACCAGCGCCACACCGGCCTGCTGTACCCGGCGCTGAGCCATTCCGGGCGCAACGGCTTCGACTACCGCCAGCCGATCTACCTGAACCTGGCACCGAATTACGACGCCACCTTGAATCCGCGCTACATGAGCGAGCGCGGTTTCGCCCTCGGGGCCGAGTTCCGCTACCTGTACAGGGGCGGTGCCGGCAAGCTGGAGGGCAATTACATGCATCGCGACGATCTGCTGGAGACGCGCTCCCACGAGCCGGAATTCGTGCCCGAGCGCAACCCGGATCCGGACGACAGCCGCGGCTTGTTCCGCTTCAACGGCTACCACAATCTCGGCAAGCACTGGCAGGCGCGCGCCAACCTGGTCTGGATCAGCGATTCCCGCTACGTCGAGGACTTCGCCAACAACCTCGGCGGCCTGACCGCCAGCACACTCACCAGTACCGCCGGCCTGTACGGCGTGGGTCAGTTCTGGAACGGTGGCATCATGGCCGATGCCTGGCAGTTGTCGGATTTCAACCTGACCAAGGCTTCGCTGCCGTACAACCGTTTGCCGCGCGCCTATTTCAACTACGAGCGTCCACTGGGCCAGTGGCTCAATATCGGCCTGCGCAGCGAGGCCGTGCGCTTCCAGCACGATTTGCATGACGGCGGAACCCGACTGGATTTGAAGCCGACCGTCGGCTTGAACTTCGAGGGACCGTCCTGGTACATCCGTCCCACCCTGGCCTGGCGCTATACCGACTATCGCCTGGATCCCGGCCTGGCCCGCAGCATTGCGGTCACCCGCGCGGCGCGCGCGCTGGGCGTGCCTGCCGGCAGCGTCACCGACGCAATGATGCGGCCGTACTACGATGAATCACCCAACCGCAGCCTGCCCATCGGCTCGGTGGACATGGGCCTGTTCTTCGACCGCGAAACCGAGATCAAGGGAAGCCGCTTCCTGCAGACGCTGGAACCGCGGCTGTTCTACCTCAACGTGCCGTATCGCGAGCAGGATGGCATCCCGCTGTTCGACACCCGCCCCTTCACCTTCAGCTGGGGCCAGATGTTCCGTGACAACCGTTATTCGGGTCCGGATCGCCAGTCGGACGCCAACCAATTGACGATGGCATTGACCACCCGTTTCCTTCGTCAGTCCGATGGGTTCGAACGGGCGTCCATGAGCCTCGGCCAGATCCGGTATTTCGAGGACAGCCAAGTTACCCTATCCCCCTCCGAGGCCCCGTTGCTGAAGGGCAAATCGGCCTGGATTGCCGATGCCAACTACGCCCCCACCGATCGCTGGACCATCGGCGCCTCCTACCAGTGGGATCCGAAGTTCCGTCGGGAAGATCTGGCCAGCCTGCGCGCGCGCTACCTGATCGGCGACGACGGCGTGGTCAACCTGACCTACCGCCATCGCCGGGACCTGCTGGAACAGGGCGACTTCTCGTTCCTGTACCCGATCAGCCCGTCCTGGAGCATCGTCGGCCGCTATTACCACTCGTTCATGGAAAACAAGCTGCTGGAAGGCATCGCCGGCGTCCAGTGGGATAGCTGCTGCCTGGCGGTCCGCGCGGTGGTGCGCCGTTACGTGCGCAACCGCGAGGGGGAAATGAACAATTCCATCCAGGTCGAATTCGTCCTCAAGGGCCTCGGCTCAGCCGGCCAGGACACGGAGCGCACCCTGCGCCGTGGTATCCTCGGCTATTACCGAGACGACCTCTATCTCGTCCCGCCGAGCAATACCGCGCCGGATCCGGACGACGACAACCGCTACGCTCCGGATATGCTGCCATGACCATCAAGTTGTACCGCCCCCTCGCCGCCGTCCTGCTGGCCGCCGCCTGCGTGCTCCCGCTGTCGGCCCAGACGCTCCAGCCGCTGGACCGGATCGCCGCGATCGTCGACGAGGACGTCATCCTGCAGAGCGAGCTGGACCGCGCGGTCGCCAACGTGGTCAACCAGTACGCCAACCAGCCCGGCCAGTTGCCGCCGCGGGAAGTGCTGGAGCGCCAGGTCATGGAACGCCTGATCCTGATGAAGCTGCAGGTGGCACGCGCCAATGGCAGCGGCATCCAGGTCGGCGATCAGGAAATCAATGGCGCGGTCGCCGCAGTCGCCCAGCAGAACGGCATGACCGTCGACGCCCTGCGCGCGCGCCTGGCCCAGGACGGCATGTCCTTCAACGACTTCCGCAACTCGCTGCGTGACGAAATCACCGTCCAGCGTCTGCGCCAGAGCTTCGCCCAGAGCAAGATCCAGGTCAGCGAGGGTGAAGTGGACGCCGCCCTGGCGATGCAGGCCAGCTCCGGCCAGCAATACCACCTGGCGCACATCCTGGTCGCGCTGCCGGATGGCGCCACCGCCGAGCAGATCACCACGGGCCAGCAGAAGATCGATGGCATCAAGGCATTGCTGGACAAGGGCGAGATGGACTTCAACGCCGCGGCCGTGCGCTATTCCGACAGCCCCAACGCGCTGGATGGCGGCGATCTGGGCTGGCGCAGCATGGACGAAATCCCGACCGCATTCGTGGAAATGCTCAAGACGATGACGGCCGGCCAGGTCGTCGGCCCGCTGCGCGGCGCCAGCGGCTTCCAGTTGCTCAAGCTGGTGGAGACCCGCGACGCCTCGCAGGCGGAAAAGCGCACCGTCACCGAATACCACGCCCGCCACATCCTCGTGCGCATCACAGAGGCCCAGGACGCCGCCGCGGCCAAGGCCAAGATCGACACCCTGCGTGCCCGCATCGCCGGTGGCGCGGATTTCGCCACCGTCGCCAAGGAATCCTCCGAGGATCCCAACAGCCGTGGTGAAGGTGGCGATCTGGGCTGGTTCCCCGGCGATGCCTTCGGTCCCGCGTTCGGCGAGCAGGTGGCCGGTGTCGGCGACGGACAGGTCACCGAGCCGTTCCGCACCGATGCGGGCTGGCACATCGTGCAGCGCGTGGAAGCGCGCCAGAGCGACGTCACCGATGCAAACCAGCGTGCCCAGGTCCGCGAGACCATCGGCCGCCGCAAGCTGGAAGACGAATACAACCGATTCCTGCAGGAAATGCGCGGCGAAGCCTACGTGAACATCCGTACCGGCGCTCAGGCCCAGACCGACGGCACGCCGGCCAATGCGCCGGCGGCGGCACCGGCTGAAACGCCCGCGCCCGCTCCCGGCGGCTGAGCATGCTGCCCCGCCTGGCGCTGGTCCCGGGTGAGCCGGCCGGCATCGGGCCCGAACTCTGCGTCAGGCTTGCCCAGCAGCCACGCCGGGATTGCCGGCTGGTGGCGTTTGCCGACCCGGGCGTGATGCAGGCGGCCGCGGCCGCGCTGGATCTGCCACTGCGGCTGCTCGACGAACAGCAGGAAGCCCGCGCATCGGGTGAGCTGTGCCTGCGGCCGCTGGCCAATCCCGCCCCGACCCGGTTCGGCCAACCCGATCCCCGCAACGCCGCCACCGTCATCGCCGCCCTGGCCCAGGCTTCCGACGCCTGCCTGAGCGGTGAATTCGATGGAGTGGTCACCGGCCCGGTACACAAGGCCGCGATCAACGCCGGCGGCATCGCCTACACCGGTACTACCGAACTGCTGGCCGCGCGCGCTGGCCGCGAGGTGGTGATGATGCTGGCCAACGACATCGTCCGGGTCGCCCTGGCGACCACCCACCTGCCCCTGCGACAGGTGCCCGACGCCATCACCACCGACGCGCTGACCTCCGTGCTGCGTATCACCCACGCTGCGATGCGCGACGATTTCGGCATCGGCGATCCGGTGATCGCGGTGCTTGGCCTCAATCCGCATGCGGGCGAAGCCGGCCATCTCGGCCACGAGGAAATCGAAGTCATCGAGCCGGTGATGGCCGCGCTGCGCGGGGAAGGCATGCGCCTGATCGGACCGCTGCCGGCGGATACCGCGTTCCTGCCGCAGAAGCTCGCCGGCTTCGATGCGGTGCTGGCGATGTATCACGACCAGGGCCTGCCGGTGCTCAAATACAGCGGCTTCGAGCAGGCGGTGAACCTCACCCTGGGCCTGCCGTATCCGCGCGTCGCGGTCGATCACGGCACCGCGCTGGACCTGGCCGGCAAGGGCATTGCCGATCCGTCCAGCCTGTTCGCCGCGGTACAGACCTGCGCCCGCATCGCCACCCTGAAATCCGCAAGCTAGCAAACGCATACCCTGCTTCCTGCCCGCTCGAATCCCCAATCCCCAATCTCCAATCCCTACCTCGCCATGCCCCCCTTCAAGGCGCCACCCAAGAAATCGCTGGGCCAGCACTTCCTCACCGACCGCAGCTACATCGAGCGGATCGTGCTGGCTGTCGATCCCAAGCCGGGCGACAGGCTGGTCGAAATCGGCCCCGGCCAGGGCGCCATCACCCTGCCGCTGCTGCGCCGGCACGGCGAACTGACCGCGATCGAGTTCGATCGCGATCTGATCACCCCGCTGATGGAAGCATCCGAAGGCGTCGGCCGCCTCACCATCATCCACAAGGACGTGCTGGCGGTGGACTTCGGCAAGTTGGCCGGTGACGATCGCCTGCGCCTGGTCGGCAACCTGCCCTACAACCTGTCCTCGCCGATCCTGTTCCATGCGCTCGAACACGCCGCGTCGATCCGCGACATGGTCTTCATGCTGCAGAAGGAAGTGGTGGATCGCATGGCCGCCGGTCCCGGCAGCAAGGTCTATGGCCGCCTGAGCGTGATGCTGCAGGCGTACTGCACGGTGACGCCGTTGTTCGTGGTTCCCCCCGGGGCGTTCCGGCCGCCGCCGAAGGTGGATTCGGCGGTCGTGCGGATGGTGCCCCGCCCGCCCGCCGAGATTGGCGTCGCGGATCCGCAGCGCTTCACCGAAATCGTGCGCGCCGCATTCGGCCAGCGCCGCAAGACCCTGCGCAACGCCCTGGGCGGGGTCTGCGACGGGGCCGCGATCGAAGCCGCAGGAATCAGTCCCGACGCGCGCGCCGAACAGGTGGAAGTGGCCGCCTTCATCCGCCTGGCCAACCAGGCACCGGTGGCGCCAGCGGCCTGACCGTTCCGGCGCCCGCGCGGCGTTTCCCGTTTCACGCCGCAATGCATACACTGTCCGGCATGAAACACGACTACGCCATCGACATCGACGTAGCCACCCGCTTCCTCGACGATCAATCCGCGCCCGAGGACGGGCGCTATGTGTTCGCCTACACCATCCGCATCCGCAACCGGAGCGACGTGCCCGCGCGCCTGCTGGGCCGCCACTGGGTCATCACCGACGCCAACGGCAAGGTCCGGGAAGTGGAAGGTGCCGGCGTGGTCGGCGAGCAGCCATGGCTGCAGCCGGGCGAGGACTTCGAATACACCTCCGGGGCGGTGCTGGAAACCGACATCGGGACCATGAAAGGAAGCTACGACATGATTGCCGACGACGGCACCCGCTTCGACGCCCCCATTCCCCAGTTCACCCTCTCGGTTCCGCGGACGCTGCACTGATGGCGGTCTGGGCGATAGGCGATCTGCAGGGATGCTACGACGCGACCCAGCGGCTGCTGGAGCGGCTGCGTTTCGATCCCGCACGGGATCGGCTCTGGTTCTGCGGCGATCTGGTCAACCGCGGCGGACAATCACTGGAAACCCTGCGGCTGGTGCATTCGCTGCGCGAGCAGAGCGTGGTGGTGCTGGGCAATCACGACCTGTCCCTGCTGGCGATCGGCGAACGTTCGCCGGACGAGCAGCGCAAGGTCAATCCGGACCTGCAGCGGGTGGTGCTGGCCGACGATGCACGCGTGCTGCTGGACTGGCTGCGCGGACAGAAACTGGTCCACGCCGACCGCGAACTGGGCTGGATGATGATTCACGCGGGGCTCGCGCCCAAATGGACCACCAGCCTCGCCGAGCGCTACGCGCGCGAGGTCGAGCAGCAGTTGCACGGCAGCGGCTATCGCAAGCTGTTCCGCAACATGTACGGCGACAAGCCCAACTGGTCCTCCGGCCTGTCCGGCTACGACCGCGCGCGCGCCATCATCAACGTGCTCACCCGCATGCGCTATTGCACGCCGCGCGGGCGCATGGCGATCGAGGAGAAAGGCGCACCCGGCACCCAGGCGCAGGGCCTGTATCCCTGGTACGAGGTGCCCGGCCGCGCCCCGCGCGATCTGAAGATCGTCTGTGGCCATTGGTCGACCCTGGGCCTGATGATCGGCCACGGCGTGCACGCGATCGATACCGGCGCGGTGTGGGGCGGCAAGCTCACCGCGCTGCAGTTGGATACCGACGAACTGCGGATCGTGCAGGTACCCGGACGCGACGTGGATCCCGCTTCCTTCGCGGGCCGGGACTGACGCCTCCCGAACATCGGGCTTGCGGCTGTTTTCAGTTCACCGATCTCGGCGTACCGGTAGGAGGTTGCTCCTCTACAATCGGGCCATGCGTATTCCGACGGTCCCTCCGCGCACCTTGGCCATGGCCCTGCTGTCCGCCCAGCTGCTGGCGGCATGTGGACGTGCTCCGGCCACTGCAACGTCCCCGCGAGTTCCCGTGCCCACCGCGGTCTCCGCCGCGATGGGCGCGCCCGCAAGCGCTGTTTCCGCCGCCTCCCCTCCCCTGGTCGCGGCCGCCCGGTCGCAGGTCGGCGTCACCCGCAATTACGATCCCGCGTATGTCCGGCTGGCGTATCCAGGCGGCGATGTCCCGCAGGATCGTGGTGTCTGCACGGACGTGGTGATCCGCGCCCTGCGCACGCAGGGACTGGATCTCCAGCAGGCCATCCACGAGGACATGCGGGCCCGCTTCCACGCCTATCCGCAGGACTGGGGCATGTCCGGCCCGGATCGGAACATCGACCACCGCCGGGTGCCCAACCAGATGCACTGGTTCAAGCAACAGGGCTGGCAACGCGCCATCGGCGCACGGGCGACGGACTACGCGCCGGGCGACATCGTCGCCTGGAAGCTGCAAGGCAGCGGCCTGCTGCACATCGGCATCGTCTCCGACCGCCGGGGTGCCGACGGCGTGCCGCTGATCCTGCACAACATCGGCGCGGGAACCCGCGAAGAGGATCTGCTGTTCCGGCACCCCATCATCGGCCACTACCGGCCGCTGCTTCCGTAAGCGCGCGGCGACTCCGGCTCAGGCCGTCCGCACCCGCAGGTAGTCGATGAATTCGAACGCATGCGCATGGCGCGCGTCGGCCGGATGCGGTTCGCGCCGCACCACGTCCCACTCGGTGGGGTCGAAGCGGGGAAAGTGCGCGTGCGCGTCCTCGACCAACGTATCGACATGGGTCAGGTACAGCGCGTCGGCAAGCGAAAGGGTCTGCGCGTAGATCTCGCCGCCACCGATCACGCAGATTTCCGGATTGTCCTCGCTGGCCGCCCAGGCCAGCGCCTGCTCGAGCGACGCCACCGCCTCCATGCCGGCGAACGGCACCTGTCCACGGCGGGTCAGCACCAGGTTGCGCCGGCCCGGCAGCGCGCGACCGAGCGACTCGGCGGTGCGCCTGCCCATGAGCACCGGCTTGCCCAGGGTCAGCGCCTTGAAGCGCTTGAGATCGTCGGGCAACCGCCAGGGCAGATCATTGTCGCGGCCGATGGCGTACCGGCGATCGAGCGCGGCGATCAGCGACAGGGAAACGGATGGATTCATGCGGGCTGACTTCCGGCGTATTGCAGGCGGGGGGAACGCGGCGTACTTTCGCCACACACCATCTTCGGGGAAGGCCGGATGCCCTCGCAAGCCAGAACGATGCTGTTGGCCGGCGGATTGCTGCTGGCCGCGGCCGCCGACGCCGGCCAGTCCCTGCCGGCGCGCTTCGAATCCGACCGCGTCTACCTGGAAGCGCAGGGAGCCACCGGTGAACGCCTGCGCCTGTACACAGACACCGGTGGCGGCCTCTTCCTCAAGCAGGAAGCGGTCGAGCGGTTGAAGCTGCCGCTGTCGCCACTGGAGGACCCGGAAGCGCGCCGCGAACTCGGCGATCGCGCCAAGGTCACCCGCCTGCCCGCCTTCGCGGTGGAGGCCGGCATCCCGCCGCCGCTGGCCGACGATGGCCGCATGATGGTGTTGCCGAGCGCGCTCGCCGGCCCGCAGTTGCCGGGCACCAGCCAGGACGATGGCATCCTGGGGCAGGCGTGGTTCTCCGGCCGCATCTGGACCTGGGACTATCCCGCGCGCCGCTTCCGCCGCGAAGCCGGCGACTGGAAGCCTTCGCCGGAACTGCGCCGGCTGGCGCTGGGCTTCAAGACCGACGGGCACGGCAACCGGGTAACCGACTTCCCGCGCCTGCAGGTCGTCATCGACGGAAAGACGCATTCGCTGCTGCTGGATACCGGCGCGATGACGGTGCTGACGCCGAACGCGCAGGCCGAACTCGCCGATGGCGGTCCCTCCGAGCGCGCCACCAGCATGATCGCCGACAGCGTGTTCCAGGCCTGGCGCAAGGCGCATCCGGACTGGCGGGTGATCGATAACGCGCAGGCAGGCATGGGCTCGGCGATGATCGAGGTGCCGGAAGTGATCATCGCCGGTTACAAGGTGGGGCCGGTGTGGTTCACCCACCGCGAGAACCGCAACTTCCACGACTTCATGTCCAGCTTCATGGACGCGCGGGTGGACGGTGCGCTGGGCGGCAATGCGTTCCGCCACTTCATCATGACCGTGGATTATCCCGGCGCCGCCGCATACTTCCGCTGCATTGCCGGTTGCCGCGACACCACGCCGCGTTAGCGCGGCGCGGCGTCGGCTTGCCAGGTCGCCAGCAGCGCCTGCGTGCGCGGCTCGTTCCAGCAGCGGTCCGGCACGTAGGCGTGCCGGCCGGATTGCCCTTGCTCGTAGATGAAGCGTCCGCCCGCCACGCGCACCACGTCGCCGCGAGCCTCGTAGCGCACGTTCGGTCCGGCACCGAACCGCAGCACGCCCGCCTCCACCGACAGGCGCAGGTCCGGCATGGTGTCCAGGCCGCCGAGCGCGGTCCGCTTCCAGCGGCGGAATTCCAGCCACGGCATCACGCCCTGCGCCAGGCCGGCGGCGGCGATCACCACGGCGGGCAGGCGCAGGCCGGGAGAATCCGCGAGGAAAATGATCGCCAGCGCGATGAGTCCCAGCAGCAGCGACGCCCCCCAGATCCAGCGGCGCCAGCCACTGCGGAACCACCACCACTTGAGGTACTGCTCGCGCAGGTAGGCATCGTCGCGGCGGAAACCGATCTCCGCCGCCTCGTCAACACCGCTCATACCGCGACCGGCGCCTTGATGGCTGGATGCGGGTCGTAGCCGAGGATTTCGATGTCCTCGTAGCTGAAGGCAAACAGATCGGTCACGTCCGGATTCAGCCGCAGCGTCGGCAATTTGCGCGGCTCGCGTGCCAGCTGTTCGCGCGCCTGCTCGTAGTGATTGGAATACAGGTGCGCATCGCCCAGCGTGTGCACGAAGTCGCCCACGCCCAGCCCGGTGGCTTGCGCGACCATGTGGGTCAGCAGCGCGTAGCTGGCGATGTTGAAGGGCACGCCCAGGAAGATGTCGCCGCTGCGCTGGTACAGCTGGCAGCTCAGCTTGCCGTCGACCACGTAGAACTGGAACATCGTGTGGCACGGCATCAGCGCCATCTTCGGCAGATCGGCGACGTTCCAGGCGCTGACGATCAGCCGGCGCGAATCCGGGTTGCGCTTGATCTCCTCGACGACCCATTTGATCTGGTCGATCTCGCCGCCATCGGCGGTCGCCCAGCGGCGCCATTGCTTGCCGTAGACCGGGCCGAGCTCACCGTCGGCGTTGGCCCATTCGTCCCAGATGCTGACCTTGTTGTCCTTCAGGTAGGCGATGTTGGTCTCGCCTTTCAGGAACCACAGCAGCTCATGGATGATCGAACGCAGGTGCAGCTTCTTGGTGGTGACCAGCGGGAAACCCTCGGCGAGATCGAAGCGCATCTGCCAGCCGAACACGCTGCGCGTGCCGGTGCCGGTGCGATCGGATTTCTCGGCGCCCTGCTCCAGCACATGGCGCAACAGATCGAGATAGGGCTTCATGCGGATTCCTTGGCTGGAACGACGGGTTGCAGGACGGGCGAGCGGCGCGACAGCCACAGCAGGTACAAACCCAGCAGGATCAACGGCACGCTCAGCAGCTGGCCCATGGTCAGCCAGCCGAAGGCCAGGTACTGGAGCTGCTCGTCCGGCACCCGCACGAATTCGACCAGGAAACGGAACACACCATACAGCAGCGCGAACAGGCCGGAGACCGCGTAGCGCGGCCGCGGCTGGCGGGAGAACCACCACAGCGCGGCGAACATCACCAGTCCTTCGAGGAACGCCTGGTACAGCTGCGAAGGGTGGCGCGCGAACTGATCCAGCGCGCCGGCCGCGTACTGCGCCTGCAACTGCGCGGCGCTGAAGTCCTTCAATGCCGGATCGGTCGGGAAGATCACGCCCCAATCCGCCTTCGTGTACTTGCCCCACAACTCGGCGCCGATGAAATTGCCGATCCGGCCGAACCCCAGCCCCAGCGGCACCAGCGGAGCAACGAAGTCCATGGTGTCGAAGAAGTGCATGCGCTGGCGGCGCGACCACCACAGCGCGGCGGTCATCACGCCGAGCAGGCCACCGTGGAAACTCATGCCGCCTTCCCAGACCTTGAAGATGGACAGCGGATTGGCGAGGAACCCTTCCAGGCCATAGAACAGGATGTAACCCAGGCGCCCGCCCAGCACCACGCCGATCATCGCGTAGAACAGTAGATCCGAGAATCCGTTGGCGTCCACGCCCGGCAACCGGCCTGCCCGCACCCGCCGCTGGCCCAGCCACCACGCCGCGATGAAACCCAGCAGGTACATCAGGCCGTACCAATGCAGCTTCAGCGGCCCCAGCGACAGGGCAATCGGGTCAATCTGGTGAAGGTAGATCATGCGCCTCGGGGACCGGCAGGGAATACCCTATTTTGCCCCAGCCGGGTTGGCTTGCACCGTCCGTCCCGCCCCGGGGACAGCCGGCGGCAAGGCTTGCGGCCGGACTCGCGTTCCGGTGCCGGCTCAGAAGACGTGCGGCTGGTTGGGCAGTTCGTCCTCATCCCGCTGGCTGCCATCCTGCGGAAAGAACGCCGCCAGCAGGTCCGACACCGCGGTGATGCCGCGGATCACCGCGGCTTCGGCTTCACCGGCGCGCAGACGCTCTTCCATCAGCTGGCAGACGCCGCGCCATTGCTCGTCGCTGACCCGGCCGCGCAGCCCGCGGTCGGCGACGATCTCGATGCGGTGATCGGCCAGCAGCAGGTAGATCAGCACGCCGTTGTTGGCTTCCGTGTCCCAGGTGCGCAGTCGCGCGAACGCTTCCAGCGCGCGCGCGCGGGCCTGCATGCCACGCACCACCGCAAGCAGGGGCAGATCCGCCTCCACCGCGAACATCACTTCGCCGCGATGGCGCTGTTCGCCTTGGTGGATGGCGTCGGCGATGCGCTGCAGGCTGTCGGCCGGGAACAAGCGGCGCGCGGAAGGCGGGAATAGATGGCGCAGCAGCCGCATCACCAGCTCCCCGAGGCGCCACCGCCTCCGGACATGCCGCCGCCGCCGCCCCAGCCGCCTCCTCCGAAGCCACCGCCGCCGCCGAAACCTCCTCCGCCCCCCCAGCCACCGCCACCGCCCCACCCACCCCAGTCGCGATGGCGGGCATAACGACCACTGGTGGAAACCGACAGCAGGCCGTAGATCAGGCCGAACACGCCGGCGATGCCGGCCACGGGAATCAGCGAGGACAGCAGGAATGCGGTGCCGCCGGCGGCACCGGCGGTGAACAACCCGCGGATGCCGGCGGGTGCACGCCCGAACACGCCACGCACGATGCTGGCGATGATGAAGGCGGCGAACAGCGCGAACAGCCAGTCACCGCCACGCGAACGCTCCGGCCGGTGGTCGCTGATTGGCGCCGGCAGTGCCTCGCCGTCGATGAGCTTGACCAGCACCGCGGTCGCGTCGGTGATGCCGCCGCCGTAGTCGCCGCCACGGAATTTCGGCACCAGGTATTCCTGGATGACCCGGTTGGCGATGGCGTCGGGAATCGCGCCTTCCAGGCCATAGCCTGGTTCGATGCGCGCGCGCCGGTCGTTCTTGGCGACCAGCAGCAGCACGCCGTCGTCCACGCCCTTTCGTCCCAGCTTCCATTGCTCGAACACGCGCAGGGTGTACTGCTCGATGCTCTCCGGCTCGGTGCTCGGAACGATCAGTACCTGCAGCTGGCTGCCCTTGCGCTGCTGCAGGGCCAGTGCCTGCTGCTCCAGCTGCTGCTTCTGCGCGGCATCCAGGGTGCCGGTGGTATCCACCACCGGCGAGTCCAGGGCGGGAATGGCCGCCAACTGCTGGGCCGCCGCCGGCAGCAGCAGGCAGCACCACAGCAGCAGCCCGGACAGCGCGCGGCGCAGCATCGGCGCGTTCGCGGTCGGTCAGTTGGCCGGCGCGGGCGCGGGCTCCGGACCCGGCGGCTGGGCCGGCTGCGGCGCCTGCGGAGCCGGCGCCGGCGTGCCGAAGTCGACCTGCGGCGCCTGCTGGATCTGCGCCTCGTTCTCCACCGTGAAGTTCGGCTTTTCCTTGTAGCCGAAGATCTTGGCGGTGATCACCTGCGGGAACGAGCGGATGAAGGTGTTGTAGTCCTGCACGGTCTGGATGTAACGGCCGCGCGCGACGGTGATGCGGTTCTCGGTGCCTTCCAGTTGCGCTTGCAGATCGCGGAAGGACTGATCCGACTTCAGGTTCGGGTAGTTCTCGGTGACCACCAGCAGGCGCGACAGCGCGCTGGACAGTTCGCCCTGCGCCTGCTGGAACTGCTGCAGCGAGGCGGCATCGTCGGCGTTGACCTGGATCTGGCCGACCCGCGCGCGCGCGTTGGTGACGTCGGTCAGCACCTGCCGTTCCTGCTGGGCGTAGCCCTGCACGGTCTTGACCAGGTTGGGAATCAGATCGGCGCGGCGCTTGTACTGGTTGAGCACTTCCGACCAGCCGGCCTTGACCGCTTCATCCTTCTGCTGGATCGAGTTGTAGCCACAACCGGACAGCAGGGCCGCCAGGGCGACCAGTGCGAGCGAACGGACGAACAGGCGCATGACACCACTCCTTCGGCAGGGACGGCGGCATTGCAGCATCCGCCGGTGAAGGATGCAACCGCGCCGGCGCGGCGGCGGCACCACCGTTGCCGCCCCGTCAGCTACCCCCAAACGCCGACGCCCGGCGGAAGCCGGGCGTCGGGGAGACGGAAACGCCAGCGGCGGCTTACCAGTTGCCGGCGCCCGGGATGTGCTTCTGCGCGGCGCGGCGGCGCATCATCAGGTTCAGCCACTCGACCATCACCGAGAAGCCCATCGCGAAGTACACGTACGGCTTGGGCACGTGGATTTCCAGGCCATCCAGGATCAGCACCACGCCGATCAGCACGATGAACGCCAGCGCCAGCATCTTGATGGTCGGGTTGGCGTCGATGAAGCGGCCCAGCGGATTGGCCGCCAGCAGCATCACCGCCACCGCCAGCAGGATCGCCGCGACCATGATCGGAATGTGCTGGGCCATGCCGACCGCGGTGATGACCGAGTCCAGCGAGAACACGATGTCGATGATCGCGATCTGGGCGATGACCAGGCCAAACACCGCCGAAGCCTTGGTGGTGGACGGGTCCTCGTCCTCGCCGCCGGTGATCAGTTCCTTGATCTCCATGCCGCCCTTCACCAGCAGGAAGATGCCGCCCAGGATCAGCACCAGATCGCGGATGGAGATGCCCATGCCGGCGACGGTGAACAGGTCGTTCTGCATGCGCGCCAGGAACGCCAGCGACACCAGCAGCGCGATCCGGGTGATGCAGGCCACCGCGATGCCGAAGCGGCGGGCGGTCGGGCGCTGGTGGGCCGGAAGCTTGCTCACCGCGATCGAGATGAACACCAGATTGTCGATGCCCAGCACGATTTCCAGCGCGCTCAGCGTCACCAGGGTCAGCCAGACATTGGGGTCGGCCAGGAACTCGAGACTCATTCGATTTGCAACCTTGCTATATCAGGAGAAAAGTTCGGACAGGCGGGGCCAGAGAATCAGGCCCCAGCACAGCAATACGTTCATCATCAGCACGAACACCGCCGCCGAACCCATGTCCTTGGCGCGTCCGGCCAGTTCGTGGTGCTCGGGCCCGTAGCGCTCGATGACCGCCTCGATCGCCGAGTTCAGCAGTTCGGCCGCCAGCACCAGCAGGCAACTGCCGATCAACAGCACCCGCTCCACCGCGGTGTCGCCCAGCCACAAGGCCAGCGGCGCCAGCACGATCAGCAGGTAGACCTCCAGCCGGAACGAGGATTCGTGCAGCCAGGCCGCGCGCAATCCCTGCATCGACCAGATCGCCGCCTTGAGGATGCGCCCGGGACCCCGGGGCATGTGTCCGATTTCGTCCGCCATTCCTGGATCTCCGGTCAGCCCGCGATACGGGCGGGCGGGCAATGCGGAAGGCGGGGCGTCGCGGCAGCGGGCATGGAGTGCGGAGGGTCCGTGAGAACCCCGATCTTGCCATATCGGGAGACCTTCCCGGCGCGTATCGGTTTGCCTTTGGCGGTCCCGGCTGGTTCACTGGCCCCTCTTCCCGTCCCGGAGACCCGCGCCGATGTCCCGTTTCCCGCTGCCCGCGCACCGCCTGGCCTGCCTGCTGTTGCCGGCCCTGCTGGCGCTCTCCGCTTGCGCCACCTGGTCCGACGGTTCCGGCCCGAAGCGGGCGCCGGCCATCCCTGCCGAGGTCTCCAACGCGGAGTGGGAGAATGACATGCAGCGGTTCGCCGCCGAGGACGCCAGCCATCCCCCGCCGCAGAACGCGGTGCTGTTCGTCGGCAGTTCCTCGATCCGGATGTGGGAATCGCTGGCCCGGGATTTCCCCGACGCCACGGTCATCAATCGCGGTTTTGGCGGCTCGGAAATCCGCGACAGCACCTGGTACGCACCGCGCATCGTGCTGCCCTACAAGCCGGGAACGGTGGTGCTGTACGCGGGCGACAACGACCTCGCCAGCGGGCGCACGCCACGGCAATTGCACGACGACTTCGTCGCTTTCGCCGAACTCATCCATCGCAAGCTGCCGAAGACGCGCCTGGTCTACATCTCCACCAAGCCGAGCCCGTCCCGCGCGCACCTGCTCGACGCGCAACGCGAGGCCAACGCGCTGATCAAGGCCGAATCCACGCGTCACGACTTCGTTTACATCGACGTGTTCACGCCGATGCTGGACGCGGGCGGCAAGCCGCGCGAGGACCTGTTCCTGGCCGACCGGCTGCACATGAATCCGGCCGGTTACGCGATCTGGCGCGAGCTGCTGGCTCCCTACGTGAACTGAGCCTCGGGCGCACGGGCCCTTCCCGTTTTCCGGACAGCGGCTTTTTCTAGACGGGGACATAACTCCGGCAGGCGTAGCGTCGGCCTCCCGCAGAGGAGACCCCTCCATGGCTACCACCTCGTACCGGCCGCAGGGCTACCACAGCGTCACTTCCTACCTGATCGTCGACGACGCCGCCAAGGCGCTGGATTTCTACCGCGACGCCTTCGGCGCCGAGGAAATGTACCGGCTGCCGATGGGCGACCGCATCGGCCATGCCGAAACCCGCATCGGCGACACCGTGCTGATGCTGTCCGACGAATGGCCGGACATGAACGCCTTGTCGCCGAACACCCGCGGCGGCGCGACCTCGAGTTTCATGATCTACGTCGAGGACGCCGACGCCGCCTATGCGCGCGCGGTCAAGGCCGGCGCCCGCGCCGACCGTCCGGTCAAGCAGGAATTCTGGGGCGACCGCATCGGTTCGGTCGTGGACCCGTTCGGACACAAGTGGTCGCTGTCGACCCATGTCGAGGACGTCGCGCCGGAAGAAATGCAGCGGCGGATGGAAGCCTGGTCGCAACAGCAGGCATCCACCTGATGCATGCACGACGCGCCCGCGGATGCAGGATCCGCGGGCGGCGTCGCATCGACAGGCTCGTGCCCCGGATTATTTCCGGCGCGCCAGGCCTGCATCCTGGTGCAGGCTCAGCACATTACGATCCGGATCGACGAAGTCCAGCGACAGTCCGCCGTCCGGCGACTCGCTGACCGGCACGACGATCTCCACGCCGCGCCCGGCCAGCGCCTCGGCGTAGTCGTCGATGCCGCCGTCCAGGCTGAACACCACCACCGGCGATTCGCCGGGGCGGACCGCCTGGACGATGAACACCAGGGTCAGCTCACCGACCTCGGCCAGCGCGAACGGGCCGTCATGGCCGTCGATCGCGTTGACCGGCAGGCCGAGGGTATCGCGGTAGAAAGCGACCGAGCGGGCCAGATCACTGACGAAAAAGACGATGGCGCCGACCTTGCATTGGGAAAGCATGGGAGTCCTCCTTGTGGTTGTTTGTGGTCCCGTCTATCCGTTGCCGCCGGGACGCCAGGTGTGACCGGGACGGCGGATCACCAGCAGGTGGCCGTCGACATCATGGGTGGCCAGTCCGGCGCCGCCGCCGAGCGCGGCCCGGAGCCCGCGGCGGATCAGACCGAACTGGAGATCCACACTGCGCGCCGGATCGCGCACGTAGGCCATGGCCAGGCTCTCCGCGCGCGCGGCGGGCGGCAGTTCGCCGAGCGCCTTGCGGATGCGGCTGAGCCGCTGGCGGAACGCCTCGGGCGACAGCGCCAGGATCCAGCGGATTTCATCGGCCGACAGGCCATGCAACGCCAGCACGGCCACCCGCCGCAGGCTGGTGGGCCAGGCGTGCAGCCATCCGGGAACCGCCGGGGATTCCATCCCGGCCGTCGCTTCCCCGGACGGGTCGTCGTCCGCGACCAGCGCCTCGCGGCGACGGCGGCGCACCGCGGTGCGCGCCTGCATCGCGGCCAGGTTGCGCATCGTCCCGGCCAGCCAGGGTGCATCGGCGCGGCCGGCGGCCAGGGCCGCGGTCAGGGTGTCCTGCACCAGATCCTCGGCGTCGGCGGCGGAGCGCGCCAGCCGGCGCGCCTGCGAACGCAATTCGCGATAGGTCTCCAGATCCATCCGCCGATGATGCCGCAGAAGCGTGGCCGGCGGAGCCGGCCTACTGCGAGCGCAGCGCCTCGATCGGATCCAGCTGGGACGCCTTGCGTGCCGGGTAGTAGCCGAAGAACAGGCCGGTGGCCACCGAGAAGCCCGCGGCCAGGCCGACGACCTGCCCGTTCAACGCCACCGGCAGCTCGCTGAACTTGCCCACCAGCAGCGCGCCGACGATGCCGATGGCGATGCCGAGCACGCCACCGATCAGCGAGATCAGCATGGCCTCGGCCAGGAACTGCCTGCGCACATCGCTCGGTCCGGCGCCGACCGCCATGCGCAGGCCAATCTCGCGGATGCGCTCGGTCACCGACACCAGCATGATGTTCATGATGCCGATGCCGCCGACGATCAGCGAGATGGTCGCGACCGCACCCAGCAGCAGCGACATCAGGCGGGTGGTGGCGGTGCGCGTGGCGACGATTTCGGAAATGTTGCGGACGTTGAAATCGTCATCCTCGCCCGGCGCGATCTTGTGCCGCTGGCGCAGCAAAGCCTCGACCTCGCCCTGCACGTAGCCCAGGTCCTTGGCGTCGGCCACGGTCAGCGCGATCTGCATCACCGCGCTGGGCGGCAGGCCCATCGAGCCCATCAACCGGCGGCGCGCGGTTTCCAGCGGCACCATCATCACGTCGTCCTGGTCCTGGCCGAAACCGCCCTGCCCCTTCGGCGCCAGCGTGCCGACCACGGTGAAGGGCACCCGGCCGATGCGCACGGTCTGGCCGATGCCGGTTTCCTCGCCGAACAGTTCGCGGCGCACGGTCTCGCCCAGGATCACCACCTTGCCGGCGCCGCTGTAGTCCTGCGCATCGAAACCGTCGCCGTTGGCGATTGTCCAGCTGTTGATGTCGAAGTAGTCCGGCTGCACACCCTGCCAACTGCTCGACCAGTTGTTCTCGGCATACACGACCTGGCTGCTGCCGCGCAGCGCGCCGGCGACGTACTGCACCTCCGAGATTTCGTTGCGGATGGCGTCGACGTCGCCCTCGCGCAGGGTGAAGAAGCTGCTCCCGCTCATGCGCACGCCGCCACCACTGCGTCCGGCACCGGGGTTGATGTCCAGTCGCTGCGAGCCCAGGCCGGACACCAGCTTGTCGATTTCCGCCTGGGTGCCCTGGCCGACCGAAACCATCACGATGACCGCGGCGATGCCGATGATCACGCCCAGCGAGGTCAGCGCGCTGCGCATCCAGTTGCCACGCAAGGCGAAGATCGCGGTGCGCAGAATATCGGTGAAGTTCATCGGCTGCTTTCCCCCAATCCCGAATCCCGTTTCCCGAATCCCGGTTCCTCATGCAACTCGCCGTCGCGCATGACCAGGATGCGATCGGCGTGGGCGGCCACATCGGCGTCGTGGGTGATCAGGATGACCGTGTGGCCTTCGTCGCGCAGGCGCTTGAACAGCGCCAGGATTTCCTCGCCGGTGCGGCTGTCGAGTGCGCCGGTGGGTTCGTCGGCCAGGATGATCGGTGGTTCGTTGATCAGCGCGCGGGCGATCGCCACGCGCTGCTGCTGGCCGCCCGACAGTTCGCTGGGCCGATGGCCGCCGCGCTCGGCCAGGCCCACGGCCGCCAGCGCCTTGCGCGCGCGTTCGGTGCGCTCGTGCGGAGGCACCTGCGCATAACCCAGCGGCATCGCGACGTTCTCCAGCGCGTTCATCCGCGGCAGCAGGTTGAAGCCCTGGAACACGAAACCGATCTTGTCCCGGCGCAGCACCGCCAGTTCCTCCGCGTCCAGCGTCGCCACGTCGACGCCGTCGCAGTGGTAGGTGCCGGAAGAAGGCGTGTCCAGGCAACCGATCAGGTTCATCAGGGTCGACTTGCCGGAGCCAGACGGTCCCATGATGGCGACGAAATCGCCCCGGCCGATGCGCACGTCCACGCCCTTGAGCGCGACCACCTCGGCCTCGGTGCCGGGCGAGTACACCTTGCTCAACGCCCGCGTCTGGATCACCGGCACCTCGCCGGCGGACGTATTCATGGCACTCATTCCTTGGCGCGCTCGCCGACGATGACCTGATCACCGGCCTTCAGGTTGCCCGCGACCTCGGTCGCGCTGCCGTCGCTGGCGCCCAGCCGCACCATGATCCGTTCCGGCTTGCCAGCCACCAGCTTGTACAGCGGCGCGCGCTTGGCCGACAGCAGCGCCTTGAGTTCGTTGTCCCAGCGCTGCTGCTGTGCGGGCTCCAGGCTGGCGCGGAACGCGGCGAAGTCCTGCTGGAAGCGTTCGGCCATGCGCTGGCGCTGCTGCGCCTGCATCGCGCCGCCGTTGCCGCCGCTGGTCACCATGCGCGGGCCGCCACCGGGCCCGCCGGCGAACAGGCGGTTGCCGCCATCCTGCTGGGCCTGGGCCATCCGCGCGGCCTGCCGATCGCGTACCGCCTTCACCGCCGCGTCGAACGCGGCGCGCTGTTCGGGCTTCAGTTGCAGGCTGCCGGCGATACGCTCCATATCCTCGGTGACGCCGCCGCCACGAACCTGCGCCATCTGCGGGGCGCCCTGCGCCTGCTCATCCTCGGTGGTAGGCTTGTAGCGCAGCGCCGCGTTGGACACCTTGAGCACGTTGTCGCGCTTGCTGACCTCGATCTCGGCGTTGACGGTCAGGCCCGGCAGCAGGATCTCGTCGGCGTTGTCCACGGTCACGACCACCGGATAGGTCACCACGTTGTTGGTGGTGGTGGCGGCCAGTCGCACCTGTTCGACCAGGCCCTTGAACTGACGATCCGGAAAGGCGTCGACGCTGAAGGACACGGTCTGCCCGACCTTGACCTGGCCGATGTCGGCCTCGTCCACCGCCAGTTCGATCTTCATCTTGCGCAGATCCTCGGCGATGGTGAACAGCTCCGGCGCCTGCAGGCTGGCGGCCACGGTCTGGCCCGGCTCGATGCTGCGGGTCAGCACCACGCCATCGACGGGCGAGCGGATTACCGTGCGTTCCAGGTTGACCCGGGTGGTCTGGGTGGAGGCGGTCTGCTGGCGGATCTGCGCCTGGGCGGAGTTGAGTTGCGCGCGGGCCTGGTCGAGCGCGGCGCGCGCCAGATCCACGTCGCTCTGCGCCACCAGCTTCTGCTGGCCGAGATCGGCCTTGCGGCGGTAGTCCAGCTCGGCGTTGCGCAGGGTCGCCTGGGCCTGCGCCAGCGAAGCGCGCGCGGCGGCGATCTGCGCGGTGCCCTGTTCGATCTGGGCTTCGTAGGTCTTGGGGTCGATGCGGGCGAGCACGTCACCCTTCTTCACCGGGCTGTTGTAGTCCACCAGCACGTCGGTCACCTGGCCCGAAATCTGGCTGCCGACGGTGACGGTGGAGATGGCGCTCAGGGTACCGGTGGCCGAGATCGCCACCCGGATGTTGCCCCGCTCGACCTGGGCGGTGCGGTAGGCGCCCTCTTCGGCCTTGGCCTGGCGTCCCTTCCAGTACCAGGCGCCCGCGCCAAGGATGGCGAGGACGGCGATGCCGAGGACGATGCGGGAAATCAGCGCGGAACGACGGCGGGACGGCTGGCTCATGCGGGCAAGTCGGCAATGTCGGTGGAGAGGTATGGGCCCATTAACGCACGCCGGGCACGGCGGTTGACAGCGCATGGACGGCGGCCGCGCCCGTTGGGCTGCCGCTCATTTTTCCCTTCCCGTGGATGCTCAGGTGGAGATGCTCAGGTGAAGCGGATGGTCGCGGCCGTGCCCTTGCCCAGTTCACTCTCGAACTCGATCTTCCAGCCAAACCGGTCGCACAGCCGGCTGACGATCGACAGGCCCAGCCCACTCCCGCGCGGACGGGAAGGATCGGCGCGATAGAACGGCTCGAACACCCGCTCCATCGATTCGGCGGACATGCCGATGCCGGTGTCCTTGACGATCACCCGGTCGGCCTCGACCAGCACGTCGATACGGCCGGTGTCCGTGTAGCTGCACGCGTTGCGCAGCAGGTTGCTGACCACCACCTGGAATACCCGCGGCGGTGCGTGCAGGCGGGGCTTGGCCACGCAGGTGACCTCCAGGTCGACCGGCTTGCCGATCAACAGCGCGCGCGCATTCTCGGCTTCGTCCAGCACGATGTCGGCGACATCGAAATCCTCGCGTTGCGGCTCGACCTCGGCCTCGCGGGCGAGGATCAGGAAGGCATCGATCACCGCTTCCATGTCGCGGCCGGCGCGCTGGATGCGTTGCAGTGAACGCACCACTCGCGGCGAGGCCTCCTCGGCCATGGCCATATCGCTGGCGACCCGGATCACGGTCAGCGGGGTGCGCAGCTCATGGCTGGCGTCGCGGGTGAAGTCGCGCTCGCGCGCCACGTGCGAGGCCACGCGCTGGGCCAGGCCGTGCAGCGCCGACGCGAGTTGTCGGGCCTCGCCCTGCACCTCGGCCGGCAGGCGATCCGGCGCCAGCCCGCTGACGTCGGGCCGGCGCGGATCCCATTCGGCCACCTGCCGCGCCAGCCAGCTGACCGGCGACACCAGCCGCTTGGACGCGCGATAGGTCAGCCACGACACCACGTAGATGGCGATCAGGGTCAGGATGATCGGCAGGGTGCCGAAGTAGAACGCCAGCCGTTCGGCCTGCGAACGCAGGAACACCAGGTACAGCCGACCGGCGGGCTGCTCGTCCACCAGCACCAGCATGTCGTCGTCCTTGAGCTCGTGGAAACCGGGCTTGAGGCCGCGCAGGTTGTCCGGCAGCACCAGGTTGGAGTGGCCCTTGACCACCAGGTAGCCACGCAGGTTGTGGGTGTTCGGCGGCGGCTGCGCGGTGGAGGCGTCGTACAGCTCCCAGAAGTGGGTCGCCTCCTCCTGCAGGGCGGTGTTCATCAGGCTGTGCTTGATGACCGCCGAGATCAGGTAGACGCCCAGCACGATCGCCAGGCTCACCATCACCGCCTGCAGGATGAAGGCAATGCGTAGCTTTCGCGGCAACCCCTGCGGCATGACGGCTCCCCTCCCCGGCCGGATTATGCCGTGGCCCTCAGCCGATGTCCGCGATCCGATAGCCGGCGCTCTGGACGGTATGCAGCAGCGGCTTGTCGAACGGCTTGTCGATCACCTTGCGCAGGTTGTAGAGGTGGCTGCGCAGGGTGTCCGAGTCCGGCAACCCGTTGCCCCAGATTTCGCGCTCGATTTCCTGCCGGGTGACCACCCGCGGCGATTCGCGCATCAGGATGGTCAGCAAGCGCAGGCCGATCGGCGACAGCATCAGCTCGTTGCCACCGCGGGTCGCGCGCATGCTCACCGGGTCGAGCACCAGATCGGCGACCTTCAGTACTTCGGCGCCGACCTGCCTGCGCTCGCGCCGGATCAGCGCGCGCAGGCGCGCTTCCAGTTCCTGGATGGCGAAAGGCTTGGTCAGGTAGTCGTCGGCGCCGGAACTGAGCCCGGTCAGCTTGTCGTCCAGGGTGTCTCGGGCGGTCAGCATCAACACCGGCGTGGACTTGCGCGCTTCATTGCGCAGCTTCTTGCAGACTTCCATGCCGTCCATGCGCGGCAGCATCAGATCCAGCACGACCACGTCGTAGCTGTTCTCGGTGGCCAGCCGGTAGCCGTCCAGTCCGTCCGAGGCGTAATCGACCTCGAATCCCCGACCTTCCAGATACTCGCCGACCATTTCCGAAATGTTGCGGTTGTCTTCGACAACCAGGACCAGTCCCGCGGTTTCCTGTGAATGGCGCATATGAGGCTCCTGTGCTTCAGGTTTGTGAAGCTACCCGGCCCCAGGTTGAGGTCACGTGAAGGGAAACCCTGCCATTCAGCCGCCAGTGAAGCTAGGCTTGCGCGTCCTCCCGCCGACTCCCTCCCATGCTCGCCCGCATCCTGCCCCTGCTGCTGCTGCTCGGCTCCAACGTCTTCATGACCTTCGCCTGGTACGGGCATCTCAAGTACCGCAGCGCACCGCTGCTGCTGGCCATCTTCGCCAGCTGGGGCATCGCCTTTTTCGAGTACACCCTGATGGTGCCGGCCAACCGCCTGGGCAGCACCGTCTACTCGGTGGTGCAGCTGAAGACCATCCAGGAAATCCTGACCCTGGTGGTGTTCGCCGGCTTCTCCACCTGGTACCTGGGCCAGCCGCTGAAGTGGAACCACTACGCCGCGTTCGCGCTGATCGTCGGCGCCGCGTTCCTGATGTTCTACGAGTAAGCCGGGACGCTAGGCCGGCACGCCTTCGCCGCGCTGCACGATCGCGATGACCAGGTCGGCCAGCGCATGCCGCGCCTGCGCCGCGTCGATGGCGCCCGCCGCCGCCGCATAGGACAGCGATTCCGCCGCGCCCAGCAAGGCCCAAAGACTGGCCGCCGGCAGCGCGCGACGTGGCGCGAACGGCGCCAGCAGACCATGGCATTTGGCCATGAAGGCGCCCTGGTACTCGCGCTTGATCCGCTCCATTTCCGGAGAACCCGTCAACGCGGCGACCACGCCCGGAATCTCGCGCCCCTGCGACAGCACGCAGTCCACGAAACAGGACGCGATGATGTGCGCGCGCGCGGGCAGGTCTTCGGCCCCGTGGCGGAGCGCCTCGTCCATCAGCGCTGATTGGCGCGAATCAAAATCCTGGTAGAGCGCGGCCAGCAGGCCGGCACGGGTGCCGAAGTGGTCGTACACGACCGGCTTGGTTACGCCGGCCGCTTCCGCCAGGCGTCCCAGCGACAGGGCCTCGGTGCCCTCTTCGCCGATCAGGCGCCAGGAGGCATCGAGCAGTTGCCGGTAGCGATCTTCGCGCGCGAGCCGCCGGCGCGGGGCGGGCGTGTCGGCGGCGGGAATCTCCCGGGTGGCTTTCCGGCGGCTTGACATCGTTATATACCAAAAGTAAGTTACGTTTCGTAAGTTACTCGAAGTATATACCCGTCCCCTCCCGGAGTTCGCCGTGCATGCCCTGATCGTCACCGCCCATCCGTTGTCCCAATCGTTCACCCATGCCGTGGCCGGCCGGCTGGCCGATGGCGTGGAGGATGCCGGGCACACCGCCGAGATCGCCGACTTGGCCAGGGAAGGCTTCGATCCCCGCTTCACCGCGACGGATATCGCCCGTTTCCTCCAGCAGGGACCGGCCGACGCCGACGTGCTGGCAGAGCAGGCGCGCATCGATCGCGCCGATGCGTTGGCCCTGGTGTACCCGGTCTACTGGTGGTCGATGCCCGGCCTGCTCAAGGGCTGGATCGACCGGGTGTTCTCGCAGGGCTGGGCCTACCAGGAAAGGGAGGGGCGCGACGAGCGCAGGCTGGGCCGGCTGAGCGTGCACCTGTTGGCGATCGGCGGCGCCGACATGCGGACCTATGCGCGCCACGGCTACTTTGGCGCCATGCGCACCCAGGTCGACCACGGCATCTTCGAGTACTGCGGCGCGCGGGTGTCCACGTCCGAATTGCTGGCGCCGCTGGGAGACGAAGCGCCCGCGCGGCATCTGGCGACCGCCTTCGATATCGGCCGCCGCCTGTTCGCCCCCCACCGGGAGCGCGGCCTGGCCGAGGTGGCCTGAGCGCGCAGGCTCAGAAGCGAATCCTGCCGGTCAGGATGTCCTTGAACATCACCCAGTCGCCGGCGAAGGAATAGAACGGATGGCGGAAGGTGGCCGGGCGGTTCTTCTCGAAAAAGAAATGCCCCACCCAGGCGAAACCGTAGCCGCAGAACAGCGCGGCCAGCAACCACCAGAAGTTGCCCGAGGCGAACGCCCAGGCGACCAGCAGCAGCACGCCGCAGCTGCCGACGAAGTGCAGCCGCCGCGAAGTGCGGTTGCTGTGCTCGCTCAGATAGAACGGATAGAACTCGCGGAAACTGGCGAAACGGCCCATGGTTCGCTCTCCCGACCCTGGTGCGCCCCGGTGCGCGGCGATCGCCGGAGATGATGGCGCCGCGCGGTGGCCGGCGCAACGCCGCGCTGGAATTCAGCCCGTCCGCGGCGCGAACATGATCACCGCCATGCCGAGCAGGCACAGCCCCGCGCCCAGCAGATCCCAGCGCGTCGGCTTGACCGCGTCGACCGCCCACAGCCAGCCAATCGCGATGGTGACGTAGACGCCGCCGTAGGCCGCGTAGACGCGACCTGAGGCAGTGGGGTGCAGGGTCAGCAACCAGGCGAACAGGGCCAGGCTGGCGGCCGCGGGCACCAGCAGCCAGGCGCTGCCGCCCTTGCGCAGCCACAGGTACGGCAGATAGCAGCCGAGGATTTCCGCCAGCGCGGTGATGACGAACAGCAGCAGGGTCTTCATGTGTCCCCTCCTTCGCCGGCACCGATACGAAAACTCACTCCGGCGTGCCCCGCTCGCGCTGCTTGGCCTGCTGCCAGAGCGCTTCCTGCCGCTCCAGCGGGAGATCCTTCATTGCTTCCCCACGTTCGGCCGCGATGGTTTCCATCGCCCGGAAGCGGCGTTCGAACTTGAGGTTGGCGCGACGCAGCGCCGCGCCCGGGTCGACCTTCGCATGGCGCGCGAGGTTGGCGGCGACGAACAGCAGGTCGCCGATCTCGTCCTCCAGCCGATCATGGTTGGACACGACATCGCCCTGCGCCAGCTCGGCCTGCACTTCGCCAATTTCCTCGTGAAGCTTGTCAATCACCGGCGCCGGGCCGGGCCAGTCGAAACCGACCCGCGCCGCGCGCGACTGCAATTTCACCGCGCGCTGCCACTCCGGCAATCCGCGCGAAATGCCGGCCAGCGCGGACGTGTCGGCGTTGCCGGCGGCGGCGCGTTCGGCCTGCTTGATCGCTTCCCAGTTGCGGGTCTGCGCTTCGGCATCCTCGAAACTGGCTTCGCCGAACACGTGAGGATGGCGCCGGATCATCTTGTCGCAGATCGCCGCGACCACGTCCGGGAACGCGAACGCACCCTGCTCCTTCGCCATTTGCGCATGGAACACGACCTGCAGCAGCAAGTCGCCCAGTTCGTCCTTCAGATCCTCCAGATCGCCACGGTCGATCGCGTCGGCGACTTCGTAGGCTTCCTCGATCGTGTACGGCGCGATGGTGGAGAAGTCCTGCTCCAGATCCCACGGGCAACCGCCGTCGGGATTGCGCAGGCGCGCCATGATGTCGAGCAGTTCACGGATGTCGCGCGGATCAGGCGGTCTGTTCAACGGCGCCGTCCTCCAGCCATTCGCGCCACGGCAGCGCGGGATCGCCCAGGGCGATGAAATCGCCATTGAGCAGGGTCTCGCGGCGGTTGTAGCGGAATGCGCGTCCATCCGGCGCCAGCAGCGCGCCGCCGGCGGCTTCCAGCACGCACTGCGCGGCGGCGGTATCCCATTCCGAGGTCGGCCCGAAGCGCGGATACACGTCCAGCGTGCCTTCGGCGATGCGGCAGAACTTCAGCGACGAACCCAGCCCCACCAGTTCGATGTCGCCCATCCGCGCCAGCACCGACTCGGTGCGCGCGTCGCGGTGCGAGCGGCTGGCGGCCACCTGCAGCGGCGCCTTGGCCGGCGCGCGGCTGCGCAACTGTTCGTCCACCTGGCCGCGCCGCCGATATGCGTGGCGGCCGCGTTCGGCATGCCAGATCTCGCCGGTGACCGGCGCCTGCACCACACCGAAGATCGGGATGTGCTGTTCGATCAGCGCGATGTTGACGGTGAACTCGCCATTGCGCTTGATGAACTCGCGGGTACCGTCCAGCGGATCCACCAGCCAGTAGGTCGGCCAGGCGCAGCGGGTCTGCCAGGGGATGTCGGCCGCTTCCTCCGACAGCACCGGCCATTCCGGCGTCAGCCGGCGCAGGCCCTCCGAGATCACCCGGTGCGCGGCCAGGTCGGCCGCGGTCAGCGGGCTGTCGTCGGCCTTGCGGGTGACGTCGAAGCCCTGTTCGTACACCGCCATGATCGCCTCGCCGGCTTCGCGGGCGATGACGAGTACGGCTTCGTGCAGATCCGAGGTCATCCGGCTCATGCCGAGGTACGCAGCCATTCGCGGGCGATGAACAACGCGGCCAGCGAACGACCTTCCGAAAAATCCTCGCGCAGCATCAGCTGGTCGAGGGCATCAAGCTTCCACGGCACTACTTCCAACTCCTCGGGTTCGTCTCCGGGCAAGCGCTCCGGATACAGATCTCGTGCGACCACCAGCCAGGACTGGTGGCTCATGTACAGGGGCGCCTGGGTCAGGCTGCGCAGCACGTCGACGCGACGCGCGCCGTAGCCGGCTTCTTCCTTGAGTTCGCGATCGGCGGCCTGTTCCGGCGTTTCGCCGGCGTCGATGCGACCCTTGACCAGGCCCAGCTCGTAACGATGCACGCCGGCGGCGTACTCGCGCACCAGCAGCACGGTGTCGTCGTCGATCAGCGGCACCACCACCACCGCGCCATGCCCTTCCGCGCGAACGCGATGGAAGCGCCGGCGCTCGCCGTTGCTGAACTCCAGATCGAGTTCCTCGACGTTGCGATCCAGCGGGCCGCCGGATCGCTCGGTCACGCCGTGGATGATCGGCAGGCGCCGGCTCATGGCTGCGCTCCGCGGACAGGAACCGGGCGACGGAAGGGCAGGCACGCCGATATCATGGCGGGATGGCGGAAACGAATCATGAAACCCGAATGCTAGCAGAGGCCGACGCCTGGCGTTCGCGCGATCTCGCGGTCCTGTGGCATCCGTGCACCCAGATGCGCGAGCATCCCCATACCTTGCCGTTGGTTCCCATCGCCCGGGGCGAAGGCGCCTGGTTGATCGGCCAGGACGGACGGCGCTATCTGGACGCGGTCAGCAGTTGGTGGACCAACCTGTTCGGCCATGCCGAACCGCGCATCGCGGCCGCCATCGCACGCCAGGCCGGGCAACTGGAACAGGTGATCCTGGCCGGCTTCAGCCACCCGCCCGCGGTGGAACTGGCCGAGCGCCTGCTGGCGCTGGCGCCGCGGCAACCCGGACGCGCGCCATTGGCGAAAGTGTTCTATGCCGACAACGGTTCGGCCGGGGTGGAAGTCGCCCTGAAGATGGCCTTCCACTACTTCCACAATCGCGGCGAGGCGCGGCGGACGAAGTTCATCGCGCTGGAGAACGGCTACCACGGCGAAACCCTGGGGGCGCTGGCGGTCGGCGACATTCCGCTGTACCGGCGCATCTATGCGCCGCTGCTCGCCGAAGCGCTGTTCACGCCCTCGCCCGACGCCTGGCAGGCCGAACCGGGCGAGAGCGACGCCGATGTCGCCGCGCGCGCGGCCGATGCCTTGGCGGACCTGCTGGACCGCCACCCCGGTGAAATCTGCGCGTTGATCCTGGAGCCGCGGGTGCAGTGCGCCGGCGGCATGCGCATGCACCATCCGGATTATCTGCGACGCGCACGCGAACTCTGCGATGCGCACGGCGTGTTCCTGATCGCCGACGAGATCGCGGTCGGCTTCGGTCGCACCGGCACCCTGTTCGCCAGCGAACAGAGTGGCGTCATGCCGGATCTGCTGTGCCTGTCCAAGGGCCTGACCGGCGGCTTCCTGCCGCTGGCCGCGGTGCTGGCCACGCAGGCGATCTACGACGCGTTCCTCGATGATTCCCGTGAACGCGCCTTCCTGCACTCGCACAGCTACACCGGCAACCCGCTGGCCTGCGCCGCTGCGCTGGCGAGCCTGGACATCTTCGCCCAGGATGACGTGCTGGCCCGCAATCGGACCACCGCCGGCCGCATGGCGGCGCTGGCCGCGCCGCTGAAGGAATTGCCCTGGGTCGCCGACGTGCGCCAGGCCGGCATGATCCTGGCGATCGAGCTGACCCGCGACGGCGATCGCCGCCATCCGTTCGAATCCGGTCGACGCATCGGCCTGCACGCCTACCGCGCGGCGCTGGCCCGCGGCGTGGTGCTGCGGCCGCTCGGCGACGTGCTGTACTGGATGCCGCCCTATTGCGTGGACGAGGCGCAGCTCGAACTGCTGGCCGCCACCACCCGCGCCGCCATCGAGGAAGCCATCGCATGCGCCTGACCCGTTGCCACGTCGACCTGCCGCTGGCGCCGGCGCGGACCTTCACGCTGCCGGAGTCCGCAGCCAACCATCTCGGCCGGGTCCTGCGCCTGCGCGAAGGCGACGAGTGCGTGCTGTTCAACGGCGACGGCCAGGACTACGCCGCCCGCCTGGTCGAGGTGAACAAGCGCGAGGTGCGCGCCGAAATCCTGTCCGCGCTGCCGGTCGATCGCGAATCGCCACTGCGGTTGACCCTGATCCAGGGCATCGCCCGCGGCGAGAAGATGGATCTGATCCTGCAGAAGGCGACCGAACTCGGCGTCGCCCGGTTCCAGCCGGTGAACGCCGAGCGCACCGAAGTGAAGCTGGATGCCGAGCGCCTGGACAAGCGGGTGGCGCACTGGCGCAGCGTGATCGTGTCGGCCTGCGAGCAAAGCGGCCGCGGCCAGGTACCGGAACTGGCGCCGCCGGCCGGGCTGATGCAGGCGGCGCAGGCGTGCGCGGCGTCCGACCTGCGGCTGCTGCTGGATCCGGTCGGCGAGCTGTCCCTCGCCGCGATGACCTTGCCGCCCGACGCCGGCGTTGTCGTCGCCATCGGGCCGGAGGGCGGCTGGTCGCCGCGTGATCGCGAGATCCTGCTGGCGTCCGGATTCCAGGGCATGCGGCTGGGGCCGCGCATCCTGCGCACGGAAACCGCCGGCCTGGCCGCGATCGCGGCCTTGCAGGCGCGTTTCGGCGATCTCGCCTAGGCGCGAGTCACGCGTCTCATCGCCAGGCGGCCAGTTCCTCGGCGCTGATGCGGCCGTCGTGGTTGCGATCGACCAGCTTGAATTCGCTCGCCAGCGCGTGGCCCTCCGGCACTTCGTCGCGGCTTACCACGCCATCGCCGTTGCGATCGAGATCGGTCACGGTAACCCGGTAATCGGCGGCGTTGGGCAGCGCTTCCGGCTGTCCCCAGCGCACGGTGACCGGGCCGCTCTGCTCCTGCAGCTGACGGCTCTGGCCGCCGCCGTGATACGCGGTCAGCGATTCGGTGCGCACCGGCTGCGGGGATGCCTGCTGGGCAACGGCCTGCGCGGTCAGCAGCCAAAGGGGAAGAAGGATCCAGGCTTTCATGATGGCCTCCCGTTTCGCGGTGGACAAGCTGCGCTCGGCAGCACGATCACGCTGTCACCGCCGCCGCAAACCGGGCGTGAATGCGTGTCGCCGCGCCAGCGCAAGTTCAGCGCGGTGGAAACGGCGTGAACGGGTGTGCGCTCAGGCCGCCTGCAGCGCCTCGTGGATGCGATCCTCGACCAGTTGCAGGTCCGGCAGGATCGCGACCTCGTCGCCGAGCAGCACGCGTACCTGCACGCCCGCCGGCAGCTCTTCCTCGGTCGCGTCGGCCAGCAGCCCGTCGCGCGGCACCGAGACCAGACGCGGGAACGATGGCGTCAGCAGCGCGTAGTAAGGCAGCTCGGCACGACCGCCCAACGCTTTCAGCACCACGATCTTGTTGTTGGCCTGCGCCGTTTCGCCGCCCAGTCCGGTCAGCCGGGCGAAGGCGACCAGCGGCACCCGCCAGCCGTGCCAGTCGATGGCGCCTGCCAGCCAGGCGGGCGCATCCTCGATCGGCATGATCGGTGCGCGCGAAAGCACTTCGGCGATCGTCGCGTTGGGCAACAGCAGGCGGTCATCGCCGCTCTGTACCAATACGCCACGGATCTCGTCGTTCGAATGTGCCATGCGGGAATTCTCCTCAGATCCAGCGTTCGGCCAGTTGCCTGGCCATCTCGACCGGCGTCGCCAGCGTTCCGCCGCGTGCCGCCAATGCGTGCGACGCGGTCGGGTCGTAGCAGCCTTCCGGCGCCTGCGCGGCGACCCAGGCGCCCTGCGCGTTCAACGCCCAGGCCGCGTTGACCCATTGGCTGTCGCTGCCGCTCAGCAGCAGCACCGCGCTATCGCGTGGCGGCAACTGCGCGATCGCGGTTTCGAGTTCGCCATGGGCACGGAAATCGATCGCGTCCTGCTCCACGCCGATGCCGACATCGCCGGGCAGCACATAGACGTGCGCGGCCTCGGCGGCGTGCCCGGCCTCGGCCAGCATCACCGGCATCGTCGAGACGCGCGCCATCTGCCGCACCAGGTTGTCATAGCGTCCGCCATCCAGCTTCAGGTGGATGACCAACGGACGGCCGAAATCGGGCGGGAGCTCGGCGAGCAGCTTGCGTATCGCATCCGGGCCGCCGATGCCGGCGAACACCAGCACCGCGCCGGGCGTGCGCGGACCGCCGCCCGCCGCCGTCGGTTCCAGCGGTTCCAGTGACAGTTCCCACTTCGACGGGGCCGGGTTCCCGTCCAGCGACGACGGCGGGACGGACGGCGATGCCGGGGAGGAAGGCGCGGGTTCGGTGGTCACCGGCTCCAGCGCCAGATCCCAGACCGGCTCGATGGCCGGCGGACGCGGCGGAGGCAATGGAGTCTCCGCGCGAAGTTCTTCCTTCGGCGCCGCGCCGCGCAGCCAATCGTCCGCGTCGACCACCGCGGACTGGGCCGCCGCCGATGGCGGCCGGTAGGCGAAGTCGTCGTCGGGAAGTTCCCAGGCGCGATCCACCGCCTCGTGCACGTGCGGTTCGATCGCGGCATCGGCGTGCATCTGCGCGGGCGTGGGCGGCAGGCCCGGTTCCAGCGCAAGCGATGCATCCTCTTCGCGGCCGGGTGGCAGCACATCGTCGTGGCCGTTGATCTTGGCCGCCAGGTGGCGTGCCCAGCGCCGTGCTTCCCAGCCATCGCGACGGGCCGCCAGTTCGGCCTCCTCGAACAGTACGGCGATCGCCGGATCGTCGAGCACGGCATCGAAGCGGGCGAGGCTGTCCTCGATGGCCGGCTCCAGCGCCACCAGCACCACTTCGGGGGCCGCGTCGGTCACCGTCTGCGCATCGATCGCCGCCGGATCGTCTTCCAGCACGATGTCCGCGCCCACCTCGTTGAGCGCGCTGCGCAGGCGTTCCCGCGCCGGCCCGGAGCGGGCCAGAAGGGCGACGCGCTTGACCTCATTCGCGGACACGGGCGATTCCCAGCAGATCGTAGACGTTGCGCATCAAATCCAGTTCCTGGTACGGCTTGCCCATGTAGCGCTGCACGCCGATGTCGAACGCGCGCTGGCGATGCTTGTCGCCGGTACGCGAGGTGATCATGACGATGGGCACGTCCTTGAAGCGCGGGTCGGCCTTCATCGCGGTCGCCAGTTCATAGCCGTCCATGCGCGGCATCTCGATGTCCAGCAGCATCAGGTCCGGCACCCGGTCTTCCAGCTTCTCCAGCGCTTCGACGCCGTCGCGCGCGGCGGTGACCTCGAAGTTGTGGCGCTCCAGCACGCGGCCGGTCACCTTGCGCATGGTCAACGAGTCGTCGACCACCATCACCAGCGGCACGCGGCGCTGCTCCTGCACCGGTGCCGCCGACGCCGGCTGCTGCGGCTGGGCCAGGTGGCGACGCACCAGCGGTGCGATGTCCAGGATGACCACCACGCTGCCGTCGCCAGTGATCGTGGCGCCGTAGATGCCGGGGATGGAGGCCAGCTGCGGACCGACCGCCTTGACCACGATTTCACGGTTGCCCAGCACCTGATCCACCGCCACCGCCGCGCGCATGTCGCCGGCGCGAATCAGCAGCAGCGGCACCTGCGCCTCGCCTTCGGCGCGCGCCGGCGCATGGCCGACCAGGTGGCCCAGGTTGTACAGGGTGTACTCCTCGCCGCCGTAGACGTAACCGCCTTCGCCGGCTTCGAAGCGCGCATGGCTGATGCGACCGATGCCGCTGACCGAGGCGACCGGCACGGCGAACTGGGTTTCGCCGATCTGCACGAACGCGGCCTGGGTCACCGCGAGCGTCTGCGGCAGGCGCAGGGTGAACTCCGCCCCCTCGCCCTGGCGCGAAGCGATGTCCAGCGATCCGCCCAGCTGTCGCACTTCGTTGTAGACCACGTCCATGCCGACGCCGCGTCCGGCCAACTGGCTGACGCTGTCGTAGGTGGAGAAACCCGACTCCAGGATCAACCGATCCAGATCGATGTCGTCGATGGCCGCGCCCGGCTGCAGCAGGCCGCGCTGTTCGGCGCGCTCGCGGATCGCCGTCCGGTTCAGGCCCGCGCCGTCGTCGCGGACGCTCAGCACCATTTCCGAACCTTCCCGGCGCAGGTGGACCTGCACCGTGCCTTCCTCCGGCTTGCCCGCCTTGGTGCGCCTGTCGGGCGACTCCAGGCCATGCGCCACCGAGTTGCGCAGCAGGTGTTCCAGCGGCGCGGTCATGCGCTCCAGCACGTTGCGGTCCATTTCGCCGTGGGTGCCTTCCAGCAACAGGCGGACCTGCTTGCCGGTATCGGCCGCCGCCTGGCGCAGCACGCGCCGCAGGCGCGGCACGATGCCTTCGAACGGCACCATGCGCGCGCGCATCAGGCCGTCCTGCAGTTCCGAACTCACGCGCGACTGCTGGTGCAGCAGGCTGTCGTAGTTGCGCGCCAGATCGTCCAGCACGCCCTGCAGGCCGCTGATGTCGGCGGCCGACTCGGCCAGCGCGCGACTGAGCTGCTGGAGGGTGGAGAAGCGGTCCAGCTCCAGCGGGTCGAAGGTGGCGTCCTGGTGATCCTGCTCGCGCTGGTAGCGCGCGACGATCTGAGCCTCCGTCTCCAGGTCCAGGCGACGCAACTGGTCGTGCAGGCGGATGTTGGTGCGCTCCAGTTCGGCCATCGCGCCGCGGAACGCGCCGAGTTGCTGCTCCAGACGGGCGCGGTAGATCGCCACTTCGCCGGCGTGGTTGACCAAACGGTCCAGCAGATCCGCGCGTACGCGTACCTGCTCCTGCTGGCTATGGGGGAAGAACTCCTCGTCCTGCGCGAATTCGGTCTCGACCGGTGCCGACAGCGGCGCCAGCGTGACCGGCGCGGGCGCCGGCTCGACCACGCGTTCGGGTCCGGCGGGCGGCTCCAGCCCGCGCGCATGCGCGACGAATTCGCCAATCAGCCCCTCCGGCAGGCGGACCGCGCGACGCGCGGACACCCGCTTGAGTTGTTCGTGCAACGCATCGAAACCACGTTCGAGCAGTTGCACGCCGCGCCGATCCAGTTCGGTGCGCTGGGCCACGATCGATTCCAGCATCGATTCGATCGCGTGGCCCAGATCGCCGACCGCGTGGATGCCGGCCATGCGCGCGCCACCCTTGAGGGTGTGCAGATCGCGCTGCAGGCCGGTCACCAGACTGCGGTCTTCCGGCGTTTCGCGCAGCCTGGCCAGCAGGTCGTCGGAATGGTCGAGCAGGTCGTTGCCTTCCTCGACGAAAATCTCGACCAGATCCAGATCCAGACCGGTCAGATCGAGCGCGTCTTCGGGCTGTTCTTCCATGGCTGCAGCCTCGGCGGATGCCTGTACCGCGTCTTCCGCCGCAGCGGCGGTCTCGAACGCCGCCGGCGCCGGCGACGTATCCGCGTCCGCACCTGCGGTCTCCGCTTCCACGTGTTCCGGGGCCGGCCCGGCCGCGGGCAGGGCTTCGGATTCCGCCTCGATCACGGCCGCATCGAAGGTGGTTTCGGTCGCGGTGGTGGCTTCGGTGGCTTCGGTTTCCGCAAATCCGGCTTCCGCCAGATCCGGTTCCTGTTCCGGTTCGGGTTCCGCTTCGGCCAATCCGGCGGCGATCAAACCGGCGTCGCCGGCTTCGAGGTCGGACGTCGGTTCGTCGCCCGCGCCGATCTCCGGCGTGGCGAAAGATGCCTCCGATTCAATGTCGGCGACTTCAACGTCGACGGCAGCGGAAACCGGTTCTCCATCCGCTTCCGGCCCTGGCTGGCCGGCGCTTTCCGTGACGAATGCGTCGGCCGCGGAAGCTTCCACTTCCACGGGCGTGATTTCCGAATCCAGGGAAGCAACGGTGTCTTCTTCCCGACCATCCGGCTCGTCGGCGTCGTCGCGCGCGGCGGACACAGGGGACGCGGGCTCGACGCTGGCTTCCTCGACCAGCGTGACGCTTTCCCATACCAGCGCGTCGTCCAGGCTCGCGGTATCGCCAACGGTCGTGGCATCGTCGAGCGCGATTTCCTCGCCGACCTCTCCATCCGTCGCGTCGAGGCCAATCTCCTCGACCACCAGCGCATCGCCGGAAAGCCCGGCCGTTGTCTCGACCGTCGTTTCCGGTGCAGGCTCGGCAGCCGGCGTCGCATCATCGGCGGAACCGGACGCCGCATCGATCGCGGGGACGGATCCGGCATCGGACCAGGGCGTATAGACATACGAGGTGCGCACGTCGTGCACATCGTAGAAGTTGATGGTGCTGGCGGCCTGCGCCGCCGCGGTGGCATCCGCGACCGACGCCTCCGGCGCGCCTTCGGACGGGGCGGCTTCGGACGAGGTCGAATCGACCATTGCGGGATCGAGCGCTGCAGGCGCAAGCGGCTCGTCCGCTTCCACCGGTGGCAACGCCCCGGTCTCCTGCACGTCGCCTGCGTCCGTCGTTGCCGCTGTTCCGGTCGCGTCACGCCAGCCGGTGACGCCGAGCGCGTCGGCCTGCGCAGGCTCGATGAAGCGGGACAGATCGTGCGGCGCCAACTGCACGTCTTCCAGCGGTGCCGGGCCCGCGGTGCCGGACACGGTTTCGACATAGGTGCCCTGGGCACTGTCGTTGACCAGTTGGGCGCCTGCGCGCACGTCGGGCAGGCTGTCGCGCAGGGCGGCCAGGCGCGCGGACAGCGCCGCGAACACCGGGATGCGCGGCGAAGGCCTGTTGAGTGCGTCGATGCTGCGGGCAATCGCCGCGGCGGCGTCGGAAAGTGCGTCCACGCCTTCCGGCGCGGGTGTGCCGGCGACGGCGAGCAACCGCTTGATGTACTGCTCGGCCGGTGCGGTGACCTCGATGATTTCGGGCACGTCCGCCATCGCGAACGCGCCATTCATCGTGTGCATCGCGCGTAGCAGCGGTTCGGTCGCCGGTTGTGGCGCGATCCGCGCCGCCGACAGCCAGCCGTGGACGGTCTCCAGATGAGTGGCGACTTCCGCTTCCAGGATCTCCCGCAGGACCGAGTCCACCGAAGCCGGCGTACCCGAGAGGAAGTCCGGTTCCGGTTCGGCGCTGCGGCTGTCCGCGGCCGCGGCCACCATCGGCTCGAGGGCCGCGGGTTCGCCATCCTCGATCGCCTCGATGGCTTCGGCGTCCGCCGCGTCCTGCTTCGAGTAGAACGCTTCCTCGCCCGCCGCGATCCGATCGGCCACGGCCTTGATGCCTTCCAGGTCCGCGCTGACCGGCGCCTGTCCGCGCAGCGCCGCGTTCAATTGCGGCAGCACGTCGCAAGCCTGTTCCAGCAGCACCGCCACCGCGGTGCTCGGTGCGCGCGTGCGGTCCAGCACGCGGTTGAGCATGTTCTCGACCTTCCAGCTGAACTCGCCCAGCGCCTTGGCGCCGACCAGGCGGCCGCTGCCCTTCAGGGTATGGAACACGCGGCGGATCGGACGCAACCGTTCCAGATCCTCGGGCACCATCCGCCAGGCTGGCAACAGCTGGCGCAGATTGACGATTTCCTCGTCGAACTCCTCCAGGAACACTTCCCGGATCTCGTCGTCGATGTCGCCACCCTCGACTTCGAACCCGCCGGCCAGCGCGGTCACCGCCGCGACCGGTGGCGGCGCGTGCGGTACCTGCGGAGCGCCCTGCGGCATGGCGTGGCCGTCACCGGACGGGGCCAGCGCGCTGGCCGCGGCGTCGATGTCGGCCATCACCGCGGCGAGTTCGTCGTCGTCGGCGGTATCGGATTCGATTTCCAGTTCGACCGGTTCCCAGCTGACGGGGACCGTGCTCGGCGCCGGCGGAGCTTCCTCGGTGAACTCGAAACCCACCGGGTCGAAGGGATGTGCCGGCTCATCGGTGCCGTCGATGGACGCGGTGAGGGCTGCCGTCGGCGCCACGGTTTCCGGCTGCGCCGGCGCCTGCGGCTCCTCCATGGGCGCGCCGGCCGGAGCTTCCTCCGGCAACGGCCAGTACCGCAGGTTTTCCAGGCTGCTGCGGGTGATTTCCAGGATGTCGTCGCGATTGGGGCGCCGCTCGCGCAGCGCCTCCAGGTAATACTCCAGACTGGCCAGCGCGTCGGCGAGCGTGTCGAGCTGCTGTCCGCCGGGCACGCGGCGCTTGCCGATGAGCTCGTTGCTGACGTAACGGCGCACGCCCAGCAGGTAGTCGCCGGCCTGATCCAGTTCCAGCATGCGCATCGCGCCGGCGACCTCGTCCAGCAGGCGCGGAACTTCGGCCAGTTCGGCATGATCCCAGTTGGTCTCGATGAAGGCGACGAACTTCTCGCGCGCCGAAGCGAAATTGATGATCGCCTCCTGCGCCAGCACCTCGACGGTGCGCTGCGATTCGACCGCGCTCGGATCCTGCTGGCCTTCGTCGGCCGGGCCGCCCAGGCGCGCGACCTGGTCGTCCAGCGACGCGTCCACGTAGAGCAGCGCGCCGGCAATGTCGAGCAGCGTGCCCTCGTCGGCCTGGCGGCGGCCTTCGGCCACGTCGCGCAATGCGTCGCGCTGCTGCTGCACGACATCGCGCGCCACGCCCAGGCCCATCATGCCCAGGGTGTCGGCGACGTTGCCCAGTTCGGCAACCTGCTGTTGCAGCGATGCGGCATCGCCGCGCGTGCGCAGGTGCAGATCCAGCGCGTCCTTCACCCGCAGCAGTTCTTCCTTGACCGCGCCGCCCACCGTGTCGAGCAGTTCGCGGTTGCGTCCGCTGATGCTGCTGCGCGCGTGATCGATTTCCTCGGCGCTCGGCTGCGGCGCCTCGGCTGCCTGGGTTCCCGGCGGGAACAACATGCTTTCGTTCAATCCGGACGCGCCGCGGGCGTTGCGGATTTCGTTGAGCAGCGGCAGCAGCACGATCGGGATGTCGCGATGGCCGTCCTGCAGGCGCTCCAGGTAGTCCGGCAGCAATACCGCGCCGCGCATCAGGGTGGCGCAGGCCTCCTCGCGGTCGGTGACGTTCCCTTCCTGCAATGCCTGCGCCAGCTGTTCCAGCTCCTCGGCGACCATCGCCGGGGCATACAGTTCCACCATCCGCAGCGTGCCCTGGACCTGGTGAAGGTAACCGGCGCAGAACCGCATCCGGCTGCCGTCGGTCGGGGTCTCGACGAACGCCTCGATCTCGCCGCGCGCCAGGCGCAGCGTCTCGTCCAGCTCGGGTTTGACCCAACCCAGGACGGCATGGCTCATGGCCTCGCGCAACGCGCTCATCGGCACGCTCCGTCAGCAAGCGAGCGGCAGCCCGTCCGGGACGGGTGCCATGCGGTGGAAATTCGGGCTTTCATCCGTGCGTTCCGTCCTCAGCCCGGCAGTTTGAAGTCGGCGACCGAACGACGCAGGTCCGCCGCCAGTTGCGCCAGGTGGCCGATCGAATCGGCGGTCTGCTTGGCGCCGAGCGAAGTCTGCGAGGTGATCTGGCGGATCACGCCCATCGTCTCGGTGATGTCCGAGGCCGCGGCCGACTGCTGCTGGGCCGCACCGGAGATGTTCTTGATGAGGTCGTTGAGATCGCTGGACACGCGCTCGATCTCGCCCAGCGCGGTGCCCGCGTCCTCGGCCAGGCGCGCGCCGGACACCACTTCGGCGGTGGTCTGTTCCATCGAACTGACCGCCTCGTTGGTGTCGGCCTGAATCGCCTGCACCAGCGACTCGATGCGGCGGGTCGCGCCGGAGGTGCGTTCGGCCAGCCGTTGCACTTCGTCGGCCACGACCGCGAAACCGCGGCCCGCCTCGCCCGCCGAAGCGGCCTGCACCGCGGCGTTCAAGGCCAGGATGTTGGTCTGTTCGGAAATGTCGTTGATCAGTTCCACCACCGATCCGATTTCCTGCGAGGACTCGCCCAGGCGCTTGATGCGCTTGGAGGTTTCCTGGATCTGGTCGCGAATCTGGTCCATGCCGCGGATGGTCTCGCGGACCACGCCGGCGCCCTCGGTCGCGATCTGCACCGAGCGCTGCGCCACGTCCGCCGATTCGGTGGAGTTGCGCGACACCTGGTCGATGCTGACCGCGATTTCGTTGATGCGCTCGGAGGCGTTGGTGATCTGGTCGGCCTGGTGGCCGGCCGCTTCGGCCAGTTGCAGCGCGGTGGCCTGGGTTTCCTGGGTCGAGGCGGCCACCTGCACCGAAGTGTCGTTGATGGTGGTCACCAGGTTGCGCAGTTCGTCCACCGCGTAGTTGATGGCGTCCGCGATGGCGCCGGTCATGTCCTCGGTCACCGAGGCCTTGACCGTCAGATCGCCTTCACCCAGCGAGCTGATTTCGTCCAGCAACCGCATGATCGCCTGCTGGTTGCGGCTGTTGAATTCGACCTGGGTCTGGTAGCGCGTTTCCTGTTCGCGCTGGCGATTGCGGTACAGGCTGAAAAGGAAGCCGCCGATCGAGACCAGCAGCAGGAAGCCGGCACCCACCGAAATCCAGAAGTTCGGGAACAGGCGGGTATCGCGCACGGAACCGAACGCGGTGAACGCCTCGAACAACCGGGTGCTGTCCTCCAGCATCTTGCCGGCGCCATTGGTCAGCGCCGCGGCCGAGGACTGCGCGCCGAACAGGTTGCGCGAACTGCCGAGGATCGCGTCCAGATCCTTCTTCATGTTGTTCCACAGCGCCTGCGACTGGTCCAGCGCGGACAACGCGCCTGCGTTGCGGACCGCGGCGATGCCCAGGTCGGCGTTGCCGTTGCGCAGGCCTTCCAGCACCTGGCCGAACAGCACCGCGTCGCGGCCGAGCGCGTCGCCGGCCATCGAGGCGCCGGCGCCGCCGGCGCGGATTTCGGTCACGCGACGGGCCATCGTGCCGGCCAGCACGACCTGTTGCAGCGCGCTGTAGATCTGCGAGGACGGCGCCCCGCCGGCCGACATCGCGCGCACCACCTCGTTCAACTGCGCCTGCAACTGCGGCACCTGGCCGGCGAAGCGATCGGCGTTGCCGGACAGGGCCAGCACCGCTGCCTCGCTGGCGATGATCTGGTCGGCGCTCTTGTCCAGCGGCGCCCAGGTCGTCTTCAGCTGGGTCAGCGGTCCGACGATGGCGCCTTCCTTGCCGAACCGGCCTTCCAGTTCGGTGACCGTGGTGTCGATGCGTTCCTTGGTGGTCCGGAATGCCTTGAACGCATCGGCGTTGCCGGCCACTGCCTCGCGGCCGTAGTTGGCCAGCTGTTGCGACAGTACGCGCATGTCCGATGCGCCGGTGCTGGCGCCGGACAACCGGCTGCCCTGCCAGGTGGCGACGCCCGTGTTGGCGCCGAACAGCAATACCGCAATCACCAGCAGGACCAGCCAGGACGTGCTGCCCAGGCCGCCCAGCTTGCTGGTGTTGGGGGAATCCGCCGCAGTGCTCATTTCCAAACCCCTGGCTGTTTCTAGTTGTCGTCCGCGTCAGAGCGCGGCTTGTCGGAACTCCGGTGTGCGCGCCAGCAACGACAGCGCGAACACCCCCCAATCGTGCTCGTCGCCGTGATACGCACGGTCGACGAAATATCCGTAACGCCCCTCGGCCAGTCTCCCCGGCTCGGTCCGCTGGGTTTCATTGAAACTGCGTTGTCCGTACAGCTCGTCGATGGTCAGGGCGACATCCCCGCCCGGCTGGCGCATCACCAGCACCCGCTGCCCCTCGTGCAGCACGGTGCGCTCGCCTTCCAGGAACTGCTTGAGATCGACAACGGGAAACAGGTTGCCGCGCAGGTTGCCGATGCCCAGCAGCCAGGGTTGCGCGCCCGGCACCTGCGTCATCGGCGGCAGCGGCACGATTTCCACCACTTCGGCGAAGTTGGACACCAGCCGGCGCTGGCCGACCCGGTAGCCGACCCCGCGCCATTGGTCGGGCGCCTGCTCGACGGCAGGCAGCACGACCGCATGCGCCAGGCTGCGGCGCTCGTATTCTGCGAGGATATCGAACGGCGTACGACTCATGTCCCGCTCCCAGTGCGCGGTGTGGCAGTCGGCGTCACGGCACTCAAGTGCTGACGTGCGCGCGGATCGCGCCGAGGAGTTCCTCGCGCGTGAACGGCTTGGTCAGGTACTGCTCGGATCCGACGATCCGGCCGCGGGCCTTGTCGAACAGGCCATCCTTGGAGGACAGCATGATCACCGGGGTGCTCTTGAACACCTGGTTGTTCTTGATGAGCGCACAGGTCTGATAACCGTCCAGCCGCGGCATCATGATGTCGACGAAGATGATCTGCGGCTGCTGGTCGGCGATCTTGGCCAGGGCCTCGAAGCCGTCCGTCGCGGTCACCACCTCGCAACCTTCTCGTTTTAATAGGGTCTCCGCGGTGCGGCGGATGGTTTTCGAGTCATCGATAACCATGACCCGGAGGCCATTGAGTTCCCCGGCCCGGTCAGCGTTCTGCGTCATTACTGGAATCCCCGTGCGCGCGACGCTTCATTGACCAACCGGCGTCGCTGCGATGCCCCTATATTCCAGCCCCGGGGCGGACTGTCAAGTTGAGCCTCGGGAAAGGCCCCAGCTGAACACGGCGATGCGAACTCCGTCTCACTTGGCTCGCAGGCTTCCCGGCGGGTTCGACGGGCGCGGCCTGCTACCATCGCGGCACTTTCCGCACCGGTCCGCCACCTCCCCGCCATGCCGTTCGATGTCATCGTCGTCATGGACCCCATCGGGTCCATCAAGATTGCCAAGGACACCACCTTCGCCATGCTGCTGGAAGCCCAGCGCCGCGGCCATCGGCTCCATTACGTGGTCCCGGGCGGGCTGTCGCTGCGCGGCGGCGAGGCCTGGGCGCGCACCGCCCCGCTGGCGGTGAAGGACGACAAGGCCGGCTGGTTCATCCTCGGCGAACCGGTCGACCAGCGCTTCGGCCCCGGCCAGGTGGTGCTGATGCGCAAGGACCCCCCGGTGGACGGCGAGTACCTGTACGACACCCACATCCTGTCGGTGGCCCAGGCCGCCGGTGCCCTGCTGGTCAATGATCCTCAGGGCCTGCGCGATTTCAACGAGAAGCTGGCCGCGCTGCTGTTCCCGCAGTGCTGCCCGCCCACCTTGGTCAGTCGCGACCCGGCCGCGCTCAAGGCCTTCGTCCACGAGCATGGCGAAGCCGTGCTCAAGCCGCTGGACGGGATGGGCGGGCGCTCGATCTTCCGGGTCCGCGCCGGCGATCCCAACACCAACGTGATCCTGGAAACCCTGGTCGGCCCCGGCCACCTGGCCCTGGCCCAGCGCTTCATTCCCGGCATCAAGGACGGCGACAAGCGGGTCCTGCTGGTCGATGGCGAGCCGGTGGACTACGCATTGGCGCGAATCCCGCAAGGCGACGAATTCCGCGGCAACCTCGCTGCCGGCGGCCGCGGCGAAGGCCGCCCGCTGAGCGAGCGCGACCGCTGGATCGCCGGTCAGGTCGGCCATGAAATGAAGCGCCGCGGCATGCTGTTCGTCGGCCTGGACGTGATCGGCGACTACCTGACCGAGGTCAACGTCACCAGCCCGACCTGCGTGCGCGAGCTCGATGCCCAGTTCGGGCTGAACATCGCCGGGCAGTTGTTCGACGTCATCGAGCGCAAGCTGGCCGGCTGACATGAACGCGGTTGCCGTTGCCCCGCCCCGCGTCGGCGAGAACGAACGCCTGGGCGCGACCCTGGCGCTGTCGCTGATCCTGCACGGCATGCTGGTGCTGGGCGTGGGCTTCAGCCTGGACGAGGCGGCGCCGGTGGTGCCCACCCTGGACGTGGTGCTCAGCCAGACCCAGACCCCGCTGACCCCGAAGGAAGCCGACTTCCTGGCCGCCGCCAATCAGCAGGGCGGCGGCGACCACGACAAGGCCAGGCGTCCGCGCGACAGCCAGGCCGGCTGGGTGCCGCAGCAGGAGACCGGGCTGGCGCCGCAGCCGTTGCGCGCGCAATCGCCGGCGCCCGCACCGCCGCCGGAGGCGCGCGTCATCACCACCCGCGACAGCGCGCAGCGGGTGCCGCCGGCCGAATCGACGCCACCGATCGAACGCCCCGACCTGCCGCGGGGCGAGCGCAAGATCCAGCACGACGCCGAGATGGCGCGGCTGGCCGCCGAAATCCATCTGCGCTCGGAGCTGTACGCCAAGCGACCCAAGCGCAAGTTCGTCTCCGCCAGCACCCGCGAGTACGCCTATGCCAACTACCTGCGCGCCTGGGTCGATCGCGCCGAACGCGTGGGCAATCTCAACTATCCGGACGAGGCGCGCCGCAAGCGGTTGGCCGGGCAGCTGGTGATCAGCGTGGCGGTACGTCGCGACGGCTCGATCGAGCAAACCCGCATCATCCAGTCCAGCGGCATCCCGCTGCTCGACTCCACCGCGCTGCGCATCGTCCGCCTCGCCGAACCCTTCCCGCCGCTGCCGGAAACCGACGAGCACATCGACATCCTGCACGTCACCCGCACCTGGAATTTCCTGCCCGGCGGTGAAGTACGGGATGAGTAGTCGCCAGCCGCCGATGCCCGCCGCCGCCTCAGCGTGCGTCCGGAAGCGCTGATCTGCGGCAACCCGCTGCATCCAGCCAACAATGGATCAACCCGGGAAGGCGCGCGACACGCGTGTGGCCCAGATGAATTGCACCGCGAGCGCAAGCACCACCAGCGACACGGGCACGACGATTCTGGAAATGGGAACGAGTCCGAACCATTCCAGCCCCAGATACCAGCGATAGGCATACAGGGGCAGCATCAGGAATCCGACCCCGCAGATCAGGACTTCGGGATCCGTGCGCATCCCCAGCAAGGACGCCAGTCCGTTGTCCGGGGCGCCAAACATCCTGTTCGCCAGAAGCATCCTGCCGGCCAGCCCGGATCTCTCCGATGTCCCGATCTTTCCTTCATACCATTTGAACCGGATTACCAGGTTCATCCAGATCATGAGCGAAGTGAAAACAAGGCAGGTTTGGCCAATTCCTCCCAGCATCAACACCGTTGCCGGCGCCAATCCTTCATCCAGGAGCGTCCTGGCCAGCGGATTCGCTTCGTGTTCCAGATCCGGTGAGTGGTGCAACGTCGCGTAGATGTCGAATGCCGCTCCACCGACGATGAAGGCCGCACCAGCCAGCAGGGGAATGGTCACGCGGCCTCCTTTCCAATCCCGGCGGAATCCCAGCGCAAGAACCGCACACATGCCCGCGCCGACGAGGCAGCCTGCAACCACCTCGATTCGCAACCCTGGCAGGGCGTCGAACAGATTCATGGCCAACAACAGCAAAGTGACGCCGAGCGTCCGATAAAACACCCGATATATGTTCATCCCCCACCCGCGCGAGAAAAGCCTCTGCCATGCGAATCGCATGGCAGAGGCAGCGATCGACCATGCTTCGGAATCACCTACTCGGGATCCACGACTTCACCGGATGGTTTCTCCCCCTTCCGCAAGCCGCCCGTGGTGGCACACCCTGGGCCAGTGGCAAGCAAGATTCCGATCGCCACTACTACCACCGGCGCGATACCGCCTCCAACCGCTGCCGTCTCGCTCATTGAAAGTTCACGCATTTCCTTACTCCTGAAGACGACGTATATCCCCTGCGCCCGGGGCAGGAAAATTCGGCGACATCTCGGCCGGATTTTTCCGTCCCCTTTCTCGTACACGGTTTGCACCCCGGTCAATTAACATTGGGCGTTTCCATGCGCTAGTTCACCAAGCGAGTCTTGACTCCATCAATACGCGGCATTTATCCGGAGCATTTGCTCCTTGCATTCGAACAAACTTCTTTCTTGATTTCGTTCATCCGCTCATCCAAATCCGGAACAGCGGACAGCCGTTGGCGAACAATTCTCGCAAACGCAACTTGCAATGTGAGAGTCAATGTTAGTTGCAGCGATGCGAATGCGCGCACTACGCTCGTTGCTCCTTCACTGCTGGAATGACGACATGAAACTCACATCACGCATCCGTATCGCCCGCCAGAATGCCGGGCTGTCGCAACAGGAATTGTCCGAGCGAATCGGCGTTACCCGCGGCGCGGTCGCCAACTGGGAGTCCGACTCCGAGGTCACGCCCACGGTCGAACACATGATCCGGTTGGCGATACTCACCGGCGTGAGCTTCGAATGGCTGGCGACGGGGCGCGGCGCGGGGAACGACGATCAGGAATCTCCGCATCTGGTCGCCGCCCCGGAAGAATTCGCCCGTGACAGTGACGAACGCTCCCTGCTGCAGTTGTTCCGCGAGGCACCGAAGCAGCAGCGTCCGCTGATCCTGGACGTCGTCGAGGTCCATGCGCGCAAGCGCCGCGCATGAAGCGGGACATCCCGTCCGCGCCATCGCGCGGGCGGGATGTGGGACGGCCGCGCCTGCCTACTTGGATGCCCGCAAGGCTTCCTGCTCGGCCAGCGTCAGCGCGACGTTGTCGCGCAGGTAGGCGGGCTCCACCCGCTCCGGCGCGACGGTTTCGCCACGCGCATAAGCCAGCGATGCCAACTGCGCCAGATCGGACGCATGCGGCAGCACCTGCGGATCCACGCTGGCCAGCCAGGGCTGGAGGCGTGCCTGCAGCGCGCCGTCGAGCGCGGCGAAGCCGGTGCCGGCGCCATGCCAGCGGCCGTCCTCGTCGGGCAGCACGACCGCGTCCGGCGCGGACACGGTCTCTTCCGACAGCGCCACCAGATCCGCGCCATCGCGCATGAAGGCACCGGCATACACCTCGCCCATGCGCGCGTCGATGGCGGCTAGAATGCGTTGCTTCGCCCCGACCGGCTCGGTGGCATACGGCAGCACCAGCGACGCCGCCACCACCTTGAGGGTGGAGATCGGAACGATCGGCCGGTCCAGCGCCATCGCGATGCCCTGCGCCAAAGCGATCGCCAGGCGCACGCCGGTGAACGCGCCGGGCCCGCGGCTGATCGCGATGGCATCCAGTTCGGTCCGCGCCACCCCGGCGTCCGCCAGCAGTGCATCGGCCCAGGGCAACGCCAGTTCGGCATGCCTGCGGGGCGCGATCTCGAAGCGCTCGCGCACTTCGCCGTCCAGATACAGGGCCACCGAACAGGCTTCGGTGGCGGTCTCGAATGCAAGCAGCTTCATGACAGATCCATTTCCCTCTGGCCCGCCGATTCTGGCGCAAAGAACGCCTGCACGTCTTCCACCCGTCGGGTGCGCGCGAACGGCGGCAGCGAATCCAGGAACACCCGGCCATAGGACTTGCCGAGCAGGCGCGGATCGCACAGCACCAGCACGCCGCGATCGGTCTCGCTGCGGATCAGCCGGCCCACGCCCTGCTTGAGCGCGATCACCGCCTGCGGCAGCTGTTCGTCGCGGAACGGATTGCCGCCATGCCGGCGGATGGCGTCCAGGCGCGCTTCGAATACCGGATCATCCGGTGCCGCGAACGGAAGCTTGTCGACCACCACCACCGACAGCGCATCGCCGGCCACGTCGACGCCTTCGCGGAAGCTGGCCGCGCCCAGCAGCACGCCGTTGCCGGATTCGCGGAACCGTTGCAGCAGCAGCGCGCGCGGCGCTTCGCCCTGCACGAACAGCGGCCACGGACCGCCGCGCAGCAGTTCCGCCGCCTCGCGCAGCGCGCGATGCGAGGCGAACAGCAGGAACGCGCGCCCCTGCGAGGCATGCAGCACCGGCTTGACCGCTTCGATCACCGCCCGGCCGAAATCACGCGAGCCAGGATCCGGCAGGCTGCCGGGCAGGTAGCACAGCGCCTGCCGCGGCCAGTCGAACGGACTGGGTTGCAGCAGGGTGGGCGGATCTTCCAGGCCCAGGCGTTCGGCGTAGTGGTCGAAGCGACCGCCCACCGCCAGCGTGGCCGAGGTGAACACCCACGCCGCACGCGACTGTTCGCGGTGCTGGCGCAGCGGCGCGGACACGTCCAGCGGCGTGCGTTGGCAGCGGAAACCACGCTGGGTGAGTTCGTACCAGAACACGTCGCCGGCGGCGTCATGCGCGTGTTCGTCGTCGTCGAATCCGGGGATCGCCTCGCTCTCGCCTTCGCCCAGCCAGCGCGAAAGCCGCGTGGACAATTCGCGCGCGCGGGCGGCGCAGGCATCCAGACCGATGGACGCCTCGGCCATGCCGACCACGCACTGGAAAAGCTCGGCCAGCGCTTCGACCACGTGATCGAAACCCTCGCTCACCTCGATCTTGCCCAGCGCGCGTTCGCGGGTACCGCGTACCGGCAACCCCTCCATCGCCAGGCGCAAGTCGCGCAGCGCCAGTTCCAGCCGCTGCACCGGCGCCTGCAACGCGGCCAGCGCGCCGGGCACGTCCTTGCACTCGCTGAGGCAATCGCGCGCCAGTTCCTGCAGCGGACGCATGCCGAAACCTTCGCCGAAGAAATTGGCCGCCAGTTCGGGCAACTGGTGCGCCTCGTCGATCACGAAGGCCTGCGCGCCCGGCAGGATTTCGCCGAAGCCTTCCTGCTTGAGTGCCAGGTCCGCCAGCAGCAGGTGATGGTTGACCACCACCAGATCGGCCGCCTGCGCGCGCTGGCGCGCCTGCACCACGAAGCAGTCCTCCCAGAACGGGCAATCCGATCCCAGGCAGTTGTCCACCGTGGAGGTGACCATCGGCAGCAGCGGCGAGTCGTCGGGCAGCGTCGCCAGTTCGGCCATGTCGCCGAAGTGGGTGCGTCCGCCCCAGGCGACGATGCGTTGGAACTGGTCGACCTGTTCGCGCGAGGTGAAGCGCGGCTCGCCCTTGGCCTGTTCCAGCCGGTAGCGGCACAGGTAGTTGGCGCGGCCCTTCAGCAGCGCGCTCTTCAACCCGATGCCCAGCGCGTCGCGCACGCGCGGCAAATCGCGGTGATAGAGCTGGTCCTGCAGTGCGCGGGTGCCGGTGGACACGATCGTCTTCAGCCCGGACAGCAGCGCCGGCACCAGATAGGCGAAGGTCTTGCCGGTGCCGGTGCCGGCCTCGGCGATCAGCACATCGCGCTGATCGAAGGCATCGGCAATGGCCCGGGTGAGGCGCAATTGCGCCTCGCGGGGAACGAAAGCATCGAGACGGCTGGCCATGGCGCCGCCCTCGCTGAGGGCTTCGCAACTGGCTTGGGCAAGCTGGGACATCCTTACATTCTATTGATGCCGGGCACCGTGCAGGCATCGAATTGCTGGCCGGCCTCGCCGATGGCGCGATCCAGCGCCGCGAGCTTCGCCGCCTGTTCGTCCAGTTGCGCCTGGTTGGGACGCTTCAGCGGCGCGGCCACCTGCTCGCGACGGCGTTCGCGGACCTGGCGGACGGTTTCCCAGTGCCGGCGGCACAGCGGGCCGACCGCCGAACCGAGCGCGGTGGCGCGCGCGGCGAACTGCTCGGCGCGATCGAATTCGCCCTGCGCCAGCGCGACCTCGGCGCGCTCCTGCAACACCGCCGGGTCGTCGGCGACGATGCCCAGCGCCTTGTCCAGCGCGGCGGCGGCGGCGGCGGCATCGCCCGCGGCCAGTGCCTTGCCGGCGGTATCGCGCAGATCCTCGACCTCCGGATCGCGCAGCGGTTGCACGTTCAGTTCGCGCTCGTCGCCGCCCTGCGCGGCCTTGTGGACCGCACCCAGCATCTGCGCGGGCGTGCGCAGCGCGACGGCGGGCGCCTCGGGCTCGGGCGGCGTGGTGACGCAGGCGGCCAGCGATACCGTGGCAATGGCAAGGATGGCGGTGCGCGGAAACGACTTCATCTTCATGGCGGTGATGCGGGCGGGGGAGTGTCTTCGGCGGGCGGGGCTTCTTCAGGCTTGCGATCCAGGCCGAACCAGCTGCGCCAGCCGCCGCTCTCTTCTTCCGGCGCCACCGGCGCCTCGATGACACAGGCGCTGTAGGCGGGCGCGAAGCCGGCCACGAACGGCAACTGGCGGGCACCGGGACAGCCGGGATCGGTGGTGTTGGAACCCATCACCCACTGCCAGTCCAGACCCTTTCCGGACACGTTCAGCGGTGCGCTGGGCAGTCGCGCGAACAGGTTGGACCACACCCGCATGCCGCCGGTGGCGCCCTGCAGGCCGGTCTGTTCGTTCTTGTCGTTGCCCATCCAGACCACCGCGAGGTGATCGCCGGTGTAACCGGCATACCAGCTGTCGCGGCCATCGTTGCTGGTGCCGGTCTTGCCGGCCGACTGCAAGCGACCCAGACCGTCGCCAAGCAGTCGCCGGCCAGTACCGTTGCTGACCACTTCCTGCAGCGCCACGCTGATCAGGTTGGCGGCGATGGAATCGCCCTCCTGCGCGGGCGCGGGCGTCTTGTCGTAGCGCTTGAGCAGCTTGCCGTTGGGATCCAGCACGCCGCGCACCGCGTGCAACGGCTGGATTTCGCCACCGGACGCGAGGAACTGGTACAGCTGCGCGATCGCATACGGACTCTGGTCGGTCGAACCCAGGATCAACGCGGGATTGGCGTCGGCCTTGATCCCGGCCAGCACGCGCAGCAGCTCGGCCAGCCGTTCCGGATCGACCTTCATGCCGATGCGCACGGTGGCCTGGTTGTACGAGCGCGCGAGCGCGTCGATCAGGCGCACGGTGCCATGGCTGCGATTGTCCGCGTTGCCCGGCGTCCAGCGCCGATTCTTGCCCAGTTGCACCGTCACCGGCGAATCGTCGACCCAACTGGCCAGCGAATAGCTGTCCGGTTGCGCCAGCGCCAGCAGGTATACGAACGGCTTGAGCAGCGAGCCGACCGGACGCTGCGCTTCCACCGCGCGGTTGAAGCCCGGCTGCGACACGTCGCGGCTGCCAACCACCGCCACCACATCGCCGTCGTGCACGTCGGTCACCACCACGCCCGCCTGCAACGGCGGCCGGCGCTTGTTCTCCAGTGCCTTGATGGTGCGGGTGACCGCGCCTTCGGCATAGGCCTGCGCGGACGGCGACATGCCGGTCAGCACGGTCAGGCCAGCACCCTGCAGCGCGCTTTCCGGATAATCACGCGCCAGTTGCCGGCGGACCAGATCCACGTAGGCCGGGAAACGGTTGGCGGCGGCCATACCCGGGGTCTGGGTGACGCCCAGCGGCGCGGCCAGCGCGCGCTTGTATTCCTTTTCGTCGATGAGCTTCGTTTCCAGCAGCTTGCCCAGCACGAAGTCGCGACGTCCCTTCGCCCGCTCCGGATTGCGACGCGGATCGTAATGGGAAGGCCCCTTCACCATGCCGATCAGCAGCGCAACCTGCTCGGTGGTCAGCGAATTGAGGTCGCGGCCGAACCAGAATTCCGAGCCCGCGGCAACGCCGTGGATCGCCTGGCTGCCGCGCTGGCCGAGATAGACCTGGTTGAAGTACGCCTCCAGGATCGTGCTCTTGTCGTAGCGCGCTTCCAGGATCAGCGCGAACAGGATTTCGTTGAACTTGCGCGAGGGCGTGACTTCCTTGCCGATGCCGAGCAGGCCGCTGCGCGCGAGCTGCTGGGTCAGGGTGCTGGCACCCTGGCGGGTCTCGCCTCCGGAACGCAGGGTCACCCAGATGGCGCGCACGATGCCGCTGAGATCGATACCGTGGTGATCCTTGAAGTCGCGGTCCTCGACCGCCTGCAGGCCGGTCACCAGCAGCAGCGGAACCTCCTTCAGCCGGACCAGCCGGCGCTCTTCCTGCTTCTGGCCGTACAGGGTCGCGATGCGGGCGGGATCCAGTCGCGCCACCTTCAGGTTCTGCCGGCGATCGGGATCGCGCACCCCGGCGACCCGGCCGCCGGACAGGCTCACCTGGACCCGGCGTGGCGCCACCTGCCCGTCCACGTCGATGAAGCCGCGGCTGGAAATGGTGAAGCGCCCGCCTTCACGGGCGTAGGTGCCGGGCAGCTTGCCGGTGCCGTCATCGCGGTAGGAGGCGGCGGCCAGTTCGGTGTTCAGCGTTTGCGCATCCATCGCCACCCCGGGCGCCAGCGCGAGCGGGCGCGCGTAGACGCGCGTGGGGACCTGCCAGCGCAGCTCCCCGAACCGCTGGGTGACCTGGTGGTTCAGGTACAACGTATACGGAATCAGGAATCCCAGCCCCAGGCCCAGGGCTGCCAGGCCCCAGGTGATCAGTCGCTGGCGCCAGGCCGGGCGGCCCTCGGTGTCGTCCTCGTCGTACTCGTAATCGTCTTCGTCGTCGTAGTCGGTATGGGCCACGGGGATGCGACAATGGGAATTCCGGGCAGTCTACCCCAGTCCTGGCAACGGCCAGGATCCGGATCGCCCGCAATTCAGTATCCGCCCAGCTAACCGTGCTCCCACTGATAGGTTTCCATTGGCACCGGCTGCTTTCCAGGCTGCACCGCGTGCGCGTTGCCCTGGCGTCCAGGGGCATGGGCCATTTGTTGGACAGGCTGCGGGCCGGCCAGGTATCGGATCCGCCGACGCCCCCTTCCCCCGTCGCGCCGCGCCGTCTGGCGATCCCCGACCACGACCCGCGGAATCGTTTGCTGGTCATCGACGGAAGTCTGCCGCGACCGGATCGCGATTCGGGTTCCGTCCGCATGTTGGCGATTCTGCGCCTGATGAGGGAGGCCGGCCTGGACGTAGACTTCCTGCCGGAGGACGGGCGGGAAGAAGGCACGGATGCCGATGCGTTGCGGGCATTGGGCGTGCGGGTCCTCGGCCGAAGCTGGTCCTCCATGCCGGCGAGCCGGTTGCTGCGTTCCGCACCCCATGCCGGTGTGCTGGCATGCCGCTATCACCTGGCCCGCTACTGGTTCCCGCTCCTGCGGCAACACGCACCCACGACCCGACAAATCCTGGATACCGTGGATCTGCATTTCCTGCGCGAAGGACGCGAAGCCGAGCTGATGAACAAGGCCGCGCTCGCACGTGCGGCGCGCGCGACCCGTCGACAGGAACTCGAGCAGATCGCCCGGGCGGACACGACCTGGGTGGTCAGCGAAGTGGAACGCGACCTGCTGGCCGAACTCGTGCCCGGCGCGACGATCGAAATCGTGTCCAACATTCACGCACCGCGCGCGACAATCCCGCATTTCGCGCAGCGCCACGGCGTGTTGTTCGTGGGCGGCGGCAGGCATCCGCCGAACGCCGATGCAGTGCGCTGGCTGGTCTCCGGGATCCTGCCGCGACTGGGCAAAGGGAAAAGGCAGGCGATCGATGTCCACCTGGTGGGAGCTGGGCTGCAGGAAGCATTGGGCGGCCTCAGCCTTCCCGCGAACGTGCAGGTGCATGGCCACGTCCCCGATCTGTCCCCCTTGCTGGAGCGCTGTCGCGTGGGTGTGGCGCCGTTGCGCTTCGGGGCCGGGGTCAAGGGAAAAATCAACCAGTACATGTCCCACGGACTCCCCACGGTGGCAACGTCCCTCGCAGCCGAAGCGATGCACCTGACCGATGGCCAGGATGTACTGCTGGCGGATGACGAATCCGGTTTCGCCGCCGCGATTGAACGGCTCCATGCGGAAGGGGATCTGTGGCAGCGACTGTCCGGGCACGGCCTGGCCAACATTCGGCGCCATTTTTCCGAGGAAGCGATGCTGCCTGCCATCCTGCGCACCTTCCCGCCGGCATCGACCTCCATCCGCTGACGCCGATCAAACTCGCCGCGCAATGAAAGAACCGACCACATGCGATTTCTGCTGATCGCCTACGAATTCCCGCCGAGTCCTTCGCCACAATCGCTGCGCTGGGCTTACCTGGTGCGCGAACTGATCGCGCTCGGGCATCAGGTCAAGGTCCTGACCATCCACCTGGGCGGAGAAACCCCGGGTCTGCCGCATCTTCCTTCCACGCTGGAAACGCATCGGACTTTCGCCGGGCCTGTACGAGGCCTGCTTGCCTATTTGCGGGACCGCCGGCAGGCGCAGGCCTCTTCAGTGACGCCGGATGCCGGTTCTCCCACGCCATCTTCCTCTCCCCTGCGCCCGCCCCGCAGTTGGAAGCAATCGCTGTCGGAGACCGCGCAGGGGCTCGCGGCGCGCTTCGTGTTCCCGGATGTGCGCGGTGAATGGTTTCCCTGGGCCAGGCGCGCCCTCACCCGATGCCTGGACGAGTTCAAGCCCGACATCGTGATCAGTTCGCATGAGCCGGCGACGTCGCTGGAACTGGGATTGCTGGCCAAGGCGAAGGGCTTCCCCTGGATCGCTGATCTTGGAGATCCCGTGCTGGCGCCCTACACACCCGCGCGCTGGCGTGACCGCGCACTTCGTGTGGAAGGTGAGACCTGCAGGAAAGCCGATCACCTGATCGTCACGAACGCCGGAGCCGCAGCACTGTTGGCGGAGCGCCATGGACACAGGAACGACATCAGCATCATCTCCCAGGGCTTCGCGCCGGAGCCTCCGGCCGCTTCCGCGAATGTCCTGTTCGATCCGGCGCGGCTGGAATTGCTGTACACCGGCAGCTTCTACCATTTCCGCAAGCCGGACGATCTGGTGGCCGCCATCGCCGCCCATCCGGCGGCCAGGCTCAACATCGCTTCCGTCACCGTACCCGAGTCGCTGCTTCGCGCCGCCGAATCCATGCCGGACCAGATTCGCCTGCTGGGATTCCTTCCCCATCGGCATATCCTGCAGTTGCAGCGCTCGGCCGACGTGCTGATCAACATCGCCAACGACGATCCCTCCCAGGTTCCGGGCAAGCTCTACGAGTATCTGGGGTCGGGTCGTCCAATCCTGCACGTGACGCGCCAGCACGACATCAGTTCGGAGTTGATCGCCACGTCGCGGCGCGGCTGGGTGAGCGACGGTTCCCTGGCTTCATTGCAGGGCTGGCTCGACCGGGCCAGCCTGCTGAAGGAGACGGCCAGCCTGGACGAGGGTTTGGAACTCGACCTGGAATCCGTCGCCCAATACAGCTGGCCCGCGCTCACCCGCAGGCTGGAAGCGATCGCGAATCAGGTGCTGCAGGCGCCGCAGCGCTAGCGCTGTGCCTGCCGCGCCAGCCTGACCCGCTCGGCGAAATCGGACAGGCCGGGTGCGCGCGGCTCGATCCCGCGCGCCTCCTCCAGCGCCTGCGCCGCGAAGGCGACATCGCCCGCGCCCAGGCGCTCGTCGCCGACCGCAATCCATTTCTGCGCCATCCGCCGGCGCGCCTCCGCCAGGGCGGGATCGCCTGGACGGATCGTCTGCCACGCGGACAGGCAGGACTGCGCACGTCGCACCCGGTTGCCGCGCCACTCCTGTTCGAAGCACTGCTGCGCCGCCGCCAGCACGCGGGAGGCGGCACGGCGGACGCGCACGTCGTCGGGAGCCAGCGCCTGCGCCGCGCGCAACCTGTCGTAGGCGCTTTCGCCCGGTGGCGTCATCCAGTCCCCGCGAGCCTCGGCCTGGGCCATGCCCGCCAGCAGGCTTTCCACCCGGCGCTGCCGTTCGCGCGGCGGCAGCGATGGCGGCAGGCTGGCCCGGGAGGCGCGGGCGCGCGCCAGGTACTGCACGGCCTCGCCTACCGCCGGCGATTGCGGCGACAGCTCGCGCGCCTGCGCCAGCGCCGACTCGGCCTCGCTGAAGCGGTAATCGCCCGCCTGGCGCCGTGCCGATTCGGCATAGGCGGCGGCGAGCCGTTCGATGCCCTGTCGCGCGCGCGCGTCATCGCCCGCGGCGGACTGCACCGCCCGGTAGCCCTCTGTCGCCTTTGCCAGTCGCCCACGGCGCAGATCCGTATCGGCACGGCGCAGACGCTCGTCGATCGCGCGCGCCAGCGAAGCCTGCGCCGCCGGCAGATCCACGTGGCCGCCGTCGTAGCCGCGCACCTGGGTGATCAGCCGGCCGGCCGCTTCCAGATCGCCGCGCGCCATCACCGTGCCGGCCTGTTGCAGCAGGTCGCTGAGGATGTCTTCGCGGGCCTCGAGTGCTTCGATGCGGTTGGGTTGCAGCGCCAGTACGCGCTGCAACAACGGCAGCGCCGCAGCGGGGTCGCCGTCGAGATGGCCGGCCGCCTGCGCCTCCAGCGCCTGTTTGAGCAGCGACTCGATGCCGGCGTCGGCGGCTTCGCGCTTGCGCAGTTGTTCGGCCACCCTGGCGGCTTCCGCGCGGGGCACCTGCAATTCGTTGGCCAGCGCGAGCGCGGTGTGCGCGGCGGCGAAGTCCCCGCGCGCGGTCGCCTGGCGGGCCTGTTCCAGCGCCGTCCGCGCCACCCGAGCCAGGCCGTCGCGGGCCTCGCTGCGGTCGCTGTCCAATGCCTGCGCAGCCTCGTAGTACTGGCGGGCGCCGGTGCCGTCGGGCGCGGTCAGCCGGCCCGAAGCGAGCGCGGCCTGGCCGTTGTCCAGCAATTGCTGGATTCGGGTGTCGGGCCAGAACAGGTTCGCCAGCGGTTGCCGGAACACCGCCAGCAGGGTCAGCAGCAGCACCACCGCCAGCGCGCCCCATCGCCAGGTCCGTCGTGCCCGCCACAAGGGCGGCGCGCTGCGCGGAGGCGCGTCGTCGCCGCGGAAACGCAGATGTTCCCAGTCGGCGATCGGTTCGATCCGGCCGTCCTGGCGGGGTTGCTCGGGGCTGTGCTCGGGCATCACCGGCCCAGCATAACCATTCAGGCTGAACGTCGCGCTTCCTCCACCCCCGGCAGCGCATCGAGTTTCCCGAGCAGGGTGGACAGCTGACCGAAATCGGCGACCTTCAAGCGCAGGCGCAACTGCACCCGGCCACTGGCGCCGGCCTGGTCGCTGTTGATGCCCAGCACGTGGGCGTCCTCCTGCGCGATCAGCGTGGTGATGTCCTTGAGCAGCCATTTGCGGTCGATGGCCCGCACCTGCACGTCCACTTCGTAACCGCCACCGGTCTGGCCCCACTCCACCGGCAGCACCCGCTGCGGGTTGGAGGCGGCCAGGCGCTGGAACGCGGCACAGTCGGTCCGGTGCACGCTGACGCCGCGGCCGCGGGTCAGGTAACCGCTGATCGCCTCTCCCGGCACCGGCTGGCAGCAGCGCGCCAGTTGCACCAGCAGGTTGCCGACGCCTTCCACCGTGAACTGCGATCTGGACGGCGGCGACGGCTTGCGTCCGCCCGGCTTCCGCAGCGGCAGGCCAGGCGGCAGGCCCTGCGGAGCGGCCGATTGCGCGGCCGCGCGCTGTTCCTCGTGCAGCGCGCGCACCACCTGGTTGGGGCCGACGTCGCCCAGGGCGATCTGGATGTGCAGTTCCTCGACGTTCTCGGCATGGAACTTCTTCGCCACGCCGGACAGGTCGGCGTGGTGCAGGCCCAGCCGCTTGAGTTCCTTCTCCAGCAATTCGCGCCCGGCCTGCAGGTTGCGCGCGCGATCGAGCTTGTGGAACCAGGCGCGCACCTTGTCGCGGGATCGACCCGAGGCGAGGAAGCCGTTGGCCGGCAGCAACCAATCGCGGCGCGGCTCACCGGTCTTGGAGGTCATGATCTCGACCCGGTCACCACTGCGCAGGGCATGGTTCAGCGGCACGATGCGGCCGTTGACCTTGGCGCCGCGGGTGCGGTGGCCGACCATCGTGTGCACGTGGTAGGCGAAGTCCAGCACGGTGCCGCCATGCGGCAGGTCGATGACCTCGCCCTTGGGAGTCAGCACGTAGACCCGATCCTCGACCAGTTCCGAGTCCAGGTCGCCGGCCAGTCCGCCGCCTTCACCGCCTTCCTGCGACTGATCCAGCAGCCGGCGCATCCAGGCGATCTTGCGATCGAAGGCGCGGTCGCCGCCGCCTTCCTTGTAGCGCCAGTGCGCGGCCACGCCGAGTTCGGCCTGCGCGTGCATCTCGTGCGTGCGGATCTGCACTTCCAGTGTGCGGCCTTCCGGGCCGACCACGGCGGTATGCAGGGAGCGGTAGTCGTTGGCCTTGGGCCGGGCGATGTAGTCGTCGAACTCGCTTGGCACCGGCGTCCACAGCGCGTGCACGATGCCCAGCGCGGCGTAGCAGGCGCCGACGTCCTCCACGGTCACCCGCACCGCGCGCAGGTCATAAAGCTCGTCAAAGGAGACCTGCTTGCGCTGCATCTTCCGCCAGATGCTGTAGATGTGCTTGGGCCGTCCGCTGATCTCGGCGACGATGCCGTGCTCGGCCAGCGCCTGGCGCAAGGTCGACTTGACCGATTCGATGTAGCGCTCGCGGCCGGCGCGCTTGTCATCCAGCTGCGCGGCGATCTGCCGGTAGGTATCCGGCTCCAGGTAGCGGAAGGCCAGATCCTCAAGTTCCCACTTCAGCTGCCAGATGCCCAGCCGGTTGGCCAACGGTGCATGGATGTCGCGGGTCAGCCGCGCCAGCGCGCGCCGCTGCGTGTCGTCCAGCAGGCCCGCGTTGCGCATCCGCGCCAGTTGCCGCGCCAGCAGTATCGGCACCACCCGCAGGTCGCGCACGATTGCCAACAGCAACCGGCGCAGGCCTTCGTTGTTGGCGCCACGATGCTGTTCCGCGTGCAGCGCCCAGACCTGCGCGGCCGCCTGCTGTCCTTCCAGCAGGTCGACGATGCCCGTGGGCGCGGCCTTGCGTGGTCCGGATGCCTCCGGGATCGGCGGGAGCGCGAACAGCCAGGCCGCGGCGATCACTTCACCGTCGGCGGACAATGCGGCCAGCGTCTCCAGCGTGTCGACCAGCACCGGCAGCGGATCCTGCAATGGCAGCTCCGGCCCGGGCGAGGTTTCGATGCGTGTCCGGATGGCCTGGCGCGAATCCGCCGGAAGCATCGCGGCCGAGGGCCGTTGCAGCACTTCCAGCAGAGCTTCGCGCGGGACGGAGAACACGATCGGATCCTGAGGGGGCGTCCGGTTACGTTACCCGTACACGGCGCGAACGAACAGCCTTGCGGCGGTTTCCCTTCATGCCGGCCGGTTGTCTGCTGCTAACCACGCAACGCCTGCAGCCGCTGGGCCAACTTCTTCGGGGAAACGCCGCCGCGCGCGCCCAGTTCCTGGGCGAACATCGAAACCCGCAATTCCTCCAGTTCCCAGCGCAACGCCTGCCATCCCGGCTGGCGCGCCACGCCCAGTCGCGTCGCATCGGCCAGCGCGTCGGCGAACGGTTTGATCTCCAGCATGCGGGCCTGATCCCGCACCGGATCGCGCAGGGCGCGTTCGGCGCGCAGGCGCATGCCCTTGAGGTAACGCGGCAGTTCCGCCAGCGCTTGCGCGGGCGTGTCGCGCAGGAAGCCCGGATGCACCAGGCCGTCCAGCTGCGCGCGCAGATCGTCCAGGTTGCCGCGCGCCCAGCCCATCAACGGCGATTCCAGTTGCGGCTTGAGTTCCGCGACCGCCGACAGGATCGCCTCGGCCAGCTTCAGCCGCTCCATCGCCTCGCCGAACAGCCGGCGGCCGGCGTCGTCTCGGCGCTGCTCGAACGCGACGCGATCCCGGATCCCTTCCAGTCCGTCGGCCAGCACGGCATTGAGCGCGGCGTCGGCGATGTCCGCGCGCAGACGCTCCTTTTCGCCCGCCTTGTCGCCCTCGGCGAAGCGCTCGATGGCGGCGTAGAGCAGCCCCACCTTCGGCGCCACCGGCAACTGCTTGCGCGCCTGGCGCACGCGATCGGCCAGGGCGATTTCGAGCAGGCGGCGCACACCAGCGGGATGGGCGGCCTCGGCTTCCACGCGGTCGGCGAACACCTGCAACGCCACGCTGTCACCGTCGTCGCGCAATGCGGGGAACGCCGGCACGCCGGCTTCGCCCGGTACCTGCAACGGGATCGGCTGGGCCGGGAACTCGCGCAACCCGCTCGCCGCCATCGCGCGGCCGGCGCGCGCGGCGAACGCCTGCCCGGCGCGTTCGCCGAAACGCGCGCGCAGTTCATCGAGATCCCGCGACTCGGCCAGGATCCGCGCCTCCCCGCCCTTGCGCGGGTCCTCGCGCAGGCGCAGGTTCATGCGCAGGTGCGGTTCCAGCGCCGACTCGTCGAAGTCGGTGGCGGCCACCGTGACGCCGGTCGTGCGCGACAGGAACCGCGCCAGTTCGCCGCGGATGTCGTCGGCGGTGGCCTGCGGATACGCCTCGAAGAATGCACGCCCGAAATCCGGCGCCGGCACGTAGTTGCGCCGCATCGCCTTGGGCAGGCTGCGGATCAGGCCGGACGCCTTGTCGCCGATGAAACCCGGCGCCAGCCAGGACAGGCGGGCCGGATCCAGCGCGTTAAGCAGGTGCAGCGGTACTTCCAGGGTGACGCCGTCGTCCGCCGCGCCGGGCTCGAAGCGGTAATGCAGGGGCAGGCGCGCGTCGCCGAGCGCGAAGTATTTCGGAAAGCGATCCTCCTCGCTGCCCTCGCCCGGCAGCAGATCGGCCAGTGTCCACAGCAGGCGCCGACGCGCTTCCGGCGGCTGGCCCTTCCACCACGCATCCAGGCCGGCGGCGGAATGGATGTCCGGCGGAATCCGGTCCAGATACCAGCGCGCCTGCCAGTCCTCGTCGGCCACCAGGCCGGCGCGGCGCAGCTTGGCTTCCTCCTCGCGCGCCTGTTCCAGCGTCTTCAGGTTGTCGGCGACAAAGCTGGCGCGAGTGTTGATTTCGCCGGTCACCAGCGCCTGGCGGACGAAGATGTCGTGCGCTTCCACCGGCGCGATGCGGCCGTAGTGGACCGGCTTCTTCGGCGCCAGCACCAGCCCGAACAGGCTGATCTGCTCCGACGCCAGCACATGCCCCTGCGCGCGCGACCAGTGCGGGTCGAAATGCTTGCGCATCAGCAGGTGCGGGACCTCGGCGATGACCCAGTCCGGTTCGATGGCGGCGTTGGTCAGGCCCCACACGCGCTGGGTATCCAGCAGGGTGGCGCTGAGCATCCACGGCGGCGGCTTCTTCGCCAGCGCCGAGCCCGGGAAAACCTGGAAGCGGCGCTGGCGCGGCGCCTGGAAGTCGCCCTTCTCGCCGCGATGGCCCACCTGGGTGGGCAGGCCGGCGATCAACGCGCGGTGCAGCGCGACATACGCGGCCTGGCGCTGCTTTTCGGTGGGGCCGTCGGCCGTGGCGGGCGCGGCGGCCGCATCCGAATCGCCACGCTTGCGTGCACGCTCCGGTGTCTTGCGCGGGACGTCGCTGTTGGCCGCAGGCATTGCTTCCAGCGTCCACCCCAGCTCCTCGCACAGCAGCAGCAACTGCCGATGCAGCTCGCGCCATTCGCGCATGCGCAGGAACCCGAGGAAGTGGCGTTCGCACCAGTCGCGCAGCTTGGACTGGGTCAGATCCTCGTGGGCCTGTCGGTAGGCGTCCCAGAGTTTGACGATGCCGAGGAACTCCGAGCGGGCATCGGCGAAGGTCGCATGCGCGTTGTCCGCGGCCTCGCGCGCTTCCGGCGGGCGTTCGCGCGGATCCTGGATGCCCAGGAACGCCGTGATGATGATCATCTCGCGCAGGCAGCGATGCTGCTGCGCGGCCACCAGCATGCGCGCCAGCTTCACGTCCACCGGCAGGCGCGCCATCTGCCGGCCGATGGTGGTGAGCTTGCGATCCTTGTCCACCGCGCCCAGTTCGGCCAGTTGCTGCCAGCCATCGGCGATGGCGCGCTCGTCCGGCGGTTCCAGGAACGGGAAATCCTCGATCCGACCCAGCCCCAGTTGCAGCATCCGCAGGATCACCCCGGCCAGGCTCGAACGCCGGATTTCCGGATCGGTGAATTCGGCGCGGGCCTGGAAATCGGCCTCGGCATACAGGCGATAGCAGATGCCTTCGGCGATGCGCCCGCAGCGGCCCTTGCGCTGGTTGGCGCTGGCCTGCGAGACCGGCTCGATATGCAGGCGATCCAGCTTCTGTCGCGGGCTGTAGCGCTTGACCCGCGCGTAGCCCGGATCGACCACGTAGCGGATCCGCGGCACGGTCAGCGAGGTCTCGGCCACGTTGGTCGCCAGCACCAGCCGGCGCTTCGGGCCGGGGTTGAACACCCGGTCCTGATCCTTCGCCGACAGTCGCGCGTACAGCGGCAGCACTTCGGTCTCGCGGTACTTGCGCCGTTCCAGCGCCTGGTGGGCGTCGCGGATCTCGCGCTCGCCGGGCAGGAACATCAGCACGTCGCCGCGCGGATCCTGGCGGGTGATCTCGTCCACCGCCGCCACGATGGCGTCGTTGACCGTGCGCTCGCCCTGCTGCTCGCCCTCGCCTTCCAGCGGCCGGTAGCGGACTTCGACCGGATAGGTCCGCCCTTCCACGCTGATCACCGGCGCGTCGTCGAAATGGCGGGAGAAGCGTTCGGTGTCGATGGTGGCCGAGGTGACGATCACCTTCAGGTCGCGGCGCTTGCGCAGCAACTGCTTGAGGTAGCCAAGCAGGAAATCGATGTTGAGGCTGCGCTCGTGGGCCTCGTCGACGATGATGGTGTCGTAGGCCGACAGCCAGCGATCGCTGGCGATTTCGGCCAGCAGGATGCCGTCGGTCATGAACTTGACCCGGGTGTTGTCGCCGACCTGGTCGGTGAAACGCACCTGGTAGCCGACCGCGTCGCCGACGCCGGTCTTCAGTTCCTCCGCGACCCGGCGCGCGACCGCGCGCGCGGCGATCCGGCGCGGCTGGGTGCAGCCGATCATGCCGGCCACTCCGCGTCCGGCGGCCAGGCACAGCTTGGGCAGCTGGGTGGTCTTGCCGGAGCCGGTCTCGCCGGCGATCACCACCACCGGATGGCGGCGGATCAGTTCGACGATGCGTTCGCCTTCACGGGCAATCGGCAGGGCTTCGTCAAGACTCACCTCCGGCACCGACGCCGCGCGCGCTTCGCGCAGCGACACCGAGCCGGCCAGCGCCTGGGCGAAGGCCTCGCGCGCGGCGGCATCGCGCGGCCGCGACTGCCAGCGCGACCAGAGTCCGTGCAGGCGTCCGCGGTCCCGGCTGAGCGCGCCGTCGATGGCGCGACGGGCGGCCTGGAGGTCGTGGTCGGGGGAAGGTTCGATAGCGTTCATCAATCCAACGGTGTGAAACGTTTTATTACCCAAACTCGTTTAGGGTAGCTATTGTGGGCCATTGATCCCCCTCAAGGAGAATGCAGATGTCCAAGACCAAGGCGAAGACCAAGACGGCCGCCGCGCCCGCGGCCACCTCCCCGAACATCGACATCGGGATCACCACCGGTGACCGCAAGAAGATCGCCGAGGGCCTGTCGCGGTTCCTCGCCGACAGCTACACGCTGTACCTGAAGACCCACAACTTCCACTGGAACGTCACCGGCCCGATGTTCAACTCGCTGCACACCATGTTCGAGACCCAGTACACCGAACAGTGGACCGCGCTGGACGAGATCGCCGAGCGCATCCGCGCGCTGGGCTACAACGCGCCCGGCTCCTATGGCGAATTCGTCCGCCTGTCCTCCATCCAGGAGGAATCCGGCGCCGATGGCGTGCCGGGTTGGCAGGGCATGGTGAAGCAGCTGGTGGCCGGCAACGAAGCGGTGTGCCGGACCGCCCGCAAGGTGCTGAAGACCGCCGACGACGCCGGTGACGACCCGTCCGTGGACCTGCTGACCCAGCGCCTGCAGACGCACGAGAAGTATGCCTGGATGCTGCGTTCGCTGCTCGAATGAGACTGCAACCGGCCGTTTGAATACGGCCTGTTGAAGACGACCCGCGCGCCCGGCTTCCCCGCCGGGCGCGTGCTTATGGGGCACCCTGGCCCCCGAATCCGCCCTTGGCTCGCCGGCCGGGAAAATCCCGACAGGCCACTCGCGCATCCACGGACGGCGCTCCGGGCGGTTTTCCGAGCGCTGCGCGGCCGCCCGCCTGCTACCCTATCGCCCATGTCAGAACGTCCCACGGACCTGCTGCAGCGGGTCTTCGGCTACTCCCGTTTCCGCGGCCACCAGCAGGCCATCGTCGAACAGCTCGTCTCCGGCCAGGATGCCCTGGTCCTGATGCCGACCGGCGGCGGCAAGTCGCTGTGCTACCAGATTCCCTCGCTCCTGCGCGAAGGCGTGGGCATCGTGGTGTCCCCGCTGATCGCGCTGATGCAGGACCAGGTGGAAGCACTGCGCCAGCTCGGCGTGCGCGCCGCCTTCCTCAACTCGACGCTGGACGCCGCCACCGCGGCGGACGTCGAACGCGCCCTGCTGAAGGGCGAACTGGACCTGCTGTACGTGGCCCCGGAACGGCTGCTGACGCCGCGCTTCCTGTCCCTGCTGGATCGCAGCCGGATCGCGCTGTTCGCCATCGACGAGGCGCACTGCGTCTCGGCCTGGGGCCACGATTTCCGCCGCGAGTACCTGGAACTGACGATCCTCCATGAGCGCTGGCCCGACGTGCCGCGGATCGCCCTGACCGCCACCGCCGACCCGCCCACCCAGCGCGAGATCGCCGAGCGCCTGGGCCTGACCGAGGCGCAGCGCTTCGTCAGTTCCTTCGATCGCCCCAATATCCGCTACACGGTCACCCAGAAGGACAACGCCAAGCGCCAGCTGCGCGATTTCCTACAGGCCCACAAGGGCGAGGCCGGCATCGTCTATTGCCTGTCGCGCAAGCGGGTGGAGCAGTTCGCCGATTACCTGCTGGAGCAGGGATTCAATGCCCTGCCCTACCACGCCGGCCTGGACGCCGAGGTGCGCGCGCACCACCAGCGCCGTTTCCTGCGCGAGGAAGGCATCGTCATGGTCGCGACGATTGCCTTCGGCATGGGCATCGACAAGCCGGACGTGCGGTTCGTGGCGCATGTGGACCTGCCCAAGTCGCTGGAGGGCTACTACCAGGAAACCGGACGCGCCGGCCGTGATGGCGAGGCCGCCGACGCCTGGCTGTGCTACGGGCTGGGCGACGTGGTGCTGCTGAAGCAGATGATCGAGCAGTCCGAGGCCGGCGAGGAACGCAAGCGGCTGGAGCGGCGCAAGCTGGATCAGCTGCTGGGCTACTGCGAATCCATGCAATGCCGCCGGCAGGTGCTGCTGGCCAGCTTCGGCGAAACCTATCCCCAGGAATGCGGCAACTGCGACAACTGCCTGCATCCGGCCGCCACCTGGGATGCCACCGAGGCCGCGCGGAAGGCGTTGAGTTGCGTCTATCGCAGCGGCCAGCGCTTCGGCGTGAACCACATCATCGACGTGCTGCGCGGCAGCGAGAGCGAGAAGATCCGCCAGTGCGGGCATGACCAGCTCACCACCTATGGCATCGGCCGGGATCTGGACGCCGGCACCTGGCGCAGCGTGTTCCGGCAACTGGTGTCCTCCGGCCTGCTGGAGGTCGACGCGGAGGGCTATGGCAGCCTGCGCCTGACCGAGGCCAGCCGGGCGGTGCTGCGGGGCGAACGCCGCCTGCTGCTGCGCAAGGATGCCCCGGCCCGGGAACGCGAGCGCTCCCCGCGCAGCGGCGTGGTCGTCGCGCCTACCGACCAGCCCCTGTTCGGCGCCTTGCGCGACCTGCGCGCACAGCTGGCGAAGCAACAGAACGTCCCGGCCTACGTCATCTTCCACGACAGCACCCTGCGCAACATCGCCGAGCACCGGCCCGGCACCCTGGACGAACTGGCCCAGGTCGGCGGCATCGGCGGGACCAAGCTGGCCCGCTACGGCGAACAGGTGCTGGAAGCGATCCGCGCGGCCGGTTGAGGGCGGACCTCCACGAATAAAAATGCGGCCGCAGGACCCCTGCGACCGCGATGAGAGAGCACAGCTATATTGTGGTTGTTATGCGGGGAACCGCCCGGCGGACACGACGGGAATCCGCTGGAGCGGTCCGGCATGGCCATGATTCCCGCTGCGGGAAGGCAGGGCGACGCCATCAAGTCACCGTGACCTTCGTCCTAGCCGGAAAGTTCATGCGGAAGCCAGCCTGGGTTCAAGCAGTGGCTGCTAGCGTCTGGCAACTGGCGCATGGATCGCGTACTGATCCGCATTCGACCGAGGCCCCCATGAAGGCAATTGCCCCGCTGCTGCTGAGTCTGTTGGCTTCCGGAAGCGCCCTGGCCCAATCGGCGGAGTCCCTTGATCTCACCCTGCCCCGGCCCGCGCTCTATTCGGCCGACCCGCCCGGCACCTACTACGGCGACACCAGCGGACGCCCGGCCCGCGCACTGCGTCCGGCGCCAGTGGCCCGCAATGCCTGCGGCAAGCCGGTCGACGAGGATGACGGCAAGGTCGATGTCTCCGGCAGCGTCGCTACCGGCATCGGCTATACCAAGGGCTATGGCAGCAGCCATTGGAACGCCGCCAACATCAACCTTTGCAAGTCCTACAACAACGACGAGGGCGAATCCCGCGCGTTCAACCTCAACATCGGCGTGAGCCGGTACGACGGTCCGGGCTTCCATGGCTATCGCCGGCTGCCCGGCGACGTGGGACCGCCGCCGCCGCGCGGCTTCGGCGGTACGCCGATGCGGCCCTGATCCGCACCCCATCGCCCCCTAAAGAAAAAGAGGCGCCTTCCGGCGCCTCTTTCGTTCGCCTCCCACAACTCGCTCACGGCATCTCGATCGGCGCCACCATCAAATCGATCGTTTCATGGACGCGCGCGAAGTACAGCTCGTTGGAATCCCACAGCATGGTCGGATGGAACTCGGTTCCCGCGCTGTTGACGCAGCTTCCCACGTTGACCGGATTGCCGAGCCGGCCGTTGCGCTCGATACGGCTGAGGTAGATGTCGACATCGCCCAGCCCGTCCTGCCGGCCCACCGTGGAATACAACAGGCTGCGGCCGTCCGGCGAGATCTGCGGATTGAATTCCCACAGGTGGGAATGGTCCACGCCCGGGCCGATCGACATCGCCGGGCCATAGCGGCCATCCGGCTGGCGCAGGCTCCGGTAGATGTCCCACTGCCCGCGGTCGCGATCGCTGGCGAAGTACAGGTTGCCGGCGCGATCCAGGCTGGCATACAGCTCGTTGTAGGGGCTGTTGACGTTCGGTCCCAGATTGACCGGTTCGCTCCAGCCCGACCCGGTGCGCTCGACCACCCAAAGGTCGTTGAGTGGATAGGGCCCCTGGTTCCCGGGCCGGTTGGACGAGAACACCAGTCGCTGGCCATCCAGCGAGACGACCGGGTCCGAATCGGCGAACTGGCCAAGGCCGGAGAACGAGGCCACGTCCGGGGTCGACCAGCCGGTCGCGGTGCGCTGGGCGGTCATGATGGTGAACAGTGCGTCGGATCCGGGCGGACCCGGGATCTCGTTGACGTGCCAGTAGATCGTCTGCCGATCCGGAGTGAATGCCAGTCGGCCTTCATTGAGTCCAGGCGTACTGATGACTCCCGGGGCGAACACCTGGGCCGGTCCCAGGCAAACCGGCGGCGGCGGCTTGGCCGCCCAGGCCGGTAGCGCCAGGACCAGTGCAACGGCGGCGGACAACGGAGCGACGTGCTTCATGGAAGTCCCTCGTGCGGATGGTGTTTTGCACTGTCCGCGCGGCCGGCTCCGGCCGCCATGCGGCTGTGACGAACGCATCGCGGCGAGTGACCAACCGCTTTCCCGCGCGCGCGCATCCGGGTCAGGAGGCCTGCCGGTCAGGGAATGCCATTGCCGCCATGTCGGCGGAAACCCGGCCGCGCTTCCAGCCGACGCAGGTAGGCGGTCACCGCCGGCAGTTCCGGACGCTCCATCGGGGTCACCTTCCAGCGGTTGACCGACAGCCCCACCACGATGTCCGCCACGGTGAAGGCATCGCCGGCAACATGCGCGCCGGTCCTGGCCAGTTGCGCATCGAGGATACCCATCCGCCGGTTCCACTCCCGCACGCTGGCTTCGATTTGCGCGGGATCGGCGTGCTCGGGACTCTGTCGTACCCGTGCCATGAAGGCGTAGCGCCAGGCGTTGTTGAGTTCCGTGGCCTGCCAGTCCATCCATTGCTCGACCCTGGCCCTCTCGGCCGGCGCCCGTGGCAGCAGATCGTCGCGTTGCTCGCGGCCGGCCAGGTAGCGGCAGATCGTGTTCGACTCCCATAGCACCTGCCCTCCATCGCGGATCACCGGCACCAGCGCGTTGGGATTCAACGCCAGGAATTCGGGTTCCGAAGTGGAGCGGTGGCCGCTGCCCCACTCCTCCAGCTCGAAGGGCAAGCCGAGTTCCTCGCACAGCCAGAGCACTTTGCGGACGTTGATGGAGGTCGACTTTCCCAGGATTTTCAACATGATTCGTATCCGTACGCCCGCCGGGCGCGGGCACGCTACCTTAGCGCCCCGGAGCCTGCTGCCGCACCCGGCGGCGCAGGCCATCGCGTGCCAAGGCGGAGCAGCTTAAATCCGCCCAGCCCGTGGCAAACGGGCGGGGGAAACTCACATTGTGTTGAAGGAAGCAATGCCGGAACAGACGCAGAACCCATACAGCGAGAACTGGTTCGATCACAACATCCCGCACTGGCAGCAATGGCTGGGCGGTTTCCGTGATCGGCCAGGCATCCGTGCGCTGGAAATTGGCAGTTTCGAAGGTCGCTCCACGCTGTGGCTGTGCCAGCACATCCTCACCGGCGTGGGCGCACGCGTCGATTGCGTCGATTTGTTCGCCCCCGATCCCGTTTATGGCGACTACCGCGCGCGATTCCGTCAGAACACGGCCGCCTTCGCCGATCGGATCACCGAGCATCCGGGTTACAGCTTCGATTCATTGCGCCGGATCGAAGGCGAGTTCGATTTCATCTACATCGACGGCTGGCATTCGGCTTTCGGCGCGCTTGCCGATGGCGTGATGACCTGGCCACTGCTGAAGGTCGGCGGCGTGATGATCTTCGACGACTATCTGTGGGTTCCGCCGAAGCAGGCGCCCCGCAAGCCGAACGCACTGGTGCGCAACTGGGCCAAGCTGCGGGGGCGCGACTGGCGCCGCGACGCACTGGAACGCCAGATCGCCAGCGTTCCCACGGAAACGCCCAAGCTGGGTGTCGACGGCATGCTCGCCACGTTGGCGGGACACTACGAACTGCTCGGCGTGACCAACCAGTTGGCGATACGCAAGACCCGCGGCTTCACCTTGGGGCAGGTCGGATACGACACCTGAGCGTTCGATGCCTGGATGAAACAAGGCCCGGCCACGTGCCGGGCTTTTTTCATCCAATGACGACTCCTCGAAACGTGGATGGCATCGGCGCCATTCCTGAATCTGCTTGACATCCGTTTCACGGACACGCTCGCACGCTCGGCTCCCGTCAAGACGACGATACTGCTGAGCCCGCCATGGACATGCGCATCATCATGCGGCAGTTCCCTACGTTGTTTCTGGTTCGCACGGCACTCGCACTGCTTGCCGTCGCAATCCCGCTCTCCAGCCAGGCCGCCCGCCTCGAGTACGTGACCGCAGTCGACGGCACCATCACCGACGTCACCCCGCAACGCATCCTGTTCTTCGTCATCGAGGATGGCCGGCCACTGCTGAAGGTCTACAACCGCGCGACGGGGAGCCTGCGCACGGTCCCGGATCCGACAGGCCATACGCCGGGTTACGAAAAGCTGACCGCGCGTGGCGTAGTGTACGGGATCACCGAGGACGACGAAACGTCGGTGTACGAATGGAACGGCGCCGCCGCGCCGTTGGGAAATGATGGAACGCCACGTGGCATGCGCGTCAGTCCGAACAACAAGCGCTATGTCATCTGGCCGACCTGGCGCCCGGGACGCTACCTGAACCTGCGCGACGTGATGCTCTACAAGGACACCCTGGTCGGCAACGGCCGCGTCGCCGATCTGGCCGATGTCGGCGACGGTGGCGAAGTCGTCTACACCGAAGGGCCGGCGCCCTACAACGTGTTCCGCTACCGGGCCGGGCAGGCCGTGCAACTGACCCACGATCCGACCTATTCGCACTTCAATCCGTTGACCGACGGCATCAACGTGGTCTATCGCAAGCAGGTGTCGACCACGGCCTCGCAGATCGTCTTGTACAACGACAATCTCGGCGAAGTGGTCCTGCGCGATGCCAGCAGCGACTACTTCACGCCCCGTGCGGACTATTTCCCCAGCAGTGGATGGGTCGGTTTCACTCGTTTGAACACCGTGAACGGCAACACCGTCAGGCAGGTCTGGCTGCGCTCTCCGCAAGGCCAGCTGACGGCGGTCTCGCGGGCGGATGCGGACGCATCGATCCATGCCATCGCGGGGGGCCAGGTGATGTTCGTCAGCAATGGCTATCTCTACCTGGGACGGCCCGGCGCGGCGCCCGTGCTGGTTTCACCCTTTGCCGAAGGCACCGGCGGTGCCTGGCTGCAGGGCAGCTGGTACGTGTACTTCGGCGGCACCCTGTACCGGGTGGTGCTGTAGCCGCAACGGTCCAGCCCGCCCGCATGCAGCAGGTGGAGCCGCGGCACGGGAGGGGAGCCCTTCATGGGGTTCCCCAAGGTCCTTCCGGCCCGCCTGCCAGTGTTCCGCGGCCACGAAAAAAGGCGCTCGCGCGCCTTCAACCGCCTGCATCGAAATGGTGGGCCGTGAAGGATTCGAACCTTCGACCAAAAGATTAAAAGTCTGTTCGATTAAGCCTTACTTTCAATGGGTTAGAAAGATCCATTTTTCCAGACCGCAGCCGTGAAACCATTGACTTGTCGTAAGGCTGGACGCCATTTTTCCGGCGATCCCACGATGTCCGCTATCGACCAGGAGCGGACATCGGAATTAAGCTGACCCGCGACGCGGGTTCGGCTTGAATGAACTGTTAGGCCGCAGCACGGAAGCGCTGGACGGCCCGCATAAAAGCATGTGTCACCTCGAGCTTTAGTCGAGGTGCTTTGTTTTCCGCAAGCAGCCAGGAAGCCAGAACATCTACTGGCAGATAGCTGGATCGGTTGCTGCGACCAATTGCCATCAGTTGGCCAAATACTCGGTGTTGGATCTCATTGATGTCGCGAAGGAAGCGCGGGTCTGTGACGCCGGGGCCCTGAAACTCGTAAGCCGTCCTGGCAATCACTGTGAGCTCATGCCCAAAGAGCGGCAGGAACCGAGCCATATCGGCGTCTTCCATCCTTGAAAGGAGCGTCTCGCATTCTTGCGGAGTGATACTCATGCGGCCTAACGCCTGAATTTAGCCGTGCCGCGAAGCGGCGTCGGCTTGAATGAATTGTTAGGCGTCCTGTCGACCAAGCCGCAGCCCTCGCCAACCGATACCGATGATAAGAATTGAGCCAATGAGAAGTACTGCATAGATCATCGCCGCCTCTATGCCGTATGCAATGAATCCGTACTTGCTGGACGAGAACTGCAACGAGCCAACGACCAGCGAAAGAATAGCCTGGTTCAGTGCTAGAAGTACTGTGGCTAAGCCGATTGCTATCGCTAGCCAGCTCCAGAACCTGTTTGAAGCGCCAGCAGCTTTCATAGACAAGCGTTTCATCCCCCCCCCCCCGGGCCCATTGGTTTGCTTAACTTGATACGCGAGTGCTGGCCAACAAGCAACGTCCGCTATCGGCCAGGAGCGGGCGTCCGGCTTAACCCGAGCCCTCGCTCACTGCTGAGCGTGATCATGCGCTTACCAAGCTCCCGAGATGCGGGGTGCGCTCAAGGTCAACTTGTGCACCTCACCAAGGTCATTCAACAGGCTCAAGTCATCCACTCTGGACCACAGCGACTAAGAAGAAGCCCCGCAATGCGGGGCTTCAGAATTACGGGCAAGCCTTGTATTAGGGCCGATTGCTTTTTGACGCAGGGAATATAACCAATAGCGCCAAAGATAGAACAATCAAGAGCAATGCAATCTTTGTTTCAAGCAGGCTCACCTCGTAAGCAACAACTCCGCTGATATAGGTGTCCGTCGAAAGCGGCGGAGAAGATGGATTTGCCGCAACTTTTCTAGCCATCCCGTGCATGTAGAAGTACAGGATAAAAAAAGTCCAGGCTGATATGGAGGCGCAATAGACGCTCCGAAAAAGCACGCTCCCGCCCCTCACGGCAAAGACGAATGCAATTGCACAGAATACGGCAGTAATTAGGGTGACCATCGTCATTTGGTGCACCCGCATGTATTCAACCTACCGCTATCGAGTTCCTTCCTGGCCATATCAGCCCCAGCATCAATGTCCCCAATACTGTCTCGGTCCCAATCCCTGTTCTCAGGTAGCTGGTTTGACCATGTTCCATGGTTTCTCAAATCCTGGGAACTGAAATGGTTGCTGCTTTTCCCCTGCCTGCGCCGTGCGTAAAGAAGAAGAGGCCCCGCCTAGGGATGGTGGGACTTCGAACGGCTCATCAAAATTTAATTCACAGGGTCTTGCTGGCCTGCTTGCCCAATAGCAGGAACAAGAAGGGGCCCAGTGCAAGCCGAAGACCATCAACGAGAATTGCCCTGGCTTTCTGGTCCATCTTTCTCGACATCGACGCGTAGCCGAAGAACCCAGCAAACCGGCCAGCCAGCGCTGCATGCAGGTAATAGTGCCGCGCCTTGGCATAATTCGGCTCGTCGCTGCTTTCGTAATACTTCGCATAGGCCAAGTTAACCTCCGGAACCATTCGGAGCGACTTTGCTTCATCGATGTACCGCAGTGCTTCACGATGTCGCTCACCGCCTTGCTTCATCAGGGCTCGAGCCAAATACAAAAAGGTGATTGCATCGGGGACCATGCTGGCAGCCTTTCGATAGTTGGCAGCAGCACGCTCCAGATCGCTTTCAACGTCATCACCACCGAGCTCATAAGCGATCCCCCTCATCAGGTACCCCGACGCATGCGACGGGGTGTGATCCGAGTTAATGAGGGTTTCTGATAGCGCCAACAACTCTTTTGCGCTATTGCTGCGAATTGCATTACGCGCATCGTTATAGGTATCGGAGTGCTTCATGGACTTGGCGGTCTTGGGAAAATGATCGTTCCGCGCTGCTGCGCTTCGCGAACAGAGCCCTCAACCATTCTCTGAAGTCGCTCCAGATCATTTACCCATTGGTCCGGCTTGTCCTTGCTGCACACGCCAAGCGCAAGGCAGGCGCGCAACACCCCTTCCTGGAACTCCTTGGTCTTGCAGACATCCGCGCTCTTCTTGGCTGCGCTAACGGCTGCGGCCAATGCTTCCGGCGTCAATGAAACACCGCCTGCGATCACATACGGCCCGGCTATACCCACGGCAGCACCGGCTGTAGCTCCACCCCAATACACGTTGAGTCTCATTGCAACGCCATCTGGCAGACGCTGGCCAGAAGTGGAGCGTGTGTTGAGGTTTCGAGAGTACGGGAAGAACTGCAGCCCTTCTGGGTCAACCCACATCACCGGATTCCCGCCGACATAGGCATAGGTATTCAATCCGCCCCCCAACCCAATCGGGTCGGACTGTGTATAACGGCCCAACCGCGCATCGTAGTACCGGTTGACGTTGTGCCAGAGGTTCGTCTCCTGGTCGTAGTACTGGCCCGGCAGCCCCACATTCAGGCCCCCGAGGCTGTCCAGCGTCACCTTGCGGTCGAAGGCAAAATTGCTGGCCCGCCACACCACCGCCTTGGCGCTGTTGGTCGCCACTTCCGGCCGGCCCAGATGGTCGGGATGCAGGTAGTACACCTGATTGCCCCGCACCATACCCACCAACTGCCCACCGAACCACAGGTAGTTGGTCCATGCGCTGGTGTTGTCCTTGTACTCCGCCAGCAGAGCGCTGCCCGGGGCATGCACGTAACGGTAGTTGCCGTGGCTGGGCGCGGCTTTCCATGCGCGTTCATTGAAGGCATTGTAGGCGTAGGTCGCGGTGCCCGCCGGCAGACTGACGGTCGTGTAGTTGGGCTCCGCCTGAGTGATGGCGGTGTTCCGCGACGCGCTGCTCATCCGGTTGAACGGGTCGTAGCTGTAGGTCGCGGTCGAGCCCCCCCAGGACTGGGTGGTCCGGTTGCCCAGGCTGTCGTGGGTATAACCGTGCGAGGTCATCGCACTGATGCGGTTGCTGTTGGCATCCACCGTCAGCGCCTCGTCCCACGTCCACACATGACGCGTCTTGTTGCCGTTGGCGTCGTAGTAGAAGCTCTGGTTCCCAGACATCGAAGTGAAGTTCGTCAGACGACTCAAGCTGTCATAGCCCAAGTTCTGGGTCAGGTTGCTGTTGACCGCATTGGCGACCTGGGTGATTTCATTGACGGCGTTATACGTGTAGCTCAACTTCTGGACGCTGGTGGAACCGTTGTAGGTACCCAGCGTGGTCAACCGGCGGTCCACGTCATAGGTATATCCGCGGCGCAGTCCGTTCCCGTACAGCCAGGAAATCGGCGGACCGAAGGCCTGGCTTTCCACTCCGGTGATTACATTGCTCACCATGCCGCCGGTGTTGACCGTCATCGCCTTCAACTGACCATCAGCGTATCCATAACCCACCGCCATGCCGTTCGGGTAGGTGATGGCGCTCGTCCGCCCCAGGCCGTCGTAATAGAAGCGGGTCCAGTAATCGCTCTGGACGCTGTTGGCCGTGGTGCGCTCCCGCCGGATGGACACCTGTCCTTCGGTCGTATAGGCGAAATGAACGCTGCTGTTCGGTCCGTCCGCATTGCACAGCAACATCTTGCCGTTCGTGCACCAGTCGTAGCCGTAGGCAAGCGTCTGCCCACCCGCCACCGCGCTCGTCTGACGCCCCAGGCCGTCGTACCCCAAGGTGGTCGCGACCCCATTGCTCCGCGTGAACTTGGTGCGAAGACCTGCCGCGTTGTACTCGAACGTGGTGGTGCCCGTGTCCGGACTGGTCTGTGCCCACACCTGGCCGAATCCGTCGTAGGCATAGGTGGTGTGCTTGCCGCGCGGGTCGGTGACCTTGATGAGGTTGCCCACTGCGTCGTAATACAGGTAAGTATTGCCGTTCAAGGCATCCTGCACGCGGTTCTGGCGGCGTTGCCGGTCGTAGAAGTAGCGCGTGACCCGCCCGGCCGAGGTCTCCGTGGCCACGTCGCCGTTGGCCGTGTAGGTATAGCTGACCTGCTGGCCGTTGTTGCCTCGGCGCGCCTTGACGAACCCGCCTTCGTCGTAATCGGTGAAGGTTTGGTACTGCGTCACCGTGCTGTTCAGATGAAGCACCTTGCCCAGGTCGGGGTCGAATTCCTTGCCCCGGTAGATGGACTTCACCTCCGTAGCGGTTACGTCACTGTTGAGGTTGTAGGTGTAGTTGACCCGTTCGGTGAGCGTTTCGTCCGTCGTTTCCGGTATGCCATCTTCGTACGCCGAAGTGCGGGACTGATAGGTACGCCGGTCCAATGCGTCATAGCCATAGGTGGTCGTCACGCCATCTGGCGTGGTGACGCCGGTCACGCGCCCTCGGCTGTCATAGGTGTAGGTGGTGGTCTGTGCCGCGCCGCCGATGACATTGCTTCGGGTCAGTACATCGTTCCCTGCATTGTAGGTGAAGTCGGTAATGCTGCCGTTCGGGCCCGTAATGCGACCCGGCAGTCCCATCGCGGTGTAATTGCTGTAGGTCATGACGTGTCCGAGCGTATTGCCGACGGAGGTCAAGTTACCTGACGTATCGTACTGGTAGGTCACCTGGTCCCCCGTACCGGTCACCGGACCATCCACGACCATGGTTTTCACCATGCCGTTGGCATAGACCGCATAGCCGTAGGCGACAATGCGCTCCTGATTGATGATGCCGGTGGCACTCCGGTTGATGGTCTTGACAGAACGCAGCAGTCGCGCGGCCGGGTCGCCGTCAGGGTAGTAGTCGTAAAGCGTTTCGGAGACAGGCTGGCTTGTGGAAACCCCGTAAACCTTGAGGGCAAGCAGCCGTCCTTTGCGCGCTGAATCCCACAGGTACTGGGTTATCTGCTGCTGGTCGGTTTCGCCGTTGGGACCGATGCCTGTTATCTCCTGGGTCAGACGGCCATCAGTATCATAGGTATAGTCCGTCTTGACTCCGAAGGCGTCCAGCTCATAGTCGGCATTACCGCTGGCATCATAGGCGGTGTATCGCGCCCCGGCGGGGCAGACCGTGCTGGCTGGCCGTTCCGCGCCAATGACTTGTTTGCTGCCGTTCAAATCCGCAATCTGATAGCGCGTAGTTTGTCCCAAGGCATTGGTGACATCGGTATAGGTCGCCCCATACGCGAAGGTGCTGCGCTCTACGCCCCCCTCCAACCCCGACCATGCTGCGCGGCCATCGGCCTGATAAGCATACCGGCTGTAACGCACCCCGTTGACGGAAATACCCGTCAAACCACCCGGCTGGGCCGAGTCTTCGTAGTGGTAGGAACGCGTACCTAGCGTATCCGGGTAGACAACGCTGCTCAGATAACCTGCCGTGTTGTAGTTGTAGGTATACGCCTTCCCATCCGGCGCGGTAATGGTTTTCACTTTGCCGGAGGCCCACGTCAATTGAATCGCGCGGCCGGAGGAATGCGTGATGGTGGCCAACTGGTTGCTGGCGTTATAGCTGTAGGACAGTCCAATGTTGCGTTCATTGCGCACGGTCAGAGGACGGCCATGCGCGTCATAGGTTTCGACTTGCTCGCCATCGCGGGTTTGCAACTTCCAGCCCGTCCCGTTGGCGACCAGCGTATCGCCCTTGTCGGTACGCCAAACACCGGAAGCATCCTTGCTGAATACCCAGGCATAGCCATTGGTGCGGTTGGCGTAGATTTTCGTCAGTGGATTGGTCCCCGGCGTGCAAGACGCAATGGCATCCAGCCGGCCATGGCATTGCGTGCCGCTGTAGTCGAAACTCAAGGTATATTCGAGGCTTGAGGCCCAGCGGCGCCCAAAAATGCCTGTGCGATCCAGAAACTTGTCGTAGGTACGGCTGATGACCAGTTGGACGCCTGCTTCGGGCATGACGCCGAAATCGAGTTCCGGCAGGTACTTTTTGCCCGTGGCAATGCCCACCGGTCGGCCCGTGCTCTGAGCGACAGATGCGCTCTCGCCGCAGTCGATGAGCGACGCGAGGATGACATCGTTCCCCACGGCAAGGTCCGTGAGCGGTTCACGGCTATCGACGATGGGCTCACGGTTGATCAGCGAATCCCGGTCTCGGACTCCACTCAATCTTTCAAAGTCTGAGGCGTCATATTCCCAACGGCAATTCTCCGCCACCGCTCTTACACACACACGGCCATCGCCGCACGCATAACCTTCCGAACGATAGTCACAGACTGGCCGCATTGCCGATGCCTGACCGCAAACGAGCCCGTACAAACCCGCAGCCATGACCGCTTGCAGGGCAATACTCGCGGTTCTATTCCATATCCCCATGGCCGTCCTCTTGGCGAATGAGACGGCATCTCAGGCGACCGTCCTTGGTGCCCTTACTCATTGCATGCTCGCTCGTTGCTTGTCAATGGAACGGCAACAACTTGGGAAAATTCCCAAGGCTCGCTCGCACCGCCAATAGCAAACCTGTGGTGGTCGTGTATCCGTCTTACATAAGGTCAAATTTTGAGGTGGCCGCCGGAAACGGGTAATAAAGGTAATACGGCGAAAAAGCAGCACTATTTCTCTTTCATATCAGATAGTTAAGAGTCAATCTCAAAGGTAATAAAAGGGTAACGGCGGGGTAATCTTGTTACCTTTTTAGAAGGTAATATCAGGCAAAAATGGAACCCTTTTAAATCAATGACTTGGCTCGATGCTAGCTCCCGTGCTACCTCGGATTACCTCCTGAGGTAACATCTAAAACCACCGCAAAATCAATGGGTTAGACCGGATTTCAGGGGGGGCAATTACCTATTGCCCCGTTCCGATGGGCATCCAAATTTTTCACCCTGCCCGCCGGGTTCGCTGGAAGGCTGCGGAACGGCACTGAGGGCGCCTCGCCTTCGCAGGGTTCCGCAGGCTCAGGAGCGCCCCTCTCAGCGCTCCTGAGCCCGCTACGGCGGCCCGAATTGCGATCTGCAGGCGTGCGGAAAACCCAGGGGTTTAGACCGCAGGCGTGGCGGGGCGACGACTGCGCGCGCCGGGGCAAAATTCCGTTCAGGTTCGGCCGTCTTCACGTTTTTTTAATATTTCGGCCGCGGCACCGAGCGCGCACGAAAAAGCCGCCCCGGAGGGCGGCTCAGTTGCGGCGCGATGGCGGTGGGCGTGGCGCTAGGGCGCGCCCAGTCGCTCGCGGGCGACGGCGGCGTAGGTGGTCGGTGAGTTCGCAACCCGTCCAGCCGTAGCCCTCTTCCTGGGCGGCCAGCAGCGTGGTCCCGGAACCTGCGAAGGGGTCAAGGATGCGCCCACCCCGCTCGCAGATGCGGACCACCTGCCGCATCAGCTCGGTGGGCTTGCCTGTCATGTGGTGCTTGTCGGTTCGTCGGACAGGCACGCGGACCACGCTCGGCAGCACCGGCGCATCACGCTCCAACGGCATCGCGCCCTTGCTGCACCAGACGATGTATTCGGCCTGGTTGCGGAAGCGGCCAAGGGCCGGTCGCGTGCCCTCGGTCTTGTCCCACACGGTGACTCCGCGCCAGATCAAGCCGGCGCATTGCAGCGCGTCGGTGGTCAACGGCAACTGACGCCAGTCGGTGAACACACACACCGCCCCGCCGGGCTTGAGAATGCGCACGCATTCCGACAACCACAACGCCATCCAGCGCAGGTGCGATCGCTGATCGCGTTCGTCCCCCGCGAAGTCGAGGTGCAGGCCACGCGATCCGGATTGCTGATACTTCTGCGACGGCGCGCGTGCGCGCCGCAGCGGTCAACCCACCACTGGCGTATGGCGGATCTGTAATCACCGCATCAAACGAAGCCGATTCAAGCGTCGGCAGGAACTTCAGGGCGTCGCCCTGGTGCAGCTGGTTTTTCATGGCTAGAGCCTTCTGTCAGCCGCTCTTGGCGATCTGTCGGGAGGCTCTGGGCCTTCAAATGATTGACCACGCCGCAGCGTGGGCACTTGATCTGCAGCTCATCGAACGCGCCCGCTTTCGCCAGCAGGCGCGCGCAATCACCACAACGGAGATTTGAAAGCAACGAACGGTTCATCGGGACGCCTTCGGCTCCGCCTCATTGAATCGGATCACCTCCGAACCCAGCCACTCATTGACCCGCAGCAGACGCCGCTGAATCGCCACCAGTTCGTTAGCTTCCCATACCGAGGACGCATCGCCGATGTTACCGAAGCCACCCGCGTTCTGTGGCACGATTCCGAGCAGTTGGGGCGGGATACGCAGCGACGCCAACACGTCATCGCGGGTGACGCCCTTGATCCCGGTAAACTCATCCACTGACACCGTAGGAAACATCGGCAATGCGCAGGACGGCGCTGGCCACAAGTCGCCGAGCACGACGGTCCGCTACTATCACGCGCTTCCAGTTGTCACGCCGCCAAAGCCAGCGAAGCCAGCGAAACCCTGAGTTGGCCATGCCCTGGTCGACCACGAAAAACCCGCCCACCATCGGCGGGTTTTTTCATGCATGCAGGTATGCGTGGAACGTCGCGCCGGGCTTCCATTTTTCCGGTCATTTTTCCGGAAGGGCGTTTTTGCGCGCCGCGTCACGACGTAAGTTATTGATGCGATTGGTGGGCCGTGAAGGATTCGAACCTTCGACCAAAAGATTAAAAGTCTTCTGCTCTACCGACTGAGCTAACGGCCCATGCACCCGGCGTTGCGCCGGGGTGCGAATTCTAACCCAGCTTGGGGGCGGCTGAAAAATCCGGGGTTCAGGCGTACCGGGTCGGGTCGGCCACGCCGGCATCGGCAAAACCCGCTGCGCGCAGGCGGCAGGCGTCGCAGTGGCCGCAGGCGCGGCCCTGTTCGTCGGCCTGGTAGCACGAGACCGTCTCCGAGAAGTCCACGCCCAGGCGCAGGCCCTCGCGCACGATGTCGTCCTTGCCCATCCTCATCAGCGGCGCGTGCACGCGCAGGCGCGCGCCTTCCACGCCGGCCTTGGTGGCCAGGTTGGCGAGTTTCTCGAAGGCCTCGATGAATTCCGGCCGGCAATCGGGATAGCCGGAGTAATCGACCGCGTTGACGCCACAGAAGATGTCCGCCGCGCCCAGCACCTCGGCCCAGCCCAGCGCCACCGACAGCATGATGGTGTTGCGGGCCGGCACGTAGGTCACCGGAATCCCGCCGCCGCCGGCTTCAGGCACGTCGATGTCGTCGGTGAGCGCGGATCCGCCGATGCTGCGCAGGTCGACATGCACGGTCTTGTGCGCGACCGCGCCCAGCGAACGCGCGACCCGGTCCGCGGCTTCCAGCTCCGAGGTGTGGCGCTGGCCATAGCGCACGCTCAGCGCATGCACGGCATAGCCCTGCTCGCGGGCGATGGCGACGACGACGGCGGAATCCATGCCACCTGAGAGAAGAACGACGGCTTTTTTCATGGGGAATCGGGAATCGGGAATCGGGAATCGGGAATCGGGAATCGGGAATCGGGAATCGGGAAAAGCATCCTGCTTTCGCCCCCTTTTGCAATGCTCCTCAACAGCCCAATGGCTGGTCAAAGGGGGCTATGGGGGATTCACGCGCGAAGCGCCACGTGGGCCGCGCACGTACGCCCATCGCTACCGGCCCGGCTCGTCGTTCCAGAGCAGCTTGTGCAATTGCATCTGGAAACGTACCGGCAGCCGATCCTCGACGATCCAGTCGGCCAGCTGGCGCGGCTCCAGTTCGGACTTGGAAGGCGAAAACAGCACGTCACAGCGCTCGGCGAGCCGGTGCTCGGCCACCATCCCGCGCGCCCAGTCGTAGTCGGTGCGTCCGCACAGGACGAACTTCACCTGATCGCGCGGGGTCAGCAGCGGCAGGTTCTCCAGCCGGTTGCGGGCCATTTCACGCGAGCCGGGGGTCTTCAGGTCGACCACCCGCGAAACCCGCGAATCGACCTCCGCAATGTCGAGCGCGCCGGAAGTCTCAAGCGAGACGTCGTAGCCCGCGTCGCAGAGCCGGCGCAGCAGGATCAGGCAGCGCTTCTGGGACAGCGGTTCGCCGCCGGTCACACAGACATGGCGGACACCGTGGCGGGCGACTTCGGCCAGGATCGCCTCGATGTCCCACCACTGGCCGCCATAGAACGCGTACTCGGTATCGCAGTACTGGCAACGCAGCGGGCAGCCGGTCAGGCGCACGAACACCGTGGGCCAGCCGGCGGTGTTGGCCTCGCCCTGCAGGGACAGGAAGATTTCCGTCAGCTTCAGGCGTTCCTGGGCAACGGGCTCGGACGTGGGGACGGCGTTCATGACGGCACATTATCGCCTGTCGGCGCGGCGGCCGTCGGGCGGTGGGTGGATTGCGTTCAGCGACGGCCGCGGCCAGGGGCGCGTGCCGTTCCGACCGCGGACCGCGGCCGGCCTTTCCCTGGCACGGACTCAGCGCAGTCGGCCGAGCTGGATGGCCTTCAGTCGATCGTCGGCGGTACGGGCGACATCGCTGCCGGGATAGCGGCTGACCACGTCGGCCAGGGTGCGCTCGGCGGCGTCGACCTTGCCCAGGCCGTATTCGCACAGGCCCAGCTTGAGCAGCGAACCCGGCGCCTTGTCGTGGGTGGGATAGCGCTCCATCAGCGCGCGGAACTGCTCCGCGGCCAACGCGTAATTCTGGGTGACGTAGTAGCTCTCGCCCAGCCAGTACAGCGCGTTGGGCGCGTAGACCCCGCTGGGATACGCCTGCAGGAAGGCCGTGAACAGCTGGGCGGAGCCGACATAGTCGCCGGACTTCAGCTTGTCGAACGCCTGGTTGTAGGCGGTACGTTCATCCCCGGCCTGGGCCAGGGATCCGGGATCGCCATGCACGGAGGGCGCCGGTTCGACATTGGCGGCCACCGGCGGGGTCGTGGGCGGGGTGCCGCCGCCACTGCTGGTCGCGGGCACCGCCACGGGCGGCGCGGCACCGCCTTCCATGCGGTTCAGCCGGCCATCCAGATCCAGGTACTGATCACGATTGCGCTGCTGGAACTCCTGCAGATCGTGCTGGAGCTTCTCGATCTGCGCACGCAGTTCGCGGATTTCGCCTTCCTGCTGACTCAGGCGGTTCAACAATTCCATGTTGGCCTGGGAATTGTTGGCCTTGGCCTCCAGCGCCGCGACGCGGTCCGCCAGACTCTGGCGTTGCGCCCAGGCGGGAGCGGCGGCCACCAGGGCCGCCGCCGTGACCAGCAGGAAACGCTTGCCGATCGACATCGCGCTCATCGCTTACTTGGCGGTGTAGACGATCTCGACGCGACGGTTCTGCGCCCAGCACGACTCGTTGGATTCGGTGCAGATCGGACGCTCTTCACCGTAGCTCACCACGCTCAGCTGGCTGCCGGAGCCGCCGTTGGCCTGCAGCGCGGACGACACGGCGTTGCCGCGGCGCTCGCCCAGACCCTGGTTGTAGGCGCGGCTGCCGCGCTCGTCGGCATGGCCTTCCAGGGTGATGCGCGAGGACGGACGGTCACGCAGGTACTTGGCGTGGCAGCCCATGATGGCCTGGAATTCCGGCTTCAACGAATCCTGGTCCAGATCGAAGTACACCACGCGCTGGCGCAGGCAGGCGTCGGTGTCCAGGTCGTTCGGGCCGTAGACGCCGGAAGTGGTGGGCTCGGTCGGGGTGGTCGGGACGGTGGTGGTGGTGTCGGTCGGCTGGGTTTCCTTCACAGCCTTCTTGCAACCGGCCAGCACGGCCACGGACATCAGGGACAGCATCAAAACGCGGGCAGTATTGTTCATCGTCATTCCTTCGGCTTCTCGCAGGGATGGGGGTAAAACCGTAGACGTTATCTTAACGCTTTGCGCGGTACGGCGACCATGCCGGCTCGCGCACATCGCCATCGGCCAGCACCAGGCGCTGGCGGACCCGGCCGTCGGCGGAGACCGCATACAGTACGCCTCTTCCACCTTCGCGGGCGGCATACAGGACCATGCTGGCGTTGGGCGCGAAGCTGGGGGACTCGTCCAGCGAGCCCGGCGACAGGGTGGACCAGCGCGGCGAGCCCAGGCTGCGATCCATCAGGGCGATGCGGTAGGTGTTGCCGCTGCCCTGCGCCACGGCGATCTTCTTGCCGTCGTAGGAAATCTTCGCCGAGGCGTTGTAGCTGCCTTCGAACGTTACCCGGCTCGCGGAACCGCCGCTGGCCGGCACCTGGTAGATCTGCGGACGGCCGCCGCGATCGGAGGTGAAGTAGATGCTGCCGCCATCCGGGCTCCAGACCGGCTCGGTGTCGATGCTGGACTGGTTGGTCAGCTGGCGCAGCTGCCGGCTGGCGATGTCCATCACGTAGATTTCCGGATTGCCGCTGCGCGACAGGGTCAGCGCCAGCCGGTTGCCATCCGGCGAGAACGACGGCGAACCATTGATGCCGCGGAAGCCCGAGACCTTCTGGCGTGCGCCGGTGGTGATGTCCTGGACGAAGACGGCCGAGTTGCCGCCCTCGTAGCTCACATAGGCCAGTCGACGGCCATCGGGAGCCCACGACGGCGACAGCAGCGGCTCGGAGGAGCGCACCACGGTCTGCGGGTTGAAACCGTCGGAGTCGGCGATCATCAGCGCATAGCGCGCGCCCTTGCCGGCGCCGCTGGCGGTGACGTAGGCGATGCGGGTCCAGAACGCACCCGGGATGCCGAGGATCTTCTCGTAGATGGCGTCGGCCATCTGGTGGGCGACATCGCGCATGGCGTTGGCGCGCGCGGTCATCGCCAATCCCAGCAGGCGCTCCTGCTTGGCCACGTCGAACAGTTCGTACTCGACCCGGTAGCCGCCGTCACCGGCGTCGACCACGCGGCCCACCACCAGATAGTCCTGCTTGAGCGCGCGCCAGGTCGGATACTGGACCTCGCTGCCACGGGTCGGGCGTTCGACGATGCTGGCCTCCGGCAGGGTGCGGAAGGAGCCGGAACGCTCCAGGTCCGCACGCACCACGCCGGCCACGTCGGTCTGCGGGGCGCCCGCCGAGCCCTGGTACGGCATCGGCACGATGGTGATGGGCAGCGCCGAGGCATTGCCGCCGATGATGTCGATGTCCAGCCCACGCTCCTGGGCGGCAGCGGCGAACGACAGCAGCAGGAGGGTCAGGGCGGAAAGCCAGCGCGGCAGTTTTTTCATGGCAGGTCGGGGGTTCTCGGTCTGTCTGAACGGAAAGGGATACCAGCTTGCGCGTGAACGTTTTCGCAATCGTGAACGGCGCCTGTTCAGGAACGCGATTCTCTCAGCGATCCTGCGCTTCGAACGTGAAATTCAGGGTGCGCTGGAAAACATTCTCGAATCCACGGTACGGCAGGGGCTGGGCGCGCAGCACCGCGGCCTCCACCGAGCGCCGGCCGGCCTCGTCGTAGGGGCAGCTCGGGTCGACCTTGGCGTCGATGACTTCGCCGCCGGGCAACTGGCGGATGGTGATGCGGCACCGCTGGCCGACCGGCACGCTGTCCGGGCGGATCCACTGGTTGAGCACCGCCCGCTGGATGGCGGCGGCGTACTGCGCGGTCAGATCGTTGCTGGTGCCGCCCTGCCCCGGCTGGCCGCCGCTGCGGCTGGCAGCGGGAGTCGCCGCGCTGGCCGTGGTACTGGCGCGCTGGGCCTGCACGTTCTGCAACTGGCGCAGCTTCTGCTCGGCCATCTGCGCCTCGCGGGCGGCCTGCTCGCGGCGGCGGCGCAGGTCGGCCAGCTTCTTGTCGCGCTCGGCCTCCTCCTGCTGCTTGGCCAGCCGCTGCTTGCGCTCGGCCTCCTGCTGGCGCTCGCGCTCGGTCAGGTCGATCTGTTCCTGGCGACGCTTCTCTTCCTGCTCCTTCAGCGCCTTTTCCTGGGAAATGGCCAGGCGACTGGCGGCGTCCTGGTCCTCGGTGTCCGGGACGGGGATGCGTTCCTGCGCCTGCTGCTGCGGCGCCACCGGCGAGTCCTGCGGGCGCGGCTCGGGAAGCGGCTGAGGCGGCGGCACCGTCTCCTCCTCGGCGGTTTCCTCGATCGGGGTCGGCATCGGCTCCGGCTTGGGCGCGTTTTCCATCGCCTGCTGGGCCGAGCGGATATCGGCGCTGGAGATCTCCAGCGAAGCCTCGATCACCGGCGAACCGGCGGCCGCGTCGAAGTCGTGCGAGGGCGACCACAGGTAGGCGGCCAGGAACAGCAGCGCGATCAGCGCATGCACGCCGATCGCGAGTGCGACCGGAACGGCGAGATCGTCTTCTTCGGGACGATGCCGGGGGGGGAGCGCGTCAGCGTGCATTGCCACCGGGCTGGCTCATCAGGCCGACCTTCTTCACCCCGGCCTGCTGCAACATCACCATCGTGTCCATGACCTTCTGGTAATCAGAATGGCCCGGCGCGGCGACGAACACCGGCGCATCGGGATTCTGGCTGACGAAGGCCTTGAGCTTGGCGGCCAGGGTCACGCCGTCCAGGCGCTCCGGCTTGCCGCTTTCCAGGGTCAGCGTATAGGCGCCGTCGGCGTTGACGCTGACGATGATCGGATCCTTCTTGCTCTCGACCGAACGGGCGTTCGACCTGGGCAGGTCCACGTCCACACTGAGGGTCAGCAGTGGCGCGGTCACCATGAAGATGATCAGCAGCACCAGCATCACGTCGATGTACGGCACGACGTTGATTTCGGACTTGAGCTTGCGGCGCTTGCGCACGCGGGAGATGGCGGCGGTCATGGCGGACTCCGCTTATTCGTCGCCCGAGGACTGGCGCTGCAGGATCGAGCTGAACTCCTCGGCGAAGGTTTCATAACGCACCGAGATGCGCTCGACCCGGGTGGTGAAGCGGTTGTAGGCCCACACCGCCGGAATCGCCACGAACAGGCCGATGGCGGTGGCGAACAGCGCTTCGGAAATGCCCGGCGCGACCGAGGCGATGCCCGCCTGCTCGCCGCTGTTGAGCATGTCGTGCATGGTGACCATGATGCCGAACACGGTGCCGACCAGACCCACGTACGGCGCGGTGGAGCCGATGTTGGCCAGCAGCTCCAGGTTGCGTTCCAGCTGATCGACCTCGCGCGCGTAGGTCGCGCGCATGGCGCGCTGGGCGCCTTCCAACTGGGCGCGCGGGTCCAGCTTGCGCTTGTCGCGCAGGCGGGCGAATTCGCGGAAGCCGGCTTCGAAGATCGCCTCCAGTCCGCTGACCACCCGGTTGCGGTCGGCCGCGCTGGCGTACAGCTTGCTCAGTTCGGCGCCGGACCAGAACCGGCTCTCGAAGTCATCGGCGTCGCGGTTGGCGGCCTTGAATACCCGCGCCTTGCGGAAAATGATGATCCAGCTGATCAGGGAGCCCAGCAGCAGCAGCACGACGATCAGCTTGACCGGCAGGCTGGCCTTGAGCATCAGCTCCAGGTAGTTGATGCCGCTGTGGGTGGCGGCGGCGGTCGCCTGGACGGCGGCGGCGGCGGTGTCCTCGGGCAGGGCTTCGACCACGGCGGCCAGGAGCGGTGCGATCATCCGGTATTCCTCGATGTTTCGGATTGGTCAGTTCGGCGTTTCGAACAACTTGAATTCTTCATACAACGCTTCGGGCAGCGGTTTGGGTCTGAATCCCGCGGCGGAAAGCGCCGCGACCTTCACCTCTGCCGTCAGCAGGACGTCCTCGCCGCGCAGGATGCGCTGGGCGAAGCCGACACTGGCGCGCTTGCACTGGCGTAACACGAGTTCCACCTGCAGCAGGTCGTCCAGGCGCGCCGGTTTCAGGAAATCCAGCGTCATCGCGCGGACCGCGAAGACCAGGTCATGGTCCCCGCGCAGCCACTCCTGGCTGTGGCCGCGCGCGCGCAGCCATTCCGTCCGCGCACGTTCCAGGAACGCCACGTACTGCGCGTGATAGACCACGCCGCCAGCGTCGGTATCTTCCCAATAGACGCGTGTCGGCCAACTGAATAGCCGGGGAACGGGGTCATTGGTCTGCGATTGGGCGCTCAAAGGCAGGCTTCTCCGGACAAAACGGGGTACCGGGCCATCGGCTCAGAACAGTTCGTCATTGCCGCCGCCGCCCAGTTCCAGTTCCCGGCGGGGTTTCAGGCCCAGGTGCCGGTAGGCCTTGGAGGTGGCCATGCGGCCACGCGCGGTGCGGATCAGGAAACCCTGCTGGATCAGGTAGGGCTCGATGACGTCCTCCAGCGTGCCGCGTTCCTCGGACAGGGCCGCCGCCAGCGATTCCACGCCCACCGGGCCACCGTCGAAGCTGTCGATGATGGTCCGCAGCATGCGCCGATCCAGTTCGTCGAAGCCCTCCGGGTCCACTTTCAGCATCTGCATGGCCGCATCGGCGACAGCGTGGTCGATGTGGCCGGTGGCACGCACCTGGGCGTAGTCGCGGACCCGTCGCAGCAGTCGGTTGGCGATACGCGGCGTGCCGCGTGAACGCCGCGCGATTTCGGCGGCCCCCTGTGGCTCGCAGTCGATGCCGAGGATACGGGCCGAACGGCGCACGATGCTGGTCAGCTCCTCGGCACTGTAGAACTCCAGCCGCTGGACGATGCCGAAGCGGTCGCGCAGCGGCGCGGTCAGCAGGCCGGCGCGGGTGGTCGCGCCGACCAGGGTGAACGGCGGCAGGTCCAGCTTGATCGAACGGGCGGCCGGCCCCTCGCCGATCATGATGTCGATCTGGAAATCCTCCATGGCCGGGTACAGCACTTCCTCGACCACCGGCGACAGGCGATGGATCTCGTCCACGAACAGCACGTCGTGCGGCTGCAGGTTGGTCAACAGCGCGGCCAGATCACCGGCCTTCTCGATCACCGGGCCGGAAGTGACCCGCATGTTGACGCCCAGCTCGTTGGCGATGACGTGGCTCAGGGTGGTCTTGCCCAGCCCCGGCGGCCCGAAGATGAGCACGTGATCCAGCGCCTCACCGCGTCCCTTGGCCGCCTGGATGTAGATGTCCAGTTGCTCGCGCACCGGTTTCTGGCCGAGATACTCGTCCAGCCGCTTGGGCCGGATGCTGGCCTCGATGGCTTCGTCTTCGCGGGTGGCGCCGGAGGCGATGATGCGGTCTTCGGTCATGCCGCCATTATGGGGCAAACCGCCATGGAAAAAGGGCCGGCGCCCGCGCGGGTCCGGCCCTTCAGGTCATGCGCTCCGCGATGCCGCGCTCAGATCTCGACCTGCGCGCCCAGTTCGACCAGCCGGTTGCCCGGAATACGGAAGAATCCGGTCGCCGGCGCCGCGTTGCGGTGCATGACCGCGAACAGCTTGTCGCGCCAGACCGGCATGCCGCGATGGGCGGTGGCGACGATGCTCTCGCGGCTGGCGAAATAGGTCGTCTCCATCGGATCGAAGTAGATGCCGCCACGGTCGCAGGAACGCATCAGCGCCTGCGGCACGTCCGGGGTCTCCATGAAGCCGAACTTGACGATGACCCGGTAGAACTCGTCGCCGATGGAGTCGATCTTCAGGCGCTTTTCCATCGGCGCGAACGGCACCGGCAGGGTTTCCACGGTCAGGAACACGTTGCGCTCGTGCAGCACCTTGTTGTGCTTGAGGTTGTGCAGCAGCGCGTGCGGAACCATGCCGGTCTGGGCGGTCAGGAACACCGCCGTGCCCGGCACCCGCACCGGCGGCGCCAGCATAAGGCCCGGCAGGAACGTATCCAGCTGGATGCCTTCCTTGCGGATCTCGGCGCTGAGCAGCTCGCGGCCGCGGCGCCAGGTGCGCAGCAGGGTGAACACGACGATGCCCAGCACCACCGGGAACCAGGCGCCCTGGAAGAACTTGGCGCCATTGGCGAACACGAAGCCGACGTCGACCACGAAGAACACCACGCACAGCGCGATGACCACGCCGCTGCCCTTCGGCCACAGCGCCCGCGCCACCAGCGCCAGCAGCAGGGTGTCGATCAGCATGGTCGCGGACACCGAGATGCCGTAGGCCGCGGCCAGGCGGGTCGAATCCTGGAACATCAGCACCACGGTCAGCACCGCGACCATCAGGATCCAGTTGATCCCGGGGATGTAGATCTGGCCGATGGTGTCGTGCGAGGTGTGCTTGATCTGCATGCGCGGGATGTAGCCCAGCTGCATCGCCTGGCGCGCCACCGAGAACGCGCCGGTGATGACCGCCTGCGAGGCGATCACCGCCGCCAGCGTGGCCATCACGATCATCGGGTACAGCGCCCAGCGCGGCACCGCTTCATAGAACGGATTCACCACCGCCGCCGGATGCTCCAGCACGAACGCGCCCTGCCCCAGATAGTTCAGGAACAGGCACGGCAGCACCAGGATGTACCAGGCGTAGCGGATCGGCTTGATGCCGAAATGGCCCATGTCGGCATACAGTGCCTCGCCGCCGGTGACGGCCAGCACCACCACGCCGAGGATGAGGACCGATTGCCAGCCGTGGTCGATGAAGAAACGGGCACCCCACAGCGGGTTGAGCGCCTTGAGCACTTCCGGCGCGTCGATGATGTTGCCGATGCCGATCGCGGCCAGCGACAGGAACCAAATCACCATGATCGGCCCGAACACCCGGCCCACCTTCTGCGTGCCGAACCGCTGGACCAGGAACACCGCCAGCAGGATCACGATGGTGATCGGCACGATGAAGCGATCCAGCGCCGGCGCGGCGACCTCCAGGCCCTCGACCGCGCCCAGCACGGAGATGGCGGGGGTAATCACGCCGTCGCCGAAGAACAGCGAGGCGCCGAAGATGCCGAGGATGCCGACCACGTAGGCGGTGCGCGATCCCTTCTTGAGGGTGCGCTGGGTCAGCGCCATCAGCGCCATGATGCCGCCCTCGCCCTCGTTGTCGGCGCGCATGATGATGGAGACGTACTTCACCGTCACCACGATCATCATCGCCCAGAACACCAGCGACAGGATGCCCAGCACCGTGTCGTGGTTGGCCTGCAGGTGGAAGTGTTCGGAGAACGCTTCCTTCAGCGTGTACAGCGGGCTGGTGCCGATGTCGCCGAACACCACGCCGGCCGCGGCGATGACCAGGCCGGGCAGGCCCTGCGGCGTGCCGTGCGAATGGCCGTGGCCGTGGCCGCCGGAGGACGAAGCGGCCGAATGGGAGGAAGCGGATGCGGACATGGCGGGGTAAAGGCTAGCGCGCGGTAAGTGAGGAAAGGCTCTAAACAGTTCAGCGCAGGGCCGACTGCAGGGCCTTGCGGATGATCGTCGCCGCATCGTCGCCGCTGCCGGTGGCATCGCGGGCCATGCGGGCGGCCTCGGCCGGCTTGTAGCCCAATTGCTGCAGGGCGATGGTGGCTTCGGATTGCGGATCCACCGGCAGGCTGGCGCTGGTCCCGCCACCGCCGCCGCCCAGATCCGCGGCGCGATCGCGCAGTTCCACCACCATGCGCTCGGCGGTCTTCTTGCCGATGCCGGGGATGCGGGTCAGCGCGGTCACGTCGCTGGACTGGACCAGTCGCGCGAACTCGTCGACGCTGACGCCGGACAGCACCGCCAGCGCGATCTTGGCGCCGATGCCGCTGACCTTCTGCACGTCGCGGAACAGGCGCCGCTCGCCCTCGCGCAGGAAGCCGTACAGCGACACGCTGTCTTCCTTCTGCGCGTAGTGGGTGAACAGGGTGACCTCGCGGCCGACGTCGGGCAGATCGTAGAAGGTGCTCATCGGCGCCTCCAGCTCATACCCCACCCCGCCCACGTCGATGATCAGCCACGGGGGCTGCTTGTGCGAAAGAATGCCGCGCAGTCGTCCGATCATTTGGCCCTCCGGGCACGGGATTGGAGATTCGGGATTGGGGATTGGCGAAGCACGGCCTTCCGCCGCGCCACGCCGTTGCGAATCCCCAATCCCCAATCCCGAATCCCGGACATCACTTGCGGCTCCATGCCTGGCGGGCATTGACGCCCAGGCGGTTGGCGGTGGCGCGCACGTGCGCGTGAGTTATCGCCACGGCCAGTGCGTCGGCGGCGTCGGCCTGCAGCTTGCCGTGCAGGCCCAGCATGATGCCGACCATGTGCTGGATCTGGTGCTTCTCGGCGCTGCCCTTGCCGACCACGGCCAGTTTCACTTCCTTGGCCGCGTATTCGTGCACCGGCAGATCGCGCAGCACCACCGCGCAGATCGCCGCGCCGCGCGCCTGGCCCAGTTTCAGCGCCGAATCCGGATTGCGCGCCATGAACACCTTCTCGATCGCCACCTCGTCCGGCCGCCAGGTCTCGATGATCTCGGCCAGCCCGGTCAGCAGGCACTTGAGCCGCTGCGGAAAATCCTCCGCGCCCAGCAACACCAGCGGCACATGGTGCACATGCGTCGTCCGCCCCGCGCCATCCACGTCGATGATGCCGACGCCCGTGCGCTGCGAACCCGGATCGATGCCTAGGATGCGGGTCATTGGGGCCGGGATTGGAGATTCGGGATTCGGGATGGAATGCATGGCGCACGGCACGGGGCCGGTTTCGGGGACGTCATCATCCCCAATCCCGAATCCCCAATCCCGTCCTTACGCATACGCATCCGCGCCGAGTTCGGCGTTGGAATAGACGTTCTGCACGTCATCCAGGTCTTCGAGCATGTCCAGCAACTTCACCACCTGCTTGGCGGTGTCGCCCTGCACGGCGATGTCGTTGTCGGCGCGGAAGGTGACTTCGGCCTGGTCGGCCGACAGGCCGGTGGCGTCCATGGCGTCCTTCACGGCCTGGAAGGCGTCGGGCGCGGTGATGACGTCGATGGAGCCGTCGTCGGGATACACCACCACGTCGTCCGCGCCGGCCTCGATGGCGGCCTCGGTGATTTTTTCCTCGTCGGCGCCCGGCGCATAGCTCAGAACACCCAGTCGCTTGAACATGAACGCGACCGAGCCTTCGGTGCCCATGTTGCCACCGCACTTGCTGAAGGCGTGGCGGACGTCGGCCACGGTGCGCACGCGGTTGTCGGTCAGGCAGTCGACGATCACCGCCACCCCGCCCGGCGCGTAGCCTTCGTAGCGCACTTCCTCGTAGACCACGCCTTCCAGCTCGCCGGTGGCTTTCTTGATGGCGCGCTCGATCACGTCCTTGGACATGTTGGCCACCAGGCCCTTGTCCACCGCCACCCGCAGGCGCGGATTGTTGTTGGGATCGCCCCCGCCCGCCCTCGCGGCCACGCCGATCTCGCGGATGATCTTGGTGAAGATCTTGCCGCGCTTGGCGTCGCTGGCATTCTTGCGGGCTTCGATCGAGGGTCCTCTACCCATGGGTCTTCCGGAACAAGGCTGCTGACGGGGCGGCGATTCTACTCCATCGCGCCGGCGCGGCCGTTATCGGCTCGTGTTCCGGCCGCCGCTCCGGGCAGTGTTCCGGCTCCGGTTCCACGCGTTTCCGGATGGGCGAAACGTCCGTGGCGCAGGAAATTCGCGGCCTGGCGCGCGGCATCGGCGGAGAACACCAGGCCGGTGTGGCTGGCGGCGACGATGCAGTGGTCGGCCAGGCCCGCCAGGCGGGTTTCCTCCACCGACACGGTGCCGTCGGATTCCCCTTCGAACCGGGCCAGCAGGCGGCCGAAACCACGCGCGACGTTGCCGGCCACCACGCCCACCTGCGCCGGGCCCTGCCAGGCCGCGCAGCCGGACAGCAGCAATGGTCCACTGCGGCCGAGCGCATGCACGCTCCAGGGATGGCTGGCGAGATTCCGCGCGGTCAGGCTGCCGCGCAGCGGCGAGCCCAGGCAGACCACCCGCGGCACCGGCAGATCCGGCGCCTGGCGCAGGGTTTCCAGGGCGATCACGCCGCCCAGGCTGTGGCCAACCAGGCCGATGGGGCCGCCAGTGGACCGCAAATGGTCGATCAGGCGCGGAATCGCGGCTTCGGGACCGCCGAACACGCTGTCATAGCCGAACACCTCGGCATCGAACCCTTCCGCGCGCAGCCGCCACGCCAGCGGCGCCACCCACGAGCGCGCATTCCAGATGCCATGAAGAATGAGGGCGCGGGGGAGAGCGGACGCGGATTTGACCATGTCCGCAGTCTCTCCGATTCCCGCTCCACCCGCCAACCGGGCGCGTGGAGGGATGCTCCGCAGGCGCAGCCCCCAACCGGATCTCGCGGGGAAGGCTGGCCGCGCGGATCAGGGCCGCGTGCGCGCGGTCCGTCGCAGGATGAACTCGTGGTCGCGCACGCGGCCGACCGGAAACTCGTAGTCGCCCACCCTTTCGAAACCATAGCGGGCATAGAAGCGCTGGGCGCCGAAGTTCTGCGACCACACGCCGATCCACAGCGTGCGCGGGCCGTCACGTTCCAGCCACGCCAGCACGGTGTCGCACAGGCGCGCGCCCCAGCCGCCGTTCTGGTGCGTCTTCAGCACGTACAGGCGCTTGAGTTCGCCGTCACCGGCGATGACGTCCGGATGCGGCAGGCCACACGGGCCGGCCGCGGCGTGGCCGACCGCCACGCCGTCGGCTTCCAGCAGCCACACCGCGTAGTCGGGGTGGCTCAGGATGATCCGCTGCTTGTCCACCGCATAGGCGTCCGCGAGGAACGCCTGCAGGTCCTCCGGCGGATACAGGTGGCCAAAGGTCTCGACGAAGGTGCGTGTTGCCAGCGCCGACAGGGTTCCGGCGTCATCCGGGGTGGCGCGGCGGATCTCCACGCTCACTCTTCCTCGTCGTCCTCGTCCGACTCGTCTTCCTCTTCGGCGTCCTCGTCGTCCTCGCCTTCTTCCTCGTCCTCGTCCTCGTACTCGTAGTCGTCCTCGCCGAAGTCCTCGCCATCCCAGCGGCCCTCGCCGTCCGGCACGAAGGTCAGCGCCATCGCCGCCGGCGAGGTACCGATGCGCACCACCCAGCCGCCGAACACGCGGGCGCGTTCGGTCACCAGCCCCGGCTCGGTGCCCTCGTTGCCCAGCTTTTCCCACTGCAATGCGAATGCAAACTCGGTCATGCCAATACTCCGGAAGAAAGAAAATCCCCTGGCGGGGAATCAGGCGGCGATTGCCGCCAGACGAATGGAAGAACGATTCGCGGAACCCGGCCCCGCGAATGCGGGGCCAGGCGACGGATTACTGTGCCTTCGGCGCGACCGGCCGCACCTGGATGTGCAGTTCCGCCAATTGCTCGTCGGGAATCGGCGACGGCGCGCCGGTCATCAGGCACTGCGCGGTGGTGGTCTTGGGGAACGGAATCACGTCGCGGATCGATTCGGTGCCGGCCATCAGCGCGGCGATGCGGTCGATGCCGAAGGCGATGCCGCCGTGCGGCGGCGCGCCGAATTTCAGCGCGTCCAGCAGGAAGCCGAACTTGGCCTCCGCCTCTTCCGCGCCGATGCCCAGCAGCTCGAACACCGCGCTCTGCATGTCGGGGCGATGGATACGGATCGAACCGCCGCCGATCTCGTTGCCGTTGAGCACCATGTCGTAGCCACGCGACACCGCGGTCTTCGCGTTGGCGCGCAGGTCGGCGATGTCGTCCACCGCCGGCGCGGTGAAGGGATGATGCAGGGCCACGTAGCGTTGCGCTTCCTCATCCCACTCGAACATCGGGAAATCGGTGACCCACAGCGGACGCCAGCCTTCGGCGACGCGACCGAATTCCTTGCCGGCCTTCAGGCGCAGCGCGCCCATGAAGTCGGAGACCTTGTTGTAGCCGCCCGCGCCGAAGAACACGATGTCGCCGTTGCCGGCGCCCACGTGCGCGACCAACGCCGAGAACGCTTCCTCGCCGAAGAATTTCTGGATCGGCGAGCTGACTTCGCCGTTGTCGGCGATCTTGATGTAGGCCAGGCCCTTGGCGCCGTATTTGGCGGCATGCGCGGCATACTCGTCGATCTGCTTGCGCGACAGGCTGGCGCCGCCCGGGACGCGCAGCGCGGCGACGCGGCCGTCCGGATCCGCGGCGGCGGCCGAGAACACGGCGAATTCGCTGTCCTTGACCAGTTCGGCGACATCGACCAGTTCCAGGTCGATGCGCAGGTCGGGCTTGTCCGAACCGTAGCGGCGCATCGCCTCGGCCCAGGTCATGCGCGGGAAGGGCTCGGCCAGATCGACGGACATCACCTCCTTGAAGATGTCGCGGATCATGCCTTCCACGGTGTCCTGCACGTCGCGCTCGCGCACGAAGGCGAACTCCATGTCCAGCTGGGTGAATTCCAGCTGGCGATCGGCGCGCAGCGCCTCGTCGCGGAAACAGCGCGCGATCTGGTAATAGCGATCGAAGCCGGCGACCATCAGGATCTGCTTGAACAGCTGCGGCGACTGCGGCAGCGCGTAGAACTCGCCCGGATGCAGGCGCGCCGGCACCAGGAAGTCGCGCGCGCCTTCCGGCGTGGCCTTGGTCAGGATCGGCGTCTCGATGTCCTGGAAGCCACGGGCGTCCAGCCAGCGGCGCAGCGCCTGCACCAGGCGGATGCGGGTGCGCTGCATGCGCTGCATCTCCGGACGGCGCAGGTCCAGGTAGCGATACTTCAGGCGGATGTCCTCGCCGGCGTTCTCGTGCGCGTGGAACGGCAGCGGCTGCGCCTTGTTGAGCACGCTGATGCGGGTGGCGACGATTTCCACCTTGCCGGTGGGAATCTTCTCGTTGACGCTGTGGCGCGCGCGCACCACGCCTTCGACCTGCAACACGTCCTCATAGCCCAGGTCCGCGGCCACCGCGAACACGTCCGCGGCATTCCGATCGCCAGCCGCCGGCTCCACCGTCACCTGCACGATGCCTTCGTGGTCGCGCAGGTCGATGAAGCACACGCCGCCGAGGTTGCGGGCAACGTCGGTCCAGCCGCACAGGGTGACGGTCTGGCCGATCATGGCCTCGTTGATGAGGCCGCAGTAATGGGTACGCATGGGGGCTCCGCGAGTTGCATCCGGCGAGGGCCGGAAAGCCGCATAGTCTAACCCGGCCCGGGTCGCCCGCCCCCCGCCGCGCGGGCCTAGCCTACCCGGCCCGCAACGGGATTAAGCTTGCCGCTCCCGACGGGAGACCACCATGAACAAGGCTGTGATGAAGTCGCTGTGCGCACTCTTCCTGGCCTTGCTGGCCAGCCATGCCCCGGCCCAGGTCCAGACCCGGGCCTACGCGCCGGAAAACCTGCGGACCCTGACCGTGGCGGAGCAGACCCGGGTGATCAGCCTGGAGTACAGCGAACAGTCGCGCGGGCGCCGCATTCCCGACGACCAGTTGCGCTTCTACCTCGACCAGGTGCGCCTGTCCGGTTGGCCTTTCAGCCGGATCAAGCAGGACATCGCCACCTCGCTGGGGGGCGGAAACGGCGGCTGGAATCCCGGCCCGGCGCCCGGCCGCACCGTCCGCTGCGAAAGCGTCGACCAGCGTGAACGCAGTTGCCAGACCGGCTTCGCCAACCGCGCCCGGCTGTCCCGCCAACTGTCCAGCGGGGCCTGCGTCGAGGGCCGGTCCTGGCAGCAGCAGCCCGGGGTGATCCGGGTCCGCAACGGCTGCCGGGGGGAGTTCGTGGAAACCTCGCAGGGGTGGGGCAACGGCGGCGGCAACAGCGGCTACACCGTGACCTGCGCCAGCGAGGACGCGCGCTACCGCACCTGCGCCTGGGACGACCGCCGCGGCCGCCCGGTGGTGGTGCAGAACCTTTCCAAGGCCCAATGCCGGGAAGGGAACAACTGGGGCCACCAGCGCAATCTCATCTGGGTCAACCACGGCTGCCGCGCCCGTTTCGGCGTGGCCGGTGGCGGCTGGGGTGGCGGCAATCCGGGCTACAGCGTCCAGTGCGCCAGCCGTCCGGGCGATCCGCGGCTCAACCGCTGCCGTTGGGACGCCCGCCAGGGCCGGCCGCGCGTGCAGCAGGAATTCTCGCAGGGCATCTGCGTGGAGACCCGCGGCTGGGGGTATGACGCCAACCGCCAGGAAATCTGGGTCCGCGGCGGCTGCAACGCGCGCTTCAGCGCGCGCTAGCCCCGCGGGTCCGATCCGGGGACGGGCCGCACGGGCCGTCCCCGCGCAGGCTCAACCCGCGGACGGCGTCGAGGCCGGCTTGGATTCGGTCTTGGCCGGGGCCGCCGTGTCGCCGGAGGACGAAGCGGCGGAGGTGCTGCCGCCTTCGGCCAGATTGCGCTTCTTGTCGCCATCCTTCTTGAAATCGGTCTCGTACCAGCCGCCGCCGGCCAGGCGGAAGGCGGGCGCGGTCAGCTGGCGCTTGACCGCCGGCCGGCCACAGGACGGGCAGGCATCGGGATCCGGGTCGGACAGTTTCTGCAGTCGGTCGAAGGCGTGGCCGCATTCGGCGCACTCGAAGGCATAAATCGGCATGGCGGAAACGCATTGATGAGGAAACGCAGGCCCCTATTCTGGGGCCTGGCGGCCCGGATTCAACGGTGGCCTGCCCGCCGCGGCCTCATCCGATGAACCGCGCCGCGGCCACCCCGACCTGCCGCAGCACGCCATCACGCGCGTCCGCATCGACCTTCGCCCCCTGCAGATAGGCGGTCAGCAGCCACGGCGCGCGGCCCCGGTCCGGCCACACGATGGCGATGTCGTTGGTGGTGTCCTCGCCGTTGCTGCCGGTCTTGTCACCGACCTTCCAGCCGGCCGGCAGGCCGGCGCGCAGGCGGCGGTCGCCGGTACGGTTGTCGATCAGCCAGTCCGCCAGCCGGCGGCGGGATTCCGCCCCGAGCCCCTCGCCCAGCACCAGCCGGCGCAGGCTGCCGGTCATCGCCGCCGGCGAGGTCGTGTCGCGCGGGTCGTCCGGGCTGAACCGGTTGACCTCCGGCTCGTCGCGGTCGTTGCGGGTGACGGCATCGCCGCTGGCGCGCAGGAACGCGGTCACCCCGGCGGGACCTCCCACCAGCGGCAACAGCAGGTTGGCCGCCGGGTTGTCGCTCCAGATCATCGTGGCCTGGCAGAGTTCGCCCACGCTGAGCTGGCCGCCCACGTGTTTTTCCGTCACCGGCGCATGCGGGATCATGTCCTCGCGGCGGATCGACACGCGCCGGTCGAGCGCCAGTTCGCCGCGCTCGACCCGCCGCAGCACCGCCGCGGCCAACGGGAACTTGAAGGTGCTGCACATCGGGAAGCGCTCATCCACGCGCCGTCCCCACTGCCGCCCGCTGGCGGTATCGAACAGGCAGACCCCGAGCCGTCCGCCACTGCCGCGCTCCAGTCCGTCCAGCGCGTCCTCGAAGCCGGCCTCCGGTGAACCGGTGGTGTCCTCCCCGGCCAGCACGCGAACGACGGGCAGCGAAACCAGCGCGGCGGCGGACATCTGCAAAAACTGGCGACGGGCGAACATGCGGGGGGCTCCATGTGAGGAAAGCTGATTGTTCCCGCGTTGACCGGACGCCACCAGCGAGGTTATTCAATGCCATCCATTAGCCAGGCTCATGACAGGTCATGCTCAGGCCCCAACTGCCGCTCAACGCCCTGCGCGCCTTCGAGGCCGCCGCGCGCCACCAGAACCTGACCCGCGCCGCCGACGAACTGTGCGTCAGCCAGGCCGCGCTGAGCCACCAGATCAAGGCGCTGGAGGAACGTCTGGGGACCGTGCTGTTCCAGCGCCTGCCGCGTGGCGTGGCGCTCACCGACGAAGGCGCGGCCTTGCTGCCGGTGCTCAGCGAGGCCTTCGATCGCATCGGCCTGAGCCTGGATCGGCTGGCCGGCGGCGAAGCGCGCGAAGTGCTGAACCTGAGCGTGGTCGGCACCTTCGCCACCGGCTGGCTGCTGCCGCGCCTGCCCGCGTTCGCCGCCGCGCATCCGGACATCGAGCTGCGCATCTCCACCCACAACAATCGCGTCGATCTGCCCGGCGAGGGCCTGGACGCGGCGATCCGTTTCGGCGACGGCGACTGGCCCGGCGAGGTCTGCACGCCGCTGTGGTCCACGCCCTTCGCGCCGGTCTGCGCGCCCGTGCTGGCGCAGGCGCTGCGGCAGCCGCGCGATCTCGCCCATGTGACGCTGCTGCGCTCGTTCCGCGCCGACGAATGGCCACGCTGGCTCGCCGCCGCCGGCCTCTCCGGCCTGCAGGCGCGTGGACCGCAGTTCGATTCCTCGCTGACCCTGGCCAGCGCGGCGACGCGCGGCGCCGGGGTGGCGCTGCTGCCGCTGGCGATGTTCGAACAGGAGCTCGCCTCCGGGCGTCTGCTGCAACCGTTCGCGCAGACGCTGGAACTCGGGCGCTACTGGCTCACTCGCCTGCGCTCGCGCCCGGAATCCGTCGCCGCCGCGCGGTTGCGCCAATGGCTGGAAGACGAGGGCGGCGAACGCTAGGCCGGACGCGTTCCGGAATCCGGCGCCGGCACGGTGTCCGCCGCGGCGGCCACGGCACCCGCCGGCTGCTCCGGCGACGACGCGGGGGCGTCGCCCGCCATGCTTGCCGCGTCCGCTTCGGGCGCGGCCATCGGATCCACGTCGAACGGCGTGCGGAACACCAGCGACGGCAGCAGCGTGGTCAGCGCCGCGTACAGCAGCAGTGCGCCGAACAACGCATCGGGAATGTGGAAACGCTCGCGCAGGATGCCCGCCAGCACCAGGGTGAAGATCAGCGTCGGCGCCAGCGCCAGCGACACCCGCAGGCTGCTGCGCATGTCCTCGCCGAACATCAGCCGGCGCTGCACCCAGATCACGCCGATGCGCAGCGGCAGCACCGCCAGGGTGAGCAGCAGGCCCAGGCCCAGCGCTTCCCAGCTAAGCGCACCCGCCGGCACCTTGGTGCCGGCGTTGAAAAAGTAGAACGGCACGAAGAACGTCGCGAACAGGCGCACCGCGTGCAGGTTCTCGTCGGAAGCCAGGCGCGGCATCTTCTGCCGCAGCAGGCGCGCGATCAGGCCGGCGACGAACGCCCCGACCAGGTAGTACACGCCCAGCTTGTAGGTGGTGAAGGCGGCGATCAGTCCCACCATCACCAGCAACGAGAATTCCGAGCCCGGCGCATGCGGCGCCACCCAGCGCCCCAGCGCGATGAACAGCAGCGGCAGTCCGACCAGCAGCGCGATCAGGATGCCAGAGGAGATCGCCATCTTCATCGGCTGATCCGCCTGCAGCACCAGGAACAGCGCCGCCAGCGCCAGCAGTTCGCCGGCGATGGCCTTGTTGGTGACCCAGAAGCGCTCCTGCTCGTCCAGCCCCAGCCGTCCCAGGGTGTCGATGATGAAACCGGTGGAAGGGGTCAACAGCGCCAGCGCCAGCAGGCCCGCCGCCTGCCATGACAGGCCGGCGTAGCGCCACGCCAGCCAACCGACGCCGCACAGGGTCGCGCTGCGGATCAGCAGGTGCGTGAGCAATGGCCAGAAACCGCGGCGCAGCGCCTGCAGTTCGACTTCCAGGCCGGCGAACAGGAACAGCGAGGAAATGCCCAGCGTCGCCAGCAGCGCGATCACCCCGTCATGCGAGCGCTCGCCCAGCCACAGCATCGCCGCGATGCCCAGCACCAGGCAGGTCAGCGGCGCCGGCAGCTTGAAGCGCTGCAATGCGCGCGGCACCACCAGCAGGCCGAAGATCAAGGCCAGATAGATCAGTTCCTGGTTCATTCGCCCTCCGGGATCCCGCCCGTCGCGGTCAACCTGCCTCGTACAGTGCGGACCAGGCCTGCTCGGCCTGTTCCAGTTCCTGCTGCAGGCGGGTCCGCTGCTGCCCCAGATCCGCCGCGCGCGCGGCGTCAGCATAACTGCGAGGGTCGGCCAGTTCCGCGTCGACCGCCGCAAGTTGTTCCTCGAGCTCGGTCATCCGCGCCTCGGCCTGCGCCAGCTTGTGCGGATTGGGCGGCTTGCGCGCCGGTGCCGGCTTGGGTGGCGGCGTGGGCGCGGCTTCCGCCATGCGGATCTTGGTGCCCTGCGCGGCCGGACGCGTGCGCAGCCAGGCGGCGTATTCGTCCAGGTCGCCGGCGAACGGTTCCACCTTGCCGTCGGCCACCCGCCAGAAGGTGTCGCAGACCAGGCCAATCAGATGGCGATCGTGCGAGACCATGACGATGGCGCCGTCGAAGTCGCTGAGCGCCTCGGCCAGCGCCTCGCGCATTTCCAGGTCCAGGTGGTTGGTCGGTTCGTCGAGCAGCAGCACGTTCGGCTGCTGCCAGGCGATCAGCGCCAGCGCCAGGCGCGCGCGCTCGCCGCCGGAGAAACCGTCCACCGATTCGAACGCGCGATCGCCGGGAAAATTCCACTTGCCGAGGAAGTCGCGGAACGACTGGGTCGAGGCATCCGGCGAAAGTTCGCGGAAATGATCGATCGGCGACTGGCCCTCATGCAGCGATTCCACCGTGTGCTGGGCGAAGTAGCCGATGCGCAGATCCGGATGCGCGCTGCGCTCGCCGTCGAGCAGCGGCAGTTCGCCGACCAGCGTCTTGACCAGGGTCGATTTGCCGGCGCCGTTGGGACCCAGCAGGCCGATGCGATCGCCGGCCTCCAGGCCGAAGCCGACCTCGTGCAGGATGATCGTCGCTCCCTCCCCCGCCCGCGGGGGAGGGTTGGGGTGGGGGCCGCTCTCCGGAGCCTTGCCCCCATCCGCCCTTCGGGCACCTTCCCCCGCTTGCGGGGAAAGGGCATAGCCGGCTTCGCCGTGGTTGATGCGGATCAGCGAGTGCGGCAGGCGGTTGGGCTGGGCGAACTCGATGCGGAACTCGCGCTCCATCCGCACCGCCTCGGTGCCGGCCAGCTTGGCCAGCCGCTTCATCCGGCTCTGCGCCTGGCGCGCCTTGCTCGCCTTGGCCTTGAAGCGATCGATGAAGGATTGCAGATGCGCGCGTTCGGCCTGTTCCTTCTCGAACGCGATCTGCTGCTGGCGCAATTGCTCGGCGCGCTGGCGCTCGAAGTCGGTGTAGCCGCCGGTGTACAGCTTCGCCCCGCCGCCGTGCAGATGCAGGGTGTGGGTGGCGACGTTGTCGAGGAATTCGCGGTCGTGCGAGATCAGCAGCAGCGTGCCGGGGTATTTGAGCAGCCACTGCTCCAGCCACAGCACCGCGTCCAGATCCAGGTGGTTGGTCGGTTCGTCGAGCAGCAGCAGGTCGCTGGGCATCATCAGCGCGCGCGCCAGGTTCAGGCGCACCCGCCAGCCGCCGGAAAACGCGGACACCGCGCGCTGGTGGGTCTCGGCCGGGAAGCCGAGGCCGTGCAGCAGCTTGCCGGCGCGGGCGGTGGCGTCGTAGCCGCCGACTTCCTCCAGCCGGATGTGCGCGGCGGCGACCGCTTCCCAGTCTTCGGCGGCCAGCGCGTCGGCCTCGGCCTTCAGCGCCGCCGCCACCTCGGTGTCGCCGCCCAGCACGAAGTCGATGGCCGGATCCGGCAGCGACGGGGTTTCCTGGGCGACGCTGGCGATGCGCACCTTGCCCGGCAGGTCGACATCGCCCTTGTCCGCTTCCAGTTCGCCGCGGATGGCGGCGAACAGGCTGGATTTGCCGGTGCCGTTGCGGCCGACCACGCCCACCCGGTAACCCGCGTGCAGGGCCAGATCGACATTGGACAGGAGCAGGCGCTCGCCGCGCCGGAGAGCGAAATTACGCAGGGAAATCACGATGAAAAGTCCGTTCCTGGAAACCGGCTCCGGCATCCGCACGACGCCACGCCGGCCTCACATTTGTTAATAAATCGTTGACATGCACGTGCGCCGGCGGCTATCACGACCTACGAATCGCACCAACCGGCATAAGCACATAAGCAGAAGTTCTGCGACGCGATTCTACTCGTTAACGAATAATTGACGTTATGTTGTGGTGCAGCATACCTCCGGGAATGCCGCCTCTGCCACGCCAACGACCGCCGCATCGCGGCCGTCGCATCCCGTTCCGAGCATTGGAGTACCCATGATCCGCACGCTTTCTCCGCTGTCCGCCGCCATCGTCCTGGCCCTCGCCTCCCCCCACGTCTTCGCCCAGGACGAACAGAAACCGCAGACCCTGGACACCCTCATTGTCACAGGTACCCGGGTCGCCGACCGCACCGCGGCCGAATCGCAGTCGCCGATCGACATCCTCACCCCGGAAGCGCTGCAGGCCACCGGCACCACCGAGCTGGCGACCGCGCTGGCGCGCGCCCTGCCCTCGCTGAACTTCCCGCGCCCGGCCATCACCGACGGCACCAGCGGCGTGCGCCCGGCGCAGCTGCGCGGCCTGTCGCCGGACCAGGTGCTGATCCTGGTCAACGGCAAGCGCCGCCACCTGTCCGCGCTGGTCAACGTCAACGGCACCATCGGCCGCGGTTCCTCGGCGGTGGATCTCAACGCCATCCCGGTGTCCTCGATCGCCCGCGTCGAAGTGCTGCGCGACGGCGCCTCGGCGCAGTACGGTTCCGACGCCATCGCCGGCGTGGTCAACATCGTGCTCAAGGGCGCGGAGAAAGGCGGCAGCCTGGTGCTTGACGCCGGCCAGTACTCGGCCGGCGACGGCCGCCAGTACCAGTTGGCCGGCGATGCCGGCGTCGGTTTCGGCGACGGACGCGGCTTCGTGCACGTGGCCGGCCAGGTGACCCGCCAGGACGAGACCGATCGCGCGGGCCCCTACGGTGGCACCTCGCCCAACACCGGCAACAATCCCGACATCGGCGAGGTCGCCTACGTCTACGGTGATCCGGAAGTCGAAGCCGAAGCGGTATCGGCCAATGCCGGCTTCCAGTTCAGCGACAACCTCAGCGCCTACGCGACGACCATCCTGAGCAATCGCGACATCACCTCGTTCGCGTTCTATCGCTCACCCGGCCACAACCCGCTGGTGCCACAGGTCTATCCGAACGGCTACGTGCCCGAGATCAACCAGGTGTCCAAGGATCGCTCGCTGGTCGCCGGCCTCAAGGGCGGCACCGACAGCGGCTGGACCTGGGACGTCAGCTACAACTACGGCTACAACAAGCTGTTCTTCTACACCCGGAACAGCATCAACTACAGCCTGGGCGCGAACAGCCCGCGCCGTTTCTACGACGGCGCGCTGGAGTACACCCAGAACCTGTTCAACGCCGACTTCACCAAGACCCTGGACTGGGGCCTGGCCTATCCGGCCACGCTGTCCTTCGGCGCCGAGTATCGCCGCGAGAAGTGGAACCAGTCGCCCGGCAACCCAAATTCCTACACCGGCGGCGGCGCGCAGGGCTTCGGCGGCTTCACGCCCGCCAACGCGGTGCACGAGGACCGCCACAGCTATGCCGCCTACGTCGGCCTGGAAGCGGATTTCACCGACAAGTTCTCCGCCGGTATCGCCGCGCGCTACGAGGACTATTCGGACTTCGGCAGCGAGACGTCCGGCAAGCTGTCGGCCCGCTACGCGTTCACCGACAAGGTCGCGTTGCGCGCCACCGTCGCCAGCGGCTTCCGCGCGCCGGCGCTGGCCCAGCAGTACTACCAGGTGGTGACCTCGCAGTACAACGCGAGCGTGGATCGCTTCTTCGAATCCGGCACGTTCCCGGCCACCAGCGCGGTCGCGCAGGCGCTGGGCGCGGAGGCGCTGAAGGCGGAGACCTCGCTGTCCTACAGCCTGGGTCTGGTGCTGCAGCCGGTGGATCGCCTGTACATCACCATCGACGCCTACCAGATCGACATCGACGATCGCATCGTGCTCTCGTCCAACCTGCTGCTGGCCAACAACGCCGCCGCGCAGGCGCTGCTCGCCAGCCTGGGCATCAACGGGGTGACCAGCGCGCGCTACTTCAACAACGCCATCGACACCCGCACCCGCGGTGTAGACGTGGTCGGCACCTATTCGATCCCGCTGGCCGCCAGCACGCTGAACCTCACCGCCGGCTACAACCGCAACAAGACCGAGATCACCCGCATCGCGCCGAACCCGCCGGAACTGACCGCGCTGGGCGCCAATCTCTGGCGCGTGGGCCGCGACGAACAGGGTCGCATCGAGGAAGGCTATCCACGCGACAAGTTCAGCCTCAACGCGGTCTGGAACCTGGCGGGATGGGACTTCGCCCTGGGCACCACCCGCTACGGCGAGTTCACCACCCGGGTCAGCGAAACCGGCAATCCGGCCAACGATCAGAAATACGGCGCCATCTGGACCGTCGACGCCTCGGCCAGCTACCGGCTCGACGGCTGGACCTTCACCCTGGGCGCGGACAACCTGCTGGACGAGTATCCGGATCGCACGATCTTCCCGAACTCCAACAGCGGCCAGTTCCCCTACAGCAGCCAGTCGCCGGCCGGCTTCAACGGCGCCTACGTGTATGGACGCATCGGCTACAAGTGGTGAGTGCGCGGCAACGGACTCTCTCCTAGCCCCCTTGACCAGCCATGCGGCTGTTGAAAGCGAAAAAGGGGGCGGGCGCCGGAGGCGACGGGGGATTTGCTCTTGCTGCTGAAAAGCAAATCCCCCTCGGTCCCCCTTTTAAAAAGGGGAGGCAAAGCGGGTTTGCGAGCGTCGGAGTACCTCGATAGCCCCCTTGACCAGCCATGTGGCTGTTGAAAGCGGAAAAGGGCGGGCGCCGGAGGCGACGGGGGATTTGCCTTCCGCCGCCGTCCGTCGGCGCCGGCTCGCCCGGTCCACGCACGGTGTAGGATGAACACGCCGCTCAGTTTTCCGTTTGCCGCAGCGGCGCCGCATCGGCGAAACTCGACCTCCTTTCCCCTGGAAAACGCGAGCCTCGATGCACCATGACACCGACCTGATCAACATCGTCGCCATTGGTCTTGCCCTCGCCTTCGTCCTGGGCGCGGTGGCCAATCGCTTGCGGCTGTCTCCGTTGGTCGGGTATCTGGTGGCGGGCATCTGCGTGGGGCCCTTCAGCCCCGGCTTCGTTGGCGATCAGGAGCTGGCCAAGCAGCTCGCCGAGATCGGCGTGATGCTGCTGATGTTCGGCGTCGGCCTGCACTTCTCGCTCAAGGACCTCATGGAGGTCAAGTGGATCGCCATCCCCGGCGCGCTGGTGCAGATCAGCGCGGCCACGCTGCTCGGCTGGGGCCTGGCGGCGCTGATGGGCTGGCCCACGCTGTACGGGATCATCTTCGGCTTCTCGCTGTCCACCGCCAGTACCGTGGTGCTGCTGCGGGCGATGGAGGAACGCCGCCTGCTGGACACCTCGCGCGGACGCATCGCGGTGGGCTGGCTGATCGTGGAGGACCTGGCCTGCGTGCTGGCGCTGGTGATGATGCCGGTGATCGGCGGACTGGCCGGCCAGCAGGGCGAGACCGGCGGACTCAGCGCCGGCGCCATCATCGCCAGCCTGGGCTGGACCCTGCTCAAGCTCGCGCTGTTCGTCACCGTGATGCTGGTGGTCGGACGGCGGGTGATTCCCTGGATCCTCGAACGCACCGCCAGCACCGGCTCGCGCGAACTGTTCACCCTGTCGGTGCTGGCCATCGCGCTGGGCGTGGCGTTCGGCTCGGCGACCCTGTTCGGCGTGTCCTACGCGCTGGGCGCGTTCTTCGCCGGCATGCTGCTCAACGAGTCCGAACTCAGCCACAAGGCCGCCAACGACTCGCTGCCGCTGCGCGATGCCTTCGCGGTGCTGTTCTTCGTCTCGGTCGGCATGCTGTTCGATCCGAACATCCTGGTCGAGCATCCGTTCGAAGTGCTGGGTACGGCCTTCATCATCCTGTTCGGCAAGTCGGCCGCCGCCTACCTGATCGTGCGTGCCTTCGGCCACCCCAATTCGACCGCGCTGACCATTTCCGCCAGTCTGGCGCAGATCGGCGAATTCGCCTTCATCATCGCCGGCCTGGGCATGGACCTGAAAATCCTGCCCAAGGAAGGCCATGACCTGGTGCTGGCCGGCGCGCTGATCTCGATCATGCTCAATCCGCTGATCTTCGGTCTGCTGGATCGCTGGCAGGCGCGCCAGGAGGCGGCCGCACCGAAAGAAGTCGAACCCGAACCGCCGCCCGGCCCCTCGCTGGACGTGCAGGATCACGCCATCATCATCGGCTATGGCCGGGTAGGCAGTTCGCTGGCGCACGTGCTGCACGAGCGTGGCGTGCCGTTGATCGTCATCGACGACAACGGCGAGCACGTCGAGCGTGCGCACGCCGCGGGCATTCCCGCCATCCGCGGCAGCGCGGCCGCCGACAAAGTGCTGGCCGAAGCCCATCCGGAAAAGGCCAAGATCGCGGTGCTCGCGATCCCGCAGCCGCTGGAGGCCGGCGAGGCCATCGCCAAGCTGCGCGCGATCAATCCGGGCCTGACCCTGCTGGCGCGCGCGCACAGCGACGCCGAGGTGCGCCACCTGCTGGAGCACGGCGCCGACGGTGCCGTGCTGGCCGAACGCGAACTGGCGTTCTCGCTGGCGGAAATGGTGATGGCGACGCCGCCCTACCGCGCGCTGCGCACGGGCGGCTGAGCCGGCTCAGGGCGCGTACTGCAACTCGCGCGGCAGCGCCTCGGAGAGGATTTCCGACAGCGGCCGCGGGGGCGCGTACAGATCGCCCTGCACCCAGTCCACGCGCAGCTCCCGCAGGCAGTCGGCGGTGTCGAGGTCCTCGACGAACTCGGCCACGGTTTCCGCGCCGAACACGCCCGCCACCGCGACGGTGGCCTTGACCATCGCGTGATCGCTGCCGCGCTGGGCGACGTTGCGGATGAAGGAACCGTCGATCTTGATGACGTCGGCGGGCAGCTCCTTCAACCGCGCGAAGCTCTGCATGCCGGTGCCGAAATCGTCGATGGCGATCTGGCAGCCATGCGCGCGCAGATCCCGCAGCAGCCGCGCCGCCACCGGGGTACTCGAAATGGCGGCGGATTCGGTGACCTCGAAGCACAGCGCCGTCAGCGGCAGCGGCGAGTCGGCCAGCAGGGTCCGCAGTTCCACCTGGAAACTCATCGATGCCAGGCTCTGCCCGGTCAGGTTGATCGCGATGCGTTCGCAATACGGCAGGGATTCCGGGTATTTCCGCAGCAGCCGGAACAGCGACTTGATGACCGCCAGATCCAGTTCCGCGCCTCGCCCCGCCGCCTCGATCGGGCGCATGAAGCGCGATGGCGGTATCAGCCTGCCATCATCGTCGCGCAGGCGACACAGCACCTCGCCGGAGATGGTGGGTCCCGGCTCCGCCGCCAGTTCGAGCCTGCGTATCGGCTGGAAGTGCAGCACCAGCCGTTCGTTGCGCAGGCAGGCCAGCGCAATCGCGGCATCCTGCAGTTGCTGCCGGTGGGCGCGGCGCAGGCGTCCATCATCGAAATCGCTGTAGCGCGGCCGCAGCTCGCCATGCTGGCGCGCGTCGAAGGCCAGGTGCGAAGCGTTGAGCAGCGCGGTATCCACGACATCGGCCACCGGATCCGTCCCCGCCGCCGGCAGCGAGGCCACACCCAGGTACGGCAGCAACCGTACCGGCTGGCCATCGGCGACGAACTCCGCATGTTCGACCCGCGCGACCAGCCGTTCCCAGATATCGTCGTCGGCGTCGGCCACCGGCACCAGCGCGAACTGGCCGGTGCCAAGCACGTACACCTCGGCCAGGTCCGAGAGCCGCGCGGCCATGCCACTGACCACCGCCGCCTGCATGTCCAGGCCGTAGCCGGTCACCAGCGAGTCGGTCTTGTCCAGCAGCAGGAAACCCAGTTCGCGCCGCCGTGGCGGAGCCACCGCCATGCGCCGGCGCAGCGCCCGCAGGTTGGGCAGCCCGGTCAGGGTATCGCGCTGGATCTCCTCGGCCAACCGACGCGACAGTTCGCGGCGATCCCGGCTGATCACCCACAGATAAAGCATCGCCAGCAGCAGGATGTTCACTTCGGCCGCCAGGTGCAGCAGATTGAACAGGCCCAGCACCGTGCTGCCGTATTCGGCGCTCGCGGACATCGCCACCACCAGGCAGAACAGCGCCGCCGACAGCGCCAGCATGGAACGGCGCGGCGGCAACCACAGCACGAACCAGGCCAGCACCACGAACAGGGCGAAGCGGTAGTCCATCAACACCACCGCGGTGCGATCGGCCAGGCCGCCATGGACCATTCGCGAAGCCCACAGGCTCAGGCCCAGGCCGGCAATCAGCAGCAGCGGCCAGGTCCATCCGGCGGTTCCGGAACGACGCGGGGACTGCCTGCCCTCGCGCCACGCCACCACCAGCGGCAGGGTGATCACGGCCACCCCGAACTGCTTGGCGAAGAACATCTGGAATGCCGCGCTGAGCGCTTCGGTCGGCGGCGCGATCACCGCCATGGTGCCGCCCAGCAAGGCGCAACCGGCGGGATAGACGAGCAGGCCGTACAAGGCCAGCCGGCCCAGGCCATGCCGGTCCAGCCGCCCCTGTGCGCCCGCCCAGCGCGCGCAGGCCAGGGTCCACACGCCCACCAGCACCCACATCGACGCGCCCCACGCCAGCGGCGCGATCTGCCCCGGTTCCATCGACCATTGCCGGGCCGCCCAGCCCGCGGCGGTGATGGCGAGGGTCGCGATCACCACCCGACGGTCGGGTTCCAGCAGCGCCAGCGCCAGCAGCAGGCCGAAGTGCAGGTGGATCAGGGAGGCGTCGGCGGTCTGGCCGAAGAAGTCGATCCGGTAACCGATGGCGATCTGCTGAGCGAGCACGCACAGCAGGCACCACAGGAGGATCTTGCCGGTCCGGCTTCGCCACCATCCTGTCGTTGGCTGTGGGCTCACTTGCTTCCCTGGTCGAGGGACGCGCATCGGGCACGTCCACTACCTCCGGAACGCAATCGGGCCCGGGAAGCGGCCACGACCGCTGCGCGCGGCCATGGGACGCATGCCCATGGCGCGTTGTCCTTTCCGGGCCGGTGCCTCAGCCGCGCTTGTGGAAGACCAGGTGGCCGCCCTCGGCGGCGATCCGCACCGTGTCCCCCGCGCCGAACTCGCCGGACAGGATCTTCTGCGCCAGCGGATTCTCCAGCTGGGTCTGGATGGCCCGCTTGAGCGGTCGCGCGCCATAGACCGGATCGAAACCGACGTTGCCCAGCAGCATCAGCGCCGAATCGTCGATCTCCAGCCCGATCTGGCGCTCGGCCAGGCGCTTGGCCAGGTAGCGGGTCTGGATGCGGGCGATCTCGCGGATCTGCGCCTTGTCCAGCGGATGGAACACCACGATGTCGTCCAGCCGGTTGATGAATTCGGGCCGGAAGTGCGCCTGCACCACGCCCATCACCGCCGCCTTCATCTGGGTATAGCTCTCCGGGCTGTCGCCGCCGTCGGACATGTCCTGGATCAGGTTCGATCCCAGGTTCGAGGTCATCACGATGACGGTGTTGCGGAAGTCCACCGTGCGGCCCTGGCCGTCGGTCAGGCGACCGTCGTCCAGCACCTGCAGCAGGATGTTGAACACGTCCGGATGCGCCTTCTCCACCTCGTCCAGCAGGATCACGCTGTACGGGCGACGACGTACGGCCTCGGTCAGATAGCCGCCCTCTTCATAGCCCACATAGCCCGGGGGCGCGCCGATCAGGCGGCTGACCGCGTGCTTCTCCATGAACTCGCTCATGTCGATGCGGACCATCGCGTCGGCCGAATCGAACAGGAACTCGGCCAGCGCCTTGCACAGCTCGGTCTTGCCGACGCCGGTCGGGCCGAGGAACAGGAAGCTGCCCGAAGGCCGGTTGGGATCGGACAGGCCGGCGCGCGAACGGCGCACCGCGTCGGACACCACCTTGATCGCCTCCTCCTGGCCGATCACGCGATGGCGCAGGACGTCCTCCATCTTCAGCAGCTTCTCGCGCTCGCCTTCCAGCATCTTGCTGACCGGAATGCCGGTCCAGCGCGAGACCACTTCGGCAATCTCCTCGTCGGTGACCTTGTCCTGCAACAGCCTGAAACCTTTCTGCTCGGCTTCCTGCGCGGCGGTGAGCTGCTTCTCCAGCGCCGGCAGCTGGCCGTACTGGATTTCGCTCATGCGCGCGTAGTCCTGCCGGCGCTGCGCGGCTTCCAGGTCCAGCTTGGCGCGCTCGATCTGCTCCTTGATCTTGGTGGCGCCGGTGAGCGTGGCCTTCTCGGCCTTCCAGATTTCCTCCAGATCGCTGAACTGCTTCTGCAGGGTTTCGATCTCGCTTTCCAGATCGGCCAGGCGCTGCTTCGACTGCGCGTCCTTTTCCTTCTTCAGCGCCTCGCGCTGGATCTTCAGCTGGATCAGGCGGCGCTCCATCCGGTCCATTTCCTCCGGCTTGGAGTCGATTTCCATGCGGATGCGGCTGGCGGCCTCGTCCATCAGATCGATGGCCTTGTCCGGCAACTGGCGGTCGGCGATGTAGCGGTGCGACAGCGTGGCCGCGGCGACGATCGCTGGATCGGTGATCTCCACGCCATGGTGCACGGCGTACTTTTCCTTCAGCCCGCGCAGGATGGCGATGGTGTCCTCGACGCTGGGCTCGCCGACGAACACCTTCTGGAAGCGGCGCTCCAGCGCGGCGTCCTTTTCCACGTACTTGCGGTATTCGTCCAGGGTGGTCGCGCCGATGCAGTGCAGTTCGCCACGCGCCAGCGCCGGCTTGAGCATGTTGCCGGCATCCATCGCGCCCTCGGCCTTGCCGGCACCGACCATGGTGTGCAGCTCATCGATGAACAGGATGATCTGGCCTTCGTTCTTCGACAGGTCGTTGAGCACCGCCTTCAGGCGCTCCTCGAACTCACCGCGGAACTTGGCGCCGGCGATCAGCGCACCCATGTCCAGTGACAGCACGCGCTTGCCGCGCAGGCCCTCGGGTACCTCGCCGTTGACGATGCGCTGGGCCAGGCCCTCCACGATCGCGGTCTTGCCCACGCCGGGCTCGCCGATCAGCACCGGATTGTTCTTGGTGCGGCGTTGCAGGACCTGGATGGTGCGGCGGATTTCCTCGTCGCGTCCGATCACCGGATCCAGCTTGCCGCTCTCGGCGCGCTCGGTCAGATCGATGGTGTACTTCTCCAGCGCCTGGCGCTGGTCCTCGGCGTTCTCCGCCTGCACCTTCTCGCCGCCGCGCAGCTTGTCGATGGCCGCGCGCAGCTTCTGCTTGTTGGCGCCGGCGGACTTCAGCTCCTGGCCGGCCGCACCGGTATCGTCCATCACCGCGAGCAGGAACCACTCGCTGGCGATGTACTGATCACCGTTTTCCTGCGCCAGCTTGTCGGTGACGTTGAGCAGGCGCCCCAGATCGTTGCCGATCGACAGGTTGCCGGGCTGGCCGCTGACCTTGGGCAGCTTGTCCAGCGCCTCGCCCAACCGCTCGCGCAGCAGGGGAATGTTGGCGCCGGCCTGGGCCAGCAGCGGACGGGTGCTGCCGCCGTTCTGGTCGAGCAACGCGGTCAGCACGTGGACCGGTTCGATCATGGTGTTGTCGCGGCCCACGGCCAGCGACTGCGCGTCCGCCAGCGCCTGCTGGAAGCGCGAGGTGAGCTTGTCCATCCGCATCGGGAATACCTCGGGAAGAAGAGGCCGGGCAGCGCCGGCAATGGTACCCAGATGCGGTTCGCGGGAGCTGTTTCAAGGTCTGTTGAGACGGAAGTTCAGTCGCCATAATCCCGTCCATGGCCGCCCCGTCCCCTGTCTGGCATCTCTACCTGCTGCTGTGCCGGGACGGCAGCTACTACGCCGGCATCACCAACGATCTGGACGCCCGTTTCCAGGCCCACGTGGCCGGCAAGGGCGCCCGCTACACCCGCGCGCACCCGCCCGAACGGATCCTCGCCAGCCGTGCCTACCCCGACCGCGCCAGCGCCTCGCGCGCGGAGTGGGAGATCAAGCGCCTGCCCAAGGCCCGCAAGCTGGCCTGGCTGCGGTCGTAGGACGGGTCTCGGTCCGTCCTATCGTTTCTGCAGCGACAGCAGCCCCAGCAGCGTCGCCAGCGCGACATATGCGCCGAAGAACTGCCACAGGATCGCCTTCGGCAAACCCTGCACGTCCCACGGCAGGTAGATGCTGCCGCGCGGATCCACCGAGTGGATGAAACCGAACAGGGTCAGCACCGCGCCAATCAGCAACACCACCGCCGCGCGGCGGAAGCGCTGGTCGATCATCGCCACCAGCGCGGTCGACCAGATCATCGCGGTGATGATGAAGCCGTTGCCGAGCGTGACGATCGCGGCCAGGTCCGGCAGGCCGTGCCCGTCCACTCCGTTGTAGAGCGCGGCGAAGTTGTCCGGCGCGATCCACGCCGGATTGCCGACCTTGATCACCAGCAGGTAGGCGATCGACGGCAGGAACGCCAGCGCCACCGCCGGCGCGTGCGGGCGCGGGCTTTCGTGGAAGGCCTGCACGGTGATGTCCAGGCCGACGTAGACGATGATCGGCGCCAGCACCGCGATCGGCAGCCACTGCACCAGCCCCGACACGTAGCCGAGGATGCCGCCCAGGCCGATGAACAATCCGGTCAGCAGCGTGTAGCCCAGCCGCGCGCCCATGTGCTTGTAGGCGGGCTGGCCGATGTAGGGCGTGGTCTGCGCCACGCCGCCGCAGAAGCCGGCGACCAGCGTGGAGATCGCTTCGGCCAGCAGCACGTCGCGGGTGCGGTAATCGTCGCCGGCCGCGCGCGCGCTTTCGCTGACGTTGATGCCGCCCACCACCATCAGCAAACCGAACGGCAGCAGCAGCGGCAGGTACGGCACGGTGTGCGGCAGGCCGTCGAGGAAACCCAGCGTCGGCAGCGGCAGGGTGAACGTCAACGGCACCGCGTCCGGCAGCTTGAAGCCGGGCGTTCCCAGGCCGGCCAGGCCGAGTCCGTAGTACAGGATGGTGCCGACGATGAAGGCCAGCAGCACGCCCGGAATCTTCACCGGCAGCTTGCCCTTGGCGATCAGCACGTACAGCAGCAGGCCGAAGGTGACGAATCCCACCACCGGCGAGCGCAGGGTTTCGATCAGCGGCAGGAAGCCCAACAGGGTCAGCGCCGCGCCGCCAATCGAGCCCAGCAGCGCCGCGCGCGGCACCGCGCGGGTGATCGCGTCACCGCAGAACGACAGCACCAGCTTCAGCACGCCCATCACCACCAGCGACGCCATGCCCAGCTGCCAGGTGGCGATCGCGGCCGCCTGCGGATCCAGGCCCTGTTGCTTGAAGGCGACGAAGGATGGACCCAGCACCAGCAGCGCCATGCCGATGCTGGTCGGCGCGTCCAGGCCCAGCGGCATCGCGGTGACGTCGTCGCGGCCGGTGCGCGCGGCCAGCCGGTGCGCCATCCAGGTGTAGATGAGGTTGCCCACCAGCACGCCCAGCGCGGTGCCCGGGAACATCCGGGTGAACACCACCTCGGCGGGAAACTGGAAGATGCCGATCAGCGCGGCCGAGATGAAGCCGAGGATGGACAGGTTGTCCACGACCAGGCCGAAGAAGCCGTTGAGGTCGCCGGGAACGAACCAGCGGGGGCGGGTTTGAGCGGTCATGGGGATTCGGGGGCGGGAGAGGAAGTCATAGTGTCAGAACGGATTGCCGGAGTGTCGGCGCCGGTTCGGACTTGTGGGAGCGACGTAAGTCGCGATTGCCAGCCCGATGCGCAGACGCCTGGAGGCACGGATTGCGACTACGCACGCATGAAAAGCGCCGTTGCGGCGGGAACCCTGCCGCGTCGAATTCCGCGACGGGCCCAATTCCACAATCGCGACTCACGTCGCTCCCACATGGAAAGGAATGGCGAGGATGCCCTCAGAACGAAACTTCCGCCGGCTGGCGCGACCACAGCACCGACTGGTGGTGGGTCGCCTGCTTCCAGGCCAGGCGGATGGCTTCGATGTCGGCGCGCCGCTGCGGGCTGTCCTCGTGCAGGATCACCAGTACTTTCGAGTTCAGCCGCTCCGGGCCGTCCTTGCCGCGGAACAGCCATTGGCCGTAGGCGTCGAACACGGTCAGGCCGTCGGGAAAGCGCGGGGTCACTTCCTTGTCCAGGAACGCGCGCCACTGCGCCTCGCTGATGTTGCTGGCCGCGTCGCCTTCCGTGCCCACGCCGAAATACAGTTCGCTGCGGATCCAGTGCTGCGCCTGCGCCGGCCGGGCCGCATCGCCCTGCATCGTGGCGGTGATCGCCGTGTCCGGGGCGGAACCCGCGGTGCCGCCGGGCGGCGCGGTAGCGCAGGCGCCGAGCGCCAGGATCAGGGACAGGAACAGGGTGTGGCGCAGGCGCATGGAACGACTCCGTGGGGGAACGGTACTGTCGGCCCGGGGCGTTCCGCGTCGAAATAACCCATTGGCATGAGCAGATGGGCAGCGGCCATGACCGCGACGCGGCCGGTTCCCCGGCCGGGGCGTTAATATATCGCTTTATCCGGATGGATAGTTAGATCTAGACTGTCCCGCCGCTTCCCAGGGCCCCACGCATGCATTCCCGCCAGATCCGCTGTTCCTGTTGATGGCTGTCCGCAATCGCCGTTGACCCGTGTCGCCGGCCCCAGACCCGCCGCACCCTCCCCCCGATTTCCCGTATCGCTCCAGGAGTTTCCATGTCCCGCCCCCTCGTGGCGCCGCTCGGCGTCGCCATCGCCCTCGTCCTCTCCACTCCCGCCTTCGGCCAGGAGGCCGGTACCGCCAGTGACGCCGGCACCACCGATCTGGACACCGTCATCGTCACCGGCACCCGCGCGCGGGACCGCACGGTGCTGGAATCCACCGCGCCGGTCGACGTGTTGACCGCCGAGGACATCCGCAAGGCCGGCGTGCTCAATGGCGAGCTCGGCAGCGCCCTGCAGGCACTGCTGCCGTCGTTCAACTTCCCGCGCCAGTCCAACTCAGGCGGCGCCGACCATGTGCGCGCCGCGCAGCTGCGCGGCCTCAGCCCGAACCAGGTACTGGTGCTGATCAACGGCAAGCGCCGCCACACCAGCGCGCTGGTCAATACCGACAGCAAGATCGGCAAGGGCAATACGCCGGTCGATTTCAATGCCATCCCGGTCAGCGCGATCAAGCGCATCGAGGTGCTGCGCGACGGCGCCGGCGCGCAGTACGGTTCCGATGCCGTGGCCGGCGTGATCAACGTGATCCTCAATGACGCTCCGGAAGGCGGCGCGCTGGAGGTGAGCTACGGCGCGCACCACACCGACGTCGAACCGATCCGCCGCACCGTCACCGACGGCCAGGCCGGTTTCTTCAGCGGCCAGGTCGGCACCGCGCTGGGCAGCGAAGGCGGCTTCCTGCGCGTGGGCCTGGAGTACAAGCAGCGCAACGGCACCAACCGCGCCGGTTTTGATCAGATCCCGTTCTTCGAGGAGCAGACCCCGGACAACCTGGCCCTGGCCGGCAAGCGCAACTACTGGCTGGGCGACGGTGAATCCAAGGACATCAACGGCTGGTTCAACGCGGAACTGCCGATCGGCGACACCGCCGAACTCTATGCGTTCGGCACCTTCCACCAGAGCGATACCGAAGGCGCCAACTACTTCCGCTACCCGGACGGCGTGGCCAACTGGAAGGAGGTCTACCCGAACGGCTATCGCCCGCTGTCGCTGGGCGAGAACCGCGACACCGCCGTGGTCGCCGGCCTGCGCGGCCAATGGGGCGAATGGGACTACGACGCCAGCCTGAACTACGGCCGCAACGCTTTCACCTATCGGCTGCGCAATTCGCTCAACGCCTCGCTGGGCCCGACCAGCCCGACCCGTTTCCGCACCGGCGACTACGAGTTCCGGCAGGCGCTGTTCAATTTCGACGTCAGCCGCGTGTTCGGCGCGCACACCTTCGCCACCGGCGTGGAGTTCCGCCGGGAGGACTACGAAACCGGCGCCGGTGATCCGGCCTCCTACGCGGCCGGCCCGTACACCGATCGCCCGACCGGCTCGCAGGCCGGCGGCGGCCTGACCCCGCAGGACACCGCCGACCTGAGCCGCGACGTGGCCAGCGTGTACGCCAGCCTGAGCAGCCAGTTCGGCGAGAAGTTCTTCACCGACGTGTCGGCCCGCTACGAGCACTACGACGACTTCGGCGGCGAACTGACCGGCAAGCTGGCCGCGCGCTACGAGTTCGTGCCTGCCTTCGCGCTGCGCGGCTCGGTGTCGAACAACTTCCGCGCCCCGTCGCTGAGCCAGATCGGCTTCGAATCCACCTCCACCGGCTACGACGCCTCCGGCCAGCTGCTGCAGGGCCGCCTGCTGTCGGTCAACAACCCGATCGCGCGCGCGCTCGGCGCGCAGGATCTGCAGCCGGAGAAGTCGGTCAACCTGAGCCTGGGCTTCACCAGCCGCATCGGCGATCATTTCGATCTGTCCTTCGATGTGTTCCGCATCGACATCGACGACCGCGTGGCGCTGACCGAACGCATCAGCGGCGACGCGTTGACCGAATTCGTCCAGGACAACTTCGGGGTGCCCGGCGTGCAGAGCGTCAATTTCTTCATCAACGCCGCCGACACCCGCACCGAGGGCGGCGAACTGGTCGCCAACTGGCGCCAGGGCCTGGGCGGCGGACAACTGCAGTTGACCGGCACCTGGAGCTACGCCAAGACCGAAATCAAGCGCATCACCGCCACGCCCGAGCAGTTGCTGGCGATCGATCCCTCCTACGTGCTGTTCGGCATCGAGGAGAGCAACACCCTGACCGACGCCGCGCCGCGCACGCGCAGCGTGCTCAGCGCCAACTGGAACAACGACAGGTGGTCGCTGCTGGGCCGGGCGACCCGGCACGGCAGCGCCAAGCGCATCTTCAACTTCGGCGGCGGCTTCGAGCCGGAGCAGACCTATTCGGCCAAGTGGCAGCTGGACGCGGAAGTCGAGTACCGCTTCAGCCCGAAGTGGAGCGTGGCGCTGGGCGGCCTCAACCTGACCGACGAGTATCCGGACCTGTCGAACCAGGACATCTACTACTTCGGCAACCTGCCCTACGACGTGCTGTCCCCGATCGGCAGCAACGGCGCGTACTACTACACGCGCGTGCGTTACAGCTTCTGAAGCCGCCGGCCTCCCGCTGCAACGCGGGAGGCCCACCCACTGACCGGGCGGGCGCCGCGGTACGGGACCGCGCGGCAACCGCACGTCCGCGACGAAAGCTGGCTGGCCGGAGTCGCGGACGGGGCGTCCGCCCGATCAGCCCTTGTGCCTCACGACCTTGCGTCGTCCCGGCGAACGCCGGGACCCGTCGTGCTCCTGCCCGACGTTCCCGCATCGGGCATCCCATGGATTCCGGCTTTCGCTGGAATGATGACGACAGGGAATCCTCAATCCAGGAATCGCGTGCGCTCGGTTTCATCGGGAATCCGGCATGCGGTGGTGCCGAACCAGCGATATCGGTTGAGCGCGAGCCTCCGATAGATCGCATCGCGCAGGCGGCGCGGCACCAGCACCATCAGGTGCGCTAGCGTCCAGCCCCCTCCCAGTCCGGCCAGGACGCGGCGGATGCCATCCGTGTCCGTCCACGCATGCGCGCCTTCCAGCAACAGGAACGACGCCGGGTCGTCCGGATCCAGGCCATGCCGCGCCAGCAGCGCGCGTCCCGCGGTTCCCTGCATCGCGGCGAATCGATAGCGGCGGCGTCGATCATGGCGAAGCAGGAAATCCACCCAGCCATTGCAGAGCACGCAGGTGCCGTCGAACACGACGACGGCCTCGCCGGCATCGGCGCCCGTGTCCACATCCACCTCAGGCGACATCCAGCCAGCCCCGGTAATGCACCAGCGGGCCGATCACCGGCAACGCGGCCTGCACGTCGAACGCATAGCGTTCCCCCTGCGCCGACTCGCGCGCGCGGACCCCGCTGAACCAGCGCGCCGGCAACGGAACGCCCAGCGCGCGCACGCGCTCCACCGTCCATTCGATGCCGCCATCGCGCACGCGCAGACGGAATCCGAACCGCACCAGTCCCAGTTGCTCGCACAGCAGGCCGTCCTCGCGCCACAGCCGCGAGGCCATCGCGTGTCCCCGCACGTGGCGGATCCAGCGCTCGGCATTCGGCTGGATGTCGATGTCGACCGCGATGGCGCCATTTCCCGCCGGCGGCAGTCGCGTCGCCGCCGCGCACAGGCGCGACAGCAGGCCATGGCCGCGACGCACGTCCACCTCGCCCAGGTATCGCGCCGGGCCGGCGCGCAGGTGCAACCGGCGCACCACGTCGGGCAGCGCCGCGAAATCCTCTCCCAGCAACCGGGCGAACAGGGGCCGGGCCGTCTCCGCGCCAGCCGTTACGGCTGCATCCATACCAGGGTCGCCATCCGCCCGGTCTGCGCGTCGCGGCGATGCGAATAGAACCGCTGCGCGTCGGTGATCGTGCACAGGCCGCCGCCGTGGATCCGGGTCACCCCGGCATCCTCCAGCCGCAACCGCGCGAGCGCGTACAGATCCACGCGCCAGTGGCCGGGACGGGTCGGCTCGAATGCGGACGCGGCGCGCGGGTCGGTGCCGACAAAGGCCTCGTGCACTTCCTCGCCGATCTCGTAGGCCTGTGGCCCGGCGGCGGGGCCCAGCCAGGCCAGCAGCCGTTCCGGTGCCACCCGCATGCTTTCCACCGTCCGCTCCAGCACACCGCCGGCCAGCCCGCGCCAGCCGGCGTGGGCCGCGCCGATCACCCGGCCATCATCGCTGGCGAACACCACCGGCAGGCAATCGGCGGTGAGGATGGCCAGGACCACGCCGGGCTCGGCGGTGACGGCGGCGTCGCCATCCGGCTCGTCCCCCGCCGCTTCCTGCCCGAACCGCACCACACCGGTCCCGTGGACCTGGTGCAGCCAGCGCGGCGGCGACGGCAGTTCGAATCGTTCGATCAGTTCGGCCCGGTTGGCCTCGACCACGGCGGGGTCATCGCGGTACTGGCCGTAGCGGGTACCGAGATTGAAGCTGTCGAACGGCGCCCGCGAGCGGCCCGCGCCATGGCGCAGCGTGGTGAACGCGCGCACGTCGGGCGGGGCCGGCCAGTCGGCCGGAAGGGTCGCGCTCATCCGCGCTGCGCCTCGGTATCGGCGCGCAGCGCGGCCATCAGCTCCCGCATGTCCGCCGGCACCGGCGCGGACACCCGGATCGGCTCGCCGCCGACCGGATGGCGGAACTCCAGCGTCTCGGCGTGCAGCGCCTGGCGGCGGAAGCCGCGCAGCGCCGCCACCAGTTCCTCGCTGGCGCCCTTGGGCAGCTTCAGCGGGCCGCCGTACAGCGGGTCGCCGACGATCGGATAGCGGATGTGCGCCATGTGCACGCGGATCTGGTGGGTGCGGCCGGTTTCCAGGCGGCACTCCAGCGCGGTGTGGGCGCGGAAGCGCTCGCGCAGGCGGTAATGGGTGACCGCGTCGCGGCCATCGTCGCGCACGGCCATCTTCAGGCGGTCGCGCGGGTGGCGGTCGATCGGCGCATTGGCGGTGCCACCGGACACCATCGCGCCGACCACCACCGCCAGGTACTGGCGATGTACCTCGCGCGAGGAGAGCTGCTCGACCAGCGCGGTCTGCGCCGGCAGGGTGCGCGCCACCACCATGACCCCGGAGGTGTCCTTGTCCAGGCGATGGACGATGCCGGCGCGCGGCAGGGTGTGCAGCGATGCATCCCGGTGCAACAGCGCGTTGACCAGGGTGCCGGTCGGGTTGCCGGCACCGGGGTGGACCACCAGCCCGGCCGGCTTGTCCAGCACGAAGACGTGCTCGTCCTCGTAAAGGATGTCCAGCGGGATGTCTTCGGGCTCGGCGTGGGTCTGGGTCTCCAGCACCACGGCCAGGCTGGCCAGTTCGCCGCCGCGCACCGGGTCGCGCGGCTTGACCGCCTGGCCGTCCAGGCGGGCGTCGCCGGACTTGATCCACTCGGCCAGGCGGGAACGGGAGAATTCGGGGAAAAGCTCGGCCAGCACGGCGTCGAAACGGCGTCCGGCAGCGGATTCAGGCACCCGCGCGGTGCGCGGCGCCTCGGTAGGCAGGGTATCGGTCATCGGGGTGAGGCGGCGGAAACCGGGGATGTTCGCCGATTGTTCATGGCTTGGGCACCGCCTAGGCTATCATCGACAGCCTGTTTCCCTGCCGCGGCATTGCCGCCAGCCCATGACCCAGCGTGCTTCCACCCGTTTCACCGCCGTCGCCCGCACCGGCCTGCTGTTGCTCGTCATCGTCGCCACCGGTACCGGCTGCGGCATGTTCAAGCGCAAGAAGGAAGTGGAAGTCCAGCCGGTCGAGCAGATGTACGAGACCGCCCACCAGGCGATGATGAACGAGAACTGGGAACGCGCCCAGACCAACTTCCGCGCGCTGGTGGCCCAGTATCCGTACGGCCCGTACACCGAGCAGGCGCTGATGGAATCGGCCTACGCCCAGTACAAGGCCGGCAAGCTGGACGACGCGGTCTCCTCGATCGACAAGTTCCTGCGCACCTATCCGACCCACCGCAACGTGCCGTACATGTATTACCTGCGCGGCCTGTCCAACTCGACCCGCGACGCGGTGTTCCTGCAGCGGGTGTGGAAGCTGGATGCCAGCCGCCGCGACCTGTCCACGCCGATGCAGGGCTACAACGATTTCAGCATCGTCGCCGAGCGCTACCCGAACAGCCGCTACGCGGCCGACGCGCGCCAGCGCATGGTCTACCTGCGCAACCAGTTCGCCCGCCACGAAATGGACACCGCGCTGTACTACCTGCGCCGCGACGCCTGGGTTTCCGCCGCCACCCGCGCCCGCTACCTGCTGGAAACCTATCCGCAGAGCGAGTACCAGTACGACGCCGTGGCCGTGCTCGGCGAGGCCTACACGCAGCTGGGCAACAAGTCCCTGGCCGACGATGCCCGCCGCGTACTGCAGTTGAACGAGCCGCAGCACCCCTGGCTGACCGGCGAGTGGCCCAAGTATCCCTGGGCGATCCGCAAGCTCAACCCGTTCGCGGGCGAGAAATCGCCGGCCAGCGGCGCCGCGGTCCGCAAGAAGGACTGAGCCGCGCGCATCGCGCATGAAAAAAGGGCCGCAAGGCCCTTTTTTTTGTTGGGCGTTTTGAAAGGCGCCCCCATCCCAGCCTTCCCCCGCAAGCGGGGGAAGGGGCAGAAGCACAGATCATCAGCGACCACCGGGCTCCCTCTCCCGCCTGATGAATGCTTGGCTCCCTCCCCCGCCTGCGGGGGAGGGCTGGGGTGGGGGCAAACCGAAGCCAACCAGCCTCAATCAAAGCGCCGCCACCAAAGACGGCATTTCATTTATCTCGCGAAACCGACTTCCCGCCCCCATCCCAACCTTCCCCCGCAAGCGGGGGAAGGGGCGGAAGCACGGGGCCGTCAGGCGACAGGCACAGCTCCCTCCTCCGCTTGCGGGGGAGGGCCGGGGTGGGGGCAAACCGAAGCCAACCAGCCTCAATCAAAGCGCCGCCACCAAAGACGGCATTTCATTTGTCTCGCGAAACCGACTTCCCGCCCCCATCCCAACCTTCCCCCGCAAGCGGGGGAAGGGGGGAAGCACGGGGCCGTCAGGCGACAGGCACAGCTCCCTCCCCCGCTTGCGGGGGAGGGCTGGGGTGGGGGCAAACCGAAGCCAACCAGCTTCAATCAAAGCGCCGCCACCAAAGACGGCATTTCATTTGTCTCGCGAAACCGACTTCCCGCCCCCATCCCAACCTTCCCCCGCAAGCGGGGGGAGGGGCGGAAGCACGGATCGTCAGGAGACCACATGGCTCCCTCCCCCGCCTGCGGGGGAGGGCCGGGGTGGGGGCAAGCCGAAGCCAGCCAGCCCCATCCAACCGGGAAGAAACAAAACCAGAGCGCCCGACCGGACCAACGCTCCCCGTATCGCTCAACTACCGTACTTGTTCGTGATCGGATAGCGCCGTTCACGGCCGAACGCACGGCGCGAGATCTTTGGGCCCGGCGCGGCCTGGTGGCGCTTCCACTCGTTGATCCGGACCAGCCGCAGCATCCGGTCCACGGTGGCAGCGTCGAAACCGGCGGCGACGATCTCGTCGCGCGACTGTTCCAGATCCACGTAGCGGAACAGGATGGCGTCCAGCACGTCGTACGGCGGCAGCGAATCCTGGTCGGTCTGGTTCTCGCGCAGTTCCGCCGACGGCGGGCGGCTGATGACGGCCGGCGGGATCACCGGCGCGCCGCCAACGGTGTTGCGCCAGCGCGCCAGCGAGAACACCTCGGTCTTGTACAGATCCTTGATCGGTGCATAGCCGCCGCACATGTCGCCATAGATGGTCGCGTAACCGACCGCATATTCGCTCTTGTTGCCGGTGGTCAGCAGCAGGCCGCCGAACTTGTTGCTCAGCGCCATCATGATCACGCCGCGGCTGCGCGACTGCAGGTTTTCCTCGGTGGTGTCGGCCGGCAATCCAGCGAACAGCGGTCCCAGCGTCTCCAGGAAACCCTTGAACGGCGCCTCGATCGGAATCGTCTCCAGCCGCACGCCCAGCGCCTGGCACTGCTCGGCCGCCAGATCGTTGGAAAGCCCGGCGGTGTAGCGCGACGGCAAACGCACGGCGGTGACGTTCTCCGCCCCCAGCGCGTCCACTGCCAGCGCCAGCACCAGTGCCGAGTCGATGCCGCCGGACAGGCCCAGCCAGACCTTCTGGAAGCCGTTCTTGCCGCAGTAGTCGCGCAGTCCGCGCACGATCGCGCGCCAGGCCAGCGCGTCGCGGCTCTCGTCGCCGTCGTCCATCCACTGCACCGGGCTGAAGCGGCGTCCCTCCGGGTCGTAATCCACCACCAGCCATTGATCGGTGAACGCCGCCGCGGCCGGATGCACGGTGCCGTCGCCGTCGGCCACCACGGAAGCGCCATCGAACACCAGCGCATCCTGCCCGCCGACCACGTTCAGATAGGCCAGCGCCAGGCCGGTATCGCGGGTGCGCTCGGCCAGCAGCGCGTCGCGCTGGGCATGCTTGTCGCGATCGAACGGCGAGGCGTTCGGCACCAGCGCCATCCGCGCACCGGCGCGCGCGGTCGCGGCCAGCGGCTCGGGAAACCACAGGTCTTCGCAGATAATCAGCCCGACCGGCACGCCCTTGACCTCGAACACGCAGGTCTCGCCGTTCGGATCCACATCGAAATAACGGCGCTCGTCGAACACCGCGTAGTTCGGCAGCTCGCGCTTGCGGTAGGTCGCCTCCAGGCGCCCGTCGCGCAGCACGCTGGCCGAGTTGTAGACCACGCTGCCGGCCGATTCGGGCCAGCCGACCACGGCGACGATGCCGTGGGTGGTGGCGGCCAGCTGGCGCAACGCGGTCTCGCAATCGGCCAGGAAGCGCGGCCGCAGCAGCAGGTCTTCCGGCGGATAGCCACTGATGGCCAGTTCCGGGAACAGCACGATATCCGCGCCGTACTCGTCGCGCGCCTCGGCGATCTGCGCGGCGATGCGCTCGGCATTCCGGGCGACGTCGCCCACGGGGAAATCGAACTGGGCCAGGGCGATGCGGAGGGTCTGGGACATGTCGGTCTTCAGGTTCGAGCCTTCACCGCTGCGCGGGAAAGCGGGACGTGGGCGGTGCCCGGCAGCCGCGAAACGACCAGCGCGCGAACACCCTCGAGGTTCGTCATCACCTCATTATTCCAGAAGCGCAGGACCTGGAAGCCCTTCCGCCGCAGGAAGGCGCCCCGCCGCGCATCCATCGCGTCGTCCATGTGCTGGCCGCCGTCCACTTCGATCAGCAATCGCGCCTCCAGGCAGGCGAAGTCGGCGATGTAGGGGCCGATGGGGCATTGCCGGCGGAAATGGAAGCCTTCGAGCTGGCGTCGCTGCAGGATCGTCCACAGGCGGCGTTCGGCCGGTGTCATGTCCTTGCGAAGTTCGCGCGCCCTGTTCCGCTTCTGTCCCTGTCGCATGCGCACGTCCTGTGCTTGGGTGGGTTGGCATCTTGCCCCCATCCCAACCTTCCCCCGCAAGCGGGGGAAGGGGCCAGAAGCCGCACCCGACGGCAAACCGACAAATCAGGACAATTCGTTGAGATACCTTCCCCTCGCTCTCAAGCCCCCTCCCCCGCTCGCGGGGGAGGGCTGGGGTGGGGGCAAACCAAAGCCATCCAACCCACCCAAAACAAAAAACCGCCCGAAGGCGGCTTCCGTTCACACCACAAACGCAAAAACCATTTCGTGAAACCTGCGTCAATCGCCGCACGAATCCCCCTCCCCCGCTCGCGGGGGAGGGCTGGGGTGGGGGCAAACCAAAGCCATCCAACCCACCCAAAACAAAAAACCACCCGAAGGCGGCTTCCGTTCACACCACAAACGCAAAAACCATTTCGTGAAACCTGCGTCAATCGCCGCACGAATCTCCCTCCCCCGCTCGCGGGGGAGGGCCGGGGTGGGGGCAAACCGAAGCCATCCAACCCACCCAAAACAAAAAACCACCCGAAGGCGGCTTCCGTTCACACCACAAACGCAAAAACCATTTCGTGAAACCTGCGTCAATCGCCGCACGAATCTCCCTCCCCCGCTCGCGGGAGAGGGCCGGGGTGGAGGCAAGCCGAAGCCAGCCAACCCACCCAAAACAAAAGGCCGCCCAAAGGCGGCCTTTCATCCATCCCGCAAACGCGGAAACGACTTACTTCAGGCGAGCGGCAATCGCCGCGCCCAGGTCGCCCGGCGAGCGGACCGTGGTCACGCCCGCGGCTTCCATCGCCGCGAATTTGCCTTCCGCCGTGCCCTTGCCACCGGAAGCGATGGCGCCGGCGTGGCCCATGCGCTTGCCGGCCGGGGCCGAGGCGCCGGCGATGAAGCCGACGACCGGCTTCTTGACGTGCTTGGCGATGTACTCGGCGCCTTCTTCCTCGGCCGAACCACCGATTTCACCGACCATGATGATGCCTTCGGTCTGCGGATCGTTGTTGAACAGGGTCAGCGCCTCGACGAAGTTCAGGCCGTTGATCGGATCGCCGCCGATGCCGATGCAGGTGCTCTGGCCCAGGCCCACGTCGGTGGTCTGCTTGACCGCTTCATAGGTCAGCGTGCCCGAACGCGAGACGATGCCGATCTTGCCCGGCTGGTGGATGTGGCCCGGCATGATGCCGATCTTGCACTCGCCCGGGGTGATGATGCCGGGGCAGTTCGGGCCGATCAGGGTGACGCCCGGATAGCCCTTCAGGGTGTTCTTGACCCGCAGCATGTCCAGCACCGGGATGCCCTCGGTGATCGCCACGATCACCTTGATGCCGGCGTCGGCCGCTTCCAGGATCGCGTCGGCCGCGAACGGCGGCGGCACGTAGATGACCGAAGCATCGGCGCCGGTGTCCTGCACCGCGTCACGCATGGTGTTGTAGACCGGCAGATCGATGTGGGTCGTGCCGCCCTTGCCGGGGGTCACGCCGCCCACCACCTGGGTGCCGTACTCGACCATCTGGGTCGCGTGGAAGGTGCCCTGCTGGCCGGTGAAGCCCTGGACGAGGACCTTGGTGTTCTTGTTGACCAAAACGCTCATGAATTATTCCTAGTCTCGTCGTGGGGTCAGGCGGCCTTGACCGCAGCGACGGCCTTCTTGGCGCCGTCGTTGATGTCGTCGGCCGGGATGATGGCCAGACCGGAATCGCGCAGCAGCGCCTTGCCGGCTTCCACGTTGGTGCCTTCCAGGCGCACGATCACCGGCACCTTGACGCCCACGTCCTTGACCGCGGCGATGATGCCTTCGGCGATCATGTCGCAGCGGACGATGCCGCCGAAGATGTTCACGAAGATCGCCTTGACCTTGTCGCTGGACAGGATCAGCTTGAACGCGGTGGTCACGCGCTCCTTGGTGGCGCCGCCGCCGACGTCCAGGAAGTTCGCCGGCTCGCCGCCGTTGAGCTTGATGACGTCCATGGTGGCCATCGCCAGGCCTGCGCCATTGACCATGCAGCCGATGTTGCCGTCCATGGTCACGTAGTTCAGGTCATGCTCGGAGGCCAGCACTTCGGTCTCGTCTTCCTGCGCCTTGTCGCGCATGGCGACCAGGTCCGGATGGCGGAACGAGGCGTTGTCGTCGGAGTTGACCTTGCCGTCCAGCACGGCCAGATCGCCGTTGGTGAGGATCGCCAGCGGGTTCAGTTCGACCAGCGCCAGATCCTTCTCGTTGAACAGCTTGTACAGGCCCATCATGATCTTGGTCAGCTGGTTGACCTGCTTGGCGTTCAGGCCCAGCTTGAAGCCGATGTCACGGCACTGGTACGGCTGCAGGCCCTGGACGAAGTTCACGTCCAGCTGGTGGATCAGTTCCGGGGTTTCCGCGGCGACCTTCTCGATCTCCACGCCGCCTTCGCTGGAGGTGATGAAGGTGACGGCCTTGGTGGCGCGATCGACCAGCACCGACAGGTACAGTTCCTTGGCGATGTCGGTGCCTTCGGAGATCAGCACCGCATCGATCGGCAGGGCCACGCCGGCCGACTGGTAGGTCGCCATGCGGGTGCCCAGCATCGCGGCGGCGTACTGCTTCACTTCATCCAGGGTCTTGGCCAGCTTGACGCCGCCGGCCTTGCCGCGGCCACCGGCGTGGATCTGGGCCTTCACGACCCAGAGGTCGCCCGGAATGGACTTCGCGGCTTCAACCGCTTCTTCCGGCGTGCGCGCGACGCGCCCGGCCGGAACTGCAATGCCATATTCGGCAAACAGTTGTTTTGCCTGGTATTCGTGGAAATTCATGCGTCACCGTGGGTAGGGAACAGGTAAGCGAGGCCGGACGTCCGGGAAAAGCGCGTTTGGACGTGCGAAGGCCGCCCGGCGGGCGCCAGCCAGCCCCCTATTGTCGCCCAGCGGGCCGGACGGCGCAAAATCAGCCGCCCGGGCCCGGCCTGCCTATACTGGTGCCATCGCCGACGGGGGGAGTCCGCGCTTGCCGCAAAGCCATTCGATCCTGGGACGCATCGAATCCGCTCCGCGGCGCGAACTGTATTTCTTCGCCCTGTACCGGACGCTGGAAGCGGCGATCCTGGCCGGGCTGGTGTTCAGCCCGCTTTCGGGCATGCTGGGTTCCCAGCGGCACCCGGAACTGGGCCTGGCGGTCACCATCGCCTACCTGGTTGCCTCGGTCCTGTTGCTGCTGGTGCGCAGTCCCCGCTGGATGACCCTCACCGTGGTCGTCGGCCTGGCCGTGGACATCGTCGCGGCCGCGGTCATCACCCATGCCCTGCCGGCGACCACCGCCGGGGTGGCGATGATGCTGCTGTTCAACGTCGCCGCCGGGGTGCTGCTGCTGCCCTCGCGCAACTGGGCGCTGGCGATGATCGGCCTGACCGTGGCCATGCTGTTTGCCGAGTACGGCTGGACCTTCTTCCACGACGGCGGCACCGACCGTTCGATCGCCGAGGTGGTGATGTTCGCCATCAGCTACCTGGCCGTCGGCTACCTGGCCCACCAGGCCGGCCAGCGCGCCCGCCGCAGCGAGGCGCTGGCGGATCAGCGCGGCGCCGAAGTCGCCAACCTGGTGGAAATCAACGAACTGATCATCCGCCGCATGCGCACCGGCGTGCTGGTGGTGGACGCGGACAACCACATCAAGCTGGCCAACGAGGCCGCCAGCCTGCTGCTCGGCGACGGCGAGGGTGGCGAGGGCGCCAGCGACGGGCTCGGCGTCCTGCTGACCCACACCGCGCCGGAGCTGGCCCGCCGCCTGCAGCGCTGGCGCAACGGCTGGCAGGCCGACGACACCCCGATGCAGCTGTCGCCCGACCAGCCCGAAGTGCAGCCGCGCTTCGCCCGCCTGCTGGCCGACAGCGAGACCTCGCTGATCTTCCTCGATGACGCCACCGTGGTCTCGCGCCGCGCCGAATCGCTGACCCTGGCCGCGCTGGGCCGTTTTTCCGCCAGCCTGGCCCACGAGATCCGCAACCCGCTGGCGGCCATCAACTACGCGGTGCAGTTGCTGGAAGAATCCCGCCAGATCGTCGACGGCGACCGCCGCCTGCTGCAGATCATCCACCAGCAGTGCCAGCGCACCAACGGCATCGTCGAGAGCGTGCTGGGCCTGGCCCGGCGCGAGCGCGCCAGCCCGGAGCACCTGGACCTCAATACCTTCGTCCGTCGTTTCATCGACGAGTACCAGCAATCGCTGTCGATCGAGACCGATACCCTGGAGGCGGTGATCGGTCCGCGCCCGGTCCCGGCCCTGGTCGATCAGCGCCATCTCCAGCAGATCGTGACCGTGCTGGTGCAGAACGCGATGAACTACGGGCGCCTGCCGGGCGAACCGGCGCGGGTGCGGGTGCGGGTGTTCCAGGCCGACCACCGCCCGATGATCGACGTCATGGACCGGGGTCCCGGCATTCCCGAAGCGGTGGCCGCGCAGTTGTTCCGGCCCTTCTTCACCACGTCCGAGCACGGCACCGGCCTGGGCCTGTACATCGCCCGCGAGCTGTGCCGGGCCAACCAGGCGACCCTGGAGTACGTCCCGGTTCCCGGTGGCGGCAGTTGCTTCCGCATCACCCTGCCCGGCCCGCATGCGCTGCTGCCCGCCTGAGCCATCCGACCGGACCCGGGCCATTCCGTGCCGCAGTCTTCATGTTTGAGACCTCACACTAGCGACCACTCCTGTTCAGCCGGTACACTGAACGGACAGGGGCTGAAGGGGGATCCATGAGCGAAAACCGTAGCGCCCTTATCGTCGACGACGAACGCGACATCCGCGAACTGCTGGTACTGACCCTGGGCCGAATGGGCCTGCGCATCGATACCGCGGCCAACCTCGGCGAGGCGCGTGAACTCCTGTCACGCAACAGCTACGACCTGTGCTTCACCGACATGCGCTTGCCCGACGGCAACGGCATTGAACTGGTCGGCGAGATCTCCCGCAATTACCCCCGCACCCCGGTCGCCATGATCACCGCGTTCGGCAATATCGAACTGGCGGTCGAGGCGCTGAAGGCCGGCGCCTTCGATTTCGTCAGCAAGCCGGTGGACCTCACGGTGCTGCGCGGGCTGGTCAAGCACGCGCTGGAGCTCAACAACACCGAGCGCGCGCCGGCCCCGCCGCCACCGCCCGAGCAGGCCAGCCGGCTGCTGGGCAGTTCCCCGGCCATGGCCACCCTGCGCGACACCATCGGCAAGGTCGCCCGCAGCCAGGCCCCGGTCTACATCCGCGGCGAGTCCGGCGTGGGCAAGGAACTGGTCGCCCGCACCATCCACGAACAGGGTGCCCGCGCCAGCGGTCCGTTCGTGCCGGTCAACTGCGGCGCGATTCCCGCCGAGCTGATGGAAAGCGAATTCTTCGGCCACAAGAAGGGCAGCTTCACCGGCGCCCATGCCGACAAGGCCGGCCTGTTCCAGGCCGCCAATGGCGGCACCCTGTTCCTGGACGAGGTCGCCGAGCTGCCCCTGCCCATGCAGGTCAAGCTGCTGCGCGCCATCCAGGAAAAAGCCGTGCGCCCGGTCGGCGCCTCGCAGGAAGTGCAGGTGGACGTTCGCATCCTCTCGGCCACCCACAAGGACATCGGCGAACTGGCCAGCGACGGCCGCTTCCGCCACGACCTGTATTACCGCATCAACGTCATCGAGCTGCGGGTACCGCCGCTGCGCGAGCGCGCCAGCGACCTGCCGCAGCTGACCAGCGCCATCCTCGACCGACTGGCCGACCAGCACGGCCGCAACGCTCCTTCGGTGTCGCCGGACGCCATGGCCGAACTGCGCCGGTATCCGTTCCCGGGCAACGTCCGCGAGTTGGAGAACATCCTCGAACGCGCGCTGGCGATGGCCGACGGCCACAGCATCGAGATCGGCGATCTCTACCTGCCCCAGGGCTCCGCCACGCCGCGCGCGATGACAGACGCCGTTCCCGGCGCCGCCCCCGCCGCCGGCGCGCCCCCGATCGACATCGATCCCGCCGGCGGCCCGCTACCCAACTACATCGAACAACTCGAACGCGCGGCCATCCAGAAGGCGCTGGAAGAAAACCGCTGGAACAAGACCCGCGCCGCCGCCCAGCTCGGCATCACCTTCCGCGCCCTGCGCTACAAGCTGAAAAAGCTCGGCATGGAGTAGCGCACGGCCGACCGCCGCGCCACGCGTGAACCATTCCCGCAATGCTTCACGCCCCCGATAGTCCTTGAATCCAATAGCCCCCTTTGAAAAAGGGGGCGGGCACCCGCGCAAGCGGGTGACGGGGGATTCGCGCGCGATGCCGAGAGAACCCCATCCCCCTCAAGATCCCCCCCATCCAATCCCACCCACTACACGAAGCATACGCCCCCCGATTGACGCAATTTGTCGTCAACCGCATGACCCCCATCACTCTGGAAAAGAGTGTGACCATGCCCGCCCATCGCGCCGGCATGCCGTCGATATCGTGCGCCCCGCGCCGAACGTTCGTATCCCGAACCTTTCACTTTCCACGGATACGGCGTCGGCGCTGAAAGCGGCATCCGTTCGATGTTTCCGATGGGCAAGTGTCCCCTGACGAGCACCTTCCGCTGACGCGGGAGCCGGACGGGTGCGCCTCCGCCCACCAAGCAAAGCAACACGGGGACGTGTCACATGAAAAAGAACATGCAAGGTTTCACTCTGATCGAACTGATGATCGTCGTGGCGATCATCGCCATCCTGGCCGCCATCGGCGTGCCCATCTATCAGGACTACACCATTCGCTCCCAGGCGACTGCCGCGTTGGCCGAGATAGCCCCTGGCAAGACCGGCTACGAGCTCGCTCTAACCAATGGCCACACGCCTTCAATGGATGACAAGTTAGCGGGCTACATCAATATCCAGGAAGGGCGCTACTGCGCGGTCACGCTGGGAGGAGGCATCAAGTGCGTCACCAAGAACGGTGCATCCGAGTTCGCAGGTAAAAACCTCAACCTCATCCGCTCCGACAGTGGAAAATGGACATGCGAAACCAACATCGCTGAAAAGTACGCGCCTGCTGGCTGTGGTCAACAACCCCCGACTGGTGGTGGTGGTGGTCCTAGTCCGTCGCCGTAGTTCAGGCAGATAGTGAACAACGCTCCCGCAAGGCCGCTTCGGACTGTAGTTTGTGCGGCAGCTGCATCGAACCGACAAACCCCGCTTCAGCGGGGTTTGTCGGAATAGACTGTCGCGGCCATTTGACAATCGCGGGCTCCGTTCGGCTTCCCGGATACGGTGCTTCTGGCCATCCAGTCCCGAATGGTATGGGCAGCCTATCAATCGAAGTGCCTGTCCTGCGTTGAAGGTGCGTCCCTTCGCAAAGCGATCTAAATAAGCGCTTCCAGCGGGCACTTGGCGTGGGCATTTCAGCTGGGCGAACACCTTGTACTGCCTCGACCAGAGCGGAACGTCGCCCCGTAGACCTCAGACGGCAATTCGCCGTGACCTCAGAGCACAAAGCCCCCCTGCTAAGGCGGTCCTTTGACAGACACACAGGCGGGTGCCGTCTTGGTCCCGTCGGCAGGACTGTCCATCTGCCGTTACGCCGCCCGCTCAACGTCAATCTTTCGACTCGAAAAGTGACGCAAATTGTCACTTTATGCCCAATATTTTCACCTTCATTCCCCTTGCCTGGAGAGCGACCCGCGCGGGGCCAAATTGTCAGATTGTGATCATTCCCGCGGTTGATCCCCTTTTTCCCGATACCGGTCCAACGAGATTGATGTCATAGTTATCTCGACTTAGGTGTCTGGGGTCTTTCCCGCGAACCATCGGGGACGGGGAGAGGGGCGCTTACAGTTGGCACACATCCTGCACGTGACTTAAAGCACGTGCGTCGTCTTGCACGGCGCCCACGGTCCAACGCTTAAGGACGCGGGGGCTGGAGTGTCCTTAACCATCCAAGCCAATCCTGAAAGGGGAAAGTTCATGAAGAAGAACATGCAGGGTTTCACCCTCATCGAACTGATGATCGTGGTCGCCATCATCGCCATCCTGGCCGCCATCGCACTGCCGCTGTACCGTGACTACACCGTCAAGGCCAAGATCACCAACGCCATCGGCTCCGTCGCCGGCGAGAAGATCAAGGTCGGCGAGAACTTGGGTGCGGGTAAGACCGGCGCCGCACTGTGTGATGGCATCACGAAGACGGGTGCCTGCACCACTGGCACTTTGACCGGCACCTACGATGGCGCCTCGGTCACTTTGGCTCCGAACACGGCCAACGGCCGGATTGAGTGGGATTGCGCGCCAACCTACGACGGCGCTGCGCCGACCGCTTCGCAGACTCCGGAAGCCTGCCAGTAAGTGCAGACGTACCGGGACATTCTGTCCTCGGCCTACGTTCTAAAACCCCGGCTATGCCGGGGTTTTTTCTATTTTGGCTATCTCTGCACAACGATTCCATGATTTCTCCGATTGCGCGCGGCGTTGCCATCCTGCTCTTCGCTACTTTTTTCATCACCCTCATCGCATATTGGGCTGGTCTCAACGGCCCCTATATGCTTGATGACGCGGCCAATCTAGCGGCAATTGGCCCATGGCTCGAGAATCGACTTGCACTGAGTACTTTGCTTTTCGAACGTGGCGCTGGCACTTTCGGCAGGCCGGTGTCGATGGCCTCTTTCGCCTTCAATGCTTGGTTGAGCGGCTATACACCGACGTCCTTAAAGATCGGTAATTTGATCATCCACCTGCTGTGTGGCTTGATCATCTTTGTCCTAGTCCAGCGGCTGCTGCGACGCGATCCCAACCTCGCGTCCGAGGCCCCTTTGTGGGCGGCGCTGGTGGCGTCGATCTGGCTGTTGCATCCGCTGCATGCGAGCACCGTGCTCTACGTGGTCCAGCGCATGGCACAGCTCTCCATGCTGGTCATCCTGCTGGGATTGTGGCTCTACGTGTCCCAGCGCGAGCGCCTGGAGCAGGGAAAGCCGGTTGGCGCGGCGTGGGTGTTGCTGCTGGGAATTCCCTGCATGACGTTCCTGGCCTTCCTGGCCAAGGAGAATGGAATCCTGCTCCCGCTGCTCTGCACCGTCGTCGAACTGGCCTATTTCCGCACGGGCCGGCGTCCCTGGCCGGCGCGGTTCTTTCTGATCGCCTATGTGATCGTCCCGTTTGTGGCGGGTCTCGCCCTGTTCGCCGTCAAGTACCAGACCATCGTCAGCTGGTACAGCAGCCGCGACTTCACCATGGCGGAACGGATGCTCAGCCAAGGCAGGGCGCTTTGCGACTATCTGTGGAAGCTTCTGGTTCCCAATCCGCCCACGATGGGCGTGTACACGGACGATTTCATCGCCTCGACGGGCCTGCTCACCCCTCCGGTCACCGCCCTGGCCATCCTGTTCCTGTTGGCCCTGAGCATCGCGGCGTGGCGCTGGCGGGCGCAACTTCCTTCCGTCTTCTTCGGCTGGTTCTTCTTCCTGGCCGCGCATGCGCTGGAAGCCAGCCCGATTCCGCTTGAGCTCTATTTCGAGCACCGGAACTATCTTCCTTCGGTGGGCATCATCGTCGCGGGCGTCGCGTTGGCCGTCGCGGCGGGCCGTTGGTTGTCCCGGATGGAGCTGCGCCCGGCGCTCATCGGTGTACCCATGTTCGCGGGCATCCTGATCGTCCTGGCAGCGGGAACACACGGGCGCGCGCGCGTCTGGCAGAGCGAATTGCTCATCGCCGAGTCGAGCCTCATCGCGCATCCCCACTCCCTTCGTGCGAATGCCGCCGTGCTTTCCGCGGCCATCGCCCGCAACGACCGGACGCGGGTCGACCAGGTAGTCGACAACCTGCTCGCTTCGCCACAGCCACGGCATCGTTCGCTGGGCCATCTCTATCGCTTCTATGCGTCCTGCCTGATGCGCGGGGAGGCGAGCCTCGACGACCTGCAGGCTTTCAGCCAGGAGACTCCAACGCCGCTGACACTGGCGGAAACGGTGCCGCTCCGGTTTCTTTATGCCGCGTCGGAGCGCAAGCGTTGCGGTTCGGTCACCGACGATCAGATTGGCGCGGCGCTGAGTGCCGTGGCGGATCGGGCCTCGGGCCAGCCGGACAACACCCGGCCGAAAATCGTCATGCGGTATTTCGCGGCGCAGTTCCACGTCCGCGCAAGGTCTTGGGACCACGCACTGCGACCGGCGCGACTCGCCTGGCAAGACGGCGCGGAAGCCGGCATCGCGATGCCGCTGGTCCTGGCACAGTTGGGCACGCGTGATGTCGACGGCGCCGAGCGGACCTGGCGGGAAGCGGCGGAACGCGCGGAGCCCGGCAACACCGCCGATCAGTCCGGCCTGGTGTGGCTGCGGGAACAAATCGAATCCGCGCGCGCCGCCTACGAAGCCGAAGGCTCGAGACCCCGATCGCCCTGAGCCGGATGCCTTGGGCGATTTTCCTTATCCTAAAGCCTGCCGTCCGCTCGCCATCGCAAATGAAGCCACAAGGGCGTCCCTTCATCCTGGTCACCACATCGTTCCCCATCAGCCGGGACGGCAGCGAAGCGGCGGGCGGATTCGTGGCGGATCTGGCGATGAGCCTCAGCCTGCGGGTACCCGTCGTCGTTGTGGCCCCGGGCACCGATGAGCGGGTGGAGGAATGGAGCGGGAGTCTATCGGTTCATCGCTATCCGGCTCCTGCCCAGGCGCTATCGACCTTGCGGCCGTGGCATCCGCGGGATGTCTGGCGGATTCTCAAGGTGCTGCGCGCCGGCTCAAGGGTCACGCGCCATGCGGTCCGGAACGGCGCGGCGCATGTGCTGGCCCTCTGGGCATTGCCCTCCGGCTACTGGGCGCGCGGCGCCGCCAGGCAAGCGGGAGTTTCCTATTCTGTCTGGACGCTTGGCAGCGATATCTGGTCGCTGGGAAGAATCCCCGTCGTCCGCGGCGTCCTGGCCAGCGTCCTGGCCGACGCCGGACAACGCTTTTCCGATGGCCTCAAGCTGCTGGAGGACACCCGGGAAATCTGCAAGGCGCCGGTGACATTCCTGCCCAGCACGCGGAACATCACCACCAGCAGAGCCGAACCTATCCGCCATACCGATCCATATCGGCTGGTGTTCATCGGACGCTGGCACGAGAACAAGGGTGTTGATCTGCTGCTGGATGCCTTGTCCTTGCTCGATGTGCAAACCTGGTCGCGGATTGAATCGGTCGACATCTATGGCGGCGGTCCGCTCGAAGCTGACGTCCGCCGGCGCGCGGGAGAGCTTGCTGTCCTGCATCCCGTCCGCGCGCACGGATACCTTGCCAAGGATCAGTCCGAGCGGGCGTTGGCGGACGCGGACTTCGTATTGATTCCATCACGCATCGAAAGCATACCCGTCGTGTTCTCCGATGCCATGAAGTTCGGTTGCCCGGTGATCACCATGCCGGTTGGCGACCTTCCCGTACTGGTGGCGGAAGGAACCGGCGTGTGCGCCGCCGACGTCACTCCGCAAGCCTTCGCCCGGGCGATGACTAGCGCGCTTTCAAACGGGCCTGGGCGCTACGAAGCGGGCCTGCAGGAGATGGCCCGCCGCTTTTCGAACGAACATGCCGTCGTTCCCGCCCTCATGTTGCTGGTGCAGGCGCCGTGACCACCTCATCCACAGCCGGTCAAGGCGGACGACGGCGCTGGTTTCCGCGTTGGGCCACGGTACTGATATCGATCGGCAGCATGGCCATCGTGGTCTATCTGCTGGGTAGATCCGGCAAGGAGATCCTGCTGCAGCTTTCCCGTATCGATATGGGATTCATGTTCGCGGGCCTCGGCCTGGGGGCCCTGGCCACCCTGTCGGGGTTCCTGTCCTTTTCAAGAATCCTATCGCCGATGCTCGACACTCCCATGTCGTTCGGCCGGCTGGGCCATCTCCATTTCACCGGACAGATGCTCAAACATCTCCCCGGTCGGGTATTCGGCATCGCCTACCAGATCGGCGCGGGCAATGAAGCGTCATCCAGTGCCTGGATTTCGGCCAATGCACTGCACATCCTGTTGACTCTCTATACGGCGTGCATCGTATCCGCCGGCGTGCTCCTCTGGTCCCGATATCCGGTAACCGCCTCGCTGGTCGTTGTCCTCGGCGTGCTTGGCTGGTTCGCCGTCTTGCGTAGTCCGCTTCTGCACAGGTTGGCAGGCAAATCATCCAGGCTCGAGGGTCGATTTGTTGGCCTGGCCCGGAGCCTGGCATCTTCCGTGGCCCGGCTGGAAGCCCGCGACCATCTGCGCATCATGGGCTGGATGATGCTCAGCTGGCTTGTGTACTTCCTGGCATGGGCCTTCTATGGACTCGCGGTTGCCAGCATGGGGGCGGGCGACGGAATATTGATGTGCGCCCACTACAACCTTGCCTGGATCGTCGGCTACATCACCCTGGTGACCCCTTCCGGCATAGGCGTGCGGGAGGGAGCTTTCATGGCCATGGGAGGCGCTTTCAGTCCCTCGGAACTGGCTTATGGAGTGCTCGTCGGACGCGTCTCGCTGCTGTTGATCGATTTGTTCTTGAGCCTATTGTTCCTTCCCTTCCATGGCACCGCGAATGAACCAGGTTGAACTTCCTGTTTTCGATGATGCTGGCATCAATCTCGCCGACCCGCATGACCGGCGGGGCCTGAAGACCGATTACATCTCGAGATTGCAGGAACTCGCCCTGGAACGAATCGTCGGTCGCGGAAGCGGCCCTGCGCTCGACCTCGGATGCGGGTATGGAAGAATGACCTCGCGCCTCGCCACGTTGGGCTATCGAATGACGGGCATGGATCCCTCCTTGCGCGTTCTGAGGTACGCATCGCTCAATCAGTCCGAAGCCGATGCCAACTGGTGCGTGGGAAAGCTTCCCGAGCTGCCCTTTGGCAACCAGTCGTTTCCGTTGGTGTTTCTTCTCAATGTCGCCAGGCCCCTGCACCTGCTTGGCCTGCTCGACTGCTGCTCCGATGCGGCGCGCGTCGTTTCGAAGGGAGGAAGGCTGATCGTGCTCGACAACATCCGGCGCGACCACGCCGATTATGTTGCCGAGGATTGGTTCGTGGAATTTTTCCAGCGGCAGGGACTTCGCTTGCGCGAACGCATCGCGATCCGTTCCAGCCGCTGGCCCGTCATCTACCTCATCCGGTATGGCCTGGTGCCAAGAAAATGGTTTGACCGTATCGCGAACTGGGAACTGCGCAGAATGGCTCGCCGGAAGCGCGCGCCCCGCTGGTCCTATCACAACGTCGTCTTCGTCTTCGAGCGCGCGTGATGACAGCCGCGGTCATCATCCTCTCCGGCGGCGCGGAAACGGTATCCGTGGCCGTCGCCGAGCGGCTCATCGATGCGGGCATCGATTATTCGGTCATTTCTTTGGTCCCTGACAGCCTGCTGAGGGACGCGCCCCATTGCCACAGCTTCCATGAGCTGAACCTGGCGGGTGCGGGCCTGGAGGAAGCCTGCGATCTTCTCGCCGTGGCAATAGCCAGCATCGGCGGTGGGGAAGGTTCCACGACCGTCTTCGCGACCGAGGACGACAGCCTGCTGCTGCTTTCCCGCCTGCACCTCCGGAATGACCTCGTCCTGTGTTTCTCGCGGGGAGAAAGCCTGCGCATGGGCGGTCTGGACAAGGCGGAACTGTTCGAGCATCTGGAACAGGCCGGCATGGCGTCTGTACTCGCTCCCACTTTTCGTCTGGACTCGCCGGAAGACAGTCTCCGGCTTGCCGCCAGACTAGGACATGACCTCGTCATCAAGCCCATCCACAAGCCATGGGGACGCACGCTCGACGAATCGGGAAACAAGGTCATCACGGTCGGAGGCCGCCTTCCCGCTTTGACCGATGTCAAACGCGCGTTGGAAAATGCCTGGAACAACTGCGACGGCTGGATCGCCCAACCCCGCCTCCGCCCCATCCGGCAGGCTGAGCGCAGCGCCTGTGTCATCCGCTCCGGCAAGGAGATGCGGGGGTATCAGATTGTCGAGCGACTCAAGTATCCCCGCATGGGAGGAAGCGCGGCCTGGGTAAGCAGTTCACGTGATACGGACTTGCTCCCTGCGGCGTTCGCCATTGCCGAAGCCATCGATCTGCGTGGCGTCTGCGAAATGTCGTTCCTGGAGGACGAACAGGGCAACCCGAAGCTGCTGGAGCTCAACTGTCGCCCTTGGTTGCAGTTCGAACTGGTGGAGGCCAGCGGCTGTCCCCTGATCCTGGACACGTTGAAAGCCGTCCATGGGCAGGCACTCTCGATCCAGGAACCGGCCTTCACCGAATGCCACTGGATTCAACCCGAGCGCATGTTCCTCAGCCTGGCCACCGGTGACAGTCCCCGGATGGAGACCCTCCGGGCGCTGGCGCGTGGCGTGCGCGGCAAAATGGTCATTCCCATCTATGGCAGCCGCCTTCCCAAAGTGAAGAGCCGCTGGATCGCCCGGAACCTCCGCAAGGTCCTGCCGAACGGGCGCTAGTTCGCGAGCATTCCCAAGGTCGTGGTCACGATTCGATCCAGGTCGCCTTCGGTGAGTGCCGCCGACAGCGGGAGACTGACGGTCGTCTGACCGATCGCGTGGGCGTTGGGCCACGCTTCCGGCCGCCAGCCGAACAATTCCTGGTACACGGGATGTTCCGCGATGGACAGGTAATGCACGCCGGTACCAATCCTCGCCGCATTCATCCTGTCCAGAAACTCATCCCTCGACAGGCCGCAACGGGCCTCTTCGATCATCATCGTGAAAAGGTGATAGCCATGCCGGGTATCGGGTGCGATTGCGGACGGCAGGACAACGGGAAGATCCTTGAACGCGGACATGTAAGCGTCCCAGATCTGCTCTCTTCTTTTCCAGTTGGCCTCGACACGGGCGAGCTGGTGAATACCGATGGCAGCCTGTATGTCCATCATGTTGTACTTGAAGCCGGTATCGACCACTTGATAATGCCGATATCCCTTGTCGCCGAAGCGATGCCATGCATCCTTGCTCATTCCATGTAGCGCGAGCACCCGGGCACGGGCCACCAACTCTTCGTCCCTGCCCACGATCATGCCGCCTTCGCCGGTCGTGACGTTCTTGGTGACATAAAAGCTGAAACACCCGAAATCACCGAACGTCCCGGCCTTTTGCCCATGGAATTCCGTCTCGATGGCGTGCGCGCAATCCTCGATGACCAGCAGGCCATGTTTCCTGGCGATCTGCATGATGCGATCCATTTCACAGGGGCGGCCTGCGAAATGCACCGGAAGGATCGCCTGGGTGCGCGGAGTGATGGCGGCCTCGATGGCTTCCGGGGATATGCACTGGGTCGCAGGATCCACATCCGCCAATACCGGCTTCATGCCCGCATGGATGATCGCGTTGACGCTGGCGCAGAAGGTCATGGGCGTGGTGATGACCTCCGCGCCCTTCTCCAGCCCGGAGGCCACCATGCTGACATGCAGTGCCGCCGTGCAGGAGTTCACTGCCGCAACCGCGCGGGCGCCGACGCCCTTGTAGTCGGCGAATTCTCTCTCCAGCCTGGCGACGCGCGGCCCTGTTCCCAGCCAGCCCGAACGCATGCAGGCAACAACCTCCTCGATTTCGTCCTCCCCTATGGAAGGCGCTCCGAAGACAATGAAAGGGAGTTCATCTGACATCCGCATGCTGCCTTTCGCGTTATGACTCGCGACGGAAAGTGAGTGCCGTGATCTGCTCGGAGATCAATCCGATCAGGAAAATGATGACCGATGCGCTGAACAGCAGCATGCTCATGTTGGTGAACCGGCCGACCGTCAGGTAGGTGAAAAGGTAATAGAACAGCCCTGTGAGGAAGAACAGCGCCGCCGTCGGTACGAAAAGCTTGAGCGGCGAATACAGGGTCGCGATCTTGAAGATGATCAGCAGGAACCGGATACCGTCCTTTATGGGACGGATGTGGCTGGTCCCGATGCGACGCGCCACCGGGATGGGCACATAGGCCACGGCGTAGGCACTGCGGAAAAAAGCCATCGTGCTGGTGGTCGGATAGGAAAATCCGTTGGGCAGCAGGTGCAGGAATTCCCGGAACCTGTCCGCGCGTACGGCCCGGAACCCGGAGGTCAGGTCTTTGACCTGGAAACCGGTCATCCGGCTGGCCAGCCAGTTGTAGAAGGTATTGGCCAAGCCACGGCTGACCCCCGCCTGGCCCTCCCAGTTCCTGGCTCCGACCACCATGTCGTAACCCTCGCCCAGTTTCTCCAGCAGGCGACGGGCATCGGCGGGATCGTGCTGGCCATCGGCATCCATGAACACGATGACGTCGCCGGTGGCCACCCGCGCGCCGCGCTTGATGGCCGCGCCATTGCCCATCGAATAGGGCGAGGTCAGCACGCGGGCCCCCAGGGCGGCTGCCAGGCTGGCGGTCTGGTCCGTGGATCCGTCGTCCACCACGATGACTTCGGCTTCCGGCAGCGTCTCGCGCAACCGTTCGAGCGTCCGCGGAAGTCCCCCCGCCTCGTTCTTGGCCGGCAATACGACGCTGATCCTCATTACCGCCCCAGTCTGTTTTCCCCTGCCCAGCTTACTTCAATCACATTCGGGACTGGCAGGTCTCGCCCTCACGCCATTGCCGTATCGCGTCAGCTTGTGACGCAGGTCGTTCCGGGCCGGAGGTCCGGCCACGCGTATGCGGAGGCGCTTGCGGTAAAGTTCGTGCTGGCCCGCTTCTTGCGGCGCCCCCTTGTCACCACGGGAACCCTGCACATGAGCGCCGTCGTCAACACCGCAAACCTGGTAGGCATCACCGGTATCGCCCGCCGCCTCGTCCAGGATGGCGCGCTGGAGGAAGGCGCGGCCCGCGCCGCGATGGCCAGCGCCACCGAGGCCCGGCTGCCGCTGGCCCAGTGGATCATCGAGAAGAAACTGGTCACCGCCTCGCAGATGGCGGCGGCCAACGCCATCGAGTTCGGCATGCCGCTGCTGGACGTGGCCAGCTTCGACCCGGCCCACAACGCGGTCAAGCTGGTCAGCGAGGAACTGCTACAGAAGCACCAGGTGCTGCCGCTGTTCAAGCGCGGCAGCAAGCTGTTCGTGGGGGTCTCCGACCCCACCAACAAGATGCATGCGCTGGACGAGATCAAGTTCCACACCAACCTGGTGGTGGAGCCGATCCTGGTCGACGACGATTCGCTGCGGCGGGCTCTGGACCAGTGGATCAACGCCAACAGCAACCTCTCCGGCGCCTTCGGCGGCGACGACGAGGAGGGCCTGGACAACCTGGAGGTCGGCAACGACGACGAGCTGGCCGGCGCCGACAGCGGCGTCGACGCCAAGGGCGACGACACCCCGGTGGTCAAGTTCGTCAACAAGGTGCTGGTCGACGCCATCAAGCGCGGCGCCTCGGACATCCATTTCGAGCCTTACGAAACCGACTATCGGGTGCGCCTGCGCATCGACGGCATCCTCAAGCAGGTGGCCAAGGCGCCGGTCAAGCTGAGCCAGCGCATCGCCGCCCGCCTGAAGGTGATGGCGCAATTGGACATTGCCGAAAAGCGCGTGCCGCAGGACGGCCGCATCAAGCTCAACCTCAGCAAGACCAAGCAGATCGACTTCCGCGTCAGTACCCTGCCCACCCTGTTCGGCGAGAAGGTGGTGCTGCGTATCCTGGACGGCAGCGCGGCCAAGCTGGGCATCGACAAGCTGGGCTACGAGAAGGACCAGCAGAAGCTGTTCGAGGACGCCATCCAAAAGCCCTACGGCATGGTGCTGGTCACCGGTCCGACCGGTTCGGGCAAGACGGTGTCGCTGTACACCGCGCTGGGCATCCTGAACGACGAGATCCGCAACATCTCCACGGTCGAGGACCCGGTGGAAATCCGCCTGCCGGGCGTCAACCAGGTGCAGCAGAACACCAAGCGCGGCATGACCTTCGCCGCCGCGCTGCGCAGCTTCCTGCGCCAGGATCCGGACATCATCATGGTCGGCGAAATCCGCGATCTGGAAACCGCCGAGATCGCCATCAAGGCGGCCCAGACCGGCCACATGGTGCTGTCCACCCTGCACACCAACGACGCGCCGCAGACCATCGCCCGCCTGATGAACATGGGCATCGCGCCCTACAACATCACAAGCTCGGTGACCCTGGTCATCGCCCAGCGCCTGGCGCGCCGGCTGTGCTCGCGGTGCAAGGTGCCGGTGGAACTGCCCCACCATGCCCTGGTGGCCGAGGGCTTCAGCGAGGAGGAGATCGGCGCGGGTTTCACCCTCTACGACGCGGTCGGCTGCGACGAATGCACCGGCGGCTACAAGGGCCGCACCGGCATCTACCAGGTGATGCCGATGAGCGAAGAAATCGCCACCATCGTGCTGGAAGGCGGCAACGCCCTGCAGATCGCCGAAGCCGCCCAGCAGGCGGGGGTGCGGGACCTGCGCCAGTCGGCGCTGATGAAGGTCCGCAACGGCGTGACCAGCCTGGCCGAGATCAACCGCGTCACCAAGGACTGACCCGCGCGGGTGGCCCGACCTCCGCCGCTTTTCATGCGCCCGGCGGGGCAGGATCCCAAACCCTGCCCCGCGTCACAGGCCGGGGGAGTTCCCTTCCGGCCGTAAACCGCTACCATGCGGAATGAAGTCCGGTCGGGGAAACCGGACGGGGAAATGCCGATGTCCATCAGCCGATCCGCTGCCAAGAAGACCGCCATCACGTCCGCGGGCCCGCGCGAAAACCCGCTCAGCCTGTTCGTCTGGGAAGGCGTGGACAAGCGCGGCGTCAAGATGAAGGGCGAGCAGGCGTCCAAGAACGCCAACATGCTGCGCGCCGAACTGCGCAAGCAGGGCATCACCCCCAACGTGGTCAAGGTCAAGCCCAAGCCGCTGTTCGGCGCCGCGGGACGGGCCATCAGCCCGAAGGAAATCGCCTTCTTCAGCCGCCAGATGGCGACCATGATGAAGTCCGGCGTGCCGATCGTGACCTCGCTGGACATCATCGCGGGCGGGCAGAAGAACCCGCGCATGAAGAAGATGGTGGATCAGGTGCGAGCGGACATCGAGGGCGGCTCCTCGATGACCGAGGCGATCTCCAGGCACCCGGTCCAGTTCGACGAGCTCTACCGCAACCTGGTCCGGGCCGGCGAAGGCGCCGGCGTGCTGGAGACGGTGCTGGACACCATCGCCAGCTACAAGGAAAACCTGGAAGCGCTGAAGGGCAAGATCAAGAAGGCGTTGTTCTATCCAGCCATGGTGATCGCGGTGGCGATCCTGGTCAGCGCCATCCTGCTGGTGTTCGTGGTACCGCAGTTCGAGGAGACCTTCAAGAGCTTCGGCGCGGATCTGCCCGCCTTCACCAAGCTGATCGTCGCCGCGTCCCGCTTCATGGTGGCCTGGTGGTGGGCATTGCTGCTGATCGCGCTGGTCGGCATCGTGGTGACGGTCTTCAGCTTCAAGCGGTCCCCGGCCTTCCAGCACTTCGTCGACCGCATGATCCTGAAGGTGCCGGTGGTCGGCCAGATCATGCACAATTCCTCGGTGGCGCGTTTCGCCCGTACCACCGCGGTCACCTTCAAGGCCGGCGTGCCGCTGGTCGAGGCGCTGGACACCGTGGCCGGCGCCACCGGCAATACGGTCTACGAGAAGGCCGTGCACCGCATGCGCGACGACGTGGCGGTGGGCTACCCGTTGAACATGGCGATGAAGCAGACCGCGCTGTTCCCGCACATGGTGGTGCAGATGACCGCCATCGGCGAAGAGGCCGGCGCGCTGGACACCATGCTGTTCAAGGTGGCCGAATACTACGAGCAGGAAGTGAACAATGCCGTCGATGCCCTCTCCAGCCTCATCGAGCCCTTCATCATGGTGGTCATCGGCGTCCTGGTCGGCGGCATGGTGATCGGCATGTACCTGCCCATCTTCAAGCTGGCGATGACGGTCGGATAATTCGTGGCATTCCTCGATCAACACCCCGGCCTCGGCTTTCCGGTCGCGGCCGGCCTGGGCCTGCTGGTGGGCAGCTTCCTCAACGTGGTCATCCTGCGCCTGCCGCGCAAGCTGGACTGGCAATGGCGGCGCGATGCGCGCGAGATCCTCGAGGAACCGGAAATCTACGACCCGCCGCCACCCGGCATCGTGGTCGAGAGTTCGCACTGCCCGCACTGCAAGCACAAGCTGGCCTGGTTCGAGAACATCCCGCTGATCAGCTGGCTCGCCCTGCGCGGCAGGTGCCGCCACTGCAAGGCGCCGATTTCCGTGCAGTATCCGCTGGTGGAACTGCTCACCGCCCTGCTGGTGGTCGCGTCGGTGTGGCGCTTCGGCTTTGGCTGGCAGGGATTCGGGGCCTCGTTGCTGAGCTGCTTCCTGGTGGCGCTGTCGGGCATCGACCTGCGTACCCGCCTGCTGCCCGATCAACTGACCCTGCCGCTGATGTGGCTGGGCCTGATCGCCAGCCTGGAAAATCTCTACATGGTGCCCAAGGCGGCGGTGCTGGGCGCGATTGCCGGCTACGTGTCGCTGTGGTCGGTGTGGTGGCTGTTCAAGCAGCTGACCGGCAAGGAAGGCATGGGCCATGGTGATTTCAAGCTGCTGGCGGCCATCGGCGCCTGGGTTGGCCTGAAGGGCGTCCTGCCCACCATCCTGCTGTCCTCGCTGGTGGGCGCCATCATCGGTTCGGTCTGGCTGGCGGCGAAGGGCCGCGACCGCGCCACGCCCATTCCGTTTGGTCCCTATCTGGCCATCGCCGGCTGGGTGGTGTTTTTCTGGGGCCAGGATCTGATCGACGCCTATCTGCGTTTCGCCGGCTTCCGGTAGAGCCGGGGTTGCTCGGCTGGGTCGATTCGGCCTGATTTCGCGCTTGGCCCCCATCCGCCCTTCGGGCACCTTCCCCCGCGCGCGGGGGAAGGACGCAGCGTGTAGAGCCGAGCTTGCTCGGCTGGGCGATTGAGTCTGACCTTCCCGCTTGCCCCCATCCGCCCTTCGGGCACCTTCCCCCGCAGGCGGGGGAAGGGGGCATCGTGTAGAGCCGAGCTTGCTCGGCTGGGCGTTCGAGTCTGACCTTCCCGCTTGCCCCCATCCGCCCTTCGGGCACCTTCCCCCGCAGGCGGGGAAGGACGCAGCGTGTAGAGCCGAGCTTGCTCGGCTGGGGGGCGACGACAGCGGAGCATGCTCCGCTCTACAACGTGGTGGTTCCGGCCAATAATGGGCGCATGAGCGAATACGTGATCGGACTGACCGGCGGTGTGGCGTCCGGGAAAAGCGCGCTGGAGCGGGCCTTCGCCGCGCGCGGCGTGGGCATCGCCGATGCCGACCGGGTGGCGCGGGAAATCGTCGAGCCAGGCCAGCCCGCGCTGGCCGAAGTCGCGGCCCGGTTCGGCAAGGAAGTGTTGCAGGCCGATGGCCGGCTGGATCGCGCGGTCCTGCGCGCACGCGTGTTCGGCAACGAAAGCGAGCGCCGGGTGCTCGAAGGCATCCTCCACCCACGCATCCGCCAACGCCTGCAGGCGCTCTGCCAGGCGGCGGAGAGTCCCTACGCCATCGCCACCATTCCGCTATTGACTGAAGGCGGCGGCCGCGCCGCCTATCCCTGGCTTTCCCGCATCCTGGTGGTCGACGTGCCGCGCACGGTACAGAAGGCGCGCCTGATGCAGCGCGACGGCATCGATGCCGCGCTGGCCGAACGCATGCTGGACGCACAGGCGCATCGCGACCAGCGTCTGGCGCTGGCCGACGACATCGTGGTCAACGACGGTCATATCGACCGCCTGGAGGCCGCGGTGGCGGAACTGGATGCCCGCTACCGCCGCCTGGCCGCCGCCGTCGGCGAATCTGCCTAGAGCCGGCGCCGAGCGCGCCCCGATACTTCTTCAGTCGGCCCAGAGTCCGCGGATGGCGGCGATTCCCTGCGCGCCATGCTGGCGGGCTTCCAGGATATGGTCCGGCTGCAGGCCGCCGATGGCGTAGATCGGCAGCGACACCGCTTCGCGAAGGCGCGCGAATCCCTCCCAGCCCAGCACGCTGCCGCCCGGATGGCTGGCCGTTTCCCGCACGCTGCCCAGCGCCGCGAAATCGCAGCCCAGGTCCTCGGCACGGCGCAGTTCCTCGCCGGTATGGCAGGACGCGGCGACCGGCTGCGCATCGGGCAGCGGCCGCACCGACAGTTCCGGCAGTTGCGCCGCGCGCAGGTGCACGCCCGCGCCCAGCTCGCGTGCCAGGCCGATGTCGGAATTGATCAGCACCTCGACGCCCGCCCGCTGACTGGCCTCCACCGCCGCGCGCGCCAGTCGGCGACGGCGTTCCGCATCGACCCCGGGCATCCTCAGTTGCAGGCGGCGGACGCCCGACTCCAGCGCCCGTTGCAACGCGCCGAGCCAGGTCTCGTCGTCGACGTCCGCCGGCGACGGGGTGACCAGGTAGCGATCCGGGTGTAGCAGCGCCGCCACCACCGGGCGGTCGGCCGGCGGCATCACGTAGCGCGGAAGTTTCTCCGGCGCCACCCAGGCCAGCGCCTGTCCCTCGTGTCCACGCGGATTGCCCTTCCAGGACAGTACTCGGCGCACGTCCAGGCGCAGGCGTTTGTCGGGGTACTGCTGGGGCACGTTGATGATGGGTTCGCCGATTTCGGCGGTGATGCCGAGTTCTTCCTGCAGTTCGCGAATCAGCGCCTCGGCCTCGGTCTCGCCGGCCTCGCGCTTGCCGCCGGGAAACTCCCAGCGGCCGGCCAGATCACGGCCCTCGGTGCGGCGGGCCAGCAGGATGCGGCCGCGGGCGTCGCTGATGACGCCGGCCACGACATGGATGGATCGCAGAGGTTCGGAGGACATGGCCGAAGCTTGCCGGGTATTTCCGCGCAAATGCAAATGCGGTGGGTCACGGTTTCAGGGCTTGCCCCCATCCGCCTTCGGCACCTTCCCCCGCAGGCGGGGGAAGGAGGGGTTGGGACGACTTCGGGGGCGGGGAGACTTCACTCGGGAGCGCCAGCGGCCAGCGGCCAGCGGTCGCGGGAGTCGGGAGTCGGGAGTCGGGAGTCGGGAGTCGGGAGGAAGCCGGAAGCCGGAAGCCGGAAGCCAACGATACCTGCCGACCCGCCTCTCCCCGACTCCCCACTCGCGATCTGCCCCTGCCCCCTTCCCCCGCACGCGGGGGAAGGTGCCGAAGGCGGATGGGGGCAACCCCGACACCCCCCAAAAAAAAACAGGCGCCTCGAGGCGCCTGTTTTTCTTCACCGACTGCCGTCGTATCAGGCCAACTGGCCGTGGCAGTGCTTGAACTTCTTGCCGCTGCCGCAGGGGCAGGGATCGTTGCGGCCGACCTTGGGACCGGCGTCGGCCGGCATCGCCACCGGGCGGCCGGCCTGCGCGGCCTGGGCCTGCTCGGCTTCCTCGTCGGCGCTGTAGCCGCCGGCATCGGCGTGCTGGAACTGCATCTGCCGGGCCTGCGCTTCGGCCATCGCGCGCTCCTGCGCTTCCAGCGCCGCCACTTCCTCCTCGGTGCGGATGCGCACGCGCGCCAGCAGGGTCACGACTTCGCGCTTGACCCGCTCCAGCATGTCCGAGAACAGCTCGAAGGCTTCCTTCTTGTACTCCTGCTTCGGCTGCTTCTGCGCGTAGCCGCGCAGGTGGATGCCCTGCCGCAGGTAATCCATGCGCGCCAGGTGTTCCTTCCAGTTCTTGTCCAGCACGGTCAGCATGATGTGCTTTTCCAGCGCGCGCATGGTCTCGCCGCCGATGACCGTTTCCTTCTCGTCGAAGTGGCGGTTCATCGCGTCCTGCACGCGCTGCTCGATCGCTTCGGCGTCCAGTTCCTCGGCTTCCTTCGGCCAGGCGGTGACCGGCAGGGCCAGCGCCATTTCCTCTTCCAGCTCGCGCTGCAGGCCGGCCAGATCCCACTGATCGTCCACCGAGTTCGGCGGCACGAAGCGGCCCACCGTCTCGGCGACAACGTCGCCGCGGATACCGTCGATGTTGTCCTTCACCGAATCGGCTTCCAGCAGTTCGTCGCGCTGGGAATAGATGACCTTGCGCTGGTCGTTGTTGACGTCGTCGAAATCCAGCAGGTTCTTGCGGATGTCGAAGTTGTGCGCCTCGACCTTGCGCTGGGCCTTTTCGATCTGGCGGCTGACGAGGCGATCCTCGATCACGTCGTCTTCCTTCATGCCGATCAGCTTCATCGCCTTCTGGACCCAGTCCGAGGCGAAGATGCGCATCAGGTTGTCTTCCAGCGACAGGTAGAAGCGGGACGAACCCGGATCGCCCTGGCGGCCGGAACGGCCACGCAGCTGGTTGTCGATGCGGCGGGATTCGTGGCGCTCGGTGCCGATGATGTGCAGGCCGCCGGCGGCCTTGACCGCTTCGTGGCGCTGCTGCCATTCGGCCTTGACCCGCTGGCGATCGGCGTCGGTGGCGTCTTCCGGCAGTTGCTCCAGTTCCACTTCCAGCGAACCGCCCAGCACGATGTCGGTACCGCGGCCGGCCATGTTGGTGGCGATGGTGACCGCGCCGGAACGACCCGCCTGCGCGACGATGTGCGCTTCGCGCTCGTGCTGCTTGGCGTTGAGCACTTCGTGCGGGACGCCGGACTTGGTCAGGAACTCCGACAGCATCTCGGAGGTTTCGATCGAGGTCGTGCCGACCAGCACCGGCTGGCCGCGCTGGTAGCAGTCCTGGATGTCGGCCAGCACCGCGTTGAACTTGCCCTTGCGGTTGAGGAACACCTGGTCGGGCGAATCCTTGCGCACGGTCGGGCGGTGGGTCGGGATGACGATCACTTCCAGGCCGTAGATGCTCTGGAATTCGTAGGCTTCGGTGTCCGCCGTACCGGTCATGCCGGACAGCTTCTTGTACATGCGGAACAGGTTCTGGAAGGTGATGCTGGCCAGCGTCTGGTTCTCGCGCTGGACCGGCACGCCTTCCTTCGCTTCCACCGCCTGGTGCAGGCCGTCGGACCAGCGGCGGCCCGGCAGGGTGCGGCCGGTGAACTCGTCGACGATCACCACTTCACCGTCGCGCACGATGTAGTCCACGTCACGCTGGTAGATCGCGTGCGCGCGCAGCGCGGCGTTGAGGTGGTGCACCACGGTGAGGTTGTTGGCGCCGTACAGGCTGTCTTCCTCGTCCTTCAGGATGCCGGCCTGCAGCAGCAGCGCCTCGGCGTGCTCCATGCCTGCCTCGGACAGGTGGACCTGCTTGCCCTTCTCGTCGACCCAGAAGTCGCCCTCGCCTTCCTCGCTTTCCTGCTTGACCAGCTTCGGCACGATCTGGTTGACGCGCAGGTACAGCTCGGGGGATTCGTCGGCCGGGCCGGAGATGATCAGCGGGGTGCGCGCCTCGTCGATCAGGATGGAGTCGACTTCGTCGACGATGGCGTAGTGCAGGCCACGCTGGAAGCGGTCCTCCTTGGCCATCGCCATGTTGTCGCGCAGGTAGTCGAAACCGAATTCGTTGTTGGTGCCGTAGGTGATGTCGGCGGCATACGCCGAATGCTTGTCGCTGTGCGGCATGCCCGGGTAGACCACGCCGACCGACAGGCCCAGCCAGTTGTACAGGCGGCCCATCCAGGCCGAGTCGCGGCGGGCCAGGTAGTCGTTGACGGTCACCACGTGCACGCCCTTGCCTTCCAGCGCGTTGAGGTAGACCGGCAGGGTCGCGACCAGGGTCTTGCCTTCACCGGTGCGCATTTCCGCGATCTTGCCCAGGTGCAGCACCATGCCGCCGATCAGCTGCACGTCGTAGTGGCGCATGCCCAGCACGCGGCGGCTGGCTTCACGGCAGACGGCGAACGCTTCGGGCAGGATCTTGTCCAGCGACTCGCCGTCGGCGACGCGCTTCTGGAATTCAGGGGTCTTGGCCTTGAGCTCGTCGTCGGAGAGCTTCTCCATCTCCGGTTCCAGGGCATTGATTTTGCCGACGCTGCGCTGGAGCTGCTTCAGCAGGCGTTCGTTGCGGCTGCCAAAGACACGGGTAAGCAAGTTGTTGATCATGTAAGGAACCGGTTGGAAATGAGCGTCGGGGCCGTCGCGAACAGGCCGGCGAGCGGGACCCCAAAACGAAACAGGGCGCACTGCGCCCTGTCTGGCAACACCGTATTGTAGCTTGGGGCGCCCCCGGGGGAATCAACCCTGCCGGAAGCCCCTCCCGAAGCTCAGCCCCGCTTGATCTTGCCGACCGGGGTGGGACCGTCGCCGAGGAACTTGCGCGGGTTGACCACGCGGCCGTTTTCCCAGACTTCGAAGTGCACATGGGCGCCGGTCGAGCGGCCGGTGGAACCGGCCTTGGCCACTTCCTGGCCGACCCGCACCAGGTCGCCGGACTTCACCACCAGGCGGGAGTTGTGCGCGTAACGGGTGACGTAGCCGTTGCCGTGATCAACGTCGACCACGTTGCCGTAGCCGCCCTTGATGCCGGCGAAGCTGACCACGCCGTCGGCCACGGCCAGCACCGGGTCGCCCACGCTGGCCTTGAAGTCGATGCCCTTGTGGTACTGGCCACCGCCGCCGAACGGATCGGCGCGGCCACCGAAGCCGGAGGTGATGTAGCTGTTGGCGATGGGCATGCGCGACGGCGTCGCGTTCTTGTCCAGCTCACGGTTGAACAGCAGCGCTTCGAGCACCGACAGCTGCTGGCCGGAGGCGGCGAACTGGCGTTCGAGCTGGCTGACGCCCTTGTCCAGTTCGGACGGCGACATGTCGTAGACGGCATCGTTGCCGCCGACGCCCACCGGCTCCTCGAAATCGAACTCGCCGTCCTGCAACTGCCCCATGCGGGTCAGGCGGTCGCCCAGCGCGTTGAGGCGGTTGGCCTGCGCCTGCAGTTCGCCCAGGCGCGCGGCCATGGCGTTGATTTCCTGCTGGGCGCCGCGGCGGACCTGCTCGAGTTCGGTGTCCTGGCGCTCGGTCTTGGCCTGCAGGAGCGAGACCTGGGCCATGCCCATCGCGCTACGTCCGGCCAGGCCGGCGACCAGGCCAACGGCGAGCAGACAGGCGGCGGTGGTGAGCGGTCTTGCGTGGACCAGACTGCGCGCCTTGTAGGCGGGGCCGGCGAGATGATTGGCCAACCAGGCGCGCGAATTGTTTACGATGTTTTGAAAAGCCATAGATACCGATGTCTGATTCGAAGTCCAAGCCGCGTGGCGCAAGCACTCCGCAACCGGCCCTCCAGGCCGCGCTGACGGATGCTGCCGCCGACCCGGTGCGTCGTGCCCTCTGGCTCGACGCCCTTGAACAGCAACTTCGCCCCTGTCTCCCGCCCGCCCTGGCTCCCCATTGCCGTTTGGCGAATGTGGCCGGCGAACGGCTCGTTTTTATCGTCGACTCCCCCGTGTGGCGCGCCAAACTCCGGCTCGCCTCCGTCGAACTGCTTGATGCCGCCCGATCCGTCGGACTGACGGTGACCGAGGTGACCGTCAAAACAACAACCGCCCCGCTCCACCCGAATCTTCGGGCAGAAACAACGGCACCACCTGTTCCGGAAGCCTCACGCAAGGCGCTGGCGGCTGTCCTGGCATCCTTGGAATCTCCGGACTCCGCCGGAGGAGGTACTGCTCCTGACAACCGGCGCGGCGGGCGGAAGCGCTAGCCCGCGACGCGAAGGCAAGGCATGGTACCGGGCATGGCGACCCGGGTCGTTAGTTGAAAGTTAATAATTAGTTAAATTCAGGCCCGAAATTTGACCTGAATCACACAAATGACAATGCGGCGACGCCGCATCCTTTCGAATACGGTTTCACCGGAAAGCGATCGGAGGGAGTTGGGTGGGACTCAGGCCGCCGCGGTGGCGGGGGTGCCGTACAGCACCGGCGAAGGATGGCGGGCATCCTCGAAAGTGACCTCTTCCCACGCCTCCGGCTGGGCCAGCAGGGCCCGCACCAGCTTGTTGTTCAGGGCGTGCCCGGACTTGTAGCCCTCGTAGGCGCCCAGGATCGGGCGGCCGGCGAGATAGAGATCGCCGATGGCGTCGAGGATCTTGTGGCGGACGAATTCGTCGGCGTAGCGCAGGCCGTCGTCGTTGAGGACCCGGAACTCGTCCAGCACGATGGCGTTGTCCATCGAACCGCCCAGGCCCAGGTTGCGCTCGCGCATGTACTCCAGGTCGCGCATGAAGCCGAAGGTGCGCGCGCGCGCGACTTCCTTGATGTAGGCGCCGGTGGAGAACTCGACTTCGGCGCGCGACTGCGAGGCCGGAATCATCGGGTGATCGAACTTGACCGTGAAGCCCACCCGGAAGCCCTCGTAGGGATCGAAGCGCGCCACCTTGTCGCCCTCGGTGACTTCCACCGGCGACTTGATGCGGATGAAGCGCTTGGGCGCATTCTGCTCGGCGATGCCGGCGGACTGCAGCAGGAACACGAAGGGGCCGGCGGAACCGTCCATGATCGGCAGTTCGGCCGAGGACAGCTCGACGTAGACGTTGTCCACGCCCAGACCCGCCAGCGCGGACATCAGGTGTTCGACCGTCTGCACCTTGGCGCCGTCGCAGCTCAGGCCCGTGCACAGCGTAGTCTCGGTGACCAGTTCGGCGCTGGCCGGCATTTCCACCACCGGCTCCAGATCCACGCGCCGGAACACGACGCCGGTGTTCACCGGGGCCGGACGCAGCGTCATGTAGACCTTTTCGCCGCTGTGCAGGCCCACGCCGGTGGCGCGGATCACGTTCTTGAGGGTGCGTTGCTGGGCCATCGGAGGGGGACCGAGGTGAAGGTGCTGACCAAGAGCGGCGAGAATAGCACGCAATTAGCTGAATCTTAACGGAAGAATTGCTTTGTCCCACGGCTGAAACAATGCCGCGCGAACCTGTCCGATTTCCCGACGGGGACGGAAAGGGCTGCCGGGCCGGGCAGGCCCGGCAGCGAAGAGACATGACGGTACCGCGCCTCCCCCGGACCGGCGGGAGGGTGTTTCAGGAGGCGGAGGTCAGTCCGCCTGCCGGCGCAGGAACGCCGGGATGTCCAGGTAGTCCGCGGGCAGGTCGGCCGCCGCCGGAGCGGACGACGCGGCCGGCGCGCTCGCCGGAGCCGCCGAACCACGGCGCAGGCCCAGGCCGCCGACGGCGTCGGCCACCGGATCGACATTGGCCATCGCGTCGAACGCCGGCAGACCGGTGGTCGCGTCGCGGACCAGCTTGATCGGCGCGCGCACCGGCTCGCGGTCCAGGCCACGGCCGACCGGCTGGCGGGCGACGGCGCGGTTCAGGCCGGTGGCGACCACCGTCACCCGGACCTCGTCCTGCATGTCCGGATCCAGCACGGTACCGACCACCACGGTCGCGTCCTCGGAGGCGAAGCCTTCGATGGTGCGGCCGACTTCGTCGAACTCGGCCATGGTGAAGTCCGGACCGGCGGTGATGTTGACCAGGATGCCGTTGGCGCCGGACAGGTTGACGTCGTCCAGCAGCGGGTTCTGGATGGCGCTCTCGGCGGCGGCCTGCGCGCGGTCATCGCCGCGGGCGTGGCCGGTGCCCATCATCGCCAGGCCCATTTCGCTCATCACGGTGCGCACGTCGGCGAAGTCGACGTTGATCAGGCCCGGACGCACGATCAAGTCGGCGATGCCCTGCACGGCGCCGAGCAGCACGTCGTTGGCGGCGCGGAACGCCTGGATCATGGTCGCGTTGCGGCCCAGCACGGTGATCAGCTTTTCGTTCGGGATGGTGATCAGCGAGTCGCAGTGGTGGCTCAGTTCCTCGATGCCCTTCAGCGCCACCTGCATGCGGCGACGGCCTTCGAACGGGAACGGCTTGGTGACCACGGCCACGGTCAGGATGCCCATCTCCTTGGCCAGCTGCGCCACCACCGGCGCGGCGCCGGTGCCGGTGCCGCCGCCCATGCCGGCGGTGATGAACACCATGTCGGCGCCGTCCAGCGCCTCGATGATGCGCTCGCGATCTTCCAGCGCGGCCTGGCGGCCGACTTCCGGATTCGCGCCCGCGCCCAGGCCCTTGGTGACGTTGCCGCCGAGTTGCAGCTGCAGCTTGGCGCCGCAGTTCTTGATCGCCTGCGAATCGGTGTTGGCGGTGATGAATTCCACGCCGTCCACGCTGCCGTTGACCATGTGCGCCACCGCGTTGCCGCCGCCGCCGCCCACGCCAATGACCTTGATCACCGCATTCGGAGCCATCTTTTCAACCAGTTCAAAATGTGCCATGTCCGTTGTCCTCTTTGAGCTGGGATTGGGGATTCGGGATTGGGGATTCGGAAAGCATTGCCTTCCAGTTCCTTCAGCCCTCGTCCTCTACCAGCGAGTTGTTGTGTTTTAGTGGTTGTTGCGTACCGCGCTACCGCAATTCGTCTCTACCTGCCGCTTGTTGCCGGGATTTCGGGATTGGGGATTCGGAAAAGCGTGCCTTCCGTTTCCCTTCGCCCTGCCCAGACCCGCGAACACTTGCGCCCTTGCGCTTGTTCGTATCGCTACTGCAAACCGTCCGCACCTGCCGCTTTCTTTCCACCTTTCCGCTCTTTGCTCTTAGTCGCTTTTGCGAATCCCCAATCCCGATTCCCGAATCCCGGTCTTCAGAACTCACCGCGATACCAGTTCTGGATCTTCTTGAACCAGCTGCCGGCCTTGCCCGTGGGCAGTGACGGCCGCCGCGGGTGTTCGATCTGGCTGCCCATCAGCAGCAGGCCGACGCCGGTGGCGTGGACCGGGTTGCCGACGACTTCGCCCAGGCCGGTGACGTGCTGGGGGATGCCCACGCGCACCGGCATCTGCAGCATTTCCTCGGCCAGTTCGACCACGCCTTCCATCTTTGAAGCGCCGCCGGTCAGGACCATGCCCGCGCGCACGCGCTCCTCGAAGCCGGAGCGGCGCAGTTCGGCCTGGACCATCTCGAAGATTTCCTCGTAGCGCTGCTGCACCGCCTGCGCCAGCGAATGGCGCGGCAGGCGGCGCGGCGGACGGTCGCCCACGCTCGGCACCTGGATGCTTTCCTCGGCGGTGGCCAGTTGGGCCAGCGCGCAGGCATAGCGCACCTTGATCTGCTCGGCTTCCGGGGTCGGCGTGCGCAGCATGTGCGCGATGTCGTTGGTGACCTGGTCGCCGGCGATCGGCAGCGAGGCCGTGTGGCAGATCGCACCCTGCATGAACACCGCCAGGTCGGTGGTGCCCGCACCCAGGTCGACCAGCACCACGCCGAGCTCGCGCTCGTCGCTGGTCAGCACGGCGACGCTGGACGCCAATGACGAAAAGATCAGGTCGTCGATTTGCAGGCCGCAGCGCTGCACGCACTTGCTGATGTTGGCGGCGGCCGACTGCGCGCAGAACACCAGGTGCGCGTCCACTTCCAGGCGCACGCCGGTCATGCCCACAGGATTGCGGATGCCTTCCTGCGAGTTGTCCAGCTTGTACTCGCGCGGGATGGCGTGGAGGATTTTCTGGTCGGCCGGGATGGCGACGGCCTTGGCCGCTTCCAGCACGCGGTCCAGATCACCCCAGGTCACCTCGCCGTCGCGGATCGGCACGATGCCGGGCGAGTTGCGGCACTGCACGTGGTTGCCGGAGATCGAGGCGTAGACCGAGCGGATCTCGCAGCCGGCCATCAGCTCGGCTTCCTCGACCGCGCGCTGGATCGACTGCACGGTCGATTCGATGTCGACCACCACGCCCCGCTTCAGCCCGCGCGATTCGTGCGAGCCGATGCCGATCACCTCGATCGGATTGCCGGGGGCGTACTCGCCCACCAGTGCGGTGACCTTGGAGGTGCCGATGTCGAGACCGACGATCAGCGATTTGTCGCCCTTGCGATTCATGTTGGAAAACCGAGATTTGATATTGGGGATTGGGGATTGGAGAAAGCGAAAAGCGACCCGGCGCGTCGGCGCACCGCCAAGGGCGGATTGGCTACGCGTGATCCCGAATCACCAATCTCCAATCCCGGCTTCACGGCGCCCCAGCTGAGCGCGAAACCATTCGTGTAACGCAGGTCGGCGCGCAGCAGCGGTTGGCCCTGGCGGGCGAGGATCTGCGGGAGCATGCGCACGAAGCGGCTCAGGCGCGGACGGGCGTCGGCGCGTCCAATCACCACTTCGGTGCCGTTGCCCAGGGTGAGGGTCCAGCTGCCACGCCGATCCATGGTCAGCGTTTCCACGTTCAAGCCGAGCGGCGCGAACAACTGGCGGGCTTCGTTGTACAGCGACACTACTTCCCTGACCTGCGAATCCGGCCCGCCAAGCTGCGGCAGTTTCAGGTCCTGCAGGGCCTTCGGCGTCGGGAACAGGCGACCGTGCTCGGACAGCAGGCGATCCTTGCCCCAGCGCGCGAACGGCCGGTGCTCGACGATGCTGATCTCCATCACGTCGGGCCAGCGCTTGCGCACTTCCGCGCGCTCGACCCAGGGCAGCTGTTCCACCGCGTCCTGCGCTTCCTGCAACCGCACCGCGAAGAACCCGCGCTGGGCGTACGGCAGCACCACCGCGCGCAGTTGCGCCGGATCCACGCGCTCGAACTCGCCGTGCACGCGCAGCCGGGTCAGCGGCCAGCGATCGGCGCCGATCCAGCCGTTGACCACCGCCACCACCGGCAGCGCGACGAGCGCGACGGCCAGCAGCCAGGCGAGGATGCGCAGCACGGCGTTCATCAGCCGACCACCTCCGGCAGCGTCTGTTCCAGGATGCGCCAGCACAGTTCCTGGAAATCAAGGCCAGCCTGCCCCGCCGCCTTGGGCACCAGCGAATGACTGGTCATGCCCGGCGCGGTGTTCACTTCCAGCAGGTAGAAACGGCCGCTGGCGCGATCGCGCATCACGTCGACGCGGCCCCAGCCGCGGCAACCGGCCGCCTGGAACGCCGCCAGCGCGATGCGGCGTATTTCGCTCTCGTCGTCGCCCTCCAGGCCGGGGCACAGGTATTGGGTGTCCTCGGCCACGTACTTGGCGTGGTAGTCGTACCACTGCCCCTTGGGCACGATCCGGATCGACGGCAGCGCGACCCCGCCAAGGATGCCCACGGTCAGTTCGTCACCTTCGATCAGCTGCTCCATCAGCAGTTCGCCGTCGTAGCGGATGGCCAGCTCCACGGCGGCATCCAGATCGCTGTCCTGGAACACCCGGGTCACACCCACGCTGGAACCCTCGTTGGCCGGCTTGACGATCACCGGCAGGCCCAGCTCGCGGGCTGCGGCGTGCACGTCGTCGCCCTTCAGCAGGCGCACGTAGCGCGGCGTCGGCAGGCCCAGCGACAGCCAGACCTGCTTGGTGCGCACCTTGTCCATGCTCAGGGCCGAGCCGAGCACCGGCGAACCGGTGTACGGCATGCCGAAGGCTTCCATCAGGCCCTGCACCACGCCGTCCTCGCCGCCACCCTTGTGGCCGTGCAGGATGTTGAAGACGCGATCGAAGCGGCGCTGCACCAGCGCCTCGGCCAGGGCGGGAATGCCATCCACGGCGGTGGCGTCGATGCCGCGCGCACGCAGCGCGTCCAGCACGTTGCGGCCGGAGTCGCGCGAAACCTCGGCTTCGCTGGAAGTACCACCCAGCAGCACGGCGACGCGGCCGAAACGGGCCGGGTCGGTGACGCGCGGTGGCGGGAACGAAAACTTGCTCATGAGTGTTGTTGCGCCTTCGCGCCGTTGGGGTCCACGAAACCGTGCGCCGCGATCTGCTGGGAGATGTGGCCGATGTCGCCGGCACCCATCAGCAGCAGCAGATCGCCGTCACGCAGCACGTCCGGCAGCACGTCAATCAGATCGGCGACCTGGCTGACCACCACCGGCTCGTTGCGGCCGCGCGCGCGGATGGCGCGCGCCAGCGACTTGGCGTCGGCACCGGCAATCGGCGCCTCGCCGGCCGGATACACCTCGCTCAGCACCAGCGCGTCGGCTTCCGACAGCACCGCGGCGAATGCATCGAACTGGTCCCGGGTACGGCTATAGCGGTGCGGCTGGAACGCGACCACCAGGCGCTTGTCCGGCCAGCCGCCGCGTGCCGCGGCGAACACCGCGGCCAGTTCCTTCGGGTGATGGCCGTAGTCGTCCACCAGGCGCACGCGCGCGCCGGCGGCGGTGGCGACTTCGCCCAGATCGTTGAAGCGGCGCCCGATGCCGGCGAACTTCTCCAGCGCGGCGGCGATGTTCTCCGGCGACACGCCGAGCTGCCAGCCAACGGCGGCGGCGGCCAGCGCGTTCTGCACGTTGTGGCGACCCGGCAGTGCCAGCGTCACCGGGATGCTGACGTCCTCGGGCAGGCGCAGGGTGAAACGCATGCGCCCGGCTTCCTGCTCCACGTCCTCGGCGCGCACGTCGGCGTTGTCGGCGAAGCCGTAGGTCATCACGTGGCGCGGCGTCTCCGCGGCCAGCGCGGCCACTTCGGCGTCGTCGATGCACAGCACCGCCAGGCCGTAGAACGGCAGGCGCTGGAGGAATTCCGCGAACGCGGCCTTGACCCGTTCGAAATCGTTGCCGTAGTTCTCCAGGTGATCGGCGTCGATGTTGGTGACGATCGAGATGAGCGGGTTCAGGCGCAGGAAGCTGCCATCGCTCTCGTCGGCCTCGGCCACCAACCACTGGCCATCGCCCAGCTTGGCGTTGGCGCCGGCGGCCAGCAATTGGCCGCCGATGACGAAGGTCGGATCCAGCCCGCCTTCACTCAGCACCGCCGCGGTCAGGCTGGTGGTGGTGGTCTTGCCGTGGGTGCCGGCCACCGCGATGCCACGGCGAAAACGCATCAGTTCCGCCAACATCGCCGCGCGCGGCACGATCGGGATGCGCTGCGAACGCGCTTCCATCAGTTCCGGATTGTCGTGCTTGATCGCGCTGGACACGACCACGCAGTCGGTGCCGAGCACGTTGGAGGCGTTGTGGCCGCGCATCACCCGCGCGCCCAGCGAGGCCAGCCGGCGGGTCGCCGCATTGTCGGCGTTGTCCGAACCGGAGACTTCATAGCCCAGCGTGCACAGCACCTCGGCGATGCCGCTCATGCCGGAACCGCCGATGCCCACGAAGTGGACGCGACGGAATTCGCGCGCCAGGTTGCCGGTGTGCTGCAGGCGGCGTTCGCGTGCGGCGGCCATCATGCGGCGCCTCCCGGGCCGGGATTGGCGATTCGGGATTGGGGATTCGTGCACGCTTGCTCGCGCCGCCGGCCTGTGCCGGTGGCGTTGCTGTTGCGAATCTCCATTGCCCAATCACGAATCACGGCTTTCCTCCAGAATGATGTCGGCGATGCGGTCGGCCGCATCGGTCTTGGCCAGGCCGCGCGCGGCCTCGGCCATGGCTTTTCGTTTGTCCGGGTGCTGGGCGAGATCGCTCAGCACGCCATGCAGGCGCTCGGCCAGGTAGGCGTCCTGCTTCAGCAGGATCGCGGCGTCGCGCTCGACCAGGAATTCGGCGTTGCGGGTCTGGTGGTCGTCCACCGCCTGCGGGAACGGCACCAGCACGCTGCCCACGCCCACCGCGCAGACCTCGGCCAGGGTGGATGCGCCGGCGCGACACACCACCAGGTCGGCCCAGCCGTACGCGGCGGCCATGTCGGTGATGAAAGCCTCCACGCTGGCCGGCACGCCGGCATCGGCATAGGCCTTGACCGCTTCCTCGCGCAGCTTCTCGCCGCACTGGTGGCGAATCTCGACCGGCATTTCCGCGCCCAGCATGGCCACCGCGCGCGGCACCGACTGGTTGAGCGCACGCGCGCCCTGGCTGCCGCCGAGCACCAGCACGCGCAGCGGGCCTTCGCGCCCGCCCATGCGCTGCGCGGGCGGCGCGATCGCGGCGATCTCTTCGCGCACCGGATTGCCGACGTATTCCTCGCCGTGGGCGAAGCTGCCCGGGAAACCGGTCAGCACGCGGCGCGAGAAGCGCGCCAGCACGCGATTGGTGAAACCGGGCGCGCGATTCTGTTCGTGCACCAGCAGGGGCTTGCCGGATAGCCGCGCGGCCATGCCGCCGGGACCGGCGGCGAAACCGCCGAAGCTGACCACCGCGCGCGGACGGCGCGCGCGCAGCAGGCCCATTGCGCCGGCAATCGCACGACCCACGCGCAGCGGGGCGCCCAGCAGCGCCAGCTTGCCCTTGCCGCGCAGGGCGGAGATCGGAAGCGTATCCAGCGGAATGCCGTGCGGCGGCACCAGCCGGGTTTCCATCGCGCCGTCGGCGCCCAGCCAGGTCACCGGCACGCCGCGCGCGCGCAACACCTTCGCCACCGCCAGCGCGGGGAAGATATGCCCGCCGGTACCGCCGGCGAGGATCATCACGGGCTGGACCGACGCGGTCATGCGGTCCTCCCGAAAATGGGTTCGATGCGCTGGCGCAGGCGGCTGGTGCCGCGCACGGCCGCGGGCGCGGGCGTCGTCGCGGGCGCAGTCGCGGACGGCGCGGTCGCCGGAGTGTCGGACGCGGCCGGTGCCGGTTCCGCGCCGGCCTGCAATTCGCCGCGCAGCGCGACCTGCCGCTGGGCGCGATCCAGTTCGTAGGACACCCGCAGCAGCAGGCCCATCGCGGCGCAGGTCATCAGCACGCTGGAGCCGCCGGAGGAGATCAGCGGCAGGGTCAGTCCCTTGGTCGGCAGCAGGCCCAGGTTCACGCCCATCGAAACGAAGCTCTGCAGGCCGATCCACAGGGCGATGCCGAACGCGCAGTAGCCGGCGAAGTGGCGGCGCATTTCGACGCAGCGCAGGCCCACCCAGAACGCGCGGCCCACCAGCAGCGCGTAGAGGCCGATGACCAGGCAGATGCCGGCGAAACCGAGTTCCTCGCCGATGACGGAGAAGATGAAGTCGGTGTGCACTTCCGGCAGGTAGTTCAGCTTCAGCACCGAACCACCCAGGCCGATGCCGGACCATTCGCCTCGGCCGATCGCCATCAGCGCATTGGTCAGCTGGTAGCCGGAGCCGAACGGATCCGCCCACGGATCGGCGAACGAGGTCAGGCGGCGCATGCGGTAAGGCTCGGCGATGGCAATCACCGCCAGCACCGGCAGGCCGACCAGCACCGGGCCGAACATGCGCGGCATGTTGACGCCGCCCAGCACCAGCATGCCTGCGGTGATCGCCAGCAGCAGCGATGACGAACCGAAGTCCGGCTGCATCAGCAGCAGCGCGACCAGCACCACCACCACGCCCAGCGGCTTGAGCATCGCGATCCAGGTCGCGTTGACCTCGTCGCGGAACCGCACTAGATAGCTGGCCAGCCAGACGATGAAGAACACCTTGACCGCCTCGACCACCTGGAAGTTGGACACGCCCAGGTTGATCCAGCGGTGCGCACCCTTCACGCTCACGCCCAGTCCGGGCACGAACACCAGCAGCAGCAGGCCGACGCAGCCCAGCAGCAGCAGCTGGTTGTAGTGCTCGACGGTCTTCAGTTCGGTGCGCATCGCCCAGATCGCCAGGCCCAGGCCGCCGGCCAGGAACATCAGGTGGCGCACCAGGTAGTAGAACGGCGTGGCGGTCTGCGAGATCGAGCTCGACGCAACCATCACCACGCCCAGCGAGGCGAGCGCCAGCGCCGCGCCCAGCAGCCACGGGTCATAGCGGCCACCGATGGCCTCCAGTCGTGTCGCCTGGCGGGCGCGGTCGTTCATCAGCGCACCTTCAACGTGGCCAGTCCGACCAGGACCAGCACCACCGAGATGATCCAGAAGCGCACGATCACGCGCGGCTCCGGCCATCCCTTCAGTTCGAAGTGGTGGTGGATCGGCGCCATCCGGAACACGCGCTTGCCGGTCAGCTTGAACGAGGCGACCTGGATCATGACCGAGAGCGTTTCGATGACGAAGATGCCGCCCATGATCACCAGCACCAGTTCCTGGCGCACGATCACCGCGATGGTGCCGAGCACGGCGCCCAGCGCCAGCGCGCCGATGTCGCCCATGAACACCATCGCCGGGTAGGTGTTGAACCACAGGAAGCCCAGGCCCGCGCCGGCGATGGCGGCGCAGATGATCACCAGTTCACCGGCGCCCGGGACCTGCGGAATCTGCAGGTAGTTGGAGAACACCGCGTTGCCCGAGGCGTAGGCGAAGATGCCCAGCGCGCAGGCGACCAGCACGGTCGGCATGATCGCCAGCCCGTCCAGGCCGTCGGTCAGGTTGACCGCGTTGGAGAAGCCGACGATCCAGAAATAGGCGATGGCGACGAAGCCGATGCCGGCCAGCGGCAGCGCGATCGACTTGAAGAACGGCACGTAGAAGGTCGTGGCCGCCGGCACGTCGGCGTACAGGTACAGGTAAAGGCCCGCGGCCAGGCCGAAAATCGACTGCAGCAGGTACTTCCAGCGCGACTTCAGGCCGTTGGGATCGCGCTTGACGATCTTGATCCAGTCGTCGTACCAGCCGATGGCGCCAAACGCCAGCATCACCAGCACCACCGTCCACACGTACTTGTTGCGCAGGTCGCCCCACAGCAGCACCGCCGCCAGCACGGTCATCAGGATCAGGCCGCCACCCATGGTCGGCGTGCCTGCCTTGGAGAAATGCGTCTGCGGACCATCCTGGCGGATCGGCTGGCCGCCCTTGAACTGCGCCAGGCGGCGGATCACCGCCGGTCCCCACCACAGCGACAGGAACAGCGCCGTCAACGCGGCAAGGATGCCGCGGAAGGTCAGGTAGCCGAACAGCCCGAAGAAATTCTCCAGGCTCTGCAGCCAGCGTGCGAGCTCAAGCAACATGCGATTTCCCCTCCCCTTCGGCCAGCAGCGCCGTGACGATCTTGTCCATGGCGCTGCCGCGCGAACCCTTCACCAGGCAGCGCACACCGGCATGCAGATCGGCGCGCAGCGCTTCGGCCAGGGTCTTGTGTGTTTCAAAATGCAGGGCGCCCTCGCCGAACGCCTGCGCGGCGTGCTGGCTGAGCGGACCCAATGTGTAGAGACGGCGGATGCCGGCGGTGCGCGCGCGGCGGCCGGCATCGGCGTGCAGCGCCTCGGCGTCGGCGCCGAGTTCGCGCATGTCGCCCAGCACCAGCCAGGCTTCGCCATCGCCGGCGGCCAGCGCATCGATGGCGGCGGCCAGCGAACCCGGGTTGGCGTTGTAGCTGTCGTCGATCATCACCGCGCCGTTGCCCAGCGTGCGCGCGACCTGGCGGCCCGCGACCGGCTGCGCCGCGCCCAGGCCCTCGGCAATCGTCGCCAGCGACACGTCGCAGGCCAGCGCCAGCGAGGCGGCGGCCAGCGCATTGAGCACGTTGTGGCGTCCGGGCAGGTGCAGCTCGACCGCCACTTCGCCCTGCGGCGCGACCAGCGTGAAACCCGAACCGGTCGCACCGGCGCGGATATCGCGCGCCGTCACGTCGGCGCTGGCCTCCAGGCCGAAGCGCAGGATCCGGCGATCGGCGACCCGCTCGGCGAAGTATTCGGCGAACGCGTCATCGGCGTTGATCACCGCGGTGCCGGACGCCGGCAGGGCGTCGTAGATCGCGCCCTTGGTCTCGGCCACGCCCAGCAGTGATCCCATCCGCTCCAGGTGGGCGGCGGCGACGTTGTTCACCAGCGCCACGTCGGGCGCGACGATGTCGGTCAGGTAGGCGATGTCGCCCGGCTGGCCGGCGCCCATTTCGTAGACCGCGAAGTCGGCGTCGTCCGGTGCGTCGATGACCGCCAGCGGCAAGCCGATCTCGTTGTTGCGGTTGCCCGGGTTGAAATAGGTCACGCCGGCGCGCTGCAGGATCGCGACCACCAGCGTCTTGACCGAGGTCTTGCCGTTGCTGCCGGTGATGGCGACCACGCGCCCGGACTGATCCTGGTGGATGCCCGCGGCAATCCGGGCCAATGCGAGCTGGCTGTCGGGCACCACGATCTGCGGCAGATCGACATTGACGGTGTGCTCCACCAGCACCGCGGCGGCGCCACGCATGGCCGCGTCGTAGGCGAAGTCGTGTCCGTCGAAGCGCTCGCCGCGCAGGGCCACGTACAGGCTGCCCGGCTGCAGGGCGCGGGTGTCCTGGGTCATCGCGTCCACCACGGCATCGTCGCCGTGGAGTTCGCCACCGGCCCAGTGCGCGAGCAGCGAGAGCGGCAGCCGCTTCATGCGCGCGCCTCCAATGCCTGGCGGGCCACCGCGGTGTCGTCGAACGGATGCTTCACGCCATTGATTTCCTGGTACGGCTCATGGCCCTTGCCGGCGATCAGCACGATGTCGTTCTCGCCGGCCTCGCCGACCGCGCGCTCGATCGCCAGGCGGCGATCACGCAGCACGGTGACGGCGTCCGGCCGGGTGAACCCGGCCACGATGTCGGCGACGATGCGGTCGCCGTCCTCGCCCCGGGGGTTGTCGTCGGTGACGAACACGCGGTCCGCCAACCGTTCGGCGGCCGCGGCCATCTGCGGACGCTTGCCCGCATCGCGCTCGCCACCGCAGCCGAATACGCAGATCAGCCGGCCCCCGGCGTGGTCGCGCAGGCTGGACAGGGCCTGTTCCAGCGCGTCGGGCGTATGCGCATAGTCGATCACGATCAACGGCAGCCGGCGGCCCTGTTCGTCGACGCTGCCGCCGAGGCGGTTCATGCGCCCGTGGATCGGCTGCAGCCGCGACAGGGTGCGGGCGATTTCCTGCGGCGCCTCGCCCAGCGCGTACAGCACGCCGGCCACCGCCAGCAGGTTGTCCACGTTGAAACGGCCGAGCAGGCGCGACTGCACCGGATGGGATTCGCCGCCCGTGGCCAGATCGAACGCGATGCCGCTGGCGTCCAGACGCAATGCGTCCGCGCGCAGGGTGGCCGACTCCTGTCCGCGCGAGCTGACGCCCACGCCCTGCACCGCGCCGGGCAGATCCGGATACAGCACGCGGCCGTACTCGTCGTCGAGGTTGATCACCGCCGCCTTGAGCTCGGGCCAGGCGAACAGGCGCGCCTTGGCCGCGCCGTAGGTCGCCATGTCGCCGTGGTAATCGAGGTGATCGCGGGTGAGGTTGGTGAACACGCCGACATCGAAGTGCACGCCGTCCACGCGTCCCTGATCCAGCGCGTGCGAGCTGACTTCCATCGCCACCGCCTTGGCGCCGGCATCGCGCAGCTGTGCCAGCAGCGCATGCATCTGCAGCACCAGCGGAGTGGTGAAGCCGGTCGGCACGACTTCGCCGTACATGCCCGCGCCCAGCGTACCGATGCTGCCGCAGCGGGTGCCGCGGATATGCCAGGCCTGCGCCAGCAACTGCACCGTGGAGGTCTTGCCATTGGTGCCGGTGACGCCGACCAGCTTCATGTCGCGCGAGGGGAAGGCGTGGAAGCGATCGGCCATCGCGCCCATGCGCGCGCGCAGGCCGGGCACGGCGATGGCGTCGCGCGGTACGTCCATGCCGGGCGGTGCGGGGGGTTCGTACAGGATCGCGCTGGCGCCCTTCTGCCGGGCCTGCTCGACGAAGTTGAGTCCATGCGCGCCGAAACCGGCGATCGCCACGAAGGCGTCGCCCGGCTCGATCGTGCGGCTGTCCTGGACCAGTCCGCGCACCACGATGTCGCGCGGCACGTCCACGTCGGGCAGCAGTTCGGCCAGCGCCATCATGCGCCTCATCGCACGCCTCCCGTGCCCTGCACGGCCACCGGCGCGGGAGCGTCGAAGGTGGGCGAATCGGTCATGTCGGTGGCATCGTCCAGGCTGGCGGGCATCGCCGCGGGCGCCGCCGGCTTGTTGCCGCCCAGCTTCGCCTCGGCCTTGGCCTGCACGGCCAGCCAGGTCTCGATGTCGTCCGGCGGCACGTCCATCAGGCGCAGCGCGCCATCCATGACGTTGTGGAAGACCGGCGCGGCGACCAGGCCGCCGTAGTAACCGCCTTCCTGCGAGTCGCTGATCACCACCACCGCGGCGAAACGCGGATTGCTCGCCGGCACCAGGCCGGCGAACAGCGAGGCATAGCGGCCACGCGCGTAGCCGCCGCCCGAGGCCAGGCGCGCGGTGCCGGTCTTGCCGGCGACGCGATAGCCCAGCACGCCGGCGCGCTTGGCGCCGCCCTGGGTGACCACGGTTTCCATCATGCCCACGACCTCGCGGGCGATGGCCGGATCCAGCACCTGCGGCGCCTCGTGGTGTTCGCCCTTGACGAAGGTCGGGGTCACCAGCCGGCCGCCGTTGCCCAGCGCCGCGTAGGCGCGCGCGATCTGCAGCGGCGTCACCGACAGGCCGTAGCCATAGGACATGGTGGCTTTCTGCAGGCCGTTCCAGCGCGCCGGTGGCGCGAGGATGCCGACGCCTTCGCCGGGGAAACCGCTGCCGGGCGCGCTGCCGTAGCCGAAGCTGCGCACCACCGAATAGAAATAGTCGTTGGGCAGCTTCTCGGCCAGCTTCACCGAGCCGATGTTGGAACTCTTGGTGATGATGCCGGTGACCGTCAGTACGCCGTTGTTGCGGGGCACGTCGCGGATGGTGTAGCGGCCCAGCGACATGTAGCCCGGCGAGGTGTTGATCAGGGTGGACGGCGTCACCGCGCCCGCCTTCAGCGCGGCCGAGACGGTGATCGGCTTCATCGTCGAACCGGGTTCGACGATGTCGGTCACCGCGCGGTTGCGGCGCGTCTCGGCGCCGGCCTGGCCGACCGCGTTGGGGTTGTAGGTCGGCAGGCTCACCATCGCCACCACTTCACCGGTGGTCACGTCCATGATCACCATCGAGCCGCTGCTGGCCTGGTGTTCGATCAGCGCGTTGCGCAGTTCGCGGAACGCCAGGAACTGGATGCGGCGATCGATGCTGAGGGTCAGGTCCTTGCCCGGCTCCGCCGAACGCACCAGATCGACGTTCTCGACGATGCGGCCGCGGTTGTCGCGGATCACCTTCTTGGCGCCGGGCTTGCCGCGCAACCATTCGTCGAACGCCAGCTCCAGTCCTTCCTGGCCGCGATCGTCGATGTTGGTGAAGCCCAGCACGTGCGCCATCGCCTCACCCTGCGGGTAGAAACGACGGAACTCGCGCTGCGAGAACACGCCGGGAATCTTGTGCGCCAGGATGCGGTGCGCCTCGTCCGGATTGATCCGGCGCTTGAGGTAGACGAACTCCTTGTCGGCACGCTGCGACAGGCGGTTGGTCAGGTGCTCCAGCGGCACGCCCAGCGCCTGCGCCAGCTCCGGCAGGCGATCCGGCGTCTTCAGCAGTTCGCGCGGATTGGCCCACACCGATTCCACCGGCGAGGACACCGCCACCGGCTCGCCGTTGCGATCGGTGATCATGCCGCGCGAGGTCGGGATCGGAATCTCGCGCAGGAAGCGCGAGTCGCCCTGGCGCTGGTAGAAGTCGTTGTTGATCAGCTGCACGTAGGCAGCGCGTCCGATCAGGCTCACCGAGCACAGGCCCAGCGCACCGATGACCAGCGCCAGCCGTCCGCGCAGGTTGAAGCGGGCGCGGTTGCGGTTCTTCAGCGGCGGCGTGCTGCGCGAGTTCACGGGCGCACCACCACGACATCGTTGGTCTCGGGGAACTTCATGCCCAGCCGCACGCGCGCGATCTGGTCGATGCGGGTGCTCTCGGCCACCGTGGCCTGCTCCAGCTGGAGCCGGCCGAATTCGACGTTCAGTTCGTCGCGCGAGCGTTCCAGCCGCGAAAGTTCGACGAACAGCTGGCGATGGCGGTGGCGCGCGTAGATCACGCCGATGGCCGAAGCCACGTTCGCCACCAGCAGCACCGCGATCAGGAAGCGCATCATGCGGCGGCCTCCAGTTTCTCGGCCACGCGCAGCACCGCGCTGCGGGCGCGCGGATTGCCAGCGATTTCTTCGGACGTGCCCTTCTGGGCATCGCCGATCATGCGCAGGGTCGGCACGAATTCTTCCTGCACCGGCAACCGGCGGTTGGCCGGCGGCGCCTTGGCGTGCGCGGCAATGAACCGCTTGACGATGCGGTCTTCCAGCGAATGGAAGCTGATCACGGCCAGCCGTCCGCCGGTTTTCAGGCGCGCCAGCGCGGCGTCGAGGCCGGCTTCCAGGTCGGCCAGCTCGCGATTGATATGGATGCGGATGGCCTGGAAGCTGCGGGTGGCCGGATGGATGTCCTGCTTGCCGCGCGGCATCGCCGAGGCGATGACCTCGGCCAGGTCCGCGGTGCGGACGAACGGCTGCGACGCGCGGCGCGCTACGATCGCGCGGGCGATCCGGCGGCTCATGCGTTCCTCGCCGTAGGTCCACAGCACATCCGCGATCTCGCGTTCGTCGGCGCGAGCCAGCCACGCCGCGGCACTCTCGCCGGATTCGGGATCCATGCGCATGTCCAGCGGGCCATCCTTGCCGAAGCTGAAGCCGCGCTCGGCCACGTCCAGCTGCGGCGACGAGACCCCGAGATCCAGCAGCACGCCATCCAGGCCTGCGGCGGTGGCGTCCCACTCCGCCATGCCGGCGAAGCTGCCACGGCGGATCGCGACGCGCGCATCGTCCGCGAACGTATGTTCGGCGTGCGCGATCGCTTCGGGATCCTTGTCCATCAGCAGCAGCCGACCTCCCGGCCCCAGTCGTTCCAGCACCCCGCGCGCGTGTCCTCCACGCCCGAACGTGCCGTCCAGATACGTCCCGTCCCGTTTCACCTGCAGCCCTTCCATGACCTGCGTGTACAACACCGGCAAGTGCAGCGCTGAAAGGTGACCGGCCTGCGCGGACTGCCGCGTGCCGTCACCGGTCCTCACAAGCGCAACTCGAGCATGTGCGCGCTGAGATCCTCGTCGCCGATGGTCTGGCGGATCTGCGCGTGGTGTGCCTGCTCGCTCCACAATTCGAACTTGTCGCCCATGCCCAGCAGCACCGCTTTCTTCTCGATGCCGACCGCGCTGCGGTGGCTCGCCGGGATGCTGATGCGGCCATTGCCATCGAGTTCCACCACCGAAGCGGCGCCGATCAGCTTCAGCTGCAGGCTGCGGTGGGCGCGCTGGGTGCTCGGCAGCTTGCTGACCTCGTCCCTGACCCGCTGCCATTCGTGTTCGGGGTACAGGTACAGGCTGCCGGCCTCGAACGGGTTGTAGGTGATGACCAGCCGGTTGCCGCACTCGCGCGCGACGAGGTCGCGGTAAGCGGTGGGCACCGCTAGCCGTCCCTTGTCGTCAACCGTGATGGCGGTCTCACCCTGAAACACGAATCCTGCCCTTGCCCGTCCGCACGAAGGCGGTAATTGAACCACGAAAACCCACTAAAAACCCGGTTTTCCCTCGGATGCCCACATTAGCATCGCGCACAGGGTTGTCAACAGGCAGATCGACAAAAAATCGCTTGATGTATCAAGGGCTTGCAGCGAACTTCAGAGACTTGTTCAAGCCTTATCCACAAGTTGCTGTTTCGTCTCATATTTTGAGATTCGGGTCAGATTCACCGACGTGAGCACGACGTGATCTCAGTCTCGCCGTGGATTGCGACTGCTGACGGCGAGGCGCGCAAGGGGCCAGAATGCGGGGCATGTGCCTGCTCGCCATCGCCTGGAACATCCATCCCCGCTGGCGCCTGGTCATGGCCGGCAACCGCGACGAGGCGCACGAGCGTCCGACCGCCGCCCTGGCGCGCTGGTCCGACCGGCCGGAGGTGCTGGCCGGACGCGATCTGCGCTCCGGCGGCACCTGGGCGGGATTGGACCTCTCGGGGCGGATGACGGTGGTGACCAACGTCCGGGATCCCCGCATCGTCGTCCCGCAGGCCCCGTCGCGGGGCGCGCTGGCGGCAGATTTCCTCGGCAGCGGCCTGTCCGCGTCCGCATACGCGGGCGCGACCGGGTCGGCGGCAGACGCCTATGCCCCCTTCAATCTGCTGGTTGCCGATGCCAACGTCTGCGAATACGTCAGCAACTACCCGCATCCACGTCGAATGCTCCTGGCCGACGGCGTGCACGGACTATCCAATGGCGACCTCGACGAGCCCTGGCCCAAGACCCTGCGGCTGATGCAGGCGATGTCCGACTGGGTGTCACGCGAGACGGAGGACGTGGACCTGCTCTGGCGCGGCCTGGCCGACGAACACCTCGCCCCCGACCCGGAACTGCCCGACACCGGCGTCGGACTGGAACGCGAACGTCTGCTGTCGGCCGCCTTCATCCGCAACCCGATCTATGGCACCCGGGCCAGCACCCTCATCGCCATCGACCACCAGGGCCACGGCTGGATCAGCGAGCGCCGCTTCGGCCCCGACGGCCACCTGCTGGGCGAAACCACCCTCTCCAACCGGATGCCGCCGTAAGGGGGATGCCGCATCCGGCCGCCCAAGGAGCAGCGGAGCAAGCTCCGCTCTACGCGATGGCGCCAAACCCGCTCACGAACACGCAAGCCTGATCCATCCGAAAGACAAGCCCCCTGAGTCAGGGGGCGAGTTCGCGCCAGCAGCGCGAACGACGGGGGTATGGAAGTGCGCATCGGGGCCCGAAGTTCGCGCAGCGAACTTTGGGGTTTACTGGCACGACAAACGCGTCACGCGGCTCGACCTGTCCGAAAGCAAAAGCCCCCTGAGTCAGTGGGCGAGTTCGCGCCAGCGGCGCGAACGACGGGGGTATGGAAGTGCGCATCGGGGCCCGAAGTTCGCGCAGCGAACTTTGGGGTTTACTGGCACGACAAACGCGTCACGCGGCTCGACCTGTCCGAAAGCACAAGCCCCCTGAGTCAGGGGGCGAGTTCGCGCCAGCGGCGCGAACGACGGGGGTATGGAAGTGCGCATCGGGGCCCGAAGTTCGCGCAGCGAACTTTGGGGTTTACTGGGCACAAGCCCAGTAAACATGAGGCGGAGCCGGCCGATAAGCCGGGTTCTGTCTTGGACAGTCATTCCTCTAGGCGCAGCGTCACCGCTACGCTCAAGCAACCTACCCGGAGGCACCGCGGGCCGCGGCATAGCCTCCCTATTTGGTCTTGCTCCCGGTGGGGTTTGCCGTGCCGGTCCGTTGCCGGACTCGCGGTGCGCTCTTACCGCACCATTTCACCCTTGCCACGCACTCCGGAGAGCCGTTCGGCGGTATCTTTCTGTTGCACTTTCCGTCAGCTCGCGCCGCCCAGGCGTTACCTGGCACCGTGCCCTGTGGAGCCCGGACTTTCCTCGGCATGCTTGCGCATGACGCGACTGTCTGGCCGGCTCCGCCGCGCGCATTGTCTCATGGCGCGCGCGGTTTGGTGATGAACCCGTGCTGTTGCAGGAATGCGATCGCCTTGCGGTCGGCGTCGGCGTCGATCGCCATATCGATCGCCTTGTAGTCGGGCTCCTCCTGCTGCTGCAGGTTGCGGGTGAACAAGTGCCCCACAGCCGGGTAGATCACCAGCTCGCAGACGTTTCCCGCCTGCCGCATGCGATCGCAGAAGCGGGCCGCGCCCGCGGCCGGCGTTACGCTGTCCTCCGCCCCCTGCAGCAGGATCGCCGGTGGCAGCCCGGCGCGGACATGCCGATCCGGCGACAGCGCCGCCGCCTGCGCGGGGCCGCCGCTGAGCCGGGTGAACCAACCATCGTTTGCCACCGCCACGGCGGGTGACCACAGCACCAGCAGATCCGGGCGCGCGGACATCGATGCGCCTCCCGGCTCGTCGAACACGGCCGTCGATGCCGCCAGATGGCCGCCCGCTGAAATGCCGCCCGCCGCCACCCGTGCCGGATCCACCCCCAGCTCCGCGGCGTTGGCGCGGACCCAGCGGATGGCCGCGCGCGCATCCGCCACCGCGTCGAATGGCGTGACCGTCTTCTGATCCGAGAGCCGGTACTCCACCGAGATGGCGACCATGCCCTGCTCCGCCAGCAGGCGCGCGGTGGGATGGATCCAGGACGCCTCGCCCACGGACCAGCCCCCGCCATGGAACAGCACGATGACCGGGCGTGGCGCGGATCCGGTCTGCGGTTCGAACATATCCAGCCGCAGGCGCTGGCCCTGTTCCATGTCGACGAAGTGTTGCTTCGGGGGAGCCGGCTCGGCCGCGTGCGCCGTCCATGGGGCAAGGCAGAACACCAGCGTCGCGAACGCGGATCGGATCCTGATCATGGCGGCTTCCCCGGAAGTCGCACGCACGTTAGCAGTTTCCCGGCGACCGCAGGACGACGCTCCCCGCCGGAGTCTCCTCAGTCCTTCTGTCCGTACAGCGCCTTGCGCGGCGCGCCGGTGATTTCCGCCGCCAGCTTGGCGGCCGCCGACGGCGGCAGGTGCGCGTTGAGCAGCGCATAGACGCGGCGTCCCTCCGCGATCTGCGCATCGGCGTCCTCGCCGGCGCCCTGCACGATGACCACGAACTCGCCCTTGCGCTGGTTGTCGTCGGTGTCGACCTTCCGCTGCAGATCGGCCAGGTTGCCGTCCAGCACGGTCTCGAACAGTTTGGTCAGCTCGCGGGCCAATACCGCCGGGCGCTCGTCGCCGAACGCCGCGCGCATGTCCGCCAATGACTCGGCGATGCGATGGGAGGACTCGTAGAACACCAGCGTGCGGGTTTCGCCGGCCAGTTGCGCGAGATGATCCCGGCGCGCCGACGCCTTGGCGGGCAGGAATCCCTCGAACACGAAGCGATCGCTCGGCAATCCGGCCACGCTCAGCGCGGCGATCGCCGCGCAGGCGCCGGGCACTGGACTGACCGGGATTCCGGCCGCGCGCGCCGCGCGCACCACGCGATAGCCGGGATCACTGACCAGCGGCGTGCCGGCGTCGCTGACCAGCGCCAGCGATTCACCTGCCTGCAGGCGCGTCACGATGCGCTGGGCCAGTGCGTCCTCGTTGTGTTCGTGCAGGGCTATCAGCGGCCGCTCGATGCCGAAATGCGCCAGCAGCTGGCCGCTGCGGCGGGTGTCCTCGGCGCAGATGGCGGCGACCTGGCGGAGGGTCTCCAGCGCCCGGGGCGACAGATCGGCCAGGTTGCCGATGGGCGTGGCGACGATGAACAGGGTTCCGGCGGGCATTCAGTGGGGATCCTTCGGCAGGGGTAGAATCGTAGCCGGTTCCTCCGTCCTGTCGCCGCCGATGCCTATGGAAATGCGCTTCGCAAGGATTCTCGCCCCGCTGCTGCTGGCCGTGCTGTTCGCCGGTTGCGCCACCACCCAGGTCAGCGGCCCGACCACGCCGAAGGGACAGGCCTCCGCCGCCATCGCCCGTGCCGCGGAGCTGGCGCGGCAGGATGCGGCCCTCACCGGCCAGGCCCGCGCCGACAACGCGCGCGAGATCGATCGGCTGCTGTCCGGCCTGGACGACACCACCCTGGCGCGCGACGCCGCCGCCCTGCCGGCCGGCGATCCGCTGTACAAGTTCGCCGGTCGCGCCCTGCTGCGGCGCGGCCTGCCGCTGCCCCGTCCGTTCGATCGCGACCAATGGCAATTCGGCAACCGTCCGCCGGCCGAACGCGACGGCTACCGTCCGCCGGTGAAGCTGGCCGTGCTGCTGCCGCTGTCCGGCGATCTGGCCACCGCCGCGCAGCCGGTCCGCGACGGCCTGATGGCCGGCTATTACGGCGAGAGCCGGCGCCGGCCGGAAGTGGAGTTCTTCGACACCAGCGGCACCGCCGGTGGCGCGATTGCCGCCTACGGCCGCGCGGTCGCCGCCGGCGCCGATTTCGTGATCGGCCCGCTCGGCCGCGACGAGGTCAGCGCGCTGTTCCGCGAGCCCGCGCTCAAGGTGCCCACGCTGGTGCTCAACCGCGGCAACGTGCCGCCGCCGAATGGCATGGCCGGCTTCTCGCTGACCCCGGAAGACGACGGCATCATGGCCGCCGAGTACCTGCTCGAGCGCGAGCGCCGCAACGTGCTGGTGATCGGTGGCGCCGACGACAACGGCCGGCGCGCGGCGCAGGCGTTCGCCGAACGCTTCAGCGAGCGCGGCGGCAAGGTCGCGGCTAACCTCAGTGTCGGCGACACGCCCGGCGATCTGTCGGCGGCGCTGGCCTCGGCCGCGCAGGCCAATGTGGATGCGGTGTTCCTGGCGGTGAAGGGCGCGACCGCGCGCGTGCTGGCGCCGCAACTGGCGCTTGCCGGCCTCGGCGGCAAGAGCCGGGTGGCCACCTCGCAGCTGCTGTCCGGCACCGGCAAGGTACTGGATGACGTGGCGCTGGACGGCATCGTGTTCCCGACCGAAGCCTGGACCACCCGCGGCGTGCCCGGCCTGCCGCCGGCCAGCGTGACCGGCGAACGCCTGGCGACCGCGCGCGGTCCGGCCGCGCGCCTGTTCGCGTTCGGCTACGACGCCTGGCTGCTGACCGCGTATCTGGAGAAGCTGACCAACGACACCAACGAGGGCCTGCGTGGCGCCACCGGCGTCCTGCGCCTGGACGGCTTCGGCAACGTGCTGCGCTCGCCGGCCTGGTCGACCTTCCGCAGCGGCGCGGTGGTTCCCATCGCCGATGGCGGTTGATCGCCGCGCACAGGGTGCGCGGATCGAGCTGGCCGCACGCGGGTTCCTGATCCGCGCCGGCCTGCGTCCGCTGGCCGCGAACGTGAACTACCGCGGCGGTGAACTGGATCTGGTGATGTGCGATGAACGCCGCGGCGAGGCGGTGCTGGTGTTCGTCGAGGTGCGCCATCGCCGTTCGGATGCATTCGGCGGCGGCGCCGGCTCGATCGATGCCGGCAAGCGTCGCCGGTTGATCCATGCCGCCTCGCGGTTTCTCGCCGCCCATCCCCGCTATGCCGACCTGCCCTGCCGTTTCGACGTGGTCGATGCCCGCGGCGATCCGGATTCTCCGCGGCTGGACTGGATCGCGGACGCCTTCCGCGCCGACGATGCCTGAATCCCAGGCCCGCCCGCTCCCTTAGAATGGGCGGGTGAATCCCTCCCTTCCCGCCTCACTGGATGCCGCGCTGGGCGAATTGCTCGGCGATGGCTGGCTGACCGACGCCGACGCCCGCCGCCGCTACGGCGAAGACAATTCGCGCCGTTTCGCCCTCGCCGACGCGGTCGCCGTGCCGCGCACCCGTGAACAGGTCCAGGCGATCGTGCGGGCGTGCCGCGAATACGGCGTACCGATCGTGGCCCGCGGCAGTGGCACCAGTAGTACCGGTGCGGCGATTCCATATGCCGGTGGCGTGGCGGTGTCGTTCGAACGGATGAACCGGATCCTGCGCATCGAGGCCGGCGATCGCTATGCGGTGGTGGAGCCCGGCGTGCTGAACGGCGAACTGCAAGCCGCGCTGGCGCCGCATGGCCTGTTCTGGGCCCCGGATCCGGCCAGCGCCGACGTTTCCACCATCGGCGGCAACCTCGCCTGCAACGCCGGTGGCCCGCACGCGGTGAAGTACGGCACCAGCCGCGACAACGTGCTGGGCCTGCAGGCGGTGACCGGCACCGGCGATCTGATCGCCTGCGGCAGCGTCACCACCAAGGACGCGACCGGGTACGACCTCACCCATCTGCTGGTCGGCAGCGAGGGCACGCTGGGGCTGATCGTGGAGGCCACCCTGCGCCTGTTGCCCAGGCCACCGCGCCGCGCCAGCCTGCGCGCGCTCTATCACGACGTCACCCAGGCCGCGGCGGCGGTATCGCGGGTGATGGCGCAGCCGGTCGCGCCGGCGATGCTGGAGTTCATGGATCGGGCCTGTATCCGGCTGGCGCGCGAGGTCGGCGGCGCCGACATTCCCGATGCTGGCGCACTGCTGATGATCGAGGTCGATGGCGAACGCGAAACCCTCCCGCACGCACTCGAGGCCGTTGCCACCGCGGCCGCGGGCGACGGACTGATCGCGCTTGACGAAGCGCCGGATGAAATCGCGCGCGAACGCCTGTGGGCGGCGCGCAAATCGCTCTCGCCGGCATTGCGCACGATCGCCGACGGCAAGATCAACGAAGACGTCGTCGTGCCTGTTTCCCGCATCCCGGATCTGGTCGGTGGAGTCGAGAGGATGGCGGCGGAATTCGACCTGCCCATCGTCGCGTTCGGCCATGCCGGCAATGGCAACCTGCACGTCAACATCCTCTATGACCCGCAGGACCCGGCCCAGACCGCGCGCGCGCGCCTGGCGCTTCCGCGCCTGTTCGAACTGACCCTGTCGCTCGGCGGTACCCTGTCGGGCGAACACGGCATCGGCGTGGCCAAGCGCGATTTCATGCCGCAGGCCTTCACGCCGGCGACGCTGGCGGCGATGCACGCGGTCAAGCGCGCGCTGGATCCGGACGGCATCCTCAACCCGGGCAAGGTGCTGCCGCCGTGAAGCGCCTGGGGCTGCTGCTTGTGCTGGCGGGCGCGAGCATCGCCCACGCCGCCGCGCAGTCTCCCGCCAACGCGCCGACAGAACGCCCCACCCTGCGGGTCCTTCTGGTCGGCAACAGCCTGATCTACGTCAACAACCTGCCCGGCCTATTGCGCAGCCTGGCGCGTGCGCAGGCTGATGGCCCGCTGATCGAAACCGAAACCTACGTGATGCCCGGGGCCGAGCTGGCGCAGCACTGGAAGCGCGGCGCCGTGGCGAAAGCGTTGCAAGGGAGCCATTGGGACGTGGTCGTGCTGCAGGAACGCGGCGGTGTGCTGGCCTGCGCCGCCAGTCCCGCGCAGAAGGAGGAGGATGTCTGCCGCAACAGCCTGCGCGCGCACCGGCAGTTCGCCGATCTGGCGGAAAAGGCCGGCGCGCGGGTGCTGCTGCTGGGAACCTGGGGACCGGATGCGACCTGGCAGGACAATCTGGATCGCGGATTGCGCCAGGCCGCGCGCGTGACGCAGGCCGTGCCGGTGTTCGCCGGCCATCGCCTGCGCGCCTACCAGCAGGAACATCGCGGCGTCGTCCTGTTCACCGACGACAGTCTGCATCCTTCGTTGCGCGCATCGTTGATCGTGACGGCGGCGCTGTATCGCGAGATGGCCGGCCACGGCGCACGCGCGGCGGACCTGCGCCTGGATTTCCCACTGCTGCCGCCCGGCAGTCGCATGGACGACAACCTGCCGCTTGAGCGCAATGAAGCGCTCAACGCGCAGGTGCGTCCGGTGACCCTCGGCGCCGCCGAATTGCCTGCCTTGCTGGAGGCTGCGGAACCGGATCTGTAGCGCCGAGCTTGCTCGGCGGTGTGTGGTGTCGGAAAAGCAGCGGAGCGAGCTCCGCTCTACGCGTGTTGGTTCAGAAGTGGGTGTAGCCGGCTCGTGGCGGTTGCCAGGGACGCCCTTCGGCGTCGAGGGCCAGCACGCCCGCGCCGTCCACGACGCGGCCGATGCGCGTCAACGGCAGGGCGAGCGACACGCCGAGTTCGGCCAATGCGTTCCGGGCGGAGGCCGGGGCGGTGAAGCAGAGTTCGTAGTCGTCGCCGCCGGTTGCCTGCCACGCGAAGCGCTCCGATGGCGGATACGCACGCAGCGTGGCGGAAGCCGGCAGGCGACCCAGTTCCACCTCCGCACCCACGCCGCTGGCGCGACAGATATGGCCCAGATCGGCGAGCAGGCCATCGGAAACATCCAGCGCGGCATGCGCGAGACCGGCGAGGCGGCGGCCCAGTTCCACTCGCGGCACTGGACGATCCAGGCGCTCGCGCAGGTCGGCGGGCGGCGTGGGCAACAGATGCAGCGCGGCCGCCGCGTCGCCGAGCGTGCCGCTGACCCAGACGTCATCGCCGACCCTGGCGCCATCGCGCCGCAGCGCGCGACCGGGTTCGACCGTGCCGATCGCGGTCACCGCGATCGCCAGCGGACCGCGGGTGGTATCGCCGCCGATCAGCGCAACGCCATGCCGCCGTGCCAGCGCCAGGAAGCCATCGAGAAACGCGTCCAGCCATGCCGGATCGCTTGCCGGCAGCGACAGCGACAGCGTGCACCAGGCCGGTTCCGCGCCCATCGCGGCCAGATCCGACAGGTTCACCGCCAGCGATTTCCAGCCGATGTCCCGCGGCGCGGTGGCTTCGGGAAAGTGCACGCCCGCGTTGAGCGTGTCGGCGGTGACGACCAGTTGCCGGCCGGCGGGCGCTTGCAGCAACGCGGCGTCGTCGCCGATGCCCAGCACCACGTCCGCGCGCTGGCCGGCGCGCGCGCGGATGTGGGCAATCAGATCGAATTCGCCGGTGTCCATGGGGCGGGGATTTCGGGATGCGGATCCGCTCCGCATCGCGTCGGACTCAGCGCGCCTTCGCCGAAGTCTCGGCCGGACGCCATGCGACCGCGGCGTGATCCAGCACGCCGTTGACGTAGGTATGGCCGTGCTCGGCGCCGAAACGCTTGGCCGTTTCGATGGCCTCGTTCAGGACCACCCGGTACGGCACGTCGAGGCGGTGCAGCAGTTCGTAGGCGGCGATGCGCAGCACCGCGCGCTCGATCGGGTCGACCTCCTCCACCGTGCGGTCCAGGTACGGCGCCAGCGCCTCGTCCAGCTGCGCGCGATGCTTCACCACGCCGCGCACCAGATCCTCGAAATATTCGAGATCGGCGATCTCGTGCGCCTGCTCGTGCGCGAACTGGGCGATCACCTGCCCGACCTCGCCACCGGACAGCTGCCACGCGTACAGCGCCTGCAGGGCGCGACGGCGCGCACGCGCGCGGGTCACGGGATCGACGCCATCTTTTCGGTACTGTCGGCTCACGGGTTCTCCAGCCTGAATGTGGTTACGGCAACTGTTCCAGCAGTTGCGCCATCTCGACGGCCGCGAGCGCGACCTCCTCGCCCTTGTTGCCATGGCTGCCGCCGGCGCGCGCCTCGGCATCCTCGATGCGCTCGACCGCCAGCACGCCGTTGAGCACCGGCACGCCGAAATCCAGTTGCACCCGCATCAGGCCCTCGGCGCAGCTGTCGGCGACATGCTCGTAATGGCGGGTGTCGCCGCGGATCACGCAGCCCAGCGCGATGATCGCGGCATGCCCGCTGCCCGCGGCTACGCGCGCGGCGGCCACCGGGATTTCCCAGGCGCCGGGCACGCGGATGACGTCGATGGCTTCCTCGCCCACGCCGTTGCCGGCCAGGCTTTCGCGCGCGCCGGCCACCAGCACGTCGGTGATGCGTGCGTTCCAGCGGCTGGCGATGATCGCGAAGCGGGCGCCTTCGGGGGCGCGCAGATCGCCTTCGTAGTGGGCCATGGGCAGGGTTTCCTTGGGGGTTGGGAAGTTTAGCAGGGCCGGCCCCGCGCGCCGGGGGCCGGCCGGGTCGCGGGCATCAGGGTTCGACGTACTCGACCACGTCCAGGCCGAAACCGGCCAGGCCGACCTGGCGGCGCGGCGTGCCGAGCACGCGCAGGCGACCCAGCCCCAGATCGGCCAGGATCTGGCTGCCGGCGCCGTTGCGGCGCCATTCGGCCAGCGCGCCGGCCCGGCTGGCCGGAGCCTCCGGGCACTCCCGGATGCGATCCAGCAACGCGTCCGGGGTCGCCGCGTCGCCCAGCAGCACCAGCGCGCCGCGCTCCTCGGCGGCGATCCGGCGCAGCACGTCGCCGATGGCCGGGCCGAAATCGGCGCGGCGCCAATGCAGGGCGTCGGCGAGCGGGTTCTGCATGTGCACGCGCACCAGCGTGGGCACGTCAGCCACGGCAGCGCCGCGCAGCAGCGCGAAGTGCAGGCCGTGGCTCAACCGATCCCGATAGGTGAACAGGCGGAAAGAACCGTGCTCGGTCTGGATGTCGCGCTCGTCCACGCGCTCGACCGTGTGCTCGGTGCTGAGCCGGTAGCGGATCAGCTCCTCGATCGAGCCCATCTTCAGGCCGTGCTCGCGTGCGAAGGCTTCCAGTTCCGGGCGCCGCGCCATGCTGCCGTCGGGATTGAGGACCTCCACCAGCACGCCGGCCGGTTCCAGCCCGGCCATCAGCGCGAGATCGCTGGCCGCTTCGGTATGGCCGGCGCGATTGAGCACGCCGCCGGGTTGCGATGCCAGCGGAAAGATGTGGCCCGGCTGGGCCAGATCCTGCGGCTTGGCATCCGGACGCACGGCGGTGCGCACGGTATGCGCGCGGTCGTAGGCGGAAATGCCGGTGGTGACACCTTCGGCCGCCTCGATGCTGACGGTGAAGTTGGTGTGGTGCGGCGAGGTGTTGTCCTGGACCATCGGTGGCAGGCCCAGTTGCCGGCAGCGCTCGCGGGTCAGCGACAGGCAGACCAGGCCACGCGCATGGGTGACCATGAAATTGATGTCCGACGGCTTGACCAGTTCGGCCGCCATGATCAGGTCGCCTTCGTTCTCGCGATCCTCGTCATCGACGATGACGACCATGCGGCCGTTGCGGATTTCTTCCAGCAGTTCGGGGACGGTGGCGAAGCTCATGCCTGCGCCTCCATGTCGCGCGCACCGAGCAGGCGCTCGACGTAACGCGCGACCAGATCGATTTCCAGGTTCACCGCATCGCCCACCCGCGTCTGCGCGAAGGCGGTGTGCGAGACCGTGTGCGGGATCAGCGCGACTTCGAAACCGGCGTCGTCGACCTCGTTGACGGTCAGGCTGACGCCATCGACGCAGATCGATCCCTTCTTGGCGATGTAGCGCAGCAGCGCGGACGGCGCGGCGAAGCGCCAGCGCTGCGCGCGCGCGTCCTCGCGGATGTCGAGCACCTGGCCCATGCCGTCGACGTGGCCGCTGACCAGGTGGCCGCCGAGGCGATCGGTCGGCCGCATCGCCCGCTCAAGGTTGACCGGCGCGCCGGGCTTGAGCCGGCCCAGGGTGGTCAACGCCAGGGTCTCGTTGGAGGCATCGGCCTGGAACGAGCCGGCGTCGAAATCGATCACGGTCAGGCAGACGCCGTTGACCGCGATGCTTTCGCCGGGCTGCACGTGGTCGAACGGCAGGGTTCCGGCCTGGATGGTCAGGCGGACGTCACCGCCACGGATTTCGGACGCGGCCAGCGCGCCCACGCCCTCGATGATGCCAGTGAACATCAGGGCACCTCCGCGCGCGCGGCCGGGACGGGAACAACAACAGGGAATACTGGGAGCATGAACGTTTCTCGCGGAAATGAAAAAAGCGAAAAACGCCCCAAGGCATTGAGGCAGGCGCAGGCCATCGCACACCTCGCGGTGCCCGCGTTGCCGTCTTCTTTCATCCGGACTGTGACCGTCGGCCCCGGCATTGGACCGGGTCTGCTGACCCTCCGGCGTGGCCGGAGGCGCTCGCGGGCTCGTGCTTGCGCACCTACCGCCGGTGGGGAGTTTCGCCCCGCCCTGAAGACGTCTTGGTTGCCGGCGAACCGGCGCGCGCATTGTAGCACCGCCGTCCGCCGCGCCCGGCCGGACGCTGTGTCGCGCCGGCCGCAACGACGCGAGGCCGGATTCAGGCGGGCTTGCGTCGCAGGTGCAGGACCAGCGGCCAGCGCATCCGCCGCACGCGCTGCGGATCGCCCCAGGCGGCGGCCAGTTCGGGGCCGTGGATTTCGATGGCGTCGCGGCCGGTGGCGGCCTGGAAGCACGCCGTCGCGGACAGGCTGGCGAAGTAGCCCAGCAGTTGCGGCAGGGTCCAGTCCGCGGTCAGCCAGAGGTCGGCCGGTGCCGGCATCGCCTCGAACGGCCAGTCGTAGCCGGTGTAGCCGACGTCCACGTCGTTGCGCTCCGGCGGCCAGTACGGATCGATGTCGTCGCGCACCGCCTCGGCCACGTCGGCGAGATCGTCGGAGAACACGATGTCCTGGTACGTCCATGCGGCCAGCACGCCGCCCGGCGCCAGCACCCGCTCGCAACTGGCGAAGAACGCCCGCCGGTCGAACCAGTGCAGCGCCTGCGCCACCGCGATCAGCTCGACGCTGGCATCGGCGAGCGAGGGCGTTTCGGCCAGTTCGACCGCGACGGTCACGTTGCCGATCGGCTCGCGCTGCGCCCAGTGGCGCGCGATCTGGGCCGCGCTGGGATCGGTGGCGTGGACGTGGGCGAAGTGCGCGGCCAGGCCACGGGTCGCCTGGCCGCTGCCGCAGCCCGGCTCCCATACCCGCGCGCTGGCCGGCACCACCGCGCCGATCGCGTCGTACAGCGTTTCGGGGTAGGTCGGCCGCGAACTGGCGTAGGTGTCGGCGAGCGCCGAGAAATGATCCTTGAAGGCGGCCATGGTCGGGGGCTGGCTCAGGTGGCGGGCACGGGTTGCAGGAGGAGGCGCTGATCCTCGCCAATCGCGCGCGCGTCGACAATCTTCAGTCGCGCGCGCTCGGCCATGCTCTGGATGCCCAGGCCGGCGAACAGCGGCCGGGCCTGGTCGCCCAGCAGCACTGGCGCGACGTAGAGCAGGACTTCGTCGGCCAGGCCGGCGGCGATGAACGCCCCGGCCAGGGTCGCGCCCGCTTCGACCTGGACCTCATTGACGCCACGCGCGGCCAGCAGCTCCAGCACCGCGCGCAGATCGAAGTTGCTGCCATCGGCCGGCGCCACCGCGCGCTGCGCGGCGATTTCGCGCGGCGGCTTGGCGTCGGCGGTGTGGATGTACAGGGTGGGCGCGTCGCCTTCGCGAACCCGCCCGCGCGCGATGGTCGCCAGTCCCGGATCCAGCACCACCCGCAGCGGCGGCACGAACGGGGTGTCGTCCTCCAGCCGCACGGTCAGCGAGGGATCGTCGGCCAGCACGGTGCCGGCGCCGGTCAGGATGGCGCCGGCGCGCGCGCGCCAACGCTGCACGTCCAGGCGCGAGGCATCACCGCTGATCCATTTGGAATCGCCGTTGGCCATCGCGGTGCGTCCGTCCAGGCTGGTCGCCAGCTTGACCCGCACGAACGGCCGGCCGCGCTCGACGCGCGACAGGAAGCCGCGATTGAGCTGGCGCGCCTGCGCCTCCAGCAAACCGGACTGCACGGTGATGCCGGCGGCGCGCAGCTTGTCGAAGCCCGCTCCGTCGACCTGCGGGAACGGATCCCGCATCGCCGCGACGACGCGGGTGACGCCCGCCGCGATCAGCGCATCCGCGCAGGGACCGGTGCGACCGGTGTGCGCGCACGGTTCCAGGGTCACGTAGGCGGTCGCGTCCCTGGCGCGCTCGCCGGCCACCTGCAGGGCGAGCACTTCGGCATGCGGCTCACCGGCGCGCTGGTGCCAGCCCTCGCCCACCACTTCGCCGTCCTTCGCGAGCACGCAGCCCACCATCGGATTGGGTCGCGTGGTGTAGGCGCCGCGCTCGGCCAGGCGCAGGGCCTGCGCCATCAGCGCGTGATCGGTGGCGGTGAAGGCGGCGGTATCGGTCATGCCCGGGTTCCCGTGGTTTGGAGTGGATACGGCAGGGAAGGCGGCGGCGACTCCGCCACGTGGCGCGCCGGGACGATGCCCATGATGCTGATCGGCACCCCGTGCAGTTGCGCACGTTCCTCCAGTTCCCAGCCGAGCCCGGAATAGAAGTCCTCGTGCCAGAGGGTGAACAGGCGCAACCGTTCCACCCCCTGCGCCGCCGCATGCGCCACGGCCGCCTCCACCAGGTGCCTGCCGCCCCCGCGTCCGCGCGCTTCCGGCGACACGAACAGGCTGGCCAGCCAGGGGCTGCCGCGATCCTGCAGTTCCGGCGCGTCTTCCATCAGCAGGCTGACCGAACCCATCAGGGTGTCGCCATCCAGCAGCACCAGCGTGGTCGGCAGGGATGCGCGACGGGTGTGGTCTTCCAGTTCGGCGGTCGCCACCGGCAGGGTCCAATCGTCGTACAGCGCCCCCCACTCGGCGTGATGCCAGCGCGCCAGCACGGCCACGTGCTGCGGGTGGCACCCAATCCATTCGATGCGCATGGCTCAGCGCTTCTTGTGCTTGTCGAGGTTCTTGTCGAAGGGCACGACTTCACCGCCCAGCAGCGAAAGCTGGCCGGCACCGGCCGGCAGATCGCGCTCGAGCTTCTCGATTTCCTCGCGGAAGTCGGCCACGTCCTCGAAGCTGCGGTAGACCGAGGCGAAGCGGACATAACCCACGTGGTCCAGCTTGCGCAGTTCGTTCATCACGAACTCGCCGATCCGCCGCGAGGGAATCTCACGCTCGCCGCTCATGCGGATGCTGTGCACCACCGCGCGCACCGCCGCCTCGATCTGTTCTTCCGAGACCGGGCGCTTCTGCAGCGCGCGATCGAAGCCGGCGCGCAGCTTGCGCGCGTCGAACGCATCCCGGCGGCCATCGCTCTTGATGACCGCGGGCAGTTTGATTTCGATGTTCTCCAGCGTGCTGAAGCGCTCGCCGCAGGCCTCGCATTCGCGCCGACGGCGAATCGTCGCGCCGTCTTCGGAGACGCGCGAATCGATGACGCGGGTGTCGGTGTGCTGGCAGAAGGGGCAGTGCATCGGCTCTGGGGCTTTCCGTCGCGGGGAGCGGCGGCAATGGGCGGGAACTCCACCCGAACGGCTGAGTGTACTGCCGCTGCCGCTCCCGGTCACGATCCGCCCGGGCCCGCGGGCGGCGAGCGCGACGGGACGGCGGAAAAAGCCGTGCCGCCACGGCGCTGCCGGACCAGCAGCGCCGCCATCGCGGCGATGGTGGCGGCGGTCAGCCGATCAGCCGTAGACCGGGAACTGCCGGCACTGCAGGGTGACGTTCTCGCGCACGCCGGCGATGACCTTGTCGTCGCCGGGCGCGTCCAGCACGTCGCAGATCCAGTTGGCCAGGGCCACGCAGTCGGCTTCCTTGTAGCCGCGGGTGGTCACCGCCGGGGTGCCGATGCGCAGGCCCGAGGTGACGAAGGGCTTCTGCGGATCGTTGGGCACCGCGTTCTTGTTGACGGTGATGTGCGCCTTGCCCAGCGCTTCCTCGGCGGCCTTGCCGGTGATGCCCTTGCCGATCATGTCGACCAGCATCAGGTGGTTCTGGGTGCCGCCGGAGACGATCTTGTAGCCGCGCTGGATGATGGTCGTGGCCATCGCCTGCGCGTTCTTCACCACCTGCTGCTGGTAGGCGGTGAATTCCGGCTCCAGCGCTTCCTTGAAGGCCACCGCCTTGGCGGCGATGACATGCATCAGCGGACCGCCCTGGATGCCCGGGAACACGATGCTCTGCAGTTTCTTCTCGATGTCCTCGCCGGCGCCCTTGGCCAGGATGATGCCGCCACGCGGACCGCGCAGGGTCTTGTGGGTGGTCGAGGTGACCACGTGGGCGTGCGGCAGCGGGTTCGGATACACGCCGGCGGCGACCAGGCCAGCCACGTGCGCCATGTCCACGAACAGGTAGGCGCCGATCTTGTCGGCGATGGCGCGGAAGCGCGCCCAGTCGATCACCTGCGAATAGGCGGAGAAACCGGCCACCACCATCTTCGGCTTGTGCTCCAGCGCCAGCTTCTCGACTTCGTCGTAGTCGATCAGGCCCTGGTCGTTGACGCCGTACTGCACGGCGTTGAACAGCTTGCCCGAGGCATTGACCTTGGCGCCGTGGGTCAGGTGGCCGCCATGCGCCAGCGACATGCCCAGGATGGTGTCGCCCGGCTGCAGCAGCGCGAAATAGACCGCCTGGTTGGCCTGCGAGCCGGAATGCGGCTGCACGTTGGCGTAGTCGGCGCCGAACAACTGCTTGACCCGGTCGATCGCCAGCTGTTCGGCGATGTCGACGTACTCGCAGCCGCCGTAGTAGCGCTTGCCCGGATAGCCTTCGGCGTACTTGTTGGTCAGCACGCTGCCCTGGGCTTCCATCACCCGCGGGCTGGCGTAGTTCTCGCTGGCGATCAGCTCGACGTGGTCCTCCTGGCGACGGGCCTCGGCGGCGATGGCCTGGGCGAGTTCGTCATCGAATCCGGCAATACGGGTGGTGCTGGGGAACATTCGCGGGGCCTCGCAAGGGGAAGCTGAAGGAAAGATGAGACCAGGCCGAACCGGCGGACCGGCGTTCAGGCGGTCGGGATAAGACTTGAAATATTAGCCCACGGGCGTATGGCGGCCAACTCGGACAGGTGCCACCAGGCCCGTTCTGCCCGACAATGGGCGGATTCGCCCGACCGCGACCCCGCCGCCCGACCCGCCAGCCCCTCCGCCAGCCGGTCCCCTCCCCACTGGATGCCCCCGACCGTGAAATGGGTTCTCGTCTTCCTGTTCGTCGCTTGCGCCGTCTACGTGCACTTCCGCGGACGCGTGCGTCATCGCCTGGGCCGGCAGCTGCTGGACCACTCGACCTTCATGGCGCCCATCAACGTGCTGATGTACGCCTGCTCGCGGGTGCCGACCACCCCGTTCCTGGACCCGGACAAGCATTTTCCCGAGTTGGCGCCGCTGCGCGCCCGCTGGCAGGAAATCCGCGCCGAGGCCCGGCACCTGCGTGAAATGCAGCAGATCAAGGCCGCCGACGGCTATACCGACGTCGGCTTCAACTCGTTCTTCCGGCGCGGCTGGAAGCGCTTCTACCTGAAGTGGTACGACGACGCCCATCCGTCCGCCGCCGAGCTGTGCCCGGCCACCACCGCCCTGCTGCGCGAGCTGCCGGGGGTGAAGGCCGCCATGTTCACCGAGCTGCCGCCGGGCAGCGAGCTGCGGCCGCATCGCGACCCCTACGCCGGCTCGCTGCGCCTGCACCTGGGCCTGGAAACCCCCAACGACGATGCCTGCTTCATCGACGTGGATGGCCAGCGCTACAGCTGGCGCGACGGCGAATGGACCATGTTCGACGAGACCTACATCCACAGCGCCCGCAACGACAGCGCCGGCAACCGGATCATCCTGTTCTGCGACATCGAGCGGCCGATGAAGTACCGCTGGGCGGCGGCGCTGAACCGCTTCGTCGCCCGCAACCTGATTGCCGCGGGCGCCTCGCCCAACCAGGAAGGCGACAAGACCGGCGGCTTCAACCGGGCCTTCAAGTACTTCTACGCCCTGCGCCTGAAGAGCAAGGCCCTGCGCGAGCGCAGCAAGGGCCTGTACTACACGCTCAAGTACCTGGGCGTGGCGCTGGTGGTGGCCCTGATCATCTGGATCTGAGCCGGCCCCGGCCGTTTCCGCGCCGCCGGCTCCAGCCGTTCCTGGCCTGAACGGCCGGCGGGGAAAGCCCGGCCGGCCCCTTCCGCGCTGGCAACGCGCCCCCACCCTGCGGGATAATCCCCGTCTTCCCGCCCTGTCCCAGGCCATCCGGCCGGGCTCGGCGCGTCCCGGTTCCGGAGAGCCCCATGTCGCAATACATCTACACCATGAACGGTGTAAGCAAGATCGTTCCTCCCAAGCGCCAGATCATCAAGGACATCTCGCTGTCGTTCTTCCCAGGCGCCAAGATCGGCCTGCTGGGCCTCAACGGTGCCGGCAAGTCCACCGTGCTGAAGATCATGGCCGGCGTGGACACCGACTTCCAGGGCGAAGCGCGTCCGCAACCGGGCATCAAGGTCGGCTACCTGGCGCAGGAACCGGAACTGGATCCGAACAAGACCGTGCGCGAAGCGGTCGAGGAAGGCGTCGGCGAAGTGCTGCAGGCGCAGGCCGCGCTGGACGCGGTGTATGCCGCCTACGCCGAGGAAGGCGCCGACTTCGACAAGCTGGCCGCCGAGCAGCAGCGCCTGGAAGCGATTCTCGCCGCCGGTGACGCGCACATGCTGGAGCAGCAGCTGGAAGTGGCCGCCGACGCGCTGCGCCTGCCGCCGTGGGACGCCATCGTCGGCAAGCTGTCCGGCGGCGAGAAGCGCCGCGTCGCGCTGTGCCGTCTGTTGCTGCAGAAGCCGGACATGCTGCTGCTCGACGAACCGACCAACCACCTGGACGCCGAGTCGGTGGAATGGCTGGAACAGTTCCTGGCCCGCTACACCGGCACCGTGGTGGCGGTCACCCATGATCGCTACTTCCTCGACAACGCGGCCGAGTGGATCCTGGAACTCGATCGTGGCCGCGGCATTCCGTGGAAGGGCAACTACACCGACTGGCTGGTGCAAAAGGAAGAGCGCCTGAAGCAAGAAGAGAACCAGGAAAAGGCGCGCCAGAAGGCGATCGCCAAGGAACTGGAATGGTCGCGCCAGAACGCCAAGGGCGGCCGCTCCAAGGGCAAGGCGCGCCTGGCCCGCCTGGATGAACTGCAGTCGGTCGACTACCAGAAGCGCAACGAGACCAACGAAATCTTCATCCCGCCGGGCGAGCGCCTGGGCAACAGCGTCATCGAGTTCAAGAACGTCTCCAAGAAGTTCGGCGACCGCCTGCTGATCGACGACCTGAGCTTCCTGGTCCCGGCCGGCGCCATCGTCGGCATCATCGGCCCGAACGGCGCCGGCAAGTCGACCCTGTTCAAGATGATCACCGGACAGGAGAAGCCCGACTCCGGCACCATCAACATCGGCCCGACCGTCAAGCTGGCCTACGTCGACCAGAGCCGCGACAAGCTGGAAGGCAACCACAACGTGTTCCAGGAAGTCTCCGGCGGCTTGGACATCCTCAACATCAACGGCGTGGAAATCCAGTCGCGCGCCTACATCGGCCGCTTCAACTTCAAGGGCCAGGACCAGCAGAAGCTGGTCGGTTCGCTGTCCGGTGGTGAGCGCGGCCGCCTGCACATGGCCAAGACCCTGCTGCAGGGCGGCAACGTGCTGCTGCTCGACGAACCGTCCAACGATCTGGACATCGAAACCCTGCGCGCGCTGGAAGACGCGTTGCTGGAATTCCCCGGCAACACCTTCGTGATCTCGCACGATCGCTGGTTCCTGGATCGCATCGCCACTCACATCCTCGCCTTCGAGGGCGACTCGCACGTGGAATTCTTCCAGGGCAACTACCGCGAGTACGAGGAAGACAAGAAGCGCCGCCTCGGCGCCGAAGGCGCGCAGCCGCATCGCCTGCGCTTCAAGGCACTGAAGTGACGATTCGGCCCGTGGCCGGCAACGGCCACGGCTTTGCCGAACCGCCATCCCCGCGAAAGCGGGGATCCATCGTCCACCGGCAATAAATCCCGAAGGGCCGGATTCCCCCGAATCCGGCCCATTCTTTTTTATCCCAACTCGCCGGGCATCCGTCGCGGCACGCGCTGCGGTACCCTGCCCCCGGATGAAGAGGTAGCCCCATGTCCATCGATCGCCTGTTCCGCCTGAGCGAGCACGGCACCAGCGTCCGCACCGAACTGCTGGCCGGCGCCACCACCTTCCTGACGATGTCCTACATCGTCTTCGTCAATCCGGAGATCCTCTCGACCACCGGCATGGATGCGGGCGCGGTGTTCGTCGCCACCTGCCTGGCGGCCGCGCTCGGATCGCTGATCATGGCGTTCGCCGCGAACTTCCCGGTCGGCATGGCGCCGGGCATGGGCCTGAACGCGTTCTTCGCCTTCACGGTGGTCGGTACGGCCGGCCTGCCTTGGGAGCAGGCGCTGGCGGCGGTGTTCATCTCCGGCCTGGTGTTCCTGCTGCTCAGCCTCACCGGCGTACGCGCCTGGCTGGTCGCCGGCATCCCGCCGTCGCTGCGCGCGGCGATCGTCGCCGGCATCGGCCTGTTCCTGGCGATCATCGCGCTGCAGAAATCGCAGGTCATCGTTGGCAATCCGGACACGCTGGTCGCATTGGGAACGCTGCATTCGCACGAACCGCTGCTGGCGCTGGGCGGCTTCCTGCTGATCGCGGTGCTGGAAGCACGTGGCGTGCGCGGCGCGATCCTGATCGGCATCCTGGTGGTGACGGCGTTCGCCGGACTGCTCGGCCATGTCGATTACCAGGGCATCGTCGCGGCGCCGCCCAGCCTGGCGCCGACCTGGCTGCAACTGGATCTGCCCGGCCTGCTGCATCGCGACGACGGCACGCCGATCGCCGTGCTGTTGCAGGTGGTGCTGGTGTTCGTGCTGGTGGAAGTGTTCGACGCGACCGGCACGCTCTACGGCGTGGCCGGACGCGCCGGCCTGCTGAAACTGCCGGATGGGCAGAAGCGTTTCGGCCGCGCCCTGCTCGCCGACAGCGGCGCCATCATCGCCGGTTCGCTGCTGGGCACCAGCAGCACCACCGCCTATGCCGAAAGCGCATCCGGCGTGCAGGTCGGCGGACGCACCGGCCTGACCGCGTTGGTGGTGGCGCTGCTGTTCCTGGTAGCCCTGCTGTTCTCGCCGCTGGCGGCGATGGTCCCAGGCTACGCAACCGCGCCCGCGCTGCTCTACGTGGCCGGCCTGATGCTGCGCGAACTGGTCGACGTGGACTGGAGCGATCTGACCGAATCGGTGCCGGCCGCGCTGTGCGCGCTGGCGATGCCGTTCACCTACTCCATCGCCAACGGCCTGGCGTTCGGCTTCATCGCCTACGCAGCGCTCAAGCTCGGCACCGGCCGCTGGCGCGAAGTGCATCCGGCGGTGTGGCTGGTGGCCGGGTTGTTCATCCTGCGCTACGCGTTGGCGTAGGGTGACGATGTTGTTTTGCGGAAACCGGCGGAAGAGCTCGCGGCCGGAGGCCGCTCCTACCCTGGGTTTTACCTTCGCGGTGTAGGAGCGCCGTCCCGGCGCGAGCCTTTGGCGGATATCCCGGCCCCCTTGCTTCAGTCGTCGCCTTGCAAACCGGGGAACAGGATCTCGGTATAGCCGAACTGGCTGAAGTCGCGGATGCGCGAGGGATACAGCCGGCCAATCAGGTGGTCGCACTCGTGCTGCACCACCCGCGCGTGGAAGCCTTCGGCCTCGCGATCAATGGGATGGCCCTGTGGATCAAAACCGCGATAGCGAATCGCGCGATGGCGCGGCACCACGCCGCGCAGGCCCGGCACCGACAGGCAACCTTCCCAGCCATCCTCCATTTCGTCGGACAGCGGTTCTATGACGGGATTGAGCAGGATGGTGCGCGGCACCGGCGGCGCATCCGGATAGCGATCGCTGTTGTCAAAGCCGAAGATGACCAGTTGCAGGTCCACGCCGATCTGCGGCGCGGCCAGGCCGACGCCGCTGGCCGCAGCCATGGTCTGGAACATGTCGGCGATCAGTGCGTGCAGTTCCGGGGTATCGAACCGTTCCACCGGGTTGGCAATCTTCAACAGCCGCGGGTCACCCATTTTCAGGATGGGATGAATCATGTCGTTTCCTCCACGTCCGGCAGTTCAAACACCTGCCGCAGATAACGCACGTAGCCTTCGTCCTCGCACATGCTCTTGCCGGGCGAATCGCTCAGCTTGGCGACCGGCTGGCCGTTGCAGCGGATCATCTTGATGACAATCTGCAAGGGTGTCGGCCCCAGATCGTTGGTCAGGTTGGTACCGATGCCGAACGCCAGCCGGCAGCGGCCACGGAAGCGCTCGTAAAGCCGCAGCACTTTCTCGACGTCCAGGCCATCGCTGAAAACCAGCGTCTTGGTGCGCGGATCTATGCGCATCCTTTCAAGGTGCGCGAGGATTTCCTCGCCCCACTGGAGCGGCTCGCCCGAATCGTGGCGCATGCCGTCGAACAGTTTGCAGAAGTACAGATCGAAATCGCGCAAGAACGCCTTCAGGCCCACCACGTCCGACAACGCGATCCCCAGATCGCCGCGATATTCCTTGGCCCAGATATCGAAAGCCACCGCCTGCGAATCGCGCAGGCGCGGACCCAGTGCCTGGAATGCCTGCAGCCATTCGTGCGCCATCGTGCCCAGCGGGGTCATGCCGTATTCGCGCGCGAAGTACACATTGCTGGTGCCGACGAATTGCGCCCCCAGCCCAGCCTTGAGAATCGGCAGCACGCGCGCATGCCAATCCCGCGAGTAACGGCGCCGGGTGCCGTAGTCGGCAATGACGCAATCCTCGCCGCCTTCGCGCAGACGCGCGATCTTGGCATCCAGCCGGCGTTCGCCTTCCGCGACGTCGGCGACGCCCGCATGGCGGAACCAGACCTCGTTGATGATCGCCAGCAGCGGCACCTCGAACAGGATGGTGTGAAGCCAGGGACCGACGATGTCGAGTTCGATTTCCCCGGGAATCGTCGGTGAGACCCGCAACCGGATGTATTTGCGATCCAGGTGGAACAGGCCGAGGAAATCGGCGAAATCCGACTTGATGAAACGCAGCCCGCGCAGATAATCGAGTTCATCGGTCCGGAAGCGCAGCGTGCACAACGCATCGATTTCCGCGGAAATCTCATCGAGATGGTCCGCCAGCGGGACGCCCGGCGTGCGGCACTTGAAGCGGTACTGCACCTGCGCGGCCGGATAGTGATGCAGGACCGCCTGCATCATCGTGAACTTGTAGAGATCGGTATCGAGCAGCGAGGTGATGATCATCGGGCCGGGCCGTGCGGGAGCGCTGTCAGCATACTCCACGCGCTCCAGGCGCATGCGCCGTGTCCGCCGCCGCGACGACAGGCCCCGGCGGGGTCAGCGACGACGGAACAGCAACCGCAGCGCCACCGTCGCGAAATGCGCCCAGATCGCACCGAATACTCCGATGCGCACTCCCAGGCCACGCTGGCTGGCCTCGAACTTGCTGAAATACCGCCACAGGCCCCGATGCTTGTGCCACTCCACGAAGAACGGCCGCGCGCGACTGGAGACACCGCGGATATGCACCACGCGCACGCGGTTGGCCACGGCCACCAACGCGCCGGCCATACGCGCGCGCCGGCACAGATCGAGATCCTCCGCGTGCAACCGATAGCCCTCGTCGAACCCGCCAAGCCGGCGGAACAGCGAACGCGGCATCACCATCAGCGCGCCGGAGAGTGCTTCCAGCGGTTGCAGCGCCTGCGCATCGTCCACCTCCACACCCAATCGCGAGGCGGCGCCCGGCGCGGTCAGCATCGCGGCGAAATCCGGATCGCGGCGACGCGCGGCGGTGTCTCGAATCCCTGCTTCGTCCACCAGATCCGCACCCAGCAACGCTTCCCCACCGGTGGCGGCCGCCAGATCGCGCAATCGGGCCAGGGTATCCGGCAACACCTGCAGATCCGGATTCACGAACGCCAGCCAGGGCGATGCCGAATCGTCCGCGCCCTGGTTGCAGCCGACCGAGAAGCCCGGATTGTCCGGGTTGGCGACGAAGCGTACGCGCGGATCCGCCAGCGCGTGGCGCTGGACCACGCTCACGGTGTCGTCGCTGGATGCATTGTCCACCACCCGGATTTCCGCCACGTCCACCGCATCGCGAAGGCGCTGCAGGCAGTCGTCGATGGTGCTGGCGCTTTCGTGGGTGACGACGATCGCGGCGATGGCGCGCGAATCAATCGAAGAGTTCACGTTGCGGTTCCGGCGCGCCGGCCTCCAGGTAAAGCGATGTCAGTTGCTCGCGCAGCGTGCGCACGGGGTCTTCCATCAGGAAATTCGCGAGCCGCGCATGCCAGGCCGGCCAGCGCGCGTTGATCGTGTCCATGTCACCGTCGGCGGGCAAGCCTTCGCCCCCCCGCGCCACGAAGGCGGTTTCGCACAGCGCGTTGCGCCAGCCGAGGCCGGAAAGACGCAATGAAAGATCGATCAGCGCGGCGTACCAGGACGCATAACTGCTGGCATCCAGTCCCCCGGCCCGCTTGCGGGCGCTGCCGCGGATGGCGACGGCGTGGGCGACGCCCGCGGGAAGTTCCGGATGCATCGGAGGCATCGCCGCGCAGGCATGCGCGGTACGCTCGAAATCAGCGGGTGGGGCCGAGATCTCACCGAGACGCGGCCACGCGGCGGCCTCGCCCGCATTGCACCAGGGCGTGGCGGTGGCGATGGAAGCATCGCGCGCCAGGCAGGCGGCCAGCTGCTGCAGCCAACCCGGCAGTGGCTGCGCATCCGGCGCGAGGACCACCACGTCCGCATCACCACAGGCCCGTAGCATTTCGTCCAGATGCGCGACCTCGCCGACCGGGCGCGGGCGCCGCGTGTAGTCCGCCTGCAAACGGGTGCGCTGCAGCCAGCGCTCGACGATGGCCAGTCCGCGCGGACCGGCTTGGCCGTCGTCGGCGAGCCAGATCCGCGTGCCGTCGGGCGTGCCCGCGTCCAGCGAACCCAGGCAGGCGTCCAGCGCGTCGTCGTCCGCGCCTATCGGCAGCAGGATGATGGGCAGGGCGGCTGCGGCTGCGCTCACTTATTGTCGGGCTGGTTCAACGGCTTCATCGCCCGGAAGCGCTGGCCGTACTCGTCGGTCAGATCTCTCGCTTCCTGCGGATCGCGGATGATGGTCGGGGTCAACAGAATGATGACTTCCTGACGGTTGCGGTTCTGACGCTGCGAGCCAAACAAGGCGCCAAGCACCGGAATCTTGCTCAGGCCCGGTATGCCCGAAGAGCCCTTGTCGAGGCTGTCGCTGATCAGGCCGGCCAGCATGATGGTATCCCCGCTACGGACTGCGGCTTCGGTCTTCATCCTGCGCGTGTCGATGTCGACGTTGCATGAGCGGCCGGTGGTACCACCGCAGGTGGCCGGGCGGGAGCCGGGCACGCTCAGTTCCTGGACGATGTCGAGGAACACCATGCCGTCCCGCGCAATGCGCGGACGAACCTTCAGCAGCGTACCGGTATCCAGGTACTGCACCTGCGAATAGGTATTCGTGTTCTGGCCGTTATCGATCGTGACGGAATCGATCGGAATCCGGGTACCGACATTCAGGGTGGCTTCCGCGTTATTGCGGATCAACAGGGATGGCGTCTGGAGCAATTGCACATCCGTGGCCTGATCAAGCGCGCTGATGATGGCGGCCGCGTTGTTACCGAGGAACGTCCAGCCGATACCGGTATCCGGACGAATGCTGCCACTGATGGAACCCCAGATGCGACGTCCCAGGGCACTGGGAAGAGCCGGGTCGGTCTCCTGGGTCACTGCGTTCTCGAAGAACCAGGAAACGCCATAGCTCAGCTTGCCTGTCAACTTGACTTCCGCAACCTGCGCTTCGATGTGGACCTGCATGGGCATGACGTCGAGTCGTTCGACGACTTCCCTGATCGATTTCCATGCGCTCGCACTGGAACGCACCAGCAACGTATTGGTTTCCTCCACCGCCGCGACACCTACGCGGTCACCGTCGATTTGCAGGGTCAGGCTGGCGTTGCCATCGGACCGCGGCCCCAGACTCAGGTTGCCTCCGCCCAGGGTGCCGCCGGTACTGCCACCCGTCCCTCCGGTACCGCCGAAATCAACGCTGCTATTGCGGTCGTCCAGGCCACCATCGTTGATCTGGACCGGATCCGTTCCCGGCATCAGCGAGGCATTGCCGTTGCCGCCGGTGGTATCGCCGCGGTTTCCGCTGCCGGAACCGAACACCTCCGCCAGCCGCTGCGCCAGGTCCTTGGCCTTGATGTACTTCAGTTCGTACGAATACAGCCGCGCGCCCTCGCCCGCGCTGTCGATGCGTTCCAGCCACTGCTGGATCTGATCCAGGTAGGCTGGCTGCGGGGTGATCACCAGCACGGCGTTGGCGCCTTCCAGGGGCATGAAGCGGAACATGCCGGCGCTCGGGGTCTTGCTGGTTTCGCCGAACACCTTTTCCAGATCCGCGACCACCTTGGTGGCTTGCCCGGTTTCCAGCGGGAACACGCCCACCGACATGCCCGAGAGCCAGTCGACATCGAACACCTCGACCGTGCGCAGGTAGTTCTCCAGCTCCGTACGCGTACCGGCCAGGGTGATCAGGTTGCGGGTGGTGTCGATGTTGACGATGGCGTTGGGGCGCGCATAGGGCTCCAGCACCTTCTTCATCTCGGTGGCGCCGATGAAGCGCAGCGGCACCACCCGCACCTCGTAGCCGCGCGCGTTGGCGGCGCCGCCGGTGCGCGGGGCGACCGTGCCGACCATCGCCTGCTCGGCCGGCATGATGTTGTAGCGGCCGTCGCTGTAGACCATGCGCGCGTTGTTCTGCGCCAGCACCTGTTCCAGCAGGGTCATCGCCTGCGCTGGCGACACCGGCTTGGGCGTGCCCAGGGTGACCGTGCCCTGCACGCCGGGCGCGATCACGTAGTTCTGGCCGAGCATGTCGCCAAGGATGGCCTTGACCACCGCGTGCACGGATTCGCCTTCGAAGTTGAAACTGGCCGAACCCGAACTGGCGCCGCCCAGCGACGGCATCGGCGCCGCCGCCGCGCCGCGGTTGATCATCTGGCCGCTGCCGCGGCGGATGACCGGGCGGGGACCGCTTTCGGGTTCCTCGGTTTCAGCCAGTGGCGAGGTCTGGGCGGTACCCGGGGTGGCCGGGGTCTCTCCGGCGCGCCGGACGTCCGGCGTGGGCGCGGTGGCGCAACCCGCCAGCAGGCCCAGGCAAACGGAGAACAGGAATAGGCGTGACTTCATGCCGGCACTCTACTGATTCGGATTTGGGGTATATGCGGGCGGGTACGCTTCATCGCCCTTTTGCTGCTGGCGCATCTGCGCGCGTCGCGCCTCGATGCGTTTACGAATCGCTTCCATTTGCTGTTCGGTTGTCATCGCCGGTTGCTCGGCCGGTTCTTGCGGCTGTGCCGGCTTGGCTGGCGGAACCGCAGGCACACCGCCGGCGATGGGTTGCGCGGGGGCATTGCCTCCCGTGGGCGGTCCCACAGGCACCGGCACGGGAACCGGTGGCGGTGTGCCCGATACGCTCGGCGGCTGGCCGCCAGTGCCGTCAAACACCCTCAATTCCAGCGTACGACGTCCTTCAGGTCCTTCGAACACCGCCGCACGCGGCTGCAGATCCACCAGCTTCCATTGGGGAGCAGCATTCGCCGCCTCACCCTGCTTGATCCGGATTCCCTCACCGCCCTGACTGGGTTGGAGAATGGCCATGTGCAGTCCTGGCGTCATCAACACGCTGGTCAACACGTAATCGAAACCAGAGGGCTGCGCGTCCGCGTCCCCCGTCAGGTAGAACGGCTGTGGGCGTCGGCTTTCATAAAAGGGGGGGCGCTGAGTGAACTCAGTGTACTGCCCAAGCACTCCCATCCCCTGTGGCGAAGTCTTCGGCAGTGCCGGCAACCGCGCCGCACCGGCCGGGTCGTCCGCCAGCGGAGTAATGCGGCTACCCAACCCTGCCTGAGCCAAGATGGCAACCAGCACCGTCCAGCCGGTCACTGCGGCCAGCAGCAACGTGCGCGGTCCCGTCGATTCAATGGACATCGCCATTCTCCGGCGCCTGCGGCAGCGCTACCGCGGCGGGCACGGCTGGCGAAGCAGCTGCTACCACGCCCGGCTTCAGGTAGCCGTACAGTTCGAAAGTAACATCGAGGCCTCCCGTTCCACCTTCTGGGGCCATATAGGCGTAACTGCTCGAAAGAATGCCCAAATTGTCGACGAACAAGCGCGGGCTGCCAGACTCCAGCGCATGCAGCACCACCAGCAGTTCCGGAGTACCGCAACGCAGGCGGACCTGCACCACCACCCGAGTGAAGCGCTCGCCGGTAGCCTGAGGCAGCGGTGACTGGTTGGCGATTCCGCAGCTGCGGTTGCCCGGGCTGGCCTCCTTGACCACGCCCTCCAGTCGCTGAACCAGACCGGCGGTGGCCAGTTCCATGCTGGCCTCTTCGAGGAAACCTGGCCGTTGTGCCTGCTGGGCCAGTGCGGCCGCCAATTGCTTCTCCACCTCCGGTGCCTGTTGCAACTGCGTGCGCACACGAAGTTCGCGCTCACGCAACGCCTGGATGCGTTGATCCACCTCGAGCATCGGCTGCGTCCACCAGGGATGGACCAGGACCATGTATCCCAATAGGAGGACTGCCGCTAACAGGCCCAGCGCGAGCCATCGGTCGCGACTAGTCGGCACGGTCGCCATTCGACCCTCCCGTGGTGGGTGCGGGGGGCGCCGTCGCGCTCACGAGTTGAGCAGTCAATGTGAACCGATCACGGCGCCGCGTCTGGTCCGGCTGCAGCGCGCCGCTCAAGGCGGGAGAACGCCACAGTGCGGAGCCCTGTAGCTTGGCAACCAGCGAGGAAGCTTCTGAACTCAAGCCGATGAGAATCAACCGATCACCTTCGATCGACATCTTTTCTAGGTACGTGCTGTCCGGCAGGCGCCGGCTGACCTCGTCCAGCACCTCGACCGCGGTCGGCCGCTGTGCGCGTGCCCTCTCCAGGGCGTTCATGCCTTCGACCAAGTCAATCAACTGCTGTCGCTGGCCCGCCACTTTTCGCGCCTGCTCGGTGCGCGTGCGCAATGAGGCCTCGAACCGGTCCGCCGCTTCGCGTCGGTTCTGCAATACGGTCCAGGCGGAAAACAACACCGCCGCTATTGAGAGCGAGCCCAGGGCCAGATGCCAGCCACGCATTGGCGCCTGCCGCACCCGGCGGTCAACGGGTGCCAGCAGGTTCACCCCGAGCGGCCGCCCGTCGGTACCGGATACATCAACGCCACCGAGTTCGTCAGCCAGCCCTCCGAGCGGTGCCAGGACAGCACCGAAGCGCTGCCGCGGAATCACTACCAGATCGACATCGAGCTGCCCATCTTCACGCCGCTGACGCAGACTGGCGTCATAGCAGACATCGTCCGCGCCGAAAGGGGTCTGCCGATCGATCTCGAATCGCACCACGTCGCGCAGCCTGTCCGCCGCCGCCGCGGGCAACACCAGCGTCCGCCGCAGCACCGCGTCGGCCGGCAGCAGCAGCCAGCGTGGCAGTCCGGCCATGCGCTTGCCGAGCAAGCCATCGAGATCGCCGGCTTCCAGCGGCAACGGCAGGCTGGCCAGCTCACGCACGCCTTCCGTGCTCTGCCACGCCAGCACCACTTGATCGTCCTGCTGGCCGAGCAGCAGGCGATCCTGGGTAAGCCCCAGCAGCGAGCGCCAGCGGTGCGGCAACCAACTGGCCAGCGCCCTGCCCCACCATCCGAGCAGCCCACCGGCTCCCGGCAACAGGCGCGCGCGCAGGCTGTCCATGCTGTCGCGGATCGTGCTCATGGCGGTGCAGTTCCTTCTTCCCAGCGCAAAACGGTGTATGCCATCCCCGGCACGGGACCACCGCCGGCCCGTATCACCGCGCGCAGCGTCGCTTCCCGTCCATCGCGAAGCGTCGCGTGGCTCTCGATACTATACGTGCCGCTTCCGCCGCCGGCGAGTTGGGCCCCGGCCTGGTCGGAGGGCAATGCACGCTGGGTGAGGATCCGTTCGGCGTCCAGGCCCATCGCGACCAGCACCGGTCCGGGCGCGTAATTGGCATCCGGCAAGGTGCGGCCGGAGTACAGGGTCAGGTAGGGCGCCAGCCGCTCGTAGTACTCGGACGTCATGCCCAGGACCTGCTGCAGTTCGGCCACGCTCTCGAACGGCGCGTCCTTGGCGCCGTATTCCAGGCCGGCCGCGGCGTAATCCGGATCCTCGGCGCCACCGCGCGGCTGTCCGAGCGAATCGGCATCGCGCCAGTCGAGGATCGCGGCGGCCAGCTGCGGTGCGGTTTCCTCCGGCACGCCGCGCACCCGCAGCAGTTGTTCCAGCAGGCGGATGTCGGCCTGGTTCAGATCGACCTTGCCGCTTTCGTCGATCGCATTGATCCGCAGGCGGCTGCCGGAAAACATCCAGTCGTAGCCACGTCCATCCGGCATCCAGCGGGTCTGCGGCTGCTGATCGGCAATCCGCACCAACGCGTAGTCGATGCCGGCACGGGCCAGTTCGCGGGCGACGGTGCCGTCCCGCGCAACCTGGCCCTGCAGCGATTCCATCCGCGCGGTCACCGCGAACGCGCCGATCAGCGCCGCCAGCAAGGCGGTCAGCCACAGCACCAGCAACAGCGCCGCGCCGCGTTCGCGCATCACAGGCCTCCCGGCGGCTGCGCGCCGCCCCCTGCGCCGCCCTCGCTGTGCACCAGGGTGACGATCAGTTCCGGCCAGCGCGCGCCGGCCTCGGTTTCCACCTCCACCGCCACCTGCAAGGGCAGGATTTCCGCGGTGCGCCAGGCTTCCTGCCACGGGCCGGGCTGCCCCTTCTCGTCCAGGCCGCGATAGCGGAAACGCGCGTTGCGCAGGCCGTCGGCCATCAGCTCGGGGGCGATGGGGTCCGGCGTCTCCACCGCCTGGCCGGCCTGCACGACCGCGAACCGTGCCATCAGGCGTCCCCGTTCGTCGAAGGTCAGGTCGTACAGGTGCGGTCCGCCCCGACCGAGATAGTTGGGCAGATCCGCGACGAAGCGGATGCGCCTCGGCTCGCCAAGGAAACGCGACTGCCGGAACGTGGCCGGATCGGTGGCGAACACCACCGGCAACGCGGTGCCGATGCGCTGGCGCAGGAAACCTTCCACCGCACGCGCGCGTTCGTTCTGCTGCGCGCGAATCTCGCCGCGCTCGACCATCGTGGTCGATGCGCGCACCGTGGCGAAGGCCAGCGCGAGTCCCGCCGCCAGCAGCACCAGCGCCAGCAGCATCTCCAGCAGGGTGAATCCATGCGCGCGGCGGCTCACGGCACGCTCCGGCTGCGATTGGGATCCGGCGGCACCAGCCGCAGCGTGTCCCATACGATCCGTTGCCGTGGCTCGTCGCCCCAGCGGGTGATCAGGCGCAGGCGCAGCAGTTCCGGCGCCGAAGGATCCCGAATCGGCGTCAGTGCCTTGATCGGATCGTCATACGGCGCGATCTCCAGTTCCCAGCGATAGCGGCCGTTCTCGAACTCGCCCTCGCGGCGGCCCGGCTGCAGGAACTCGCCCACGCCGATCTGCGCCAGCAGCGACTGGGTGTGCAGCGAGGCGCGGGTCGCGTCGTCGGCCGCGCGGATCTGACGGGTGGCGCCGGACAGGGAACCCAGCAGCAGCGTCAGCGCGAGCGCCATCAGCGCGAACGCCACGATCACCTCCAGCAGGGTGAAACCATGCGGACGCCTCATGTGCCGCCGCCCCCGCGGACCACCTGCACTTCGCCGGTCAGCCAGGCCACGTCGATGCGCCAAACGGCCTGGCCGCTGCTCAGCCGGATCTGGCCACCGCTGGAACCGCCGTCATGGAAGAACATGATCGCGCCCACGCCCGGCTTGGGCTGGACCTGGCGCGCGCCGACAAAGGCGATGCCCAGCGACGCCGGCACCGTGCCGCGATGCCGGTTGGGGGCCTGCCAGCGGCGATTTTCCGGATCGATGACGAAACGCTGCGGTTTGCCGGTCGCCATCGCCTGCGCACGCGTGTAGCGCAACTGCGCGGCGATTTCGCGCGCCTCCGAACGCAGGCGCATGCCGTCCAGTCCACCGGTCAGCACCATCGCCGCCAGCGTGCCGGCGATGGCGATCAGCATCACCACCAGCAGCATTTCCAACAGCGAAACGCCGCGGGCATCACGCGGCGCTCGGAAGGAAGTGCGAAGGCCGCGCATCGCGCCGTATCCGGCTTACTGGAACCGGATGTCGGCGTCGTAGCTCTCGCCGCCGGGTTTGCCGTCCTTGCCGTAACTCATCAGATCGAACGGCTGGGATTCGCCCGGCGCCCGATATTCGATCACATGGCCCCACGGGTCCTTCAGTTCCGCCGGCTTGGCGTAGGGCCCCAGCCAGCCCGCCGCATTGGTCGGCGCCGTTACCAGATCGTCCAGCCGCGACGGCAGGCTGCCGGTGTCGAGCTGGTAGTTCTCGACCTTGCCGGCCAGGGTCTGGATCTGGGTCTTGGCGAGATTGGCCTTGCCGCGATCGGCGCCGCCCAGCAGGCGGCTGCCGACCAGCGCCATGATCCCGCCGATCAGGATCAGCACGATGATGATTTCCAGCAGGCTGAAGCCGGACTGTGAGGCCGGCGAACGGAAGCGGGGGCCGGAACGGGTTCGGAAGGGCTGGCGCATCGGTGTATTCCTGTTGTATGCGTTGATGAAGTGAGGGGAAAAAGTCTGGTGGATGGTGCCTGAACCGGTTGTTCGGCCAACCGGGCTCAGCCGATGGCGTTGGTCAGACCATACAACGGCAACAGCACCGCCAATATGACCAGGCCCACGACCAGCGCCAGCACCAGGGTGATGACTGGGACCAGCAGCGCCAGCAGTCGTTCCATGGCCTGCCCGGTTTCCTGCTCGAAGGTATCGGCGGTCTTGAGCAGCATGCTGTCCAGCGCGCCGGATTCCTCGCCCACCTGGATCATCTGCAGCGCCAGGCGCGGGAACCGCTTGCCCTTGCCCAGTGAGGCGGCGAGCCCGTGGCCGTTCTTGACCTGGTCGGCGGCGGCGTCCACGTCCGCCCACAGCGCCCGGTTGAACAGCACGTTGCGGGAGATGCCCAGCGCGGCCAGCAGCGGCACGCCGTTGCGCAGCAGGGTGCCGAGGGTGCGCGCCAGGCGGGCCGTCTCCAGCCGTGCCACCAGCGGGCCGACCAGTCTCCGTTCGAGGATCCAGCGATCGAAACGATCACGGAACGCCGGATCCCGGCGCTTGCGGTCGAACCAGAGCAGCAGCACGGCGGGCACGGCAATCAGCACGAACCAGGCCTGCTGCACGAACGCACCCGTCGCCATCACCCCGCGGGTGAACCAGGACAGCTCGACGTCCAGGCTCTCGTACATCTGCGAGAACTGCGGCACCACGTAGCCCAGCAGGAACAGCAGCGCGAACCCGACCACCACCACCAGGATGGCCGGATAGATCAACGCGTTGATCACGCGACCGCGCAGGTTGCGGCTGCGTTCCAGGTAATCGGCCAGCCGGGCCAGGGTGTCCTGCAGGCTGCCACCGGCTTCGCCGGCGCGGACCATGTTGATGTAGAGCCGGCTGAACACGCCATGCTGGCGTTCCAGCGCCACCGACAACGGCGCACCGCCGCGGACCGCGTCGCGCACGTCGGCGATGATGTCGCGCGCGCGCCCTTCTTCCGGCATGTCCAGCAGGATCGACAATGCCCGATCCAGCGGCTGCCCGGCGCCCAGCAGGGTCGCCAGCTGTTGGGTGAACTGGACCAGGCGATCCCCGGCCAGCGGCTGCTGGCGCAGCAGTCCGCGCAGCGAGGTGCCCCCGCGGACGTCGGCCGCCAGGCGCGCCTCGACCGGCAGATGCCCCTGCTCCTGCAGGCGCGTCGCCACTTCGGCGTCGCTGGTGGCCTCCATCTGGCCTTCCAGCAATTCGCCGCGCGGGTTCAGGGCCTTGTAGCGGTACAGGGGCATCGGCAGGGGCTTCCTTGGCGTCCGAGCCCCTAAGCATACGCGCGCAGGATTTCCGCGCTACGGGATCGGAACCGTTTCGCTCAGGGAAGAGACCCCGTTCTCATCGAATGCCTCGACCGCGACGTGATAGGAAACGCCCGCGTTCAGTGCCCGGACCTCCAGCCGTGCCGGCTGATGCGCGAACACCTGGTAGGTGGAATGCAGGCGATCCGGCGCGATTCCCCAGCGCACGTTGTAGCCCACCGCGCCGGTCACCGGATGCCATTGCACGGTCACCTGGCGCGGATCGGCGTCGCGCCTGGCCTGCACGCGTTGCGGGGTCGCGGGGGATTTTCCGTCTGCATTGCCGAACACCCGCAAATCGCTGATCGCCAGGTGCGCGGCGCCGACGTGGCCATGCACGTAGCGCACGTGCCGCGCGCGCACCGGCGCGGCCAGGGGCAGGTAGGCGTTGGGCCGATCCCGGCGCGCTCCGTCGGTGGCGGCCAGCGGCTGCCAGTGGCGGCCGTCGAGCGAGTACTCCAGGCGGAACTCGGTATAGATGTCATCCGAATCGCCATAGAGTCCGGACTGGTAGTCGGCGAAGTTGACCTGCACCGCGCGCACGCTGCGCTCGCCGCCCAGATCCACGCTCAGCGTCTGTCCGGCCGCATTGTCCGCGGCAACCCAGAACGTGCGCGGATTCTCGTCGGTGGCGTTGGCCGCGGCGAAATCCTTGTGCACCGACGACGCGCTGGCGCGCTTGCGGTAGGACAACAGCATCCAGCCGGTGAACAGGCTTTCCGGATCGGCGTTGGCGGCATCCGGCACATAGTGGGGGAAGTCGCCGAAGCGCGTGGACACGGACATCTGCCCGTCCGCGCCGAACGCCGCCGGGAACATCGCGATCCGCCGCTCGAAGGTCCAGTTGTAGCCAATCCAGGGCGTCCCGGTGTTCCACCAGTTGCCATGCGCATCCTGGAAGGTGGAGCCGTGTCCGGCGCCATGCACGAACCCGCCGGGCTTGTAGCCCACCGGGTTGTAGGGCGCGTACTCGAACGGTCCCAGCGGACCGTCGCCGACATAGACGCCGGTCGCGTAGGCGTTGTATTCGGTGCCGGGCGCGCCGTATTGCAGGTAGTAGCGGCCGCCGACCTTGTTCATCCACGCGCCCTCGATGTAGGTGGGGCTGTTCTCCTCGCGATGGTCCTGGCCGAAACGCTCCCAGCCATGCCGCTTCGGATCCAGCAGGATCAGCGCGCGTGGCTTGCCGATGTAGCGCATGCCGCGATCCATGTCGAGCTCGATGCCGTAGAGCGGAAACGTATCGGAAGATCCCCAATACAGGTACCAGCGGCCATCGTCGTCCTTGAAGAACGACGGATCCCAAGGTCCAGGCGGAACCTCGGTGGGTTGCGGGTCACCGACGCGCCAGGGTTGCATGAACTGATCCATGCCGGGACGCACCGCGTTGGGAAGCTCCGGCGTCCGGCGGGTGAAGAAATCGAAAACGCCATGTTCCGGGTCACGGCTGACCAGCACCGCGCCGGGACCGAACATCGAGCGCATCAGCAGCAGGCGGTCGCCATCGGAAATCGCCGCCGGCGCGACCATGCTGTCGAAGGGCCAACGACTAGGTTCGATGAAACGCCAATCCACCAGATCGGTCGAACGCCAGTAGCCGTCGGCCAGGGTCTGGAACAGGTAGTAGGCATCGCCATGCCGGACCACCACCGGATCGGCGCCGGTGCGATAGGAGATCTCCTGGTTCAACTGTTCGAAGTTGTAGCGGTAATCGATGTCGATCGGATTGGCATAGGTCTTCCTCCCCTCGGGCGCCGGGGACGACCCGGTCGCCTGGGCCGCCGCGGCCAGTGAAAACAGCAGGGCGCCGGCCAGCCGGCGGAAAACGGTGCGCGCCACGACTCCTCCAGGAACGGTCCACTGAAAACGTTTTCAGTCCCCGGAGTATTGCCTCCCGTCCGCCCGCGGGAAAGCCGCAGTGCAGCGAAACGTCGTTCGCTCGAAGCTAGGGATGTCAGGCGACCCGGATTCGTCCAGGAACGCGCGGCATGGCGACCCTGCCCCATCCGGCCATTCCATCGCCGGGCGCCGCGGACACCCTGCCCGTCGTCGGCCCTCAGGCTTCCTCGGTGACCCGCAGGACTTCCTCGATCGTGGTCTGCCCGGCCAGCGCCTTGGCGATGCCGTCCTCGTACATGGTCTGCATGCCGCCCGCCCGCGCGATCTCCTCGATCTCGCCCATGCCGGCGTGGCGCATCACCGCACGCCGCAGTTCGTCGTTCATCACCAGGAATTCGATGATCGTGGTCCGGCCCAGGTAGCCGGTCGGCGCGACGGCCGACGGACGCGGGCGGTACAGGACGATGTCGCCTTCCGGCTGGAAGCGGCGCAGGCCGAACTTCTCGATCTCCTCGGGCGAGGCGCGGTACGGCTCGGCGTGGGTCGGCTCCAGCCGGCGCACCAGGCGCTGGGCGAGGATGCCGTTGATCGTGGAGGTGAGCAGATAATCCTCCACCCCCATGTCGAGCATGCGGGTGATGCCGCCGGCGGCGTTGTTGGTGTGCAGCGTGGACAGCACCAGGTGGCCGGTCAGCGCGGACTGGATGGCGATGCGCGCGGTTTCCAGATCGCGCATTTCGCCGATCATGATGATGTCCGGATCCTGGCGGACGATGCTGCGCAGCGCATGCGAGAAATCCAGCCCGATCTGCGGCTTGGCCTGGATCTGGTTGATGCCCTCGATCTGGTATTCGACCGGATCCTCGACGGTGATGATCTTGACGTCGCTGGTGTTGAGTTTGCTCAGCGCGGTGTACAGCGTGGTGGTCTTGCCCGAACCCGTCGGCCCGGTCACCAGCAGGATGCCATGCGGCTGCTCCAGCACCTTCTGGAACTGCGGCAGGAACGCGTCGGTGAAGCCCAGGCGCTTGAAATCGAACACCACGGTCTCGCGATCCAGCAAACGCATGACCACGCTCTCGCCGTGCGCCGTGGGCACGGTGCTGACGCGCAGATCCAGTTCCTTGCCCTGCACGCGCAGCATGATGCGGCCGTCCTGCGGCAGCCGGCGTTCGGCGATGTTGAGCTTGGCCATGATCTTGATGCGGCTGATCACGGCGGCAGTGAGGTTGGCGGGCGGACTCTCGGCCTCCTCCAGCACGCCGTCCACGCGATAGCGGACCTTCAGCCGGTTCTCGAACGGCTCGATGTGCACGTCCGAAGCGCGCAGTTCCACCGCACGCTGGATGATCAGGTTGACCAGGCGGATCACCGGCGCCTCGGACGCCAGGTCGCGCAGGTGTTCGACGTCGTCCAGGTCGCCGGCGGTCTCGCCGTCGGCGTTCTCCACGATGGCGCCCATCGCGCTGCGTCCCTGGCCGAAGTAACGCTCGATCAGATCATCGATCTCCGAACGCAACGCCACCCGCTGGCGCACCGCCTTGCCGGTCGCCAGTTGCACGGCTTCGACCGGGTAACCGTCCTGCGGATCGGCCACCAGCAGATCCACGCCGGCCTCGTCCTCGCCCACCGGGCAGACATGGAACTGCTTGAGGAAGCGCACCGACAACGGCGTTGCCTCGGGCGGCAGTTCGGGCAGTTCCTTGACGCTGACCAGCGACAGGCCCAGTACGTCGGCGGCCGTCTCGGCATGATCGCGCTCGGACACCAGCCCCAGCCGCGACAGCAGCGACAACAGGCTGCCGCCGGTTTCCTCCTGCACCCGCCGCGCCCGCGCCAGATCGGGCTCCTTGAGCTTTCCACGCGACAGCAGCGCTTCGACCATCCGCTCCTCGGCGCCGACTTCGGTGGTCTGGGATTCAATCAGGGCGTTCACGTCGCACTCCCGTTGCAGGCGTCCACTTTACCAATGTCTACCATCGACCGGAGTCGCCCGCGTGACCGGGAACCGACGACGGCAATCCTTCGGGGCGGGTTACTGGCGGACCTGCAGGTTGACTCCGCTGAAAGGGGTTTCACCCACCACGAGGACGTAGTAGGTCCCCGCGCGGGCTTCGGCGGGCGCGATACGGATGGTTTCGACCGTGCCGGGACGCCGCGAACCGTACTGGTGCGCGCTAGCGGTCGGCACCCGGTCGAAGCCCGCGTATACCGAAACATCGCCCTGCCCACCGTAACTCATGATGCTGATCAACCGCCCGGGCGCCGCCTCGAAGCGGTACAGCCACTGACTGCCGGCACCGCCATTCATGCCGGTCACCGGCACCCGGTTCCGCACCGGGCTGGCCTGCGGTCCGCAGTCCACGCACGCAGGCTTCAGCGCCTCATCCAGCGCGGCACGCGCATCCAGCAGACCGATCCCGATGGGCGTTGTCGCCGGTATCCGCGCGGGAAACGGGCGCGCGGTCCTGAGCAGCAGGCTCTCCATTTCCGAGGGTGTCAACGGAACCCGACCCGCCTGCGCGCGCGCGCCCTGGACCAGGGCCGCCACTGCGGAGACGTGCGGCGTGGCCATGGAAGTTCCGATCTTGCCGAAATAACCGAACTCGCCCGAGGCCGGGTCCGTCTTGCTCGAGGAACCGGCCTGGAGCACATAACCGTCCCAGCCGGAATTGCCAGTGTCCTCCCCCCCGCCACCACCCGGCGCCGCGATATCGACCGCCGCGCCGAAGTTTGAGTAATAGGCCTTGCCGCCGGTGATGCGCGAGGCGCCGACGGTGATCACGCCACGACAGCTGGCCGGGCTGACATCCGCCGCATCCACGTTGCTGTTGCCCGCCGCCACCACCACCACGCTGCCGTTGGCGGTCGCGATGTCGATGGCGTCCTGGGTAATGCGCGGACACGAGCGATTGCCGCCCAGGCTCAGGTTGATGACCTCGGCGGGATGGGGATTGGCGGGCACACCCGGAACCCGCCCACCAGAGGCCCAGACAATCGCATCCGCGATGTCCGAGGTCAGGCCGCCGCAACGACCCAGCACCCGGACCGGAAGCACCTTGGCCCGGTACGCGACGCCCGCCCCCCCCAGCCCGTTGTGGGTGACTTCGGCGATGGTGCCGGCCACGTGGCTGCCATGCCAGGTGCTGTTGCGCACCGGCGAGCCGCCGTAGCACTCGCCCGCCACCGGACTCCAGTCCCCCAGATCCAGCGCTCCCGCCACCCGGGCGTCGGTGGGTCTGCGCGATATCCAGGCATTGCTGATGAAGTCGTAGCCGGGCAACAGGTTCGCGGACAAATCCGGATGATCGGTCAGCACCCCGGTATCGAGCACCGCGACCACCACACCCTCACCCTGTGCGATGTCCCAGGCCCTCGGCGCGCCGATGCCTCCCACCGGATGATGGAAATGCCACTGGAGGTCGAACAGCAGGTCATTCGGCGGGTCATTCGGTGCGTACAGCGGGTACATGCGTTCGTCCGCCTCCGCGAGCAGCACGCCGGGATCGGATCTGAGTTCAGCCAGCAACCGCGCCATTTCCGCCTGGGAAAGTGCACGCGAGAGCGAGAACGCGTCGCCGCCGCTGGCCAATGGATGCAGCATCCTGACGCCAAGCATGCCGCCATTCCCGCGCTGCCGTGGCGGTGTATCCAACAAGCGTGCGCGCGCCACGGCCGCGCGCACGACCGCAGCCTTGTCGTGGCTGCGCGTGCCGGCGATACGCTGGCGCACGATGATGCGGTCTCCCTCGATGCGCCTTGGCGGCGTCGACTCGACTTCCGCCGTCCGCGCCAGCGGAATCGCCGCCAGGCTCGACTCCGCCGCGATCGCCCAGACCAGCAGCGCCATGGCGGTCATCATCCCCTTTCCGTTGCATTTCATATTCGTGGTTCCTTCTTTGATTAATCGCCCGACGCGGTGTCGTGCATCCATCACCGTCACCAGCCGAAACCGGCACCCATGCCGACCGAGCGTTCGTCCCCGCTGAGCGCGCCGCCCAGACTGAATGTGGCCCGCTCGCCGAAGGCGCGCTGGTAGCCCACGGACAGCGCGCGTTCGCCACCCTGGAAACCCACGCCCACGCCGACGCGGTTGTCGGTGCGAATGCCCGCGGCGCTGATCGCCATGTTGAGCATGGCCGCGCCCATCGCGCCCTGCCGGTCGATGCGGCGGTCCTGGGCATGGAGGCGGCGTTCCAGATCGCCCTTGAACCGGGTGAAGTCGTCGTTCCACGCCGCGAACCGGGTGTCCGTGTAGGCATTGGCGTTGGCCAGCGTCTTCGCCGCGGTGGCATCGGCATGGGCGTTTGCATTGGCCAGCGCCTTCGTCGTACTCGCGTCGGTATAGGCGTTGGCATTCGTCTCCGCCCTCGCGCCCACCGCGTCGGCATGCGTGGTCGCATCGACCAGCGTCCGCGCCGCGCGCGCATCGGTGTAGGCGTTCGCATTCGTCTCCGCCCGCGCTCCCGTCGCTTCGGCATGCGCGTTCGCATCGGCCAGCGTCCGCGCCGCGCGCGCATCGGTGTAGGCGTTCGCATTCGTCTCTGCTCGCGCTCCCGTCGCTTCGGCATGCGCGTTCGCATCGGCCAGCGTCCGCGCCGCGCGCGCATCGGTGTAGCTGTTCGCATTCGCCTCCACCCGCGCTCCCGTCGCGTCGGCGTGCGCCCGCGTGTCCGCCAGGCCGGCGTCCATCTGGCCCTTGTTGACGGCATCGGTTTCCACGACGCCCGCCGCCACGTGGACAATCTGGCGTTCCTGGCCGGTGCGTCCCACCGACACGCTGTTGCCGCGCTCGCTGACGGCACCGGCTCCCAGGGCCACGCTGTTCTCCGCCAGGCTCCACGCGCCATTGCCGATGGCGATGCTTCCGTGTCCGCTGGCCTGGCTGGCGCTTCCCATCGCAGCGGCGCCGATACCGGAAGCATGGGCATGGCTGCCGGCCGCCATCGAACCCTGTCCATCCGCGAGGGCGCTGTAACCCGTGGCGGTGGCATCGTCCGCAAGCGCGCTGGCACCGTTGCCGGAGGCGGACGCGCGCTGGCCATAGGCGGAACTGGTTGCGCCCAGTGCGACCGCATAATCGCCCAGCGCCGCGGCGTCGGAACCCAACGCCACCGCATCCTCGCCTTCCGCATAGGCCAGGCCGGGCCCATTGGACTGGACGTGATGTTGAATCGCGACCGCCATCGAACCGGCACCGAACATGGTTGTCCGGGAGTTGCTCCCCTGCACCGGCGACGACTCCGCGGGAGTCCGGCTTTCGGTTTCGGTCGCCAAAGCGTTCCCCGCCATCAACAGCGACGCGACCGCGATGTTGATCGCGATGGCGAACGTCGAGGTCCTGCACGTTCGGCATGATGACGACCGGCGGGCCCTTGCCGTGGAAACCGGGCTGTCATTGCCAGCGGTGCGGTTCCTGCGGATGGCAGGCATGGAATGGCGCATCTTTGAGACTCCCTTTTCCTGAGCAAAAAAATCCCGCGACCACCGGATGTGCCGGTTGTCGGTGTCTTGGTTGGAGATGACCCCCGGGTGGACGGAAACACCCGTCGATGAGGCTTCCGTTGCAGGCTCGGGAACGGAACCCTCAAACCTGTGCCGTCGGATAGTCTGCAGACGGGATGGCGCCGTCAACTAACATTGACATTCCGTCGGTATCGCGAACGCCATCCCGCCACCGCAGTGGCATTGGGATCGTGCGGTACCGAAAAAAAAAAGCGGCGCCGAAGCGCCGCTTTTTCCGTCATCGCGATAAGGCCTTCGCTCAGCCCACCCACACCCGCGCGTTGCGGAACATCCGCAGCCACGGCGAGTCCTCGTGCCAGTCGGACGGCGCCCAGCTCAGGTTGACGCTGCGCGGGGTACGCTCCGGGTGCGGCATCAGGATGGTGGAGCGGCCGTCGTCGCTGGTCAGGCCGGTGATGCCGTCGGGCGAGCCGTTGGGGTTGAGCGGATACTGCGTGGCCGCGTTGCCTTCGCCGTCGATGTAGCGCAGCGCGACCCGCACCGCGGCCTGGTCCACCGCGCTGTCGAACTCGGCGCGTCCCTCGCCGTGCGCGACCGCGACCGGGATGCGCGAGCCGGCCATGCCGCGCAGCAGGATCGAAGGCGACTCCAGCACTTCCAGCAGCGAGGTGCGGGCTTCGAACTGCTCGCTGCGATTGCGCAGGAAGCGCGGCCAGTGCGTCGCACCGGGGATGATGTCCTTGAGCTGGCTCAGCATCTGGCAGCCGTTGCACACGCCCAGCGAGAAGGTGTCGCCGCGCGCGAAGAACGTGGCGAACGCCTCGCGCAGCGCGGCCCGCTCCAGCACCGAGGTGGCCCAGCCGCGCCCCGCGCCAAGCACGTCGCCGTAGCTGAAGCCGCCGCAGGCGGCGAAACCCTTGAAATCGGCCAACGACACACGGCCGGCGACCAGGTCGCTCATGTGCACGTCGTAGGCGTCGAATCCGGCGCGATCGAACACCGACGCCATCTCGATCTGCCCGTTGACGCCCTGCTCGCGCAGGATCGCGACCTTCGGGCGCGCGCCGGTGGCGATGAACGGCGCGGCCACATCCTCGGACGGATCGAAGGCGAGCTTCGGCTTGAGTCCGGCGGCGGTGAACTGGCGCGCCACGTCGCGCTCCTGATCGGCCGCTTCCGGGTTGTCGCGCAGCTTCTGCATCGCGTGGGTCACCGACCACCACGCATCGAACAGCGCTTCCCAACGCCATTCGCTCAGGGTCTCGCCATCCTGCTGCACGCGGATCACCGGGGCCGTGCTCGGGCGGGCGATGCGCTGCGCGCATTCGGTGAGCGCATGGCGTTCGACCAGATCGGCGAACGCCGCGCGATCCTCGTCGGCCACCTGCACCACCGCGCCCAGTTCCTCGGCGAACAGGGTGCGGAACGGATCATCGCCCCAGCCATCGAGGTTGATGTCCAGTCCCAGGTGCGAGGCGAACGCCATTTCGCACAGGGTCGCGAATGCGCCACCATCGCTGCGATCGTGATAGGCCAGCAGCAGGCCGGCCTCGCGCGCGTCGCGGATCAGCGCGAAGAAATCACGCAGCCGCTGCGGGTCGTCCAGATCCGGCACGCCGTCATCGGCTTCGTCGCCGGCGAACGCCGGCAGGCCGTGGCGATGGCCAGCTTCCGGATGGACCTGCGCCAGGATCGAACCACCCAGCCGCTTCTTGCCCGCGCCCAGGCCGATCAGCCACAGATCGCTGGCTTCCTCGCGCTGCAGCAGCGGAGTGAGCTGCCGGCGCACGTCGGTCACCGGCGCGAACGCACTGATCACCAGCGACACCGGCGACACCGATTTCTGCGGGCCGTCCGCGCCCTGCCATTGCGCCTGCATCGACAGCGAGTCCTTGCCGACCGGAATGCTCAGGTCGATGTCCGGACACAATTCCATGCCCACGGCGCGGACCGCGTCGAACAGAAGCGCGTCTTCACCGTCGTGGCCGGCGGCGGCCATCCAGTTGGCCGACAGCTTGATTCGGTCCAGCGACTCGATCGGCGCGGCGCACAGGTTGGTGATCGCCTCGCCCACCGCCATGCGGGCGGCGGCGGCGGCGTCCAGCAGCGCCAGCGGCGTGCGTTCGCCGATCGCCATCGCCTCGCCGCTGAAGCGGCTGTAGTCCGACAGGGTGATCGCGCAGTCGGCGACCGGCATCTGCCATGGACCGATCAGCTGATCGCGCGCGGTCAGGCCGCCGACACTGCGATCGCCGATCGTGATCAGGAACTGCTTGGCCGCCACGGTGGGATGCGCGAGCACCCGCAGGCCGGCCTCATGCAGGTCGAGCTTCGCCGTTTCCAGCGCAGGCCACGGTGCGGGCGCGGGATGGCGGGCTTCGCGATGCATCTTCGGCGCCTTGCCGAACAGCACGTCCATCGGCAGATCGATCGGCGCATCGGCGGGAATCGCGTCGACAGTCGCGCCGTAGGCCACCACCAGGCGCTCTTCCGTCGTCGCCACGCCGACCGCCGCGAACGGACAGCGCTCGCGCTCGCACAACGCGGCGAACTCGGCCAGCCGCGCCTGCGGCACACCGAGCACGTAGCGTTCCTGGGATTCGTTGCACCACAACTGCATCGGCGACAGCGAGGGATCGTCGGTGGGCACCTTGCCCAGATCGATCACGCCGCCGACGCCTGAATCATGCAGCAGTTCCGGAATGGCGTTGGACAGGCCGCCCGCGCCGACGTCATGGAACCACAGGATCGGATTGTCCTCGCCCATCGCCACGCAGCGATCGATGACTTCCTGGCAGCGCCGCTCCATTTCCGGGTTGTCACGCTGCACGCTGGCGAAATCCAGTTCCTCGGCGCTCTCGCCGGAGGCCACCGAACTGGCCGCGCCGCCGCCCAGGCCGATCAGCATCGCCGGACCGCCGAGCACGATCACCGCGTCGCCGGCGGACAGCGTCTTCTTCTGCACCTGGATGCGATCGATCGCACCCAGGCCGCCAGCCAGCATGATCGGCTTGTCGTAGGCACGCGCCAGCGCATCGCCCTGCGCCAGTTCGAAGCTGCGGAAATAACCCAGCAGGTTGGGACGGCCGAATTCGTTGTTGAACGCGGCGCCGCCCAGCGGGCCGTCCAGCATGATTTCCAGCGCGGGCGCCATGCGCGGATTGAGCGCGCGCCCGGCTTCCCACGGCTGCGGCAGCGTGGGAATGCGCAGATGGGAAACACTGAAGCCGGTCAGGCCGGCCTTGGGCTTGCCGCCGCGACCGGTCGCGCCCTCGTCGCGGATCTCGCCGCCGGCGCCGGTGCTGGCGCCGGGGAACGGCGCAATCGCGGTGGGATGGTTGTGGGTCTCGACCTTGATGCAGAACGCCGAGTCCAGGGTCGCCTCGACCCGGTAACGGCCCTGCCCGTCCGGGCGGAAGCGCGCGGCCGGATAGCCTTCCACCACCGCCGCGTTGTCGCGGTAGGCCGACAGCGTGTACTGCGGCGTCTGCGCGTGGGTGTGCTTGATCATCCGGAACAAGGACTGCGGACCGCCATTGACCAGCATTTCCTTGCCGTCGATGGTCCAGGACGCATTGAAGATCTTGTGCCGGCAGTGCTCGGAATTGGCCTGCGCGAACATCATCAGTTCGACGTCGGACGGATCCCGGCCCAGCTCGCGGTAGCGATCGCGCAGGTAGGCGATCTCGTCATCGGCCAGCGCCAGGCCCAGGCGGGTGTTGGCGGTTTCCAACTGGTCCAGCGGGATGCGTTCCAGCTCACCGCGTGCCGGCGTGGTGAACAGCGCCGCCGCCTGTTCGCGGGCGGCCAGCAGGGATTGCGTCATCGGGTCATGCAGCGCCTTGGCCAGCGCGGGCATGTCGTCGGTCCAGCCTTCCAGATCGATGCGCATGCCGCGTTCGACCCGGTGCAGTTCCAGGCCGGCGCCGCGCAGCAGTTCGGTGGCCTTGCTGGCCCACGGCGACAGGGTGCCCAGGCGCGGCACGACGAAGCGGGAGACCCCGCCCGCGGCCAGCGGCTCTGGCTGTTCATGCGCCTGCAGGATGCGGCGCAGGGTCGCTTCGTCGAGGCTTGCCGAGGCATCGGCATCGATGAAATAGACGTGCCAGGCACCGCGGATGCGGACGTGGGGGATCAGGGACTGGAGCTTGCTTTCGAGCCGCGCGCGGCGGAATTGCGACAAGGCCGGCTGGCCTTCGAGGACGATCATGTCCGGAACCGTGGGAGCGTGCCGTCAGGACGGGGCCCGCTATTGTAACGGAGGCCGGGTTCCCGGACCCGACCCAGCCCGGATCCGGCTCCTGGCCGGACCTCTGGCGCCCGCGGGCCGGCGCCCGGGCATGAAAAAGGCCGGCCCCTGCAAGGGGACCGGCCTTCGGGCATCCCAAAAGACGGGAGCTTCGGTCAGGGCGCGCCGCCGGCCTTGGCTTGCTCGGCGGCCAGGTCGTCCAGCGCCTTGCGCAGGGCGGCCGGCGGCAGGTAGCCGCCCAGCTGGGTGCCGTCGGCGGCGAAGATCGCCGGGGTGCCGTCCACGCCGACCCGCTGGCCGATGTTGTATTCCATGGTGACCGGGTTGGTGCAGTCGCGCGACTGCACCGGGCGGCCGGACTTGGCTTCCGTCAGCGCCTTCTTGCGATCGGTCGAGCACCAGACCGAGATCATGTCCTTGTGGTCCTGGCTGCCCAGGCCCATGCGCGGGAACGCCAGGTACTCCACCGCGATGCCCTGCCGGTTGATCTCGGCGATCTCGCTGTGCAGCTTGCGGCAGTAGCCGCATTCGATGTCGGTGAACACGCTGACCGTGTACTTGGCGTTCGGCGGCGAGAACACGATGCGATCGGCGTGCGGCACCGACTTGAGCAGATCGGCGCGATAGCGCGCCATCGCCGGGCTGCCCTTCATCAGTTCGCGGTTGCCACCCTGCAGGTCGACCACCGCGCCCTGCACCAGGTAGCGGCCATCGTCGCTGATGTAGACCAGCTGGCCGCCGGCGATCACTTCGCGGAAGCCGGGCAGCGGCGCCACGCCGACATATTCGACGCTGATCTGCGGATTGAGTCGCTTGATCGCCTCGCGCACCTTGGCATCGGCAGGACCGCCGCTGGAAGCCGCATTGGCGGAAGCCGGCGCGGACTTGTTGTCGGCGCCCGGCGCCTGCGGTGCCTGCGCGCATGCGGTGAGGCTGAAAGCGCCCAGCAGCGCGATGGAAAGAAGGCGGGTCATCGGCATCTCGTTTCAATTCCGCCGGGGGCGGCCAGTCAGGATGCGGGCAATTCTCGCACAGCCCCGAGTCAGTTCGATTAACCGGGTCTCAGGCGCGCGGATGGTGCTTGCCGTGCAGTTGCTTCAGATGCTCGCGCGCGACCAGGGTGTAGATCTGGGTGGTGGACAGCGAACTGTGGCCCAGCAGCAGTTGCAGCGCGCGCAGATCCGCGCCGCGGTTGAGCAGATGGGTGGCGAAACTGTGGCGCAGACCGTGCGGGCTGATCCGTACCGGATCGATGCCGGCCACGGCGGCGTAACGTTTGACCAGGGTCCAGAATTGCTGCCGGCTTGGCGCTTCGCCTCGCGGCGTGAGGAACAGCGCCGCCAGGCTGCGCTTGTTGGCGAGCGCCGGCCGCGCTTGCGCCAGATAGGTTTCCAGCCAGTGCTGCGATTCCTCGCCCAGCGGCACCAGCCGCTCCTTGCTGCCCTTTCCGGTCACCCGGATCACGCCCTGGCGCAGATTGACCGCGGTGGCCGGCAGATTGACCAGTTCGCTGACGCGCAGTCCCGCCGCGTACATCAGCTCCAGCATCGCGCGATCGCGCAGGCCCTCGGGCGTATCGGCCAGCGGCGCCGCCAGCAGCGCGTCGATCTCCGACTCGGCCAGCGCCTTGGGCAGCGAGCGCGGCAGCTTCGGCGGGTCCAGCAAGGCGGTTGGATCGTCGCCGCGATCGCCGCGACGCAGACGATGGGCGAAGAAGGCCCGCAGCGACGACAGCAGCCGCGCGTTGCTGCGCGGCGAGTAGCCTTCGCGGGTACGCCAGGCGAAGTAGTCGAACAGGGCGGCGCGATCGGCCTGCGCCAAGCCGCCGTGCGCGCCATTGCGCCAGCGCGCGAAGCCCTCCAGATCCCGCCGGTAGCTGTCCAGCGAAGGGCGCGCCAGGCCGCTCTCGGCCCAGGTGGCATCCAGGAACGCCGCGATGACCGCGGCGTCGGCGTCGGGAACGGGGGGCAGCGCCTGTACTTGCTGGCGGCGCTCGGCGGGCGTGCGGGAAGTCATCGCGCAAGCTTAGGTCAGATCCGCGCACGGACGCATGCGGGAATGCGGGTCCATTGGCACCGCGCGCGCGGCGGCGCGCTATCCTTTTGCGATGACCGCGTCCGCCACACCCACCGAAAAACCCCGCGCCCTGATCGGCTGGCGCCTGCTGTCACTGCTCTACGACGTATGGCCGGTCCTGGCGCTGTGGATGCTCATCTCCCTGGCCTTCACCCTCGGCTACACCTTCCTGGGCCACCACGCCGCACGCGAGAACATCGCGCCCTACAGTCCGCTGCAGCTCCTGCTCTGGCTGTGCTGCTGGACCGTGGCCGGGCTATACGCGACGCTCAGTTGGGCGCGCGGCGGACAGACGCTGGGCATGCGTCCGTGGCGGTTGAAGGTGGTGGACGCGCAGGGTGGACCACCGACGATGCGCGCACTGTGGCTGCGGTTTGCCGTCGCCACGCTGTCGCTGGGACTGGGCGGATTGGGGTTCTGGTGGGCGTGGGTCGATCGGGATCGGTTGGCGTGGCATGACCGCTTCAGCGGCACGCGGATGATCCGGCTGCCCAGGCAGAAGCGCTGACGCATTGTTTTCCCGGCGCGCTGCGGCGCGTTCGATACCCCGCCACCGAAAGTGGGTCGGGGCGCGGCATGACCGCTTCAGCGGCACGCGGATGATCCGATTGCCGAAGCAGGAGCGCTGACGCATTGTTTTCCCGGCGCGCTGCGGCGCGTTCGATACCCCGTCACCGAAAATGGGTCGGGGCGCGGCATGACCGCTTCAGCGGCACGCGGATGATCCGATTGCCGAAGCAGAAGCGCTGACGCATTGTTTTCCCGGCGCGCTGCGGCGCGTTCGATACCCCGTCACCGGAAGTGGGTCGGGGCGCGGCATGACCGCTTCAGCGGCACGCGGATGATCCGTCTGCCGAAGCGGAAGCGCTGACGCATTGTTTTCCCGGCGCGCTGCGGCGCGTTCGATACCCCGTCACCGGAAGTGGGTCGGGGCGCGGCGCGACGCTATGCGCTGCGCCGTCGGAACATCCAGGCCGACACCGCCAGCAGCAGGATCGGCGGCATCGCGTAGGCGATGCGGAAGTCCATGTGGAACGCGCTGGCCAGGCGCACGAACTGCAATTGCAGCGCCCAGAAGCTGACCGCGAAGATGATGCCCAGGAACAGGCGCTTGCCCATGCCGCCGCTGCGCAGGCTGCCGAACGCGAACGGGATCGCGGCCAGGCACAGCGCCAGTACGTTGAGCGGATAGAACCAGCGGCTCCAGTACAGATCCTCGTACTCGCGCGCATCCAGCCCGTTGCGCTTGCGGTAGTCGATGTTCTGGCCGAGTTCGCGGGTCGGCAGGTTGCGCGCCTTGGTCAGGCCGGACGACAACACCGCCGCGTCGAGCTTGGATTCCCAGCGCTCGCCCAGCACCTGCTGCTGGGTCACCGAACGCGCGTGGAAGGTGGTCCGGCGCACGTTCTTCAACAGCCAGTGGCCCTCCAGATGCTCGGCGGTCGCCGCGTGGGCGATCGAGGCCAGGCGGCCGTCGGGAGCCAGTTCGTACAGGCGGACATCGCGCAGCTGCAGCCAGTTGCGGCCGTCTTCCTTGCGCTCCTCGCCGCTCTGCGCGTACATGAAGGTATTGCCTTCGCGCGCCCACAGGCCGGAGAAGCGATCCACCGCCACGTCGCCGCTGCGGGCGCTGTTCTTCAGCACGTCGGCCTGGCGCTGGCCCCACGGGCCCAGGGTCTCGCCGCTGAACACCATCAGCGCGGTCAGGATGCCGAGCGCGGCCGCCACCGAGATGCTCAGGCGTCGCCGCGACAGGCCCAGCGCGCGCAGCGCGGTCAGCTCGGAGCTGGCCGCCAACTGGCCCAGGCCCATCAGCGAACCGATCACCGCCGCGGTCGGGAACATCGTGTAGGCGCGGCGCGGCACCGTGTAAGCCAGCCAGGCCACCGCGTGGCCGAAGGTGTAGTTGCCCTTGCCGATGTCACTGACCTCGTTGGACAGCGCCATCACCAGGTCCAGGCCGACCAGCACCGCCCAGGTCAGCAACACCGTGGCCAGCACCACCCGGCCAACATACAGATCGTGCAGATTCGGACGCAGCCTCATGCGCGCGCCCTCGGACGGCCCAGCTTGCCGTCACGCAGATAGAACCAGATGGCCGCGGCCAGCAGCGGCAGGGTCAGCCACCACAGGCCGACGAAGCCCGGCAGCTTGCCGTCGGTGAGCAACTGGGTGCCGTTGAACATCAGGCTGACGCCGACCAGGTAGGCCAGGAACCCCAGCATGACCCGCCCATAGCGCGCCTGCCTCGGCGAACTGCGCGACAGCGGCAGGGTCAGCAGCGCGAACGCCAGCGCCAGCAGCGGCGGGGTCAGGCGGGCGTGCAGCTGGGCATTGGCGCCCGGCCGGTCGTCACCCAGCAGGGCCGGCGTGGACAGCACCTCGGGATCGTTCTGGTCCAGGGTGTCGGTGCGATCCGGCAGCGCCGATTCGTTGCTGGCATAGCGCATCAGCCGGTAGTCCAGGCCCTCCCCGGCCGGGCCCTCGACCCGGAATCCGTCGGTCAGGCGCAGATAGCGCTTGCGCTGGCCCTCGAAGAACATCTGCCCGTGCTGGGCGGTGACCACGTCCAGGCGATCCTCCTTCTGCCGGTGCATGAACACGCGGTTCAGGGTGGTGCCGTCGGCGGAGATGCCGCTGACGTAGACCACGGTGCCGTTCGAGAGCACGGTGAACTTGCCCGCCTCCAGCCCGGACACGACCAGGCTGCGATTGGCCTGGTCCAGCATGTTCTCGGCGGTCCGCTTGGCCCAGGGGCCGAGCCACAGCGAGCACAACGCCACCGCGGCCACCACCGGCACGACCAGCAGCAACAGCGGCCTCAGCAGGCGGCGCGGGCCCACCCCGGTACCGGTGAACACGGCCATCTCCGAGTCGCGATAAAGGCGGGAAAAGGCCAGCAGCAGCCCCAGCATCAGCGCCAGCGGCAGGATGTAGGGCAGATAGCCCAGGAACTGCAGCCCCAGCTGGGACAGCAGCAGCCGGGCCGGCACCTTGCCGTCGGCCACCTTGCCCAGGATGTCGGCCATCACCCCGCCCACGCTGACCATCAGCAGGATGATCAGGGTGGCCAGGAAGCTCTGGGTGAATTCTCGGAACAGGTAGCGGTCCAGCTTCGGCATCGTGCTTGTTTTACAATCCGGGGTTCGTTCGCTGGCGTCGGCAGACGGCGGTCTTGCGCTTCCGCACGGGAAGCCCGCCCTTCGACAGGACCCGCGATTGTACGGAACTGGCCATGGAATCTGCTCAATGACCCTGGAATTCACCCTGAACCATGACGCCCCGGCCAGCGCCGGCGTCGATTGCGTGGTGGTTGGCGCCTATGGCGACAAGACCCTGACCCCGGCCGCCCAGGCCATCGACGCCGCCAGCGGCGGCCGTCTGGCGGCCCTGGTCGCGCGCGGCGACATCAGCGGCAAGACCGGCAAGACCGCGCTCCTGCACGACCTGCCGGGCGTGGCCGCGCCGCGCGTGCTGGTGGTGGGACTGGGCGAGGCGGCGAAGTTCGGGGTGCCGCAGTACCTGAAGGCGGTCGGCGACGCCGCCCGCACGCTGAAGGCCGGCCCCTCGGCCAGCGCGCTGTTCACCCTGGCCGAAGTCGAGGTCAAGGACCGCGACGCGGCCTGGAAGATCCGCCAGGCGGTGATCGCCGCCGACCATGCCTGCTACCGCTACACCGCCACCCTGGGCAAGAAGAAGAACGACGAACCCGGCCTGGCCCGTTTCGCCATTTCCGGCGAAGACGCGCAGGCGCTGGCGCAGGGCGCGGCGATCGCGGCCGGCGTGCAGTTCACCCGCGAGCTGGGCAACCTGCCGCCGAATATCTGCAATCCCGCCTACCTGGCCGAGCAGTCGCAGAAGTTCGCCGCCGACAACGGCGCCGAATGCGAGGTGCTGGACGAGGCGCAGATGGAAACCCTCGGCATGGGTTCGCTGCTGGCGGTGGCCCGCGGCTCGGCCAACCGGCCGCGCCTGATCGTGCTGAAGTGGAACAACGGCGGCGATGCCAAGCCCTTCGTGCTGGTCGGCAAGGGCATCACCTTCGACACCGGCGGCGTCAACCTGAAGACCCAGGGCGGCATCGAGGAGATGAAGTACGACATGCTGGGCGCCGGCAGCGTCCTCGGCGCCTTCGTGGCGGCGGTGAAGATGCAGCTGCCGCTGAACCTGGTGGTGATCGTGCCGGCGGTCGAGAACGCCATCGACGGCAACGCCTACCGCCCGTCCGACGTCATCACCAGCATGTCGGGCAAGACCATCGAAGTCGGCAACACCGACGCCGAGGGCCGCCTGATCCTGTGCGACGCGCTGACCTACGCGCAGCGTTTCGAACCGCAGGCGCTGGTCGACGCCGCCACCCTGACCGGCGCGTGCATCGTCGCCCTCGGCCGCTACGCCACCGGTCTTATGAGCAAGCACGACGATCTGTCCAACGAACTGCTGGCCGCCGGCGAACAGGTCTTCGACCGCGCCTGGCGCCTGCCGCTGTGGGACGAGTACCAGACCCAGCTCGATTCCACCTTCGCCGACGTCTACAACATCGGCGGCCGCTGGGCCGGCGCGATCACCGCCGGCTGCTTCCTGGCCCGCTTCACCGAAGGCCAGCGCTGGGCCCACCTGGACATCGCCGGCGTCGCCAACGACGAAGGCAAGCGCGGCATGGCCACCGGCCGCCCGGTCGGCCTGCTGGCGCAGTGGTTGCTCGACAGGGCCGGGATTTGAGATTCGGGATTCGGGATTCGTGCCAGGCATGAATCCCGAATCCACTGAAGACGCTTCCGCAAATCCCCAATCCCCAATCACGAATCCCAGCCCCCACATGCGCGCCGATTTCTACCTCATCGCCAAGCCCCGGTTCCTGGAGGAGCCTTTGCGGCTGGTGTGCGAGCTGGCGCGCAAGGCCTATGACGGCAACCACTGGACGCTGATCCTGGCGCGTGACGCCGAGCAGGCCGAAGCGTTGGACGAGCTGTTGTGGTCGTTCGACGACGATGCCTACATCCCGCACCAGATTGCCGGCACCGACGAGGAAGACGATCTGACCCCGGTCCTGATCGCCACGCCCGACTTCGACGCGCCCTCGCGCACGCTGGTTATCAATCTGCGCGACGATGCCTATGCCGGCACCTGCGAGCGGGTGCTGGAAGTGGTGCCCGCCGATCCGGCCGCGCGCGACCCGCTGCGCGAACGCTGGAAGCAGTACAAGGCGCGCGGCTTCGACGTGAACAAGTACGACATGTGATGCCCGGGATTCGGGATTGGGGATTGGAGATGTCGCTCGCCGCATCCCGCTCCATCACGAATCCCAAATCCCCAATCCCGAATCCCGTCCCCAATGACCGATCTCGCCTCCAGCTACGACCCGAAAACCTTCGAATCCCGCCTGTACGCCGAGTGGGAAAGCGCCGGCCATTTCAAGCCGCGCGGCGAAGGCGAGCCGTACATGATCCTGCTGCCGCCGCCGAACGTCACCGGCACCCTGCACATGGGCCATGCGTTCCAGCAGACCATCATGGATGCGCTGATCCGCTACCACCGCATGCGCGGTTTCGACACGTTGTGGCAGGTCGGTACCGATCACGCCGGCATCGCCACCGAGATGGTCGTGGCGCGCAACCTGAGCCAGGAAAACCTGACCCGCGACGGTCTGGGCCGCGAAGGCTTCATCGGCAAGGTCTGGGAGTGGAAGGCCGAATCCGGCGACATCATCGAGCGGCAGATGCGCCGCCTGGGCACCTCCGGCGACTGGTCGCGCAGCACTTTCACCATGGATCCGGAACCCTCGCGCGCGGTGATCGAAGCGTTCGTGCGCTGGCACGAGGAAGGCCTGATCTATCGCGGCCAGCGGCTGGTCAACTGGGATCCGGTGCTGAAGACGGCGATTTCCGATCTGGAAGTGGAGAACGTCGAGGAAGACGGCTTCCTGTGGTCGATCGCCTATCCGCTGGCCGATGGCAGCGGCAGCGTGACCGTGGCCACCACCCGTCCGGAAACCATGCTCGGCGACGTCGCGGTGATGGTGCATCCGGAAGACGAGCGCTATGCGCACCTGATCGGCAAGGCGGTGAAGCTGCCGCTGACCGATCGCGAGATCCCGGTGATCGCCGACGACTACGTGGACCGCGAGTTCGGCACCGGCGTGGTCAAGGTGACCCCCGCGCACGATTTCAACGACTACCAGGTGAGCGTGCGCCACGAACTGCCGCTGATCAACCTGTTCACTCCCACCGCCACCATCAATGACAACGCGCCGGAGAAATATCGCGGCCTGGATCGCTACGACGCGCGCAAGGCGGTGCTGGCGGACCTGGAGGAAGCCGGACTGCTGGTGGAAACCAAGCCGCACAAGCTGCAGGTGCCGCGCGGCGATCGCACCGGCCAGGTGATCGAGCCGTACCTGACCGACCAGTGGTTCGTGAAGATGGACCGCCTGGCCCGTCGCGGCCTGGAACTGGTCGAGAACGGCGAGGTGAAGTTCGTGCCGCCGAACTGGATCAATACCTACCGCCACTGGATGGAGAACATCCAGGACTGGTGCATCAGCCGCCAGCTCTGGTGGGGCCACCGCATTCCGGCCTGGTTCGACGCCGAGGGCCGCTGCTACGTCGGCCGCGACGAGGCCGAAGCGCGCGCCAGGGCCGGACTGTCCGCCGACGTGGCGCTGACCCAGGACAGCGACGTGCTGGAAACCTGGTTCTCCTCGCAGCTGTGGCCGTTCAGCACCCTGGGCTGGCCGGACCCGCAGGCGATGGCGGCACGCGGCTATGACCGCTACCTGCCGTCCTCGGTGCTGGTCACCGGCTTCGACATCATCTTCTTCTGGGTCGCGCGCATGGTCATGGCGACCGACCATTTCACCGGCAAGGTGCCCTTCAGGGACGTCTACATGACCGGCCTGATCCGCGACAAGGACGGCCAGAAGATGTCCAAGTCCAAGGGCAACGTGCTGGATCCGCTCGACATCATCGACGGCATCTCGCTGGAGGATCTGGTCGCCAAGCGCACCCGTGGGCTGATGCAGCCGAAGATGGCCGAGAAGATCGAGAAGGCCACCCGCAAGGAATTCCCGGACGGCATCGCCCAGCACGGCGCCGACGCGCTGCGCTTCACCATCGCCGCGCTGGCCACCCATGGCCGCGACATCAAGTTCGATCTCGGCCGCGCCGAAGGCTACAAGAACTTCTGCAACAAGCTGTGGAACGCCAGCCGCTTCGTGCTGATGAACACCGCCACCTTCACCCTTCCCTCGCAAGTGGGGACCGTGCCCCCTACTCTTCCCCCGCAAGCGGGGACCGTTCCCCTTACTCTTCCCCAGCAAGCGAGGGAAGATGCCCGAAGGGCAGATGGGGGCCGCCCGGCAGGTGGAGGCAACGGTGCCGATGGACGCACCGCAATCCCCAATCCCGTCACCGACGCCGAAAAGTGGATCCTCGCCCGCCTGGCCAAGGCCACCGCCGAAGCCGAAACCCACTTCGCCAACTACCGCTTCGATCTGCTGGCGCAATCCCTGTACGAATTCGCCTGGAACGAGTTCTGCGACTGGTTCGTCGAACTGGCCAAGCCGGCGCTCAACGGCAGCGACGCGGCGGCCGCCGACAGCACCCGCCACACCTTGCTGCACGTGCTGGAAACGCTGCTGCGCCTGCTGCACCCGCTGATTCCCTTCGTCACCGAGGAGCTGTGGCAGCAGGTGGCACCGCGACTGGGCATCGCCGGCGAGACCATTTCGCTGCGCCCGTATCCCGCGAGCGGGGACTTCGCCGGCCAGGATTTCGGCCACGCCGAGGCGGACGTCGAGTGGCTCAAGACCATGGTCACCGCGTTGCGCCGCGTGCGCAGCGAACTGAACGTCGCGCCCTCGCGCAGCGTCCGCCTGCTCCTTCAAGCCGGCACCGCGCAGGATCGCCAGCGGATCGAGCGACATGCCGCTTCGCTGTCGTTCCTGCTCAAGCTCGAAGCCATCGAATGGCTGGCGGTGGACGCCGCGGCTCCCGCCTCCGCCGCGGCGATGGTCGGTGAGCTGAAGCTGCTGGTGCCGCTGGAGGGCCTGGTCGACCTGGATGCCGAGCGCACCCGCCTGGACAAGGAAATCAAGCGCGTGGAAGCCGAAATCGGCAAGTGCAACGGCAAGCTGGGCAACGCCACCTTCGTGCAGAACGCGCCGGCGGCGGTGGTCGAGCAGGAGCGCCAGCGCCTGGCCGAATGGACCACCCAGCTCAACGGCCTGCGCGAACAGCGCGCCAAGCTGTAATCCGACGGAGTGGGCCAAGGCCCACCCTACAGCGGCGGCATCTTCTCGATGTCGCCGGCGACCAGTTCGATCGCCATCACCAGCGCGTCCTCGCGCCCGTCGCGGGCCGGGTAGTAGCGCGGCCGCCGGCCGATCTCGTTGAAGCCTTCGCTGTGGTACAGCCGGATCGCGCCCAGGTTGGACGGGCGGACCTCCAGGAACACGCGGCCCGCGCGCAGATCACCCGCCTGCTTCACCAGCGCGCGCAGCAAGTACCGGCCCAGGCCGCGTCCCTGCCGTTCGGGCGTCACGCAGACATTGAGGATGTGGGCTTCGTCGGCGGCGATGCTGATCAGGCCATAGCCGATCACCAGGCCATGCTCGACCATCACCCAGGCCGGATAACCGGCCTTGAGGCAGTCGCGGAAAATGCCGCGGGTCCAGGGAAACGGATAGGCGCGCTGTTCAATCGCCATCACCGCGTCGAGATCGCCATCGCGCATCGGCCGCAACGAGGCCGACGGGACGATGCCCGGCTCGACGCTGACCGCGCTCACGGTGCCGATGGCCTGCGCAATGCCCGCAGCCGCGGCCACAGGGCACGCTTGGCGGCCGGATTGCCGCGCAGTTCCGAAGAGGCCGGCCACTGCGCGAAGATCTCCGCGGCGCCTTCCGCGTTCGGATTGCAGCCCGACGCGCGGATCAGGGCGAAATGCAGGCGATCCGGCAACCGCGAGGCCGGGCGGGAGCGCGGCGTCGCGGCGCGTACGCGCTCCGGGGCGGGCGAGGATTCGGGATCGAGGGCGGGTGCAACCCGCGCCGCCGCCGGTTCACGGGCCACGGGAGGTTTCGGCGGTTCCGCACGCGGCGGCGAGGCCGGCGCGTGCGACGGCGCGGCGGCGCCCAGGCCGGCCTCCGCCGGCTCCAGCTCGGCGGGCGACGGCGCGCCGGTCACCCAGACCGTATAGCCCAGCGCCGCCAGCCAGCCCTGCTGCTCTGCCGACCATGGCGTCTGCGCGGACAGGCTCATGCCCGCGCCTCGCCACGGCGCATCCGCTGCCACAGCCAGTAGCCAGGACCGGACAGTGCATAGCAAACGCCCACCGCGAACAGGACACGCGGCAGATCGATGAACAGGATCGCGATCACCACCGCGACCAGGAACAGGCCCACGAACGGCACCCGATCCGCGCGCGCGCCGCCTTCACCGCTGCCCTTGAAGCTCCAGAACCGGATCCGGCTGACCATCAACAATGCCGCCAGGATGGTCACCGCCAGCGCCACGTAGCGCAGTTCATCGCCGTTCCAGCCCAGGCTGCCATCGGCGAACGCCCACACGAAGGACATCATCAGCCCGGCCGCCGCCGGACTGGCCAGGCCGACGAACCAGCGCTTGTCGACCGTGCCGACCTGGGTGTTGAACCGCGCCAGCCGCAACGCCGCGCAGGCCGCGTAGAGGAATGCCACCGCCCAGCCCACGCGGCCCATCGCGGCGCTGTCCAGCTTCAGCGCCGAAAGCGACCAGTGATACATCACCAGCGCCGGCGCCAGGCCGAAGCTGACCAGATCGGCCAGCGAGTCGTACTGCACGCCGAACGCGCTGCTGGTGCCGGTGAGGCGGGCGACGCGGCCGTCGATGCCGTCCATCAGCCCCGCCACGAACACCGCGATGGCGGCGTTGACGAACTGGCCGTCGGCGGCGGCGATGATCGCGTAGAAACCCGCGAACAGGCCGGCGGTGGTGAACAGGTTCGGCAACAGGTAGATGCCGCGGGAACGCGGCGGCGGCTTGATTTCGTCCATGCGTCCCAGTTTAGCCCAAGCCCAGCCGCCGCCGGCTTGCCAGCCCGGCGGGGGAATGCTGCAATCCGGTTCCTGCCGTTTCCGCCTGGAGCCGACCGTGCGCGCACCGCCCCGACCGTCCACCGCCCTTCCGCTACTGGCGTTGGCGACGCTGGTCGTGGCCAGCCTGCCGGCCCTCGCCGGTCCCGTTTACCAATGGAAGGACGCCAAGGGCGTGACCCATTATTCGGACAAGCCACCGACGGACCGGCAATACCAGGACCGCCGCATCGCGCCGCGGGGCGAGCCGGTTCCGCAGGCCGATGCCGCCGCCGGCAAATCCGTCGAACACCCGCAATGCACCACCGCCCGCAAGAATCTGGAAATCCTCGGCAGCAGCGGTCCGGTCGCGCAGGCTGGCGAGGACGGCAAGCCGGGCCAGGCGATGGACGACACCCAGCGGGCCAACCAGCTGGCACTGGCGCAGGCGGCCGAAAAGGCTTACTGCGCGCCCCCGGCCAAGTAATCGGCGCACCCGCTCTCCAGCGCCGGACGCGGGCATCGGTGCATCCCGCGCAGGTCCGGCTTCGCTGCGGGCCCCGCCGTGCGGGCGCGGACTGCGCAAGGCTGGCAGAATAGGCCGTTCATTCCCCCGAAAAACCGAATCTCGATGCGCCTGTCGCAATTCCATCTCCGCACCGCCAAGGAAACCCCGGCCGACGCCGAACTGGTCAGCCACCAGCTGATGCTGCGCGCCGGCATGATCCGCAAGCTGGCCGCTGGCCTGTACACCTGGTCGCCGCTGGGCCTGCGCGTGCTGCGCAAGGTGGAAACCGTCGTGCGCGAGGAAATGAATCGCGCCGGCGCCATCGAAATGGTCATGCCGACCATCCAGCCGCGAGAACTGTGGGACGAGAGCGGACGCTGGGACAAGTTCGGCGATCAGTTGCTCAAGCTCAAGGATCGCAAGGAGCAGGAGTTCTGCTACAGCCCCACAGCGGAAGAGGCGGTCACCGAGTTCGCCCGGCAGGAGCTGAACAGCTACAAGCAGTTGCCGGTGAACTTCTACCAGATCCAGACCAAGTTCCGCGATGAAATCCGTCCGCGCTTCGGGGTGATGCGCGCGCGCGAATTCATCATGAAGGACGCGTACTCCTTCCACCTGACCGATGAGGATCTGGTGCGCGAGTACCGCAACATGCATGCGGCGTACACCCGCATCTTCACCCGCCTGGGCCTGGATTTCCGCGCGGTGCAGGCCGACAGCGGCGCGATTGGTGGCGACGCCTCGCAGGAGTTCCATGTGCTGGCCGAATCCGGCGAGGACGCGCTCGCCTTCTCCACCGGTTCGGACTATGCCGCCAACGTGGAAGCCGCGCAGGCCGCGCCGCCCGGGCCGCGTCCGGCCGCCGCGGAAGCGCTGCGGAAGATCGATACGCCCACCCAGAAGACCTGCGAGGACGTGGCCGCGCTGATGGGCGTCGCGTTGCAGCGAACCGTCAAGTCGGTCGCGCTGATGACCGAAGGCGGCTTCGTGTTGGCGCTGGTGCGCGGCGATCACGCGGTCAACGAGATCAAACTGGCGAAGGTGGCCGGCATGGCCGGGTACCGGCTGGCCAGCGAGGCGGAAATCCTGGCCCACCTGGGCAGCGAACCCGGTTTCCTCGGCCCGATCAACCCGCGCACGGCCATCCGCGTGATCGCCGATCGCGACGTCGCGGCGATGGCCGATTTCGTGGTCGGCGCCAACGAGGCCGGCTTCCACCTCGCCGGCGTCAACTGGGGTCGCGATCTGGCCGAACCCGAAACCGTCGCCGACATCCGCAACGTGGTCGCGGGCGAAGCCGCCGCCGATGGCGGCCAGATCCGCCTGGCGCGCGGCATCGAGGTCGGCCACGTGTTCCAGCTGGGCCGCAAGTACAGCGAGGCGATGCAGTTCACCGTGCTCGACGAAAACGGCAAGGCCGCCATTCCGGCGATGGGCTGCTATGGCATCGGCGTCACCCGCATCGTCGCCGCGGCGATCGAACAGAACCACGACGCCAACGGCATCATCTGGCCAGCGCCGATGGCGCCCTGGTCGGTGGCGGTCTGCGTGATCAATCCCAAGAACGATCCGGCGGTCACCCAGGCGGCGAACGAATTGCTGGCGGAACTGATCGGCGACGGCGTCGATGCCGTCCTGGATGATCGCGGCCTGCGTCCGGGCGCGATGTTCGCCGACATCGAACTGATCGGCATTCCGCATCGCGTGGTCGTGTCCGAACGCGGTCTCGCCGCCGGAACCTACGAATATCGCTTCCGCAAGGCCAGCGAAGCGGAAAACCTCGACAAGTCGGAATTGATTCGCCGCCTCGCGGGCTGAACGATAATCCGGATGACAATTCGGGGCGGATATTTGTCGATTCACTGACATTATTCGCCCCGATTTGTTTCTGCAAAGCCGCATGGCTAAGATGCAACTCCCGCCATGGACAGGTGATATTCCCTTTCCATACATCCGGAGAACTAGATGTCGATTGATTTGCGTGGCCTGTCGGCCAAAGAACTGGGCACCCTGATCGAGAAGGCCCGCCAGCAGCAGACGAAACTGGCCAAGCGCACTCCCATCGCTGCCATTCGCAGCAGAATCACCAAGTTCGCCAAGGCCGAGGGCTATACCATCGAGGAACTGTTCGGCACGGCAGGCAAGGCTCCCGCGGCACGTGGCCGCAAGGCCGCCGCCAAATCCGCTCCGCGCGCCGGCCGCAAGCTCGGCAAGGTGGCGCCCAAGTACCGCAATCCCGCCAATCCCAAGGAAACCTGGACCGGACGCGGCAAGCAGCCGCGCTGGCTGGCCGCGCACACCGCCAAGGGCAAGAAGCTGGAAGACTTCCTGATCAACAAGAAGAAGTAATCCGCTTCATCGCAAAGTAAAAAAGAACGCCACGGACTTCGGCCCGTGGCGTTTCTTGTTTTGGGAGGTGGATTTTCGGGCCGATGCCCGGTCCTGACGGAATCCGGCCAGCATCAGGATTCAGAGATTCTTTCGCGCCGATACCACCAGATTGCCGAACAGCAGCCCCGCGATCAGCGCCATCACGATATTGGTCACGCCCAGCAGTGCGGACTGGCCGACACCGACGTCCTGCTGCTGGACCAGCGTCATCAGTCCGCGCAGGCTCGCGCTGCCCGGGACCAGCATGAGGATGCCCGGTACCCGGATCAACGCGCCGGGCCGGTTGGCCCAGCGCGCGAAGGCATTGCCCGCGGCGGTCAGCACCAGTGCCGACAGGAAGATGCCCACCGGCGCCCCCCATGCCTCGCCGGCGAAGCGCGAGATGCCGTAACCGGCGAAAGCCGCCGCCATCACCCACGGGTAATCGCGCCGATGCGCCTTGAACAGCACCGCGAACGCATACGCGGCCAGCACCATCGACGACCATTCCACCCATTCCGGCTGCGGCCGCGACGCGCGCACTTCCGGATACAGGCCCACCAGTTCCGCCAGCGTGACCGCGATCAGGCTGCCGACGGTAAGTTTCAGAATCGTCGCCATCGCACCCGCGAAGCGGGCCACGCCGGACACCAGGTGCTGGCTGGTCAGCTCGTTCACCGAGTTGGTCAGCGCCATGCCGGGCAGCAGCACGATCAGCGAAGCGATGATGACCGTGTTGAGATTCAGCGGCGCGATGAAGTTGGCGATCAGGATCGCCACGAAGCCGGCCAGCAGCGCCGACAACGCATCGCTGGCTTCCTTCATCTGCGGCCGTCGCGCGATCACATGGCCCAGCAGGCCAATCAGCAAGCCGATCAGGCCGGCGGTGGCGATATCCAGCCACGGCAGCCGCCACAGTCCGGCGACCGCGCCGGAGGCCAGCCCCGAGGCCAGCACCTGCATCGCCCGCCAGCGGGCGCTCGGCCTGCGATCCAGCGAGCGCAGCGCGGTATGCCCCTCGGCCACGCTCATGCGCCCGGCGACCACGTCCTCGGCGATCCGGTCGGCCTCGCTCAATTTGTGCAGGTCGTTTTCACCCGGCGCCAGCCGGATCACCCGGGTCGTGTCGCTGGCGCCCAGCGGACGCGCCGGATCATTGAAACTCAGGATCAGCCCGGTCGGATTCGACCACGGCTCGCAATCCAGTCCAAGCCGCTGCGAGAGCGCGGCCACCGCCGCTTCCAGGCGCTGGGCGGTGGTGCCGTAGCTGTGCAGGCGGCTGGCGATCTCGCAGACGAAGGCGATGCGCTGGGCGTAGGTGGCGGAAGCCGAATTCTCTGACATGTCACAAAGGTTGGAGCCGGCTTCGCCGGGGGTGGGCCGCGAGGGTATTGCGTAAACTGATCGCGGTCGGCGCAGCATAAAGGTGGACGTTGAGTATTGGTATCGGCGAGGCGCTGGCGCTCGGCAGCGCGGCCGCCTGGGCGGTGGGCGTGATCCTGGCGCGCCAGCTGGGCGCGACCCTGCCGCCGCTGGCGCTCAACCTGATGAAGAACGGACTGATACTGGCGCTGCTGGCGCCGGTGGTCCTGTTCCTGCACGCCGGCCAATGGCCGCAGATGCCGATGCGCGATGTCGCGCTGGTGCTGGCCAGCGGCGTGCTCGGCATCGCCGTCGCCGACACCCTGTACTTCCGCGCGCTCAACGAACTGGGCGCCGGCCGCATGGGCGTCATCGGCAACCTCTACAGTCCGCTGGTGCTGCTGATGGGTTTCCTGTGGCTGGACGAGCGCCTGGGCGCGCGCCAATGGCTGGGCTTCGGCCTGGTCGGCCTGGGCGTGCTGCTGGTCACCCGCCCGCCGCGGGAATGGCGGACACATCCCGCCCACACGTTGCGTGGCGTGCTGATTGGCATGAGCGCGATTGCGCTGATGGCGATCGCGATCGTGATGGTCAAGCGCATCCTCGAGGAACAACCGTTGCTCTGGGTCACCGTGCTGCGCCTGGCCGGCGCGGTCGCCGGCCTGCTGCTGATCGCCGCCCTGCCCGGTCTGCGCCGCCATCGCGCGTTCGATCCCGGCAAGGTGCCGTGGCACCGGCTGATCCTCGCCGCGGTGATCGGCCAGGGGCTGTCGATGGTGCTGTGGCTGGGCGGCTACAAATACACCTCGGCCTCGGTGGCGGCCATCCTCAACGAGTCCGCATCGGTATTCCTGGTGATCCTCGCGGCGGTCTGGCTGCGCGAACCGCTGGGCCGGCGCGGCGCGGTCGGCGTCCTGCTTACGTTCAGCGGCATAGCCTGTATGCTGCTGGGCCGAGCGACGCCATGACCCGAACCGACGCACGCCCGCAGTTCCAATCCGACCCCTCCGAACCCTCGCGGGTGCGGCTGGAAGGCGATTGGACGCTCGCGACCGCCCTGAAGGTGGCCGAGCGCCTGCGCGAAGTCCCCGAAGGGGTGACCGAGCTGGACGCCACGGGCATCGCCCGCATCGATTCGGCCGGCGTGCTGCAACTGCTGCGCTTCGCCAGTCGGCGCAAGCTGGCGCCGGAGGCGCTGCTGTTCCGCGAGGATCATCAGGCGCTGGTCTCGACCATCGAGGATGTCGCCGATGATCGGCCGCCGCGCAAGCGCGACTACGGCTTCCTGGCCGCGTTGTCGCGCCTGGGCGAACGGGTCAGCGAGAACGGGCACGAAATCGTCGCCCTGCTCAGCTTCACCGGCGAGAATCTGGTCAAGCTGGCACGGATGGTCAAGGAACCGCGCCGCTTCCGCGCCATCGCCACCGTCTCGCACATGGAGCAGGTCGGCCTGGACGCCGTACCGCTGGTCATCCTGCTGTCGTACATGGTGGGCGCGGTCATCGCGTTCCTCGGCTCGACGGTGCTGCGGGACTTCGGCGCCGAGATCTTCGTGGTCGAACTGGTCAGCATCGCCTTCCTGCGCGAGTTCGCGGTCCTAATGACGGCAATCGTCCTGGCCGGCCGCACCGCATCGGCCTTCACCGCCCAGATCGGCGCGATGAAGAGCCGCGAGGAGATCGACGCGATCCGGACCCTGGGCCTGGATCCGGTGGATCTGCTGGTGATTCCGCGGCTGGTCGCCCTGTTGGTGATGCTGCCGCTGCTGACCTTCATTTCGATGATGGCCGGCCTGGCCGGCGGCGTGACGGTGGGTGCGTTCGACCTGGACATTCCCCCGCAGATGTACCTGGCGCGCATGCACGACACCATGGAGGTGCGGCATTTCCTGGTCGGCCTGTCCAAGGCGCCCGTGTTCGCGCTGGTGATCGGCCTGATTGGCTGCCTGCAGGGCCTGCAGGTCACCGGCACCGCGCAATCGGTCGGCGAGCGCACCACCTCCAGCGTGGTGCAGACGATCTCGCTGGTCATCATCCTCGACGCGCTGGCCGCGTTGTGGTTCATGCACATGGGCTGGTGACGCGATGGCCGATACGAGCGACGACGCGATCATCCAGGTCCGCGGACTGGTCAACCGGTTCGGCGAGCAGGTCGTGCACGATGGCCTGGACCTGGACGTGCGGCGCGGTGAAATCCTCGGCGTGGTCGGTGGCTCGGGCACCGGAAAATCGGTGCTGATGCGGGCCATCCTCGGCCTGCGCGCGCCGCAGGCCGGCAGCATCCGCGTGCTCGACACCGATGCGCTGTCAGAAGACCCGCAGGCGCGCCTGCACATCGAGCGCAACACTGGCGTGCTGTTCCAGGATGGCGCCCTGTTCTCCTCGCTGACCGTCGGCGAGAACGTGCAGGTGCCCCTGAAGGAGCACCACGGCGAGTTGCCCGACAGCTGGCGCTATGAACTGGCGCTGCTGAAGATAAAACTCGCCGGCCTGCCGGCCGACGCGCTCAACAAGCTGCCCGCGCAGCTGTCCGGCGGCATGCGCAAGCGCGCCGGCCTGGCACGCGCGCTGGCGCTGGACCCGCCGCTGCTGTTCCTGGACGAGCCCACCGCGGGCCTGGACCCGATCGGCGCCGCCGCGTTCGACCGCCTCATCAAGACGCTACAGGAAGCGCTGGGCCTGACGGTGTTCCTCATCACCCATGACTTGGACACCCTGTACGCTATCTGCGACCGGGTCGCGGTACTGGCCGACCGCAAGGTCGTGATCACCGCGCCGCTGGCGGAGGTGGAGCGTTTCGATCACCCCTGGGTCCAGGAGTATTTCCACGGCCCCCGGGCCAGGGCCGCCCGCGGCGAGCCCGAACAAGAGGAAGCCTGAAACATGGAAACCCGTGCCAACTACGTCCTCATCGGCGCCTTTACCCTGGTGACGGCGGCGGCGCTGCTGCTGTTCGGCCTGTGGGCGGCGAAATACTCCTCCGAACGCACCTGGCAGCAATACCAGATCGTGTTCCGCGAAGCGGTCACCGGCCTGTCGGTCGGCAGCCCGGTGCAGTACAACGGCATCGCCGTGGGCTCCATCACCAAGCTGTCGCTGGCCCCCAATGACCCGCGCCAGGTGGTGGCGAGCATCCGGGTGGAGTCCTCCACCCCGATCAAGACCGACACCCGCGCCAAGCTGGCCATCACCAGCCTGACCGGCCCCACCATCATCCAGCTCAGCGGCGGCACCCCGCAGGCGCCGGCGCTGACCTCGGTGGACAAGCGCGAGGCCCCGGTCATCCAGACCGCGCCGTCCGCGCTGCAGAACATCACCGACACCGCCAACCGGATCGTCGAACGGCTGGATGAAGTGCTGAGCGACAAGAACGTCGCCAGCATCGCGGCGACCTTGCAGAACCTGGAGAACATCAGCGGTTCGCTGGCCAACCGCGACGAGGGCCTGCAGGCGCTGATCGTCAGCGCGCGCGACGCGGCGAAGAAGCTGGATGCGACCCTGACCACCACCAACGGCGCCATCGAGCGCATCGATCAGAATCTGGTGCGGCAGCTGCCGCCCCTGCTGAACAAGCTGGACGCCACCCTCGCCAAGCTGGATTCGGCCGCCGGCAACGCCGACGCCATCCTGGGCGAGAACCGCGCCGCCATCAACAGCTTCGCCAACGATGGCCTGGGCCAGCTGGGTCCGACCCTGACCGAGTTGCGCGGCCTGGTCCGCGACCTGCGCCGGGTCAGTGATCGGCTGGAAGGCAACCCCACCCGCTACCTGCTCGGCCGCGACGCACCCAAGGAGTTCGAACCCAAATGAAGGCGCTGCGCATTCCCGTCTCCCTGTCGCTGGTCCTGCTGGCCGGCTGCTCCTCGATCCTGGGCAGCGGCCCGCGTGAACCCACCACCATCTACGCACCGGAAGTCCGGGTCACGGCCGACCCGAACTGGCCGACCGTCGCCTGGTCGCTGGTCATCGCCAAACCCACCGCCGCGCGCGTGGTCGACAGCCCGCGCATCTCGGTACGGCCGGCGCCGGGTGAACTGCAGGTCTACAAGGGCGCGTCGTGGTCGCAACCGGCGACCGAACTGCTGCAGGACGCGGTGCAGCGCACGCTGGAGGATTCCGGCCGGATTCCCGCCGTTTCCAGTGCCGACGCCGGCATCCTGGGCGACTACCGGCTGGTGATGGACGTGCGCCGCTTCGAGGCCGACTATGCCGGCCAATCGGCGCCGGCCGCGACCATCGAGGTCAACGCCAAGCTGGTGCAGAACCGCAGCCAGCGCGTGGTCGCCTCGCGCACCTTCCAGCAGGTCCGGCCAGCCGGTTCGACCGACGTCGCACAGGTGGCGACCGCGTTCGAGCAGGCGCTGTCCGCCCTGACTGGCGAGATTGCCGGCTGGGTGCTGGTCAGCGGACAGGCCGACGCCAGTCGCCCCTGAGCGCTTTGCCGTCCTGTCCGCGCATGCCGGCCGCTACCCGCGGCCCGGCGCCGGATGGATGAGGCGGAAGGTCAGGTTGATCCGCTCGCCCACCGGCCGCGCCGTGCGCGGGAGCGCATGGCGGTAATGGCGCTGGGTGTCGCCCGCCATCAGCAACAGGCTGCCATGCGGCAGATCCAGGGCCAGTCGGCTTTCCGCCCGTTCACGGTGCTTCAGCGCGAAGCGGCGGGTGGCACCCAGGCTGATCGAGGCGATTGCCGGCGCCTCGCCCAGTTCCGGTTCGTCATCGCTGTGCCATCCCATCGCATCGCGCCCGTTGCGGTAGCGATTGAGCAGCACGCTGTTGAACGGCGTACCCAGCGTATCCCGCAGGCGTGATGCCAGCCGCTTCACGTCCGGATGCCAGGCGCGCGGCTCGAACAGCGCGCCGGAGTAGCGATAGCGCGCTTCCGGTTCCCCCATCCAGCAGCTCAGCCGCGGCGAATCCACTTCCCGCCCGAACAGGCGGATGCGATGCACTTCCCACGGCACCCCCGCCATCACGCTGGCGAACAGGACGTCGGCCTCCTCCGGTTCCAGCCACTGTGGCCACAGGCGCAAATGCGCCCCCGGCAGGTCAATCATTCCATCCGGCAGCAGCGGCAGGGGTATGGTCATCGCACGCCATGCTCGCGGATTTGCCCCACCCCGCGCAAACCCCGAAAATAGCCGCAGCCTAACGCCACGAGGAAGCCCAGCCATGTCCGAAGCCGAACGCGATGTCATGGAGTACGACGTCGTCACCGTCGGTGCCGGTCCCGCGGGCCTGGCCTTCGCCATCCGCCTGAAACAGCTCAACCCGGAAATCTCGGTCTGCGTGATCGAGAAGGCCAGCACGGTCGGCGCGCAGATCCTGTCCGGTGCGGTGATCGAACCGGCGCCGCTCGACGCCCTGCTGCCCGGCTGGCGCAACAATCCGCCACCGGTCTGCGTGCCCGCGAAGGACGATGAGTTCTGGTTCCTCAGCAAGACCGGCGGCCGTAAGGCGCCCATCGTCCCGCCCGGCATGCGCAACCATGGCAACTTCATCGTCAGCCTCGGCGCGATGTGCGCCTGGCTGGCGCCGCAGGCCGAGGCGCTGGGCGTGGAAATCTATCCCGGCTTCGCCGCCGCCGAGACCCTGCACGACGAAAGCGGCAAGGTGGTTGGCGTGCGCATCGGCGACATGGGCGTGGCCAAGGATGGTTCGCACAAGCCCGGCTACACCCAGGGCATCGACATCCGCGCCAAGGTCACGGTGCTGGCCGAAGGCGCCCGTGGTCACCTGACCAAGCGGCTGGTCAAGCGCTTCGGCCTGGACAAGGACAGCGACCCGCAGGGCTATTCGATCGGCATCAAGGAACTGTGGCAGGTGCCGGAAGGCCGGGTCAGCCCCGGCAAGATCGTGCACACCATGGGCTGGCCGGCGGACGGCAAGATCTATGGCGGCAGTTTTCTCTACCACCTGGACAACAACCAGATTGCGCTGGGCTACGTCAGCGGACTGGACTACGCCGATCCCGAGTACAAGCCGTGGGAGGCCTTCCAGCAGTGGAAGAACCACCCGATGATCAAACCGCTGCTGGAAGGCGGCAGCATCCTGTCCGCCGGCGCACGCGCCATCGTCACCGGCGGCTGGCAATCGCTGCCCAAGGTGGAAATGCCCGGCGCGCTGCTGATCGGCGACACCGCCGGCCTGCTCAACGTGCCCAAGATCAAGGGCACCCACCAGGCCATCCGCAGCGGCATGCTGGCCGCCGAACACCTGGCCGGCAACAGCCTGGAACCAGCCGGCTTCGATGCCCGTTTGCGCGCCTCCGAGGCGATGAAGGAACTGAAGCAGGTCCGCAACATCAAGCCCGGCTTCAAGAAGGGCATGTGGTTCGGCCTGCTCAACGCCGCCTGGGAAACCGCGACCGGCGGACTCTCGCCGTGGACGCTCAAGGTCAAGCCGGACTGGTCGTCGCTGGACAAGATCGGCCAGCACGAGGAACCGCGCCGCGACTACGTCGAGCGCACGCTCGCCCCGCGTGACCGCCTGCAAGGCGTCTACTACGCCGCCACCGAGCACGACGAGGACCAGCCGGTCCACCTGAAGGTCGCCGACACCTCGATCTGCGTCACCCGCTGCGCCGAGGAATACGACAACCCCTGCACCCGCTTCTGCCCCGCCGGGGTCTACGAGATCGTCGACGATACCATGGCGGATGGAAGCAGCGGCAAGCGCCTGCAGATCAACGCCGCCAACTGCGTGCACTGCAAGACCTGCGACATCAAGGACCCCTACGAGATCATCACCTGGGTGACCCCGGAGGGTGGTTCGGGGCCGAACTATCAGAATCTATAGAACCGTCGGTTGTCCGGTGGGACAGGAGTAAGCAAAAAGAAGCCCCGCAACTGCGGGGCTTCTTCATTCACTTGGCCAAATGTCAGACTTTACCTGGCAGGCTGCGGCATCCACGCCCGGTCAATTGTGGAAACCGCTTGTTGAGTAGTTGCGTTCGCGGACTTCCAAATGGTGCTATTGCTGGCATTGCGCCAGAGAATGTCGGCATTGCCGTCACCGTCATAGTCACCGATGTCCACAACTTTCCAATACGAAGCAACGGAGCTGACGCTTTGCTGCTGCGTCGCGATTGCACTTCTCCAGATGACGTTACTGCCCGCCGAACTGCTGTTGCGCCACAAAATGTCGGCGTTGCCATCACCGTTGAAATCACCAACGCCAGCCACGAACCAATAGGTCGCGACCGAGGTCACGGCTTGGGTAGAGCTGGAACTGGCGGAACGCCAGATGACATTGGCGCCAGTAGTTGGATTACGCCACAGAATGTCGGATCGACCGTCTCCGTTGAAATCGGCAATTCCGGCGACCCGCCACACGGCATCCAGCTTACCCACGGCTTGTTGAGACGATGCAACACCTCCCTTCCAGATGGTGTTGTTGCTACCGTTACGCCAGAGAATGTCCGACTTTCCGTCACCGTCAAAATCACCAATGCCGACAACTTTCCAATAAGTCGCGACAGAACTGATCGTCTGTTGGGTTGTTGCGCTCCCACTTTTCCAGATGGCGTTTGCACCGGTGGTCAGATTTCGCCACAGGATATCGGCCTTGCCGTCACCGTCAAAATCACCGATACCGACAACCGTCCAGGGAGCATTCAAAGAATAAACATGCTGCTGCGTTGACGAGTTGGCTGTTTTCCAGATGACGTTGCCCGCGGTCGATGAGTTCCGCCAAAGGACGTCCGACCTCCCGTCGCCATCAAAGTCATTGGCCGTGCCGCGGAAGGGAACCACCGTCGCCCGGAACTGCGCCACCACCGGAATCGTCTGGTTCAAGCTGCGCGCATTGTCGGCCGAGTTCGCAACTCCACAAGCGCTGGCTGGGGTTCCGCAGGTCGTGAGGTTCGGATTGGAGAACAGGCGGTACGGCGTCTGGCCCGCATCACCATAAGCCATGATGGTATAGAAGTTGCCAGCCGTGTTCTTGTAGCCGTACGAGTAGGGGTAACGACCTGGGGTGTTGTTGGAATTGGCCTGATCATGGGCCGAGCCCAGCAGATGGCCAACCTCATGCACCATGCTTTCGGCTGCGCAATAGTAACTGTTGCCATCCGCGCCCAAATCATCGCCGAAGCTGACCACGCCGTAACCCCACTTGGCATCCTGAGCCGGGGTCACGGTGGCACCGTTGGCGCCAATCAACCAGGCAATACCGCATCCCTGGTGCTCAGGCTGCTGGAATCCACGAACCAAAAGCGCGACATCGGCGCCGTACTGATCACGCGCGGTACGCAGCGGGGTCAGTGTTGCAGGAATGGTGACGTTGCTGGCGCCATTGCTGCCGGTGAGTTCATACAGGGCCGTCTGATTTGCGTTGGTGTCCGTATAGGAGACTTCCTGGGCGTTCACCAATCGCAGATAGCCATTGACCTTGCTGTTGCTGAGGCCTTGGTTCGCGACCTGCAACAGGAAGGTCAGTGCCGTCGTCACGGACTGCTGCTTCAGGGCCGCCTGGTTGCGGAAGCCAGCGGTGTAACCCACCGCTACGTCAATCGTATTGACTCCGGTCGGAGGAGCCGCCATGGCGACAGCGTTCTGCGCAACCTGCGCCTTGGCCGCCAACGCCTGGCTCACAGCCGTGTCCACCAGGCCACTGGCCTCCGGAATCGCCATGTCGTTATGGCCAACATTCGGTGAACGCACCTTGGTCGGATCCATCTGGACCGCATAGAGGCCGGTACCACGCGTGCGGATGCTGAGCGGTGGTTTGCCGTTGCCCTGCGGAATGGAGGCGAAGACAGCTTCCTCACCGAAGGTGATGATGGCTTCCTGCATGGGATCACCACCTTCCACGCGGCCAACCCAGGTCCAGTTGCCGTCGATGCCCTCGTCGTGGCGTTCGTACTTGAGCTTGACCTCGCTGCCATCCGGCAGGGGCACGGTCATGTGGCCGGTCACCACACCCTTGAGCGCGTGCTCTTCGCTCATGCTCACCGGGTAATAGGTAAAGGCGCCTTCGCGCTTCACCGGCTTCCCCTGGTTCTGATAGGCCATCAGCGTCCCGCGATCGGGTGCGTTGGCAATCGAATGATGGACGTCGCGGCCGGATGGGGTCATCCCCGCCCGGGCCTGTGACTTGAGTGAATCGCCTCCTGCGGAGCCATGCAGCGCAGCCATCTGGCTGTCGGACTTCTGGCCGCTGCAGGCGGCCAACAAAACTACGGCGGCGCATGCGCCGAGGCGAAACTTCATGCGAACCCTCAATCTGGCTGGTGTTGCCCCTGAATCGGGAAATATAACCCAGCTCGCGGCTTCCCGGCCGTGAAGCCGGGTTTCACACGACGGGAGGGGCGGCATCGTACAGGTTGTCTTAAGCCGCCCCTGCCCCTCCTTTTTCAGGAGGTCCGGATGGGTACGCCGGTCTTGTCCCTGAGTTCGTCAAGGGTGACGCCGTCCGCAGTTTCAACCAGGGCCAGCCCCTCCGGGGTGACGTCGAACACGGCCAGGTCGGTGATGATCCGGTTCACCACCCCGACGCCGGTCAGCGGAAGGTCGCACTGGGGCAGGATCTTGTGGCTGCCGTCCTTCGCCACGTGCTCCATCAGCACGACGATGCGCTTGACCCCGGCGACCAGGTCCATGGCGCCACCCATGCCCTTGACCATCTTGCCGGGCACCATCCAGTTGGCCAGGTCGCCCCGGTCGGTGACCTGCATGGCGCCCAGCACGGCCAGGTCGATGTGGCCACCCCGGATCATGCCGAACGAATCGTGGCTGCCGAAGTAGCTGGCACCTGCCCGGGCGGTGACGGTCTGCTTGCCGGCGTTGATCAGGTCGGCGTCGACTTCGTCCTCGGTCGGGAACGGGCCGATGCCCAGCAGCCCGTTCTCGGACTGCAGCCAGACGTCGATGCCGGCGGGGATGTGGTTGGCTACCAGGGTCGGCAGGCCGATGCCCAGGTTCACGTAGGCGCCATCGGTCAGTTCGCGCGCGGCGCGCTGTGCCATCTCGTCGCGGGTCCAGGCCATCACTTGTCTCCTTGGCGCACGGTGCGCTGTTCGATGCGCTTCTCGGGATTCGGGTTGTGAACGATGCGATCCACGTAGATGCCCGGCAGGTGGACGTGGTCGGGGTCAATCTCGCCGATCTCCACGACCTGCTCGACCTCGGCCACGCAGATTTTCCCGGCCATGGCGCAGGCGGGATTGAAGTTGCGCGCCGTCTTGCGGAACACCAGGTTGCCGGCCTTGTCGGCCTTCCAGGCCTTGACCAGCGACACGTCGGCCACCAGCGCGGTTTCCATCACGTACCAGTGCTCGCCGAACTGACGGGTCTCCTTGCCCTCGGCCACCACGGTGCCGTAGCCGGTACGGGTGAAGAAGGCCGGAATGCCGGCGCCGCCGGCGCGCAGACGCTCGGCCAGCGTGCCCTGCGGGTTGAATTCCAGCTCCAGTTCACCGGCCAGGTACTGGCGCTCGAACTCCTTGTTCTCACCCACGTAGGACGAAATCATCTTGCTGATCTGGCGGGTCGCCAGCAGTTGCCCCAGGCCGAAACCGTCGACGCCGGCATTGTTGGAGATGGCCGTCAGCCCCTTCACGCCGCTGTCCCGCAGCGCGGCGATCAGCGCTTCCGGGATGCCGCACAGGCCGAATCCGCCGACCGCCAGGATCTGGCCATCCGCCACGATGCCATCCAGCGCGGCGGCGGCGCTGGGAAAGAGTTTCTGCTTGCCCGTCTTGGGGGCCGCGTTCGCGGTTTCAGCCATTGGCAGGATCCATCTCGGGAAATGTCCGCCATTCTACCCGTGCCCCCCCTGCGCAACAGGTACTTTCGGGCAATGGCAACACCCGCTCGACCATGCCCCCTACACTGCACGCCATGACTGCCATCGCCCTCATCACCGCCATCTCCGCCACCGGCCACGATGAAGATCTTCCACCGCTGCTGGCCGCCTGCGAGCGCGCCGGGCTATCGGTCCGCGCACTTGCCTGGGATGACGCGTCGGTGGGCTGGAGCCGCCTGGATGCCGCCTTGCTGCGCTCGCCCTGGGACTACACCGAGCGCCTGGCCGAGTTCATGGCATGGTGCGAGCGCGCGGCGCATTCCCTGGCACTGTTCAATCCGTTGCCGGTGGTCCGCTGGAACACCGACAAGCACTATCTGGCCGATCTGGCCGCACTCGGCGTACCCGTCGTGCCGACGGAGTTCGTCGAACCCGACGCCGAACCGATGGAGGCCCTGCAGGCGTTCCTGGCAAAACACCCGTCCGCGGAATTCGTGGTGAAGCCGACCGTAAGCGCGGGTGCGCGTGATACCCAGCGTTACCGTCGCGATCAGGAGTTCGCCGCGGGCAACCATCTGGCACGCCTGCTGGACGCCAACCGCAGCGCGATGCTCCAGCCGTATCTGTCGGCCGTGGATGCCGACGGGGAAACCGCCCTCATCCACATCGACGGCGTATTCAGCCACGCCATCCGCAAGGCCGCATTGCTGAAGGCCGGCGACACACCGCCGCTGGATCCGCATGCTTTCGGCGATATCCAGGCGCGGGAACCGGCCGACGACGAACGGCAGTTGGCCGATCAGGTGCTCGCCGCGGCCACCCGGCTGCTCAAGCTGGAAGCTCCCCTCCTGTATGCGCGCGTGGACCTGCTGCGCGGGATGGACGGCGTGCCGCGCCTGCTGGAACTCGAACTGACCGAGCCTTCCCTGTTCTTCGCCCAGGCCCCGGAGTCCGCCGGCCGGCTGGCCGAGGCCCTGGCGGGAAGGCTCGCGAACGGCACCGTACGGACTCGCACGGATATCGGCTGACCGCTAGAATCAGCGTTCTGCCCTCGGCCAGCCGCCGCGGCCGGGCCTCTCCGTAGCACTGAAGGAATTCCCAGAGGATGAAGATTCTCGTCGCCTACAAGCGCGTGGTGGACTACAACGTCCGCATCCAGGTCAAGCCGGACGGGTCCGGCGTGGTCACCGACGGCGTCAAGCTGTCGGCCAACCCCTTCGATGAAATCGCGCTGGAAGAAGCCCTGCGGCTGCGCGACAAGGGCATCGCCACCGAGGTCGTGGTCGCCACCATCGCGCCGGCCGACGCCCAGGCGCACCTGCGCAACGGCCTGGCCATGGGCGCCAACCGCGCCATCCACGTGGTCACCGACCAGCCGATCCAGCCGCTGACCGCCGCCCGCACCCTGCTCAAGCTGATCGAGAAGGAACAGCCACAGCTGGTCATCCTGGGCAAGCAGGCCATCGACGACGATGCCAACCAGACCGGCCAGATGCTGGCCACCTTGTGGGGCCGTCCGCAGGCGACCTTCGCATCCAAGCTGGAAATCGCCGGCGACAAGGCCACCGTGACCCGGGAAGTGGACGCCGGCCTGGAAACCCTGGAAGTCGACCTGCCAGCGGTGGTCACCACCGACCTGCGCCTCAACGAGCCGCGTTTCATCAAGCTGCCGGACATCATGAAGGCCAAGAGCAAGCCGCTGGAGACCCTGCAACTGGCCGATCTCGGCGTGCAGGCGGCCGATACCCTGAAGACCACCCATTACGCCGCCCCGGCCAAGCGCAGCAAGGGCGTGATGGTCAAGGATGCGGCCGAACTGGTCGCCGCGCTCAAGGCCAAGGGCCTGCTGTAACCCATCGTTCCCTCTTCTTCCGGGAAGAGGGTCGCGGCGATGGCGCGACGCGGAAACGCAGGCGCGCCACCGCCAGAATTCTGGAGATTCCGCAATGTCCAAAGTCCTCGTCATCGCCGAACACCTGGACGGCAAGCTCAACAGCGCCACCGCCAAGACCGTCAGCGCCGCCCAGGCCCTGAAGCCCGACAGCATCGATGTCGTGGTGCTGGCCGCCGATCCGGCCGGCATCGCCGCCGAAGCGGCGCAGGTCGCCGGGGTCGCCCGCGTCCTGACGGTCGCCAATCCCGCCAACGCGAACGCCATCGCCCAGGTGCTGGCTCCGCAGATCGCGCAGTTGGCCGCCGGCTACACCCATGTCTTCGGTCCTTCCACCACTTTCGGCAAGGATCTGATGCCCTGCGTCGCCGCGCTGCTGGGCGTGGCCCAGGTGTCGGACGTGATGAGCGTCGAGGGCAGCCACGTGTTCAAGCGCCCGATCTACGCCGGCAACGCCATCATCACCGTCGAGGCGCCGGCCGATCAGACCGTCGTCGCCACCGTCCGCAGCGCTTCCTGGCCGGAAGCGGCCAAGGGCGGCAGCGCCAGCATCGAGGCGGTCACCGCCGACGCCTCCCTGCCCTCGCATACCCGCTACCTCGGCCTGGCTGCCGGCAAATCCGACCGCCCCGACCTCCAGAGCGCAAAGCGCGTGGTCTCCGGTGGCCGCGGCGTCGGCTCGGCGGAGAACTTCAAGATCATCTACGACCTGGCCGACAAGCTGGGCGCGGGCGTCGGTGCCTCGCGCGCCGCGGTCGACGCCGGCTATGTCCCGAACGAACTCCAGGTCGGCCAGACCGGCAAGATCATCGCCCCCGAGCTATACGTGGCCGTCGGCATCTCCGGCGCCATCCAGCACCTGACCGGCATCAAGGACGCCGGCACCATCGTGGCCATCAACAAGGACGCGGAAGCCCCGATTTTCGAGATTGCGGACATCGGGCTGGTGGGGGATTTGTTCAAGTTGCTACCGGAACTGGAAGCGGCCCTGTGAGCGCGCGGTAAAGCATGATGAAGAAAGTGATGGTGGTGTTCGGCACGAGGCCGGAAGCGATCAAGATGGCGCCCGTGGTACACGCACTCAGGGCTCACCCTCTGTTGCAGCCACAGGTGGTGGTAACTGCGCAACATCGCCAGATGCTTGATCAGGTGCTGGATATCTTCCAGATAGAGCCTGACCAGGATCTCGATATCATGCGCCATGGACAGACTCTGCCGGAGCTAACGGCACGAATCGTCAGTGGTATGTCACCCTTGATCAGCGCCATGGCCCCGGACATCGTCCTGGTCCATGGAGATACCTCGACAACACTATCGACAGCGCTGGCGGCGTTCTACGCCAAGGTTCCAGTTGGCCATGTAGAGGCAGGACTGCGGACCGGGGACATGCATGCCCCCTGGCCAGAGGAAATGAACCGGCGGCTCACTGCGCCGCTAGCCAATCTCCATTTTGCGCCAACTGCCCAATCCCGGGAAAATCTGCTTCGCGAAGGAATTCGCGCTGACAGCGTGCACGTAACGGGCAATACCGTCATCGATGCACTACTAGCCGTTGATTCCCGGCTGCGTACCGAGCCGACACTGTCCGCACGGATGCAGGAACTATTTCCATTCCTCGACCCCAACCGCAAGCTGCTACTAGTGACGGGGCATCGTCGAGAGAACTTCGGTGATGGCTTCGAACGCATCTGCAAGGCGATCTCGAATCTGGCGGAACGTGATGATCTGCAGATCGTCTATCCCGTGCACCTGAATCCCCACGTCCAGGAGCCTGTAAATCGCCATCTTTCAGGGTCATCAAACATCCATTTGATTGCTCCCCAGGACTATCTTCCATTCGTCTATCTGATGCAGCAATCACATGTAATTCTCACCGACTCCGGTGGTGTCCAGGAAGAAGCGCCTTCTTTGGGCAAGCCCGTATTGGTCATGAGAAACACTACCGAACGCCCAGAGGCTGTGGAGGCGGGCACCGTCACGCTAGTCGGGACGGATACGGACAGAATCCATGCGCAGGTATCGCAATTACTCGATGATCCCGCTCGCTACGCTTCCATGTCGCAGGCACACAATCCATACGGGGACGGTCTCTCAGCAACCCGTATAGCGTCGATTATTGCAGATACCCTTCGCTAGTGGTTCGCGACATCAGACTCAGCTGATCATTGCCTCTGCGTAATTTTCGCGAGTTCGGCCACCGTGTGGTCGTAATATGTCTGGGTGAAGTGATAAGGAGCCTTGCCCCACCGATGGTTGGGGTCTGCACGCACAACCGACTCCGGATAATCGATGTATCGAAGTGACCAATGCTTCTCCAACGCATCGTACAGCCGCGAGAGAATCTCATTGTTATCCTTAATCCAACGGATACTAGAGGCATCGCTGCCATCCTCGAACTTTTCTGCCCAGAACGCTCTGTTTATCACGAGCTTGCTTCGATCGACACTCCCAAGCAAGCGACTCACGCCCGCCAACCAGAGAGTGAGAAACTCTTCAGAATCTGGGGTAAGCAGCACTCTTCCTTCCGACTGGAATCCAGCGTGTTCAAGTTCACCCGACAGACTGAAGCAAGTATTCCCCGCCAGAACGAGCTTGAATCTCTCGTCAATGAAATCCAGCAGCAGGATATCGTGCGGATTCCCCGCTAATAATGTCCCAGTGGTTTTGTCGAGGTCATTGAAAAGCATCCTCCGCTGGAAAGGGCTTTGCAAGGAAGCGACCAAATCCCGCACCTGGACCTCGCTAACTGGATCCAGACCAAAACTAGCCATGGATGTTCGCGCTACGTACTGCCGAATCGCGAATAAATCCTCATTTCCCTCCAACGCGTCCCTGGACACACAGCTCCCTAGGATGAATACGTTGCGTGCTTTGTTATGCATGGATGCTGCAACCTTCGTTGACTACCGCTTCAGCGCTGACGCTCAACAATGAAACAAAACTGCCCGCACACCGTCAGTTTCTGGTAAGCCAACTGCTGCACGCTCCAGCCTGCCTCTTTCGATTTCTGCTCTATTTCCTGGTTCAACGGGGATTCTTCCGCAAACCAACGGTTGAAAGTCGGATCATTGCCTCGATACAAACGGGTAATCAAGGTGATTGCATCGATGCCAGGACGAATCTCACGCAACCTCAGCCCGGCAGCCTCCACCAGTTTCTTGAAACCGAATGGCGTGAAGTTCCAGTAGCTGTACGAGTGATATGGCTCCAGGTGCGATGTTGAACCAGCGAAACAACCATCCACTTTCAGCACGCGCGCTATATCCGAAAGCAATTGCTCAGGATGGCGGACGTGCTCGAAAACCTGACGGCTATAGATCAGATCGACACTGTCACTTTCCACCGGAATGTTAACGCCATCGAACGTGCGAACCTCGCCATCCGTACGCGTTCGCGCTCTTACTTCGGGAGAATCCTCGATATCGACACCAATCCACTTCGCGGTCGGCGCCGACTGACGAAAAATATCCAAAGAGACACCCGTTCCGCATCCAAGATCGACAATGGTCGCGTTCTCGCGAAGTTTCCGACCGAGCGCCCATGCATATTCCGTCGCCTGGAACTGGCGCGCAGTGTCAATCGGCAAGCTGTCTTTGAGTTCATTCCACATCGCGTTCCCCACTCCCGTTGAGCATGCCGACAAACGGCATGCCCAGGCCATGATCTCAGTCGTTCCAGACCATGTAGATCGTACCCTTGGCTCCCTCTGACAGAGCAAGACGGCCATCCGCGGGACTGACCGTCACCGTCACGCGACGCTCGGGTCTTGCGTAGTCACCCACGATCTCGGCTCCCCGCGACAAGGTCTTATATCGCCGGTACCCCTTTCCAGCCAGCGACAGTTCCAGCGCGCTATCAACTTCGGCGACATCGACATCCATGAACTCGATCACCGCCCGGTGAATGACCTTGCCGTCGACCTGCTCCTGTCCAGTGGACCTGATCTTGTGCGGAAAGGTGAGCTGCAAACCAGCGGGGAGCATCGACGGAGCCGCCGCGCCGGCGGCCGGCACCTGCGGCTGTGTTGCGGCCTGGTTTTCCGCCGTGGCGGCAGCCCCGGTCGATTCCGGATTTTCGGGTGGCTTGCATGCGCTCAACAACAAGGCCCCGAATATCAGCGCATAAATTTTCATCGTATTTTTCCCTGAAAAATTGATAAGGCAGATCACACTCACAGTCAGAAGAGATCTGCAACCTCTCGTCTGAACCTACTCACGAAAGCACTCATTGTGTAGTTTTCACGCAGGAAATTCCTGCCTCTCAGCGCCGCCTCCTTGAACCGCGAGTAGTCCTGATGTTCGACGATATGGGCTTTGATGGCGTCCAAATCGGGGAAAACGGTCTCGGATTGATAAATATACTCGACCCCCCGCCAGTCGAGAAAAACCCCTTGCGCCCCTGCCGCGAATCCATCCGCCGGTGCAATATGAAAGCTCTCCGGGAGTTCACTGTCATCACTGACCGAAAGGACAAAGCCCGTATTGCTAAGTGCGACGGTCAAGTCACTGTATCCCTTCTGATGAACATGACTCGCCAGACCATTTCTCTCGAGATAGTTTTGACATTCCTCAAAATAAGCATCTTCTTCCTGGTTCCGGGTGGTCCAGCTAGTATCGGAGTATGACTTCCCGTAAACGGACAGATTGTAACGGGAGTCCAACTCCACCAATGCCTTCAATAGTTCGAGCGAACGCAGGTATCCCTTACGGGAAGGCAACGTGCCGATAATGGCGAGATTGAATACTCGGGCGGGGTCATCGTTGGATGCATAACTATCTAGGTTGATGTAGTTCGGGACAAGACGTATTTTCTTGCGCGCGTAGCCGAAGCGCTCGATCAACATCTCGAAGTAAAACAGTGATACCGCGATATACAGGTCAACTGCCGCATCGTTCACCCGATTTCCCAGGTCCCGCGCAAGCTCGAAACGATGAGCCCTGACGATTAACTTCTGATCCGGTCGCTTGTTGTTCGAATACCATACCGCGTTTCCGAGAAGCCACTCGCAGAATATTACTTCTGCCCAATCCAGGCACTCCTTGGACCGCGCCAGGTCATGCGTCGCATGTCCGGTCCATTCATCGATTCGAATGCTGAAGTACTCCGAGAGGCCAGGCAGCGCCTTTTCGATGAACTGGAGCCCATACCCTGCTACAAGCAACCGCGGTTTCACCTGCTCCTTGAAAACCGAAAAATCGCCCGCCCTTATCGACTTCACCAGATCCTTCAGGCGCGTACCGTAGTTGAACTTCTCTATAGCCGACCAGTGCTCGTTGATGAAAACGCTAAAATCACCAAAAAGCGACTCATCAATGTCCCAGCGATTGAACTTTATCAACGACAGCAACGCCGTCTGCAATCCTACTTGCAGGCGCATCGATACATAGCTCAATCCGATGGTTTTCAACTTCGCGTCTGCCGATTGCCATACCCGAAGATGATTGCGCAACTCGCGCGCGCCGTACTGCCTGGTGGATGAGGCTATCCGCGTGGCCACCTTGTTATACACAAAGGTAGGATGATCGATGTAGCCAATCCTCTTTGCAGCCAGAAGTACGTCGATCAGGTAGAGCGTGTCCTCCCCCATGCGCAGCACCGGATCCCAGCGGATCCCCTTCGAGACCAGCAAGGATCTGCGTATCAGGCTCGGCACGGTGGTGCTTTGCTGACGAATTATCCCCTCGATGATTGACTTCTTTGGCGTGCCGGCAGAAAAACCCTTAATTCTGTTGGCATCCGTGAATGAACTGCCATCGAATACTCTCAAATACCCGCGCAAGACACAGAGATCCTGATCGATTGCCTGGCGCGTGTGCCGCTCTAACGTATCTGGCAGGATCTCGTCGTCACAATCGAGATAGAAGATATATTCGCCTCTGGCCGCATCGACACCCATGTTCCGTGGCTCAGATGGAGAGCCGCTGTTGGAGACCCTGCGGATGACCCTCCACCTCGTTCCGTCCACGACCTCCGTTTGCCGCAGAAGGTAGTCGGCCGTCCCATCGCTGGAGCAATCGTCGACAAAAATAACTTCATACTCACCGACCGGCATCGTCTGCTTTCGCAGCGATGCCAAACAGCGCTCTATCTTCCCAATCGCATTGTGGCAGGGGATGATGATGGATACTTTCATTTCGAGGTTCAGACCAAGTAGAACAGTGCAGAGGCCCGGCGCCCGCGCATTTTCATCAACCATGGCAAAAAGCTGGCGGGCGCTATGACTTCATCGATGAGGGCCTCTTCCACCTGTACGTACTTCCTTTCGGATCCGGGCACGATCACGACGTTTTCTGCATAAGAGGTATGCAGCACCGCTTTTTCCAGATAGTCGGCCGGTCGAACCTTGCGGTAGTCAACCAAGGCAAGGTAGTCCGTTTCTATTACTCGGCCCGGCTTGTTTGCATAAGAAAGTAGATAGTGCTCTGAAACGACAGTTACTCCGTTGCGATTATATGTCTCGTAATAGTCCTTAAGACTGCTCGCCTCAATGGACCTGTCCAGGACAAGGAGCAACGGAGCCCCCTTTTCCGCAACGTTCTGTGCCTGGTAGTAGGCGATTGCTTTTTCGATGTCGTCGTCGCATGCCACGATGCAGCAGACCGTCGCGGCGAAGCTCTCCTGCGCCAAGGCCACCCCGAGCTTCTCAGCAACGAACCGGAATCTCTGCTTGTACGTATGCTCCCTTAGCACGTGATGCAGCGCACGATCCCTCATGCTCGCCAGTTCATCTTCGCCCAAATCTGGCAACCCTCGTGATTCCCGATCGGCGAAAAAAACGAGATCGCCAAACATGTCGTCCATTCCTTTGGAGTAGTTAGATACGCACAATGTATTGCTGGACATGAGTTCGTACACCCTACGCGCAAACATGGTCGGCGAACTCGTCTCGGTATTGAAATTCAAGCCATACTGGCTCGACTTGTAGACATTGCCTATCTCGGCATGAGGTACGGCCGCCTTCAAGTAGCGATGATACTTCTGAGGGAATATGTGATTCTTATCGCTGGTTCCGAAGTGCCGGTCGTATATTTCCAGCTCCAGGCCATCTTCGATGAACTTGTCCAGCATCGCCTCCATCGCCTTGCAGCGTTCCTGATGGTATGCATACCAACTTCCGGCGAATACAACTTTTCTCGAGCGAGCGCCTTCCACCTCGATTGGATTGAAATAGCGCGGCTGCGTCGCAAACGGTAGACAGTAAGCGTTCTTGACCCCGTGCTCCTTCTTGTACCGCTCGACGCATTCCGATGCAGTAGTGAAGACCACATCAAAAAGCTTTGCCGTACTTACAAAGTCATGCACCTTGTCTTCATAGTGCGATGGGTCCTCCTTGTTCCAGAAGGCGGTTGGAATGTTATGTTCCTTGCAATAGTCCAGAATCGCGAGCAGTTCTCCGCGATTTTCTTTAGTAAAGTTCGAGCTGGCATAAACTCTTCCCTTCCACGGCCGCGTCTCAGAATCAACGCCCGACCAGGCGGATTCACAGAAGAGCAGCTCCGGGCGTTCGCTCTCCATTCGTTCACGCCAGCTTCCTGGCTCCAGCACGACGGGAACAAATTCTCCCTTGAAACTGTTGTAAGTAAATTCATCGCAGATGAGCGCGACTTTTAGCCGGCGCAAGGATTTATCGCACTCTACCGAAGCTGACTTCTCGCCCCCCTCCCCCCAATTGTAGGCGACTACCTGTTCATTGATCGGAGTAAGAAGAGTCCGCCAGATCGGCAGTAATGCTTCCGGACCGAAGCTTGATTTTACGCCATCAAGCGCCCGTTCCTTTATCTCCGCATGACGCTCTTTTGCGAGGATGAGTTGCGCCGCGGCTTCCGCTGATTCAACCAAGGGGATGCCTGGGTAGATCTCCCCGGCGCCCTCCCAGTTCCAAACCACAGGAAGTGCCGCGGAGGCCACGCCTTCCGCGACGGCCACATGAAAGCTCTCGAAATCCGACGGCGACAAGACGGAACCGACGAGTCTCAGCCACTGTTCGACATCCTTTCCAGCCGGGTCGAAGATGACGCGGTGGCGCAACACCGGCGAGGCGTTTATCCGCTTGAACAGGCTGACATAGTAGTCGCGTTCCTGACCCTGCTGCCACAGCCAATCGACCGCCGCCGGGTTCTGTCCCTTAATCCGCAACCGGAAGCGGTCATCCGCCCTGACAAGCAATTCAAGTGTATCCAGGGCGAGATCCAGCCTCTTCCTAGCAGGTAGAACACCGATCATGCCCAAGGTTCGCTCGTGCCCTGGCAGCTTTTCATGATTGAAACGCTCGTGCTCGATCAGGTTTCCTACAACCCGGCATTTCTCGGGGGGAATGGAGAATTTTTCTACGCATTCGCCAAGGATATGAGCGCCAACGAAGACAAGGTCGTCAACCGCGCCATAGTTGATATCGTTGGGAAAACTCGTCCTCCTTTCTTGAAGATGCCAACGTATAACCAGTTTCTGGTCTGGTCGCTTGTTGCGAGAATAGAAGACCGCATTGCCAAGCGCCCACTCCGCGAACAGGACATCGGCCCATTCAATCAACTCTCGCGACAACTTTTCGTCGTGATCTGCGTGGCCACTCCATTCGTCGATACGGAAATCGAAGTCCCCTGTCTGCTCCAGCTGTAGTTGTATCGGCGTCCAGAACTTGAGGTCGTGGCCACTCACACCCACGCGTGTCTTTCTTTTCTTCATGGAGTTACCTTGTCCGCCCTGTAGTGACTAGCGGGCGCCGTATTTTTGGATCATTCATCAGCCATCATCCGGATGGCAAGCACGTCCGTTTCGTCCTTCAGCGCCAGTTTCTTACTGGTGCCGTCCGCGAATGCAAATGCCGCGTCACAGACATCTGGGTCATCACTATTGATAAGAAGACAAGTTCTCGCTATCGCACCACCAAGCCTGTATTCGTCTTCCGGAATCACCGCCATTCCGATCAACCCTGCGCGGGAGTAGCGTGACGCCTGGAGGAGGTCCTCTATCTGGTGTGCATCCTGTCCCTGATGGCCAACCGCCAGAACCAGTTGTTCATCCGATGCGCGCGTTGCCTTTACGAGCTGGCGGAAAGCCATTCGAGGATCACCATCCACACTGTCAAATCCGACCTTCCCAGTTCCAGCAGGTACATTTCCCAGCACCGTGACCTGCGGACTTTCGCCATTGCACATGCGCTGTTCCCTGATCCAGGAGATAGTCTCGGGATTTACCCCATCCTGATTCGCGAGTAGTACGACCCTGACACGCTGTGGTCGCATCGTCGTCTTGCTGACACCCATGACTGTCCGCATCACCTGTTCCATCCGGTGGCGATAGGTATGTCTTGACATGACGGCGCGGATGCCTGCAGCGCTCCTGCGCCGGAACTCTTTGTCATCATTCAGCAAAGTGTCAATTGCGTGCCGTGCCTCTTCTTCCGTGGCGACCTCCCAGACCACGTCCGGTCCGAATGTCGCTGCGAATCCCGGCGACGGCGTACTCACGACCGGAGTACCGCAGGCAAGAAGCTCGAATACGCGGCGGGAGAACATAGTGTCGGAATCCTGGATGCTGTTGGCATTCAGGAATACACGATACTTTCGATAGACGTCACCAATCTCCGAATATTGGATCTTTCCACGCACGAACCGTTGATGACGTTCCGGAAACTGATATTGAGAATCGAGAGAACTATCCGAATAGTTCCTGTCAAAAATATCAAGGTCAAAGCCGGACGCTGCATCCAGAAGCATGGCCTGCTGGTGGGACCGTTCTTCCAGATTTGGATAGAAGCTTCCTGCATAGCAGACCTTGGATTCACGCGGACTGCCTGACTGGATAGGGTTGTGAACTGCTTCCTGAGCAGCGAACTGAAGCAGGTCAACGGACCTAACGTCAGCGTCCACCGCATAGCGAGGCTTGGCTTCGATCGAAGTCGTGAATATGTAGTCAAAATGGGCCGCTGCTTGGATGAAATCCTCATAGTGCAATGGATCCTCCTTGTTCCAGAACACAGTAGGAATTCCCTTCAATTTGCATGCTTCCACCAACTCAACCAGCTCGGCACCCGGCATGTACTCACTCCGAGCGACGCGATACTGCCAAGCCTGATGGTTGCCATTCCAGGCGGATTCGACAAACAGCAAGGTTGGCTGAAACTTCTCCAGTAGTCCGCGCCAGTTGTCCGGGCGCGGCAGCAACCAGTCAGCCGTCGGTTGCAGGCAATTGAGGGTGAATTCGTCAAGAATTCCCATCAATAGAGGCTTTCCGGTACGTACCTCTTCCCATCCGTCGATGGATAATGCGTCCACCTCTTCATTTCTTGCCGCTTGTGGATTCGCGACCACGGCAAAATCATCCACCACCTTTTTGGGATCGGGAATGTGTACATGTCGTAGCTTCGGCAAGCTAAGCGCTTGTGATTGATGGTTCGACGTTCCGCGCCTGCGATAACGAAGCAATATGGCCGCGACCGCCTTTGGGAATCCAAGGATTCCACGTGGACTCTTAAGACCAATCAGTGCCTGGCCTAGAGCAAGTGCAAGCGAGTTCCGATACAACTGATTGTCATTGTGGAGTGACTCGCACAGTTGTATGAGTTCCTGCGCGCGCGCGCGCTCGGCTTCAAGCTTCGCCCAATGGCTGGAGCGCTTGTGCTGTGCATCGACGAGGGTTTCTTGCAGCGTCTTCATCCGGAGCTTCAGCTCGGATAATTCCTCATTGATCGTAGAGATGACGTCCTTCTGCCGCTTGTCCCTCGCCCTCCAGCCTTCCTCCATTCTCTTAATGGTGGCCCTGTGGTCCCTGTCCTTGGATCCCAGTAGGCGCAGCGACACGCGGGCACGCTCCAATTCGCGCTCACGCTTTGATAGTTCCTCGTGCCCTTGATTTACTTCTTCCCCAAGTCGACCTACTTCGGCCTGAAGAACGGACAGTTGTTCCCTAAGCAGAGCACTCTCATGATTGGATACCTGGATTCCGCGCCCCAATTCATCAACGACGGACTTTTGCTCCGCCGCTTCCCGAATCCAAACTTCCGACCGTTGCCGCAGAGCAGCAAGCTCTTCGCTGAGGTTGACAATGGTTTCGCTTGACCTTTTATGGAGCGCACGTTCCACGGTCAGTTCGCTCGATGCGTCACCCCGCTTTCCGGCCTCCGCCTTGTATTCCGCGATAACTTTTTTCGCATCGCTCAAGGAGGTGCTGAGCTCGATATTTCGCTTCTGCACTTCCCATGCCCCAGCTTCCGTAGCCCTGATTGCCATTGCCAAGCTGTTTTCAAGAGACGGCTTTGTCAAAATCCGATTCGCCACACATCTGATATAGCCATCAACCACATCAAGGACCGAAATTTCAAACGTCTCGCGAAGCGCATCCAGCAAGTCATCCGGGAAAACCGTGGCCTTGTGGTCCGGCCATGGGTGATATCCGAACGGAACGGTGATGACGATTCGTCCTTCCGGAGCGCAAAGATCAACGGCCTGGGAGATGAACGCGGGAACATCCGTTTGATGTTCGATGACCTCGCCCATCAGGATGGTGTCGAACTGCATGCCCTTCAGCGCAGCAAGCTCTGTGCAGCGGAACTCAACACGATCCTGTACTGACTGGATTTCCTTCGCTCTCTCGTCGTTTGCATAGTCGATGGCCGGCTGGAAGATATCGATGGCCAGCACGTGTTTCCCTTCCCGTGCCATGAGAATGGCTGCAATACCTTGGCTACAGCCTACATCCAATGCTCTTCCAGGCTTGGCCTGCGAGCACATCCAATTAATTCGTGCGCGAGTCTGTCGACCAAACGTCTCCCCCATATGATCGTAGTAGGCCTCGTTTACCCGATCCGGCCATGGGTTGCTGCTCTTCCCGGAAGCCTGTCCCTGGGTACCTTCATGTGCGTGGTCGTCGTGCATGACTACTGTCTCCGCTGAGGTTCCGACCCGTTACTTCCAGAATCCGATGGTGTCAACCACCTTCTTGCCCTGCGGTTTGGGAAGCCGTCGGAAAGATGTATGACCCACGAGAACCACCACTACATCCGCGGACGCGATGGCGGACGCCGCATCTGCGGAAACCAGCCCTGATATACCGTGTACCGATTCGAGCACATCAAAGAAGGGATCGGCGCAACGTACGTTGCCGGCATAACGTTCCGATAGCGCGAGCGCGATGTCCAGGGCAGGGCTCTCCCTGAAATCATCAACATCTGCCTTGTAGGTCAATCCCAGACAGCATATGGAGGGATTCTCCAATCCTGCTACTGCTGCCTCAACCTGTGCCAACACATAACCGGGTTTCGAATCATTGACTTGTCGGGCCGTGCTGATGAGCTGTGCCCGCTCCTTTGCACCCGCCACGATGAACCAGGGATCCACTGCGATGCAGTGCCCCCCAACGCCGGGTCCCGGATTCAAGATGTTCACTCGTGGATGATGATTGGCCAAGCGAATGACATTCTGCACATCGATCCCGAGATCACCGCATATCATGGAAAGCTCGTTGGCAAATGCGATATTCACATCTCGAAATGAATTTTCCACCAGCTTGCAGAGCTCGGCCGTCCGGTCGTCGCTCCCAATGCAGCTCCCCCGGACAAAGGAACGATAGAGCGAGGACGCGCGCTCAGTACATGAGGATGTCATTCCTCCGACAATGCGATCGTTCTCGACCAGCTCCTGCAGCATCTTCCCCGGAATGATCCGTTCCGGACAGTACGCCATGTTTACATCCGGAACATCATGCGAATCGCCGGTGGGGAACTTTAGGTCCGGCCGAAGTTCCGCCAGTAGCCGGGCCAATCTGGCTGTGGTGCCGACCGGAGACGTCGACTCGAGTACGATCAGGTTTCCCCGGCCTATCACCGGCGCTAGAGAACGTCCTGCAGCTTCGACGAAGCTGATATCGGGCTCGTGGTTTCCGTGGTCGAGCGGGGTCGGAACGGCGATCACGAAAGCATCCGCCGGGATAGGTGTCGGCATCGCACGCATGCGTCCGCTTCCAACGGATTCCTCCACGAGCTCCGACAGGCCCGCCTCTTCGAAGTGCGCCTCGCCTCCATTCACGGCATCTACGATTCGTTTCGAGATATCCACGCCGGAAACGCGCTTTCCAGCGGAGGCGAACATGGCGGCGGTGGGCAATCCAATGTAGCCCAGACCGATTACACAAACATGTTCGTCGCGATCCTTCTGCTGCATGGACTCGGTCATACTGACTCCTTACTAAGATTATTCTGTGCCCTACTTGAAGTTGTTCCACCAGCTTCGAGCAGATCTGCTAACTGCAATGCCAATGACTTCCAGGAATAGCGCATGCGCCCATCATCGACTACGGCACTTGGCTCCCGAGGCGCGAGCCGTTTCTTGTGGAGCGCATTCCGGAGAACCGCTTCAATGGCTGTCGCCTCCGCCGCAACCGGGTTGCCGGCACCTGTTTCTTCCAAAAGAATCCTGGCGGCATCCGCGCGGTCACCGCCAATATGCAGTATTGGCCGATGAGCTCCCAAATACTCGTAGAGCTTTCCAGGAACTTGCAATGGGTTCGCATTGGCGATATTGACAAGCATGTCGCATTGCCGCTGGTACGACAAAGCGAGGGTATGTGGCAGGAACCCAAGTAGCCTTATGCAGCCACCGCTGTCTCGCGCAGCTTCTGCGACACCGTGCGGTGCAGCAATCGTTGCAATGTTCAACCGGACACCGGGCACCCTGCGCACGGCCTCCAACAGTGAGGACGGATCACGAAATGCGTAGAAGCTTCCTGTATAGAGCAACTCGAGCACTTCCGGATCGAAAGGCCCATTCGAACGCAGGTGCGGTCCGCGGTGCGATGTTCCATCGAATCCCTGTGTCAGCAACTTCAGCTTCGAGGCGTGGACATCATGGCGCTTCTGCATATCATGGATGGCGTGCTGGCTGGTCAGCAACACGAGCTCTGCGCGCTTGCAGATCTCCTCTTCCAGCTCCCATGCCGTTTTCCGCCAACGCTCAGGCGTATAGGGCGCAAGCACCGGATCCCCCAGATCAGCAACCCATCTGAATCCGAGTTTGTTCGCATAGATTCCCAGCGGAATCGAGTTCGCAGGTTCATGCGATGTGATAACAACATCCGGCACCATCTCACCAAGAAGATGCTTGAGCCTGCGTCGCGCCCATGGCAGCCACTCTGCTCGGATATCCGGAAACATCACTCGTCCAAGTGCGTCGGGAACAACCGTGTGCAAATTGAAGACACGCCGGTTCAATCGACGAATGCGTTCGACGATTCTTCCTTTCCAGTTCAACTTGAGCTGCGGGTGTCGGGTATCGGCATAGCCGGCATTGTCTTCCAGCAAATCATTGAATCCCTGCGGTTCCGGTGAGGCTTGTGATCCTGCGTGGCGTTGCGGCTGCCTGCGTCGCGCCAACCAGGTCAACGTCGCCGCATAGGGGCCGGGCCAGACCCTGTGCACTTTGACGCTCGCCGGGAGTTCGGGCAGTCCCCCGGATCCGTACCCGGCAACATCCGGCGCAAGCACGCGCACCTCATGACCCGCATCGGCCAGTTCCCGGACCAAGTAGGCCCAGCGCAGAGACTGCGGAGAGGGTATAGGAGGAAAATCATAGGCGATCAGCAAAACTCGCATCTTTCATGCTGCCGTCTGAGGTGGCCCGCCGCTCTTCAGCAGCTTGTCGTACTCAATCAAGGTGCTATTGATATCGCCAAAGAACTCAACCCTGCCTCCGACCATCAACAGTCCTTTTGTGCACACGTCGCGCATCAGCTGAAAATTATGACTGGCAAGCACGACAATCTTGGCGCCATTCACGCGGCTTGCCATTCTCTCCTTGGCTTTGGAAATGAACGAAGCATCTCCTGCGCCGATCCACTCATCCATTACCATGATGTCGTGTTGCACTGCGGTTGCAATCGCAAAGCCAAGCCTCATCCTCTGACCAGAGGAGAGCGTCTTCAAACGATGATTGGCCTTGTCGTGCAATTCCGAAAAGTCGAGGACTGGCTCGACAAGATCGACAAGTTGGCTGGCTCTGAGGCCCATCGCGGTTCCCCGCAGATAGATGTTTTCCTTGAGCGTGGCTTCGTTATTGAAGCCCAGTGAAATATTTAACAGGGCTTGCCGTGTTCCTTGGGACTCGAGCCAGCCTTCAGTCGGCTGGTAAGCACCGGCCAACACCCTGAGCAGGGTCGATTTGCCCGCTCCGTTCCTGCCCACAATTCCGATTCGGTCGCCTTCCTGGGCAGAAAAATGAACGTCGTCAAGGATCGTCCTGAACTCGCGACGGGGACGCTCTATGGCTGCCTTGGCCAGCATCGCCAACCAAGAGCGCGCCGAGCGGTCGCTCTGCAGATAAATAGGCAAACGTAGCGAGATGTGGTGTGCAACAAGCCGAACCGTCATGACTTTTCAAACCCAAAGTGGAACGAAGCGTGCATAGCGTCGATAGAGGATTGACGTAATGATCCAGCCGGCGACAGTGAAAACAGCCAGGTAGACATAGCTCATCGTCTCCATGGGTTCTCCAAGCAATGGCGCACGTACCAGTTCTATCAAATGGAACAAAGGATTAATCCTCATGAAGGTGCCATGGATTGTTCCCATCGGCGCCGCCGAAGCACTCCACAGAATAGGCGTGAGAATAAAGCCAAAGATAAACACGCTGGCCATCAGCTCGTGGATATCCGGGAAGCGCGCACCCAGCAGTGCTACGGCCATGCCTATCCACACTGCATTTATCAACAAGAGCAGGGTCGCGGGAAGCACAGTGGCTAACCCGATAACCTGGAATTTCGGAGAGAGCAAGAGCGCTACGAGAAGCACGGGGATGGCGACGACAAAGTAGAAAATTCCTTTCGCCACCACACGCATCACGAAATCCGTTAGCCGCCCATGGCCATCCAGAATGAAACTGGAGTTGTTCGTGAGGATGCTGCACGATTCAACGATGACCGTCATCAGCAGGCGGAAAAGAAGATATCCCAAGCCCAGATGCGGAATGAAATCCAGCGGCGGAATGCCCTGCAACTTGGAGAAATAGAACCCAACTCCAAGCACATAGATTAGCGGCGGAATGAGAAGCCAAAGCAGACCAAGCCTTGAGCGACGATACTTGGTCACGATATCCAGCCAACATGAGTACGCCCAGAATTCCGGCTCCTTCAAGCTGGCCAACAAGTCTTTCCACATTGAATTCAAGAGAACACCCGCTGAAGTTCATTCCTGAGATCTTCGATGATCTCGATACCCACGCTTAAGCGCACCAATCCATCGCTTATCCCCAATGCGGTGCGTCGCTCCAACGGAATCGACGCATGTGTCATTACTGCCGGATGATTGATAAGGCTCTCCACACCACCGAGTGATTCCGCAAGGGTAAACAGGTGAGTACCTTCGCAGACCTTGCGCGCGGCCTCGAAACCTCCCTTCAGTACGATCGACATGATGCCGCCATAGCCATGCATCTGTCGGCTGGCCAATGCGTGCTGAGGATGTGACTTCAAGCCGGGGTAGATGACTTTGTCGATTACCGACTGGCCTTGCAGCCATTCGGCCAGCGCCATCGCATTCTCGCAATGCGCCTTCATGCGCAGATGCAGGGTCTTCAGGCCACGCAGCGCCAGGAAGCTGTCGAACGGTCCCTGTACCGCGCCTATGGAGTTCTGCAGGAATGCCATCTGTTCGGCGAGCGCGTTGTCGTCTCCAACCACGGCGATTCCACCGACCATGTCCGAGTGGCCATTGAGATACTTGGTGGCAGAATGCATGACGATGTGCGCGCCGAGTTGCAACGGACGTTGCAGGATCGGCGAGGCGAAGGTGTTGTCCACCACCACGACCAGGCCGTGCTTACGGGCGGCCTCGGCGATCGCCTGGATGTCGACGATCTTGAGCATCGGGTTGGTCGGGGTTTCGATCCAGACCATCCGGGTGTTCGGGCGAACCGTCGCTTCGAACGCGGCGGGATCAGTCAGGTCGACGAAACTGAATTCCAGCCCTGCGCTGCGCTTGCGCACGCGCTCGAACAACCGATAGCTGCCTCCATAGATATCGTCCATGGCGATTACATGGCTGCCACTGTCCAGCAGTTCCAGCACCGTGGAGGTGGCGGCCATGCCGGAGGCGAAAGCGAAACCGCGGGTACCGCCTTCAAGCGCGGCCACGCAGCGCTCGTAAGCGAACCGGGTGGGATTGTGGGTCCGTGAGTACTCGAAGCCCTGATGCACGCCCGGGCTGGCCTGGGCGTAGGTCGAGGTGGCGTAGATCGGGGGCATGACCGCCCCGGTGCTCGGATCGGGAGCCTGTCCGCCATGGATGGCCAGCGTGCCGAGGGCGTAGGAGGCTTCTCCCCCGCCATTGGGCTTGGAGTCCGACATAGTTGTTCCTTTCAAACCGACCGCGAATTCTAGCAGTCGCGGCTTAACGTACCGTCCTTTTCACGCGGTTCCGGGACCCCGGGCGGTTACTGCGCCCGGCGCCTCAGGTAGTTCAGCAAATCGATCCGGGTAATCAGGCCCAGGAAGGCGTCGCCATCGGTGATGATGGCAACCTGGCCGCGGTCGAACACCGGCAGCAGGGCCTCGATGGGGGAACGGACGTCCAGGCGATCCAGCTTGCTGACCATGGCGGTGGACACAGGGTCGCGGAACCGGGCCTCGTCGCCGTAGACGTGCAGCAGCACGTCGCTTTCATCGACGATGCCCACCAGTTTGTCGCCTTCCATGACCGGCAGCTGGGACACGTCATACAGCTTCATCCGCTGGTAGGCGGTGGTGAGCAGGTCGGTGGGGCTGACCACCACGGTGTCCCGCTGGCTGTAGGGGCGCAGGATCAGGTCGCGCAGGTCGCCGTACTGGGGGCGTTCGATGAAGCCGTTGTCCAGCATCCAGTAGTCGTTGTACATCTTGGACAGGTACTTGTTGCCGGTGTCCGGCACCAGCACCACGACGCGCTTGGGCGTGGTCTGCTCGCGGCAGTATTTCAGGGCCGCGGCCAGCAGGGTGCCGGTGGAGGAGCCGCCGAGGATGCCCTCCTTCGCCAGCAGCTCGCGCGCGGTCAGGAAGCTCTCCTTATCGCTGATCGAATAGGCCTTCTTCACCCGGCTGAAATCGGAAATCTGCGGCAGGAAATCCTCGCCGATGCCTTCCACCAGCCAGGTACCGGACTTCTCGCTGAGGGTGCCTTCGTTGATGTACTGGGTCAGGATGGAACCGACCGGGTCGGCCAACACCATCTCCACGCCCGGGGCATCCTTGGCGAACGCGCGCGACAGGCCGGTCATGGTGCCGGAACTGCCGCAGCCGAACACGAGCGCGTCTAGCTTCCCATCCATCTGGGCCAGGATTTCCGGGCCGGTGCCGAATTCGTGCGCGGCCGGATTGTCGGGATTGCCGAACTGGTTGATGAAGTAGGCGCCCGGCGTCTCGCTGGCGATACGGGCGGCCAGGTCCTGATAGTACTCCGGATGGCCCTTGGCCACGTCCGAGCGGGTCAGCACGACTTCCGCGCCCATCGCCTTGAGATTGAAGATTTTTTCCCGGCTCATCTTGTCCGGGACGACGAGGATCAGCTTGTAGCCCTTCTGCTGGGCAACCAGCGCCAGGCCGATGCCGGTGTTGCCGGCGGTGCCTTCGACCAGGGTGGCGCCGGGCTTCAGATCGCCGCGCTTTTCGGCGGCCTCGATCATCGACAGGCCGATGCGATCCTTGATGGATCCGCCGGGGTTGGCGCTTTCCAGCTTGAGGAACAGCTCGCAGACGCCGGTGTCCAGGCGCTGGGCCTTGATCATCGGCGTGTTGCCGATCAGCTGGAGAACGGAAGATTGAATCGCCATTGCGGACTCGCGCTCACGGATCGTGATGGAGCCCGGATTATCGCATCGAGTGACGCGGGCGGCGACGGCCGACGAGGAGGCCGCCGCCGCCCGCGACGATGGAGCGGGTCGTGGGTCAGTGCGGCTTCGCGTCGTAGATGCGGATCAGCCGTTCCTTGGTCGCGAGCTTCTCGCGCTTCATCTGTCCCAGCAGATTGTCGTCGATGGGCAGCACGCCCAGCTCGGCATCGGTGACCTTCTTGTCCAGTTCGCGATGGCGCTGGTACAGCTGCTTGAATTCCGGGTCGGCCTTGATCAGTGCGTCGATTTCAGTCTGCGGTTGACCTTCGAACATGGGGAGTACCTCCTTCAGCGGAAAAACGAACGCCCCGGCCTGGGCAGGCTCGGGGCGTTGGCTTGGGAGCGGAACGTCGAAGCGGGATGGCGGGCGCCTCCACCGGGAACACCCGCACGGACCTGGCCGTCGGGGGCGTTCTCCTCTGGGGCTTTGAACAACGTCATCGGCTCGACTCTCCGGTGAGCCAAGCGACGGGGGTCGCTTGGGTATATGACCCTACTCCTCGTCCCCGGACCCGACAAGCCCCTTCACAAGTCCTTGATCCGACAAGGCAAGAACGGCAAACGGGGCGTTCAGACTGTTCGTCCGGAACGCCCCGTTTTTCGTGCAGGTCTTTGTTTTTAAAAACAAAACTACTGCGTGACCACGATCTCCGCCGCCTTGCTGCTGGAACCATTGCCCTTGCCGGCGGCCTGGATCCGGCCCTTGGACACGCCCGCCGCGACCAGGGCATCGCGCAAGGCGTCGGCGCGGCGCTGGCCGGGGGTCTGCTTGTCGCCGAAACCCTCGATCCGGGCCTTGGCCTTGGGACTGGCCTGCAGGTAGGCGGCCAACGCGGACGCGCTGGATTGGCCCGCCTCCGACAGCTTGGCCGAGCCGCCGGAGAACGCGCTCGCCGGCAGGGTGAAGACTTCGCCGCGCGCCTCGAACTTCGAAGCCGGCAGCTTGGTCCCCGACACCAGTTCGGCCTCCTCGCGGGCCAGCCGCGCTTCCTTCTGCCGGGCGGCACTGAGCTTGGCGCTCTGCTGCCCGGCCACGCTGGTCAGCGCCAGCTCGGCGTCCTGGCGGGCCAGGGTTTCGGCTTCGGCGGCCTGGCGCAGGCGCTCGGCTTCCTCGGCCTGGATCTGCGCCTGGATGCGCATTCGCTCGACTTCCTGCCGGGCGCGTTCGGCCTCGCGCCGGCTGGCTTCCACCAGCAGCTCGCTGCGGGTGCGATCGAGGCGTCCGACTTCGCGCTGCGCGGCCTGGGTGCGGGTGGCGATCTCGGCGATTTCCACCCGCCGCTCGGCGACGTACTGGGCCCGCTCGCGGACACTGCGCCGCGCTTCGGCCAGTTCACTGATGGCCTGCTGGGCCTGCAGGCGTTCGAAGGCCGCCAATTCAGCGTATTCGGGATTGGCGCGCAATGCCGCCAGGCGCTGGCCGAGCTGGATGACGACGGGATTGTCCGCTGCCAGCAATGCGCCGGCCGGCAGCGACAGCAGCAGGACCAGCAGGCCCGCGCGACGGAGATTGCGGTTCATTGGCCGCCCTCCATACCGAGCTTGCGCTGGAGATCCGCGATTTCGGCGCGTCGCTGCTGCAGGTCGGCGTTCGCCACCGCCTCCAGGCTCAGCGCGCGCGCCACGTCGGCATCGGCCGCCGCACGGATGGCCAGGTCCAGGGCCAGCTTCTTGTCGCGGCTGCTCTGCGCGGCCTGGGCCTGGGCGAGCAACTGGCGCGCGATGGCCATGCGGTCCGGGGCGTACTGATCGGCGTCGGCCTGATCCGCGCGCTCCACGGCCTGGCGCGCCGTTTCCAGTTCCGGCGTCGTCGCGGTCTGGGCCCGGATCGGGAATGCCGACCCGCCGGCGACCGTGAGTGCGGCCACCATCACATACAGGGGCAAGCGGATTTGTGCGAAGCTACGAATCATCTGGGTGCCGTGACGTATCAGGGGATCGCGCGGCCATTGTCGGAAGCCTGCGCCCCCGTTGCAACGGTGGGCCGCCACAAATGGGGATGCTCGCACATGGACATCGGCTATTTCCTGAAGCTGATGACCGAGAAAAACGCCTCGGACATGTTCCTGACCACCGGGGCGCCGGTCTATATCAAGATTGAGGGAAAGCTTTATCCGCTGGGCAATACCGGCCTGCCGCCCGGCATGGTCAAGAAGATTGCCTACTCGCTGATGGACGAGGGCCAGGTGCCCGTGTTCGAGCGCGAGCTGGAACTGAACATGGCCATCGCCCTGCAGGATGCGGGGCGTTTCCGCGTCAACGTGTTCAAGCAGCGCGGCGAGGTCGGCATGGTGATCCGCGCCATCCGCAGCGTGATCCCGTCCATCGAGGACCTGCACCTGCCGCCGGTGCTCAAGGACATCATCATGACCCCGCGCGGGCTGGTCCTGATCGTGGGTTCCACCGGCTCGGGCAAATCGACCACGCTGGCGTCGATGATCGACCACCGCAACAGCAACACCACCGGGCACATCCTCACCATCGAGGATCCCATCGAGTACCTGCACAAGCACAAGCAATCGATCGTCAACCAGCGCGAGGTCGGCCTGGATACCCATGCCTTCCACAACGCGCTGAAGAACGCGATGCGCGAGGCGCCGGACGTGATCCTCATCGGCGAGATCCTTGACGCCACCACGATGGAGGCGGCCATCGCCTTCGCCGAAACCGGTCACCTGTGCCTGGCGACCCTGCACTCCAACAACGCCGACCAGACCATCGAGCGCATCCTCAATTTCTTCCCGGAGAGCGCGCACAAGAACGTGCTGATGAACCTGGCGCTGAACCTGCGCGCGGTGGTGTCGCAACGCCTGGTCAAGGGCGTGGACGGGCGCCGCCTGCCGGCCGCGGAAGTGCTGATCAACACGCCGATGATCCGCGACCTGCTGCGCCGCGGCCAGGTCCACGAGATCAAGCAGGCGATGGAGGAATCGCTGGAGGAAGGCATGGAGACCTTCGACCAGTGCCTGTTCCGTATGGCAAAGGACGGCGAGATCGAGCAGGAGGAGGCGCTGCGCGCCGCGGATTCGCGCGATGGCCTGGCGTTGAAGTTCCGCCTCTCGGAGGGTAGCCAAGGCGAGCACGATCCCTACGCGGACTACGAGAATTCCAATCCGGGCACATCGTCCCCCCGCATCACCCACGGCTTCGGCTGACAGAGGTAGAGCGGAGCTTGCTCCGCTACGCTCTGGCTCCACCACACCGATACGCGGCCGCCTCAGGGCTGTGCGTCGGGCTGCTTTTCCGGGCGCGCCAGGTCAAAGGCCGGTAGCGCGAGGCAGGCCTGTTCGATCCTGACCAGCGTCGGGAACGCCTCCATGTCCACGCCGAACCGGCGGGCATTGAAGATCTGCGGGATCAGGCAGCAATCGGCCATGCCCGGCGTCTGCCCATGGCAATAGGCGCCGGTCGCCGCATCCCCTGACAGCAGCGTCTCCATCGCGGAAAACCCTTCAAGGATCCAATGCTTGATCCAGTCGTCGCGCTCGGAATGCGGGACATGCCAGGTGTTCTCGAAGTACTGGAGCACGCGCAGGTTGTTGAGCGGATGGATGTCGCTGGTGACCATCTGCGCGAGCGCGCGCACCCGCGCCCGGTCGCGCGCGGTCATTGGCAGCAGTCGCGGGGACGGCCAGGCCTCGTCGAGGTATTCGAGGATCGCCAGCGACTGCCGGATCACCCGGGTCCCGTGCAGCAAGGTGGGTACCAGGTGCTGCGGATTCTTGGCGACGTAATCGGGATGGTGCTGCTGCCCGCCTTCGCGGACCAGATGGACCGGAATCGTCTCGTAGGCCAGGCCCTTGAGGTTCAGGCCGATACGCACGCGGTAGGCCGCGCTGGAACGCCAGTACGAATAGAGCTTCAGTTGCTCACCCATGGCGGAAACTCCGTTCCGTTTTGTTTTGCCTTCCCTGTTGCCGAACGCCCATGAGCCCCCCTACGCGACAGTCTGGTCCATTTGCGCTCTCCGGCCGGCTCAAGGCAAGGACTGGGGCTCGATGCGCTGCTCGATTGCGCCAAAAATGGAATCGCCGTCACTATTCAGCATTTCAATGCGAACCACGTCACCGAACTTCATGAACGGCGTGCTCGGCTTGCCGTCCCGCAGGGTCTCCACCGTGCGTCGCTCGGCGAAGCAGGACGCGCCCTTGGAGACGTCCTCGTTGGCGATCGTGCCCGAACCCACCAGGGTGCCGGCCGAGAGCGGGCGGGTCTTGGCGGCATGGGCGACCAGTTGGGCGAAGTCGAACTGCATGTCCACGCCGGCCTCCGGCGCGCCGAACCATTCGCCGTTGATATGGGTCAGCAGCGGGAGGTGCACCTTGTTGCCGCGCCACACGTCACCGAGTTCGTCGGGCGTGACGAACACCGGCGACAGCGCCGAACGCGGCTTGGACTGCAGGAAGCCGAAGCCCTTGGCCAGTTCCGGCGGAATCAGGTTGCGCAGCGATACATCGTTGACCAGGCCGATCAGCTGGATGTGTCCTGCGGCCTGCTCGGGAGTGACGGCCATCGGCACGTCGTCGGTGACCACGAGGATTTCCGCTTCCAGATCGATGCCGTAGTCCTCGCTGACCACCCGGACCGGATCGCGCGGGCCGTGGAAGCCGGCGCTGGTGGCCTGGTACATCAGCGGGTCGGTATAGAAGCTTTCCGGCACTTCGGCGTTGCGGGCACGCCGCACCCGCTCGACATGCGGCAGGTAGGCGCTGCCGTCGACGAATTCGTACGCACGCGGCAGCGGCGCGGCCAGCGCCTTGTGATCCAGATCGAACACCCCGTCGGCGTCGCCATGGTTGAGTGACTCGGACAGGGCATTGAGGCGCGGCGCGACATTGGACCAGTCTTCCAGCGCCTGCTGCAGGGTCGCGGCGATGCCGGTCGCGCGCACGGCGCGGGCCAGGTCACGGGACACCACCACCAGCGTGCCGTCGCGGCCGCCTTCCTTCAAAGAACCCAGTTTCATCGCTCTGCGGACCTCTGCTGATTATGGTTTCAATTGTAACTACCCGCGCGCCACGCTGTCAGTCGCCCTGGAAGCCATCCGCGCGGAAAGTCAGTACCAGCGTATCGCGGTGACCCGCCTGCCCTTCAACGGGCTGGATGGGGGTGGATTCGTGGATCACCCGGGCATCATCCAGGAACATCAGTGACCAGGGCGCTTCCAGTGTGAAGCGCTGCCCGTCCGGGCCGGCCGCCTCGAACACCCGGGTTTCGCCGCCCTTGATGCCGACCCGATCCACCAGCATCACCGCCACGAAATCCACGCCGTCGCGATGGGCGCCCTCGGGCGTGGGGCGGCCGATGCCGTCGGTGGTGTCGATGCGGAACTGGTGGGCTTCGACATACCAGGCACGCGCGCCTTTCAGCTCGGAGCAGACCCGGCCCAGCGCCATCAGCAGATGCCGCCACAGCGGATGGCCAGCGGTTTCCGGCCGCATCGGCTCGAACCAGCGGCGCATGCCACCGTGCAGCGCGTTGTAGTCCAGCGACTGCCAATGCGCGCGATGTGGCGCCTGGCCCAACTCATCGCCCTCGACGACGAAACAGGAATGCCGCCGTCGCCGATAGCGTCCGCCGTCCTTCAGATACTCATCGACCGCCAGGTGGTCCCAGTCCGGCTTGAACACGTCCAGGGCCGGGACCGGAAAGCCGCACAGTTCGCCGACGGCGACCGGCTCGAGCACGGCATAGCCGCGCTGGTGCATCTGCGGCAGCAGTTGCGCGGCGGGAATGAAGGGCGGCAGGAACGTCGCGACCATCGCATGGTCCTCGGCAAAAGCAAAAACCCGCACGAGGCGGGCTTTTGCTGGATTCCGGTTCCCTGGCGAGGCCAGAGTGACCGGTCTTCGAATTGGCAGCCCCGGATGGATTCGAACCACCGAATGCCTGAGTCAGAGTCAGGTGCCTTACCGCTTGGCGACGGGGCTGTAAAACGTGTGGAGCGTAGTTTAGCGCTTCGAGAACTGGGTTGCACGACGTGCTTTGTGCAGACCGACCTTCTTGCGCTCGACCTCGCGGGCGTCGCGGGTCACGAAGCCGGCCTTGCGCAGCTCGGTCTTCAGGGTTTCGTCATATTCCACCAACGCGCGGGCGATGCCCAGGCGGATGGCGCCGGCCTGGCCGGTGGTACCGCCGCCGGAAGCGGTGGCGACGATGTCGAAATTCTCGGTGTTCTTGGTCAGTTCCAGCGGCTGGCGCACGATCATGCGCGCGGTCTCACGGCCAAAGAACTCGTCCAGCGGACGGCCATTGACGGTGATGTTGCCGGTGCCCTTGCGCAGGAACACGCGGGCGGTGGAAGACTTGCGACGGCCGGTGCCGTAGTTCTGAGTGATAGCCATGATTAGATGTCCAGGACCTGCGGCTGCTGAGCGGCGTGCGGATGATTCGGGCCGGCGTAGACCTTGAGCTTGCGGTACATGTCGCGGCCCAGCGGGCCCTTCGGCAGCATGCCCTTCACGGCGGTCTCGATCACGCGCTCCGGATGACGTTCCAGCGCCTGCGCCAGGGTTTCCGTCTTCAGGTTGCCGATGTAGCCGGTGAAGCGGTGGTACTTCTTGTCCGCCAGCTTGTTGCCGGTCACCGCGATCTTCTCGGCGTTGATCACGACGAGGTAATCGCCGGTATCGACGTGCGGGGTGTAGACGGGCTTGTGCTTGCCACGCAGGCGGCGGGCCAGTTCGGTGGACAGACGGCCGAGCGTCTTGCCGGTGGCGTCGACGAGATACCAGTCGCGCTGGACGGTCTCGGACTTGGCGGTGAAGGTCTTCATGACGGAACTCTAGGTGTGGGTCGGGCGGATTGCGCCGGCGGGCGCCGACGGAACTTTGCCACGCGATGTGAAGGGTGGAGCGAAAGAAGCGGGATTGTACTGGTCGGTCGAGCGGCGTGCAAGTCGGCCCCCTGGGGGAATCCGGGCGGCGGCGCTCGCCGGGTTGGCAGGGGAAGCGGCGGGGGCGAGAATCCGTCCACCCCACTCGCCACTGCCCGTCCCATGCGTCCGCTCCGCCTGCACACCCCGCTGGACCAGTTCCTGATCGAGACCCAGCGCGCCCTGGAAACCGTGTTCGGCAGCCCGGCCGCGCAGCGCCCGAACCCGGCCGGGGACACCCCGGAGGTCGAACTGGACGCCGGCGAGCGCCGCCACGCGGCCGGACTGATGCGGATCAACCATGTCGGCGAGGTCTGCGCGCAGGGCCTGTACTTCGGCCAGGCGGCCGTCGCACGCGACGATGCGACGAAGGCCCACCTGCTGGAAGCCGCCCAGGAGGAGACCGACCACCTGGCCTGGTGCGCCGACCGCCTGCGCGAACTGGACAGCCGGCCGAGCCTGTTCAATCCGCTCTGGTACGGCGGCAGCTACGCCCTGGGCGCGCTCGCGGGCCTGCGCGGCGACGGCTGGAGCCTGGGTTTCGTGGTGGAAACCGAACACCAGGTCGAAGCGCACCTGGACGAGCATCTGGAAACCCTGCCGGAGGCGGATCTGCGCAGCCGCGAGATCCTCAAGGTGATGAAGGCCGACGAGGCCCGCCACGCCGAGCACGCCGAACAGGCCGGCGCGCGGGTGTTGCCACCGCCGATTCCCACCCTGATGGCCGCCGCCTCGCGGTTCATGAAGACGGTCGCCTACCGCCTGTAGCTGGTCCGGAAAGCCATCTTTACGGCCCCACCGCCCCGCCCCCCGCTTCTCGCCCTTTCCTGAAGCGACAGGATCCGCCGGCACGTCCGTCCCGATTGGAGTCACGGCAAATGGGTCCCGGCCTTGCCCGGGACCACGGCGTATCGCCATGCGCCAGCCGGAAACGGCGATGGCGCCCGGGGCCACTTACCCGTTCGAGGTGAGCTTGAGCCCGGCGATGCCGGCGATGATCAGGCCGATGCAGACCAGCCGCGCCACCGTGGCCGGCTCCTTCAGCACCAGCATGCCGAGCAGGGCGGTGCCCACGGCGCCGATGCCCACCCAGATCGCGTAACCGGTGCCGAGCGGGATCTGCTTGAGCGCCGTCGCCAGCAGCCAGAAGCTGGCCACCATCGCGACCACCGTGATCAGGCTCGGCCACAGCCGGCTGAAACCTTCCGAATACTTCAGGCCCATCGCCCACACCACTTCCAGCAGGCCGGCCAGCACCAGATATACCCACGCCATACGTCTTTCCTCCAGGTTGTGCCCGGGCCGCCAACGAAAAAGCGGCCCGGAACTTTCGCTCCGGACCGCCGTCGGTCCTGCTTTCGCGGCCTGCGGGCCGCGGGCGGGTCGTCCCGCCTGATTTGCGCGCCAGTGTGAACCCGCGCGCCCGAACCGGATGTAACCGGCGCGGGCCCGCCGATTACTCGGACAGGTTGCGCCCGTGGAACAGTTCCTCGATCTCGCGCTTGAGCAGCGCCTCGATCTTCATCCGTTCCTTGAACGACAGGTTCTTGGCCTTCTCTTCGAACAGGTACTGATCCAGATCGAAGTCCTTCAGGTGCATCTTCGTGTGGAAGATGTTTTCCTGGTAGACGTTGACGTCGAACATCTCGTAGCGCGACTTGATGTTGTTCGCCAGGAAGTTCTGGATCGAGTTGATCTTGTGATCGATGTAGTGCTTCTTGCCCTTCACGTCGCGGGTGAAGCCACGCACCCGGTAGTCCATGATGACAATGTCGGACTCCAGGCTCTCGATCAGGTAGTTCAGCGCCTTCAGCGGCGAAATCACGCCGCAGGTGGCGACGTCGATGTCGGCGCGGAACGTGGCGATGCCGTGCTGCGGATGGGTCTCCGGATAGGTGTGCACGGTGATGTGGCTCTTGTCCATGTGCGCCACCACCGCGTCGGAGATGATCTCCTTGCCTGCCTGCTTCTTGTCGATCACCGGTTCTTCGGAGATCAGGATCGTCACCGACGCACCCTGCGGGTCGTAGTCCTGGCGGGCCACGTTGAGGATGTTGGCACCGATGATCTCCGCCACATCCGTCAGGATCTGGGTGAGGCGATCGGCGTTGTACTCTTCGTCGATGTATTCGATGTAGCGCTGGCGCTCGTCTTCGGAAACGGCGTAGCACACGTCATAGATGTTGAAGCTCAGCGCCTTGGTGAGGTTGTTGAAACCTTGCAGCCTGAGGCGAGGCAGTGGTTTTACCACGGCAGCGGTCCCTCTTTGGGGGTAATGGGGAAGGGGCGGAATTATGGGGCAAACGACGTGACAACGAAATGTCCGGGGCCGACGGCCGGCCGACGCGGGTTTGGCCCGGCGCTTGCATGGCCCGGGTTTGCCGTCCGGGGCGTATTGGGACTAAGCTTCCTGAATTCACCGCCCCGACCATCATGAGCCCTGGCCTGCCTCTTTCCGCCCCCGCTCGCACCGCCGCCAGCCCGCTGACGCCGGATGCAGCCACGATCGAGCGTTTCCTCGCCCACAGCCATCGCCGGCGCTATCCCGCTCGGGCCGATGTGTTCCGCCCGGGGGATCCCGCCGGCACACTCTACTATGTGGTCAGCGGTTCCGTGAGCATCATCACGGAAGAAGATGACGACCGCGAGTTGGTGCTCGGCTATTTCGGCGGCGGCGAGTTCGTCGGCGAGATGGGCCTGTTCATCGAGTCCGACCGGCGGGAAGTCATCCTGCGGACCCGGACCCAGTGCGAACTGGCCGAGATCAGCTACGAGCGCCTGCACCAGTTGTTCCTGGGCTCGCTGTCGGCGGATGCGCCCAAGCTGCTCTACGCCATCGGCGCTCAGCTTTCGCGCCGGTTGCTGGATACCAGCAGGAAAGCCAGCCGGCTGGCCTTCCTGGACGTCACCGACCGCATCGTGCGCACCCTGCACGATCTGGCCCGCGAGCCGGAGGCGATGAGCCATCCGCAGGGTACCCAGCTGCGCGTGTCGCGCCAGGAACTGGCCCGTCTGGTGGGCTGCTCCCGCGAGATGGCAGGCCGCGTGCTGAAGAAGCTGCAGGCCGACGGTACGCTGCATGCGCGCGGCAAGACCGTGGTGCTGTACGGCACGCGCTGACGGGTCACATTGATTTGCTCCGCCGGGTCCAGATGGACCCGGCCTCCCCGCCTCCGGTTATCCTGACCGCGCAAACTGGGCATTCCTGCCCCACGGGAAGCGCTGGATGGCGTTTGGAAGCGAGTTCTACTGGTTCATCCTCATCGGCCTGGGCGCGCAACTGGTGGATGGCGCGCTGGGCATGGCCTTCGGGCTGGTCTCCTCGTCGATCCTGCTGGGCATGGGCCTGCCGCCGGCGGCGGTGAGCGCCAGCGTCCACACGGCCGAGGTCTTCACCACGGGCGTCTCGGGCGCCTCGCATGCCTATTTCCGCAACATCGACAAGCGCCTGTTCTGGCGCCTGACCCTGTCCGGCGCGCTCGGCGGGGTGATTGGCGCCTACGTGCTCACCCGGCTGCCCGGCGAGGCCATCCGTCCCTTCGTCTACCTGTACCTGCTGTTGCTGTCGATCCTGATCCTGCTGCGCTCGTTCGGCCGCTTCATGCCGAAAAAGCAGATCCAGCGGGTGCCCGTGCTGGGCTTTTTCGCCGGACTGCTGGATGCCAGCGGCGGCGGCGGCTGGGGCCCGTTGGCGACCTCCACCCTGCTTGCCGGCGGCGGCAAGGCGCGCACCACCATCGGCACGGTCAACGCGGCCGAGTTCGTCATCACCCTCGCCGTTTCGCTGACCTTCTTCCTGACCATCGGCCTGCAGCACCTGGAAATCGTGCTGGGCCTGCTGATCGGCGGCGTGCTCGCCGCACCGCTGGCGGCCTATCTGGTGCGCCATGTGCCGGAGCGCGTCGTGCTGACCGTGGTGGGCGTGCTGGTCCTGTGCATCAGCCTGTACCACATCGGCGCGGCCTGGCTGTTCTGAGCGCTGGGCAAGCCGGGCCGCGCCCGCTAACGTATCCGCCACGTTTCCCGCCGCGAGCCGCCCCGCCATGCAATGCCCCAAGTGCCACCACGCGATGGAGCGACTGAACCTGCCCGAGGCCGACGTGCACCGCTGCACGCACTGCAAGGGATTGTGGTTCGACATGCGTACCCATGAACTCCTGAAGGAGCGCGTGGACGAGATCGATACCGGAGATCCGGCGCAGGGCGAAAAATGCAACGACGTCGACCGCATCCAGTGCCCCGTCTGCATCGGCCACTGGGATCTGGTGCGCATGGTCGATCCGCAGCAGCCGCACATCTGGTTCGAGAGCTGCAAGAACTGCTACGGGCGGTTCTATGACGCCGGCGAGTACCAGGATTTCGTCCATCACGACCTGATGGACCTGATCAGGGATTGGAACGCTCCCGAGCGACTGTAAGTTTCGCCCGTTCCGTCAGGACACCGGCTCGCCACCGCGATCACGGCAGCCCCAGTTGAGGATCGGCGTGCCGGCCGGCAATACCCGCCGGAACATTTCGATCCGGCCAGGTTTCGGGTTGACCACCACCGGGGCGCGCGCGGCCTTGAGCAGCGGCAGATCGGCGCTGCTGTCCGAATAGGCCACGGCGACTTCGCCATAGCCGCGTTCGCGCAACATCCGCATCTTTTCCTCGTTGTGGCAATGACGGGTCGCGACCACCGCGCCCAGGCGCGGCCCCACCGCGGTGCCGATCACCGGCACGTCCTCGTGGGCGACGAAGCTGAGGATCGCCCGCGCCAGTTCCGGTGGTGCGCCGGTGGCCACCACCACCCGGTCACCGGACGCGCGATGCTGGCGGAATACCTCCAGCGCCACCGGCAGCAGTCGCTGCCGCACTTCCTCGCGATGGGTGGCGACGTAGCGATCGATCAATGAGTCGAAGCTTCGGCGCCCATGCAGGCCAAAGGTACCGATCCAGATGTAGCCGGAAATGCCATGCCGGCGGGTTGGCAGGAAGGCCACCATCGGGCCCAGCACCACCGAGGCGAGGATCGCCACGGCGGCACGCAGCGGGTTGCGCCTGATCAGCCAGGTCACCAGATGGCCGCCGGAATCGCCGGCGTACAGGGTATGGTCGAAATCGAACACCACCAGCGGCGCCTCGGGACGCGGCTTCGGGTAGGAAAGATCGCTCATGACGCGAAGAATAGCTGACGCAACGCCTCGCCCGGTTCGTCCGCGCGCATGAAGGTCTCGCCGACCAGGAACGCGTTGACCCCGGCCGCGCGCATCCGTGCCACATCGTCCGGTACCAGGATGCCGCTCTCGGTCACCAGCAGCCGGTCGCGCGGCACCGCGTCCTTCATCGCCAACGTGGTCTCCAGCGAGACTTCGAAGGTGCGCAGGTTGCGGTTGTTGATGCCGACCAGCGGCACCGGCACCTGCAGGGCACGCTCCAGTTCGTCGATATCGTGCACTTCCACCAGCACGTCCATGTCCAGCTGCATCGCCAGGCCGGACAGATCGACCAGTTGGTTGTCATCCAGCGCGGCGACGATCAGCAGGATGCAGTCGGCCCCCAGCACGCGCGCTTCGTATACCTGGTAGGGATCGATGGTGAAGTCCTTGCGCAGGACCGGCAGCGTGCAGGCCTCGCGTGCCTGCCGCAGGTAGTCGTCGGCGCCCTGGAAGAAATCCACGTCGGTCAGCACCGACAGGCAGGCCGCGCCGCCGAACTCGTAGCCCACCGCGATGTCGGCCGGGCGGAAGTCGGGCCGGATCACGCCCTTGGACGGACTGGCCTTCTTCACCTCCGCAATCACCGCCGGGTCGCCCTGCGCGATCATCGCGTTGAGCGCATCGGCGAAGCCGCGCGTGTCGGGCACGTCGGCGGCACGCGCGACCAGTTCGGCCAGCGGCACGCGGGCGCTGCGCTCGGCGATTTCCCCGGTCTTGCGGGCGAGGATGGTGTTGAGGATGTCGCTCATGGGGTTCCGATCAATGTCCAGTCTTCGGTGGTGCGGCGGCGCGGGAAGTCCTAGCCGCGATCCCAGCCGTAGGCGCGTTCCACCTTGGCCACGCGCAGTTCGAAGTGATCGTACCAGTCGCGCCGGCCCTGCTCCCGCGCCGCGGTGTGCTCGGCGTGCTGCCGCCAGGCGCGGATCGCGTCCTCGCTGTCCCAGTACGCCACGGTGATGCCGAAGCCGTCAGCCCCCCGGGTCGACTCGATGCCCAGGAAGCCCGGCTGCTGCACGGCCAGTTCGACCATCCGCTGGGCCATCGCGCCATAGCCCGGATCATCCTGGCCGTTGCGTTGAGAGGAAAAGATCACCGCGTAGTACGGCGGCTTGGGGAGCTGGGCGAAACCGTTGCCTGCCATGTCTACTTCCCTTCCCCGGCCAGGCGCCGGGTGGTCTCGACGAAGGATTGCAGCCGCGCGGCCGCGCGACCGTCGGTGATGGCTTCACGTGCGCGGACGATGCCGTCCTCGATGCTGCCGGCCACGCCGGCCACGTACAGCGCCGCCCCGGCATTGAGCGCGACGATATCGCGTGCCGGTCCGGGCTTGTTGTCCAGCACGCCCAGCAGGATCGCCTTCGACTCGGCGGCATCGGCCACGCGCAGGTTGCGGCTGGCGGACATGGCGATGCCGAAATCCTCCGGATGCACTTCGTACTCGCGCACCACGCCGTCGCGCAGTTCGCCGACCAGGGTGGCCGCGCCCAGCGACAGTTCGTCCATGCCGTCCCGGCCCCACACCACCAGCGCGCGTTCGGCGCCCAGTTCTTGCATCACCCGCGCCTGGATGCCGACCAGGTCGGGATGGAACACGCCCATCAGGATGTTGGGCGCGCCGGCCGGATTGGTCAGCGGACCGAGGATGTTGAAGATCGTGCGCACGCCCATTTCGCGGCGGACCGGGGCGACCACCTTCATCGCCGGATGATGGACCGGCGCGAACATGAAGCCGATGCCGGCCTGTTCGATGGAACTCGCCACCTGTTCCGGTTGCAGTTCGATCGCCGCGCCCAGTGCTTCCAGCACGTCGGCGCTGCCGGACTTGGAGGACACGCTGCGGTTGCCGTGCTTGGCGACCTTGGCGCCGGCCGCCGCGGCCACGAACATCGAACAGGTGGAGATGTTGAAGGTGTGCGAGCCGTCGCCGCCGGTGCCGACGATATCGACCAGATGGCGGGTGTCGGCAATCGGCACCGGCCGCGAGAACTCGCGCATCACCGTGGCGGCGCCGGCGATCTCGCCGACGGTTTCCTTCTTGACCCGCAGGCCGGTGAGGATGGCCGAGGTCATCGTCGGCGACACGTCGCCGCGCATGATCTGGCGCATCAGGTCGACCATCTCGTCGTGGAAGATCTCGCGGTGCTCGATGGTCCGTTGCAGCGCTTCCTGGGGGGTAAGGGGCATGGTGTGATTCCCGCGTGGCTGGTTGGCGGCGTGGGGCGGCCGACCGGTGGCGCTATCGTTCAAGGAAATTCTTGAGCAGGGCGTGGCCATGCTCGGTCAGGATGGACTCGGGGTGGAACTGCACGCCTTCCACCGGGAACTCCCGGTGACGCAGTCCCATGATCTCCTCGAACGAGCCGTCCTCGTTCTCGGTCCAGGCGGTGATCTCCAGCGCGTCCGGCAGCGAGCCGCGCTCGACCACCAGCGAGTGGTAGCGGGTGGCCTCGTAGGCATCCGGCAAACCGGCGAACACGCCCCGACCCTCGTGACGGATGCGCGAGGTCTTGCCGTGCATGATCTGGCCGGCGCGGATCACCTTGCCGCCGTAGGCCTGGCCGATGCTCTGGTGGCCCAGGCACACGCCGAGGATCGGCGTATTCCGTCCCAGCGATTCAATCACGTCCAGCGAGACACCGGCCTCGTTGGGCGTGCACGGACCGGGCGAAATGACGATGCGTTCCGGCGCGAGCCGCACGATTTCGTCCACCGTCAGCGCATCGTTGCGCACCACCTTCACCTCGGCGCCCAGCGACTGCAGGTACTGCACGAGGTTGTAGGTGAAGCTGTCGTAGTTGTCGATCATCAGGAGCATGCGGAACTCCCCTCTTTCATTTCGATGGAAAGAGGAATGCGGGGGGCTAGGGTGCGATCAGGAAGATCGCGTACACGTTTTCGGTGAAGGTGAGGGTGCCGGCCGCGAGGCTTTCCGCCTGCAGCGGCGGTGCCGCGGGGGCCGGCGGCAGGTAGGTATCGGCCGGCCTGGGCTCCATGGCCGCCACGGGACCACTGGGCCATGTTCCCGCTTGCACGCCATAGGCAAAATCCGGGGCCACATCGGAAATGCTGTACAGGCCACGAATCCGGGTACCGTATGCCTTGGCCAGCTGCTCGGCCGTATGCCGGGTTTGCTCACCGGCTTCGCGTTTGAGCTGCCCGCGCAAGCTGGCCTCTGCGGAGTAGCCCGGTTCGAGACTGGCGATCTGGAGCTCGGGACTGGCCTTGATTTGCGCCAGGAAAGCCTGCGTATCTTCCAACCGGGAAAAGGTTCCAAGGACCTTCCGGCGCACCTGGCTTCCCTTGAACTCCCGCTTGTTGTCGCGCCAATCATAGTCAGGGGAAACACTCAGGGAGGATGCCTGCAGGGAGTCTTCGATCACCTGATTGCGCTTGAAGGCCTCGATGACCTGGGCGGCGCTGGCCTGCACCTTCCGCCTGGCGGCGTCGGTGTCCAGGTCAGTCACCTGCAGGTCCAGGGAAACAGTGAAGCGATCCGGCACCACCGTGCGCGTGCCCTGCCCCTTGACCAACAGATGCGGCAGGGCCGGCAAGGCATTCATCTGCGCGGCGGCCAGCATCGGGGCGGACAGGAACACTATCGCCCACAACAATCGATTCATCATTCGCATCGGTACAGCTCCTTCGTCCCGTGGATTCTCACAATCCCTTCGCCGCTTCGGCCACCGCGCGGAACAGCGCGCGGCCCTTGTTCATCGTCTCGTCCCATTCCTTGTCCGGATCCGAGTCGTAGACGATGCCGGCGCCGGCCTGCACGTGCAGGCGGCCGTCCTTGATCACCGCGGTGCGGATGGCGATGGCGGTGTCGGCATCGCCATGCCAGCCGATGTAGCCGATGCTGCCGGCGTAGACGTTGCGCTTGATCGGTTCCAGTTCGCGGATCACTTCCAGCGCGCGAATCTTCGGCGCGCCGCTGACGGTGCCGGCCGGGAAGGTCGCGCGCAGCACGTCGGCATAGCTCAGGCCCGGCAGCAGCCGGCCGGTCACCTCGCTGACGATATGCATGACGTGGCTGTAGCGTTCGATGACGAACTGCTCGCCCACCTGCACGGTCCCCGCCTCGGAGACCCGGCCGGCATCGTTGCGGCCGAGGTCAATCAGCATCAAGTGTTCGGCGCGCTCCTTGGGATCGGCCAGCAGCTCGGCTTCCAGCGCCAGGTCCTCGTCGTGGGTGCGGCCGCGTGGACGGGTGCCGGCGATCGGACGCACGGTGACCTCGCCGTCCTGCAGGCGTACCAGGATTTCCGGCGACGAACCGACCACCTGGACGTCGCCCACATCGAGGAAATACATGTAGGGCGACGGATTCAGCGCACGCAGGGCGCGGTACACGTCCACCGGACGCGCGCTGAACGGCACGCTCAGCCGCTGCGAGAGCACCACCTGGAAGATGTCGCCGGCGCGGATGTAGTCCTTGGACTTTTCCACCGCGGCGATGAAGCCCTCGCGGGTGAAGCCGGAGACGAAGTGGCTTTCATCCAGCACATCGCGGGTGATGGGCGCCGGATAGCCCGCGCCGGGCTGGCGCAGCTTGGCGGTGAGCGCGTCCAGGCGCGCCTGCGCGCCTTCCCAGGCGCCGTCCTCGCGCGGATCGGCGTGCACGATCAGGTACAGGCGCCCCTTGAGGTTGTCGAACACCGCAAGTTCTTCCGACAGCATCAACAGGATGTCAGGGGTATCGAGTTCGTCGGGCTTGTCGCCGCCGCTCAGGCGCGGCTCGATATAGCCGATGCACTCGAAACCGAACCAGCCCACGAGCCCGCCGGTGAAACCGGGTAGCCCTTCCAGTCGCGGCACGGTATGCGCGGCGCGCAGGGACTCGATCTCGGCGAAAGGGTCGGCCACTTCGCGGCGTTCCACGAGTTCGCCGCGTTCGCGGATTTCCAGCGTGTGCCCGCGGAAGCTGATCACCCGCCGCGCCGGCAGGCCGATGATCGAATAGCGGCCGAAACGCTCGCCGCCTTCCACCGATTCGAACAGGTAGGTATGCGGGGCGTCGGCGAGTTTCAGGTAGACCGAGAGCGGCGTGTCCAGGTCGGACAGCACTTCACGGACAACGGGGATGCGGGTGTGACCTTCAGCGGCGTGGCGCTGGAACTGCTCGAGCGAAATCAAGACGGCTTTCCTTCCGGGACGCGGGGGCATGGCAGACGACGGCAACGGGCCACCATCGCCAGCAGCGGCGTGCGGAAGAAACGGAAAGCGGGGTCGTCTGGCTGAACACGGGGCTACTCTACCCGATGGCCGGGCCGCGGGGCCAGTCCTCGGGGCTGCGGATCACTGGGTGGAAATGGGTCCCGGCTTTCGCTGGGATGGTGGGAGGCGGACTTTAAATCGTCCTCTGGTGGAGGCTGGATATGGTCCGACGCGAAATCCGTCGCCATCCAGCGAACGCTGGGTCAGCCGTGCGCCAGCAGCGGACAGTCGGGTGGCAGGTGCATGCGCAGACGGCCGGGGACGCAGGTGATGCGGAAATGCCGTGAACGCACCGGTTCGCCGTCGAGGTTGAGTGTGATGGGTTCGGCTGCCGACAACTCGACCCAGGGCAGGCGCGCATGCGTGGCGATCCGCTCCAGCGCCTCGCGCTTGCCATGGGTCAGGAGGGTTCCCACGGTCGCGCCCACTTCCCCGTTGAGCGTCGGCACGATGGTCAGATCGAGTTGTCCGTCGTTGGCGACGGCATCCGGACACAGCGCCTGACCGCCGCCGGCCTGGCGCCCGTTGCCGATGCCCAGGGCGATGAACTCGCCGCCCCAGGCGAAATCCGGGCCGCGCAGTTCCGCCACGATCGGCTCGATGCGGCCGAGGCGGGCAATCCCCGTGACCAGATAGGCCAGCCCGCCCAGCACTTTCTTCAGGCCTTCATCGGTTTCCACGGTCACTTCCGTGCCGAACCCGCCACTGGCCAGGTTGGCGCACCAATGGACCTCGTCGCCAGTTTCGATCCTCAGCAGATCGATTGGCACCGCGGGTTCGGCGGCCGCCAGTCCCAGCGCGTCTCCGGGCTCGGGCGGGATGCCGGCCGCGGCGGCGAAGTCGTTGGCCGTGCCCATCGGCACCAGGGCCAGCGTGGGAAGCGCGTCGGCGGTTTCCTCGCGATGGGCCAGGGCGGTCGCCACCTCGCTCAGGGTTCCGTCGCCTCCGGCGGCCACCAGCGTGTCCACGCCTTCGGCGATTGCTTCGGATACGTGGCGTTCGGCGTCGCCGGCTTCCCAGGTCACCCGCACTTCCAGCGTGATCCCGCGTTCGCGCCAGTGCGCGACCGCCGCGCGCAGGGCATCGTCGCCCGCCGCTTTGCCATTGAGGATGAGACGCCAGCGCGCTGTCTGCATGAAGGAGGATGAAGAAGGGGATGGGGAACGCTAGCAGGTCACGCGCACCAGCAGGTTAACGCGTGGGCGCGGGGAGGATGCGGAATGCCTGCCCGGCAGCGGTCGCGGGCAGTCGTGCAGGTGCCGTTGCTTTCGTTCCCGCTTGGGTCGATCCCGGCGCACATTGCGCAACCGCCTGAACTGCCGTGATGAGGCCCGGCTGTCATCCGGGTGTCATCCGGCGCCGGTAGCGTAGAAAGTCATAGCAGGGACGATGGGCGGAGGCAGGATCAGCCTCCAATTTTCCGAAAGGCGGTGGCCATTGGCCACCGCCTTTCTTCTTGGCCGGGATTTGACGGCCGGGGCAGCGGAGCAAGCTCCGCTCTACCGTCTACGTGGAGCCGAGCTTGCTCGGCTGCTCTTCGTGCGGAACCAAACCTCGCACAGCGGAGCAAGCTCCGCTCTACTCAGCGGGCGGCGGCGACGGCTTCGCGCATGCGGCGGATGACGTCGGCGTAGTCCGGCGCGTTGAAGATCGCCGAGCCGGCGACGAAGGTGTCGGCGCCGGCTGCGGCGATTTCGCCGATGTTGTCGGCCTTCACCCCGCCGTCGATTTCCAGCCGGATGGCCTTGCCGGAGGCATCGATCTTTTCGCGGACCGCACGCAGCTTGTCGAGCGCGGAAGGAATGAACGCCTGGCCGCCGAAGCCGGGATTCACCGACATCAGCAGGACCAGATCCAGGTCCGCCAGCACCCAGTCCAGCACGTCCACCGGCGTGGCCGGATTCAGCACCAGCCCGGCCTTGCAGCCGTGCGACTTGATCAGCTGCACCGTGCGATGGACATGACGCGAGGCCTCGGGATGGAAGCTGATGATGCTGGCGCCGGCCTCGGCGAAGTCCGGGATGATCCGATCCACCGGTTCCACCATCAGGTGCACGTCGATCGGCGCGGTGACGCCGTGCTTGCGCAGGGCCTGGCATACCATCGGGCCGATGGTGAGGTTGGGGACGTAGTGGTTGTCCATCACGTCGAAGTGCACCCAGTCGGCGCCGGCGGCGATCACGTTGTCGACTTCCTCGCCCAGCCTGGCGAAGTCGGCGGACAGGATGGAGGGGGCAATCAGGCAATCGGACATGGGGCTCTCGTCGGGTCGGTGCGGCGGGAAGGCGCGGCGCGTTCAGCGCCGGCGCAGGGTCTTGATGCGGTCGTAGGCGGCATTGATTTCGCCGGCCTTGCGCTCGGCCTGGCGGCGCAGTTCCTCGGCGGCGCCCGCGTACTTGTCGGGGTGGTACTGGGAAATCAGCCGGCGGTAGGCCTGGTCGATCTCGGCGTCGGTGGCGTCGCTGGTGAGGTTGAACACCCGGTAGGGGTTGTCCCGGGACAGCTTGAACCAGTCCTCGTCGAAGGCATGGCCGATCAGCAGCCCGATCAGGCCGCCCACCGGGTGCCGCATCAGCAGCCAGCCGGCGATGAATCCGAGCAATTTGCCGTACCAGCGCTTCATCCGGGCGGGGTTTCCGTGAAATTGGCGGCCATTTTACGGCACAGCGGCCCGGCATCGCCGTACACTACGCGGCCCGGCCGGGTTCCGGGCACGCCCAGGCGGCTTGCGGGACACGGAGCGGGGAGGACTTCGGGTGCGCTGCGCGCGCCCTTCCGACCGAAATCCGGACTCCCCGAGGAGTATTTGTGCCGACGACGTTGCTTCAATCCGATCTGCCCGGCCTGCCGTTGCGCCACCGCGGCAAGGTCCGCGATGTATTCGACATTCCCCGCGAGCGTCTGCCCGCCGACGCGCCGCCTGGCGACTACCTGCTGATGGTAGCCACCGATCGCCTCAGCGCGTTCGACGTGGTGCTGCCGGATCCGATTCCCGGCAAGGGCGAGATGCTCTGCCAGATCTCCAACTTTTGGTTCGCCAAGACCGCCCACCTGCTGCCCAACCACCTGACCGGCATCGACGTGGCCAGCGTGCTGCCCGCAGGCGTGGATCCCGCGCTGTACGCGAAGCGCGCGGTGGTGACCCGCAGGCTCAAGCCGGTGCCGGTGGAAGCCATCGCCCGCGGCTACCTGATCGGCAGCGGCTGGAAGGACTACCAGCGCACGGGCAAGGTCAGTGGCATCGAGCTGCCCGACGGCCTGCGCCAGGCCGAACGTCTGGCGGAACCGATTTTCACGCCCTCCACCAAGGCGGCGGTCGGCGACCACGACGAGAACATCGATTTCGACGCGATGGTCAAGACCGTGGGCGCGGAACTGGCCGAGCGCGTGCGCGACGCCACCCTGCGCATCTACCGCTACGCCGCCGAGTACGCGGCCGAGCGCGGCATCCTGCTGGCCGACACCAAGTTCGAGTTCGGTACCGACGCCGACGGCCGCCTGTACATCATGGACGAGATGCTGACCCCCGATTCCTCGCGCTACTGGCCGGCGGATCAGTACGAGGTCGGCACCAGCCCGCCGAGCTACGACAAGCAGTTCGTGCGCGACTACCTGGAAACGCTGGACTGGGACAAGACCGCGCCGGGCCCGCGCCTGCCCGCCGAAGTCATCGAACGCACCCGCGCGAAGTACGCCGAAGCGCTGCTGCGGCTGGCTGATCTGCGGCTGGATTGATCGCAGGCAAAAGCCCGCACCCAGAGCCCGTTCCTGCGGTTCGGGCCGCGGGCCGGTCGGGCGGCGTTCACCGCGGCGTGGGCTAGCATCCCGGTCCCGTGCCGCGCACGCCGCCTGTCCCGCCGCCATGAATCCGGGTTACCTGTACCTGGCCGTCGCCATCGTCGCCGAGGTCATCGCCACCAGCGCGCTCAAATCGGCGGAGGGCTTCACCCGCCTCGGCCCCTCGCTGCTGGTGGCGGCCGGCTACGGCATCGCCTTCTACTGCCTGTCGCAGGTGATGAAGACCGTTCCGGTCGGGGTCGCCTACGCGATCTGGTCCGGCGCCGGCATCGTCCTCATCGCCCTGGTCGGCTGGCTGGTGCTCAAGCAGGCGCTCGACCTGCCCGCCGTGCTCGGCATGGGCCTGATCGTGGCCGGGGTCGCGGTCATCCAGTTGTTCTCGCGGGTTTCCACCCACTAGTCCGCCCACCCGGGGCCGGGTGGCGACGCGCGCCGCCCGCGCCTGCGCTATGCTCCATACCCTGCCGCATCGACATCCTCGGGAGGGATGCATGAACGCGACCGCGCAACGCCCGGTGGACCGCTGGTTCGCCAGTTACTCCGGCGACCACCAGAACGTCACCAACCAGAAGATCCACCTCTTCGCCGTCCCCGCCATCCTGTGGACGGTGGTCGCGCTGCTGTGGTGCATCCCCGTGTTCGGCACCTGGATGAAGTCCGGCATCTGGGCGGCGCTGGCGATGTTCGGTGCGTGGATGTTCTACAACCGGATGTCGCGCCCGCTCGGCCTGGGCATGCTGGCGATCTTCGTGGCGATGGCCTGGCTGACCCGCTGGCTGGAAGGCATGCTGGGGGTCGCGAACCTGTTCTGGCTGGCCCTGGGCGTATTCGTGGTCGCCTGGATCGCGCAGTTCATCGGCCACAAGATCGAAGGCCGCAAACCGAGTTTCCTCACCGATCTCACCTACCTGCTGATCGGGCCGGCCTGGGTCCTGGCCAAGTTCTACCGGGTGATGGGCTGGCGTTACTGATCGGGATGCGCCGCGCTCAGCGCGGCAGCATGTCCGCATCCGGCTGGAAACCGCGCGGCGCGTAGCCGAAATCCTGTCGCGCCGGCCCGGCGTCGAACACCAGGTCCTCGCGCATACGCGCCACCGCCGCACCCGTCAGGCCCTGCAAGCGTCCGCTCGCGCGCGCCGCCAGGACCGCGGCGGCAAACAGCGGCGACGGCAGCACGATCAGGCGCGGCGGAGGCTGCAGCGCGGCCAGCGTGCGTCGGACCATTTCGCGATAGACCACGGTTTCGCCACCGGGCAACGCATAGGCCTTGGCGTGCGTGGCCGCCACATCCACCACCGCCTGGGCGGCCGCGGCCAGGTCCGCCACATGGACCGGCTGGCGCCGCCCGCGCGCATTGGCAGGCAACACGAAGAATCCGCTGCGCCGTGCCATCGCCGCGATTCGCGACAGGGTCTGGTCGCTGCCCGCGCCATAGACCAGCGTGGGACGCAGCACCGTGGCCTGCGCCCCCCGCAGCGTCGCCGTCCCGAACACCCGCGCTTCGGCATCCCGCAGGCGTCCGGCCAAATCACGCTCGCCACTGTCGGCGGAAGCGTGCTTGGTCTCGACGCTGGTGGACCCGAAGGCCACCACGCGCGGACATGCCATTCGCGCGTCCGCGTACCAATGTGAAAAACGATCCAGCGGACCAGTGCTGAAAATCACGTCGACCCGCTCGGGGAGTTCCGGCATCGCGTCGAACTCCCCTCGCAACCAGTGAACGCCGGACTGTTGCTCGCGCGATTGCCGTGACACGGCGTAACTGCGCCAACCCGCCGCGCGCAGACGCGCCAGCAGGGCCGCGCCGATCTGTCCGGTGCCGCCGAAGATCAGGGCGCTGCGGGACTGCGAAGACATGGAATGCACGTTTCCCCGTGGATGAACGAGATGGCCGGAACCGGTGCAAAGCATAGCGAAGCCGCCATTCCGCGTGCGTTGCCCTGTTAAACTCGGGTCAACACCCGCCATCGAAGTCCGACGAGTGTCCGCATCTCTCGACCTGCTCCTGTGCCTGCCGTTCCTGATCGCCCTGCTCATCGCACTGTGGCGACCCAAGTCGCGCAGCATGGCGGCCTGGCTGGCCGGCGCGGCGCCATTGCTGGGCCTGGGCCTGCTGGCGACGATGACGCCGGAGATCCTGCAAGGCGGCGTCGTGCGCGCCGAGCATCCCTGGATTCCCCAGCTTGGCCTCGCCTTCGGCCTGCGCCTGGACGGCCTGGCCTGGACTTTCGCCGGGCTGGTGCTGGCGATCGGCGCGCTGGTGGTGATGTATGCGCACTACTACCTGAGCCCGCGCGATTCGGCGGTGCGCCTGTATGCGTACCTGCTGCTGTTCATGGGCTCCATGCTCGGCGTGGTGCTGGCCGGCAACCTGATCCTGTTGCTGGTGTTCTGGGAGATGACCAGCATCAGTTCGTTCCTGCTGATCGGTTACTGGCACCAGCGCCAGGACGCCCGCGAGGGCGCGCGCATGGCGCTGGCGATCACCGGCGGTGGCGGCCTGGCGCTGCTGGCCGGCGCGCTGCTGCTGGGCCATATCGTCGGCAGTTACCAACTGGATGACGTGCTCGCCGCCGGCCCGCAGATCCGCGCGCACGCGCTGTATCCGCTGACCCTGGTACTGGTGCTGCTGGGCGTGTTCACCAAGAGCGCGCAGTTTCCGTTCCACTTCTGGCTGCCGCACGCGATGGCCGCGCCGACGCCGGTTTCGGCCTACCTGCATTCGGCGACGATGGTGAAGGCCGGCGTGTTCCTGCTGGCGCGCCTGCACCCTGCCCTGGCCGGCAGTGAACTGTTCTTCTACCTGGTCAGCGCGATCGGCGCGGCGACGCTGCTGATCGGCGCCTGGCAGGCGATCTTCCAGCAGGACATCAAGGGCCTGCTGGCCTATTCGACCATCTCGCATCTGGGCCTGATCACGTTGCTGTTCGGCCTCTCCACCCCGATGGCGGTGGTCGCCGGCCTGTTCCACATCCTCAACCACGCGGTGTTCAAGGCCTCGCTGTTCATGGCCGCCGGCATCATCGATCACGAGACCGGCACCCGCGACATGCGCCGGCTCGGTGGCCTGCGCCATTACCTGCCGTTCACCAGCGCGCTGGCGATCATCGCCAGCCTGGCGATGGCCGGCGTGCCGCTGCTCAACGGTTTCCTGTCCAAGGAAATGTTCTTCGCCGAGACGCTGGACATGAGCGACGCGCACGCGACCATGCGCTCGGCGATGAGCCTGGTCGCGGTGCTGGCCGGCATCTTCGGCGTCGCCTACAGCCTGCGCTTCGTCCACGACACGTTCTTCGGCAAGGGCCCCCGCGCGCTGGAACACGAACCGCACGAGCCCGCGCGCTGGATGAAGATCCCGGTCGAGATCCTGGTGGTGTTGTGCCTGATCGTGGGCATCGTCCCGGCCTGGACCATCGCCCCGGTGCTGGAGGCGGCGGTGCGCGGCACGCTCGGCGCCGCCGCGCCGACCTACAGCCTGGCGGTCTGGCACGGCTTCAACCTGCCGCTGCTGATGAGCGTGGTCAGCCTGGTCGGCGGCGTGGCGCTGTATTTCGGCCTGCGCCGGTTGCTGGATCTGCACGCGATCGTCCGCCAGTCGCTGGGACGGCGCATCTTCCTGTTCAACGTCGAGGCGCTGTTCGCGCTGGCGCAGCGGCTGACCCGGCGCATCGCCAACGGCAGCCTGCAGCGCAGCCTGGCCTGGCTGGTGCTGGCGGCGATCGCGGTCGGACTGGCGCCGTTCCTGTCCGGCGGCGCTTCCATCGAATGGCGCGCGCCGCAACCGATGCCGCCGCTGGGCTGGGTGCTGTGGCTGGTGCTGGCGGCCTGCGCGATCACCTCGCTGCGCTGGTACCGGCAGCGCCTGGTAGTGCTGATCCTGCTGGGCGGCGCGGGACTGGCGGTCAGCCTGACCTTCGTGTTCCTGTCGGCGCCGGATCTGGCGCTGACCCAGTTGCTGGTGGAAATGGTCAGCCTGCCGCTGCTGCTGCTGGGCATGCATTACCTGCCGTTCCGCTCGCCGCCGGAGCGCAACGCGGCGCGGCGCTGGCGCGATATCGTGATCGCCCTGGTCGCCGGTACCGGCGTGGCGGTGCTGGCCTACGCGGCGATGACCCGGCCGGCCGGCGGCATCGGCGAGGAAATGCTGGCGCGCTCGTTGCCGGAGGCGTTCGGCCACAATGTGGTCAATGTGATCCTGGTCGATTTCCGCGGTTTCGATACCTTCGGCGAGATCACGGTGTTCGGCATCGCCGCCCTGCTGGTGCATGCGCTGCTGCGGCGCGCGCGGATGGCGCCGGAGAAGATCATGCCCGGCCCGCCGATTCCGCTGCCGGTGCCGGCGGATCTGGCCCAGATCATGTTTCCGCTGACGCTCACCGTCTCGTTCTTCCTGTTCCTGCGCGGGCACAACGCCCCCGGCGGCGGCTTCGTCGCCGGTCTGGTGCTGGCGGTGCCGCTGCTGATGCAGTACGTCATGCAGGGCGCGGCCTCGGTCGAGTCGCGCTTCGGTTTCGATTACGTGCGCTGCATCGGCGTGGGCCTGCTGATGGCGGGGCTGGGCGGGGTCGCGCCGCTGCTGCTGGGGTACCCGTTCCTCACCAGCGGCCACGTCGTATGGACGCTGCCGCTGATCGGGGACCTGGAGCTGACCAGCGCGATGGTGTTCGACACCGGCGTCTACCTGGTGGTGTTCGGCGGCGCGATGCTGATTCTCTCGATGCTGGGCACGATCAAACCCTCGCGCACGCGGGAAGCGCGCGATGGTGTCATCGATCTTGACCGGCGCTCACTCCGGACCGGCGAGGTGGAACGCTGATGGAACTCGCCCTGGCCAGCGCGATCGGCCTGCTCACCGCCTCCGGCGTGTACCTGTTGCTGCGCGCGCGCACTTTCGACGTCATCCTCGGGATGACCCTGCTCTCCTACGCCACCAACCTGCTGATCTTCGCCGGTGGTCGTGTGGTGGCCGGCAAGCCGCCGGTGCTGCGCGACGGCGTGGCGACCACCCTCGCCTACTACACAGACCCGCTGCCGCAGGCGCTGGTGCTGACAGCGATCGTGATCGCATTCGCGATGACCGCGGTCAGCATCGTGCTGGCGATCCGCAGCCGCGCCGACAACGGCAGCGATCACGTCGACGGCGCCGCCGGCGAACGTCTGCACGAGGCGCGCGTGGACAGCTACCACGAAGACCGGCGGAGGAAGGCATGAGCCACCTGCCGCTGCTGCCGATCCTGGTCCCGCTGTTCGCCGCGGCGCTGGCGTTGTTCGCCGAGCACCGCCGTTTCGGCATGGTGCCGCAACGTTTGATTGCCGGTGTCTCGCTGGCCGCGCAGGTGCTGGTGGCGGTGTGCCTGCTGCGCGCGGCCGCAGACGGCACGGTGCTGGTCTATCTGCTCGGCGACTGGCCGGCGCGGCTGGGCATCAGCCTGATGGTGGATCGCCTGTCGGCGATGATGGTGCTGGTGTCGGTGCTGCTGGCGGTGGCCTGCCTGCTGCACGCCGGCGCCGGCTGGGATCGGCGCGCGCCGCATTTCCACGCCTTCTTCCAGTTCCAGCTGATGGGCCTGAACGGCGCGTTCCTGACCGGCGATCTGTTCAACCTGTTCGTGTTCTTCGAAGTGCTGCTGATCGCCTCCTATGGACTGATGCTCAGCGGCGGGCGCGGCGATCGCATGCGCGCCGGTTTCCACTACGTCAGCGTCAACATCGCCGCCTCGACCCTGTTCCTGATGGCGCTGGGCCTGCTGTACGCGCTGCTCGGCTCGCTCAACATGGCCGAGATGTCGACGAAGATCGCGCAGGCGCCGGCCGCCGATCTGCCGCTGATCCAGGCCGCCGCCGGCCTGCTGCTGCTGGTGTTCTGCACCAAGGCGGCGCTGCTGCCGATGTACCTGTGGCTGCCGCAGACCTACACCCACGCACCGGCCGCGGTCGCGGGACTGTTCGCGATCATGACCAAGGTCGGCCTGTACGCGGTGCTGCGGGTATGCCTGCTGCTGTTCGGCGCGTCGGCCGGCGCGCTGGCCGGATTCGCCTGGGACTGGCTGCTGCCGGCCGGCGTGATCACGCTGGCCCTGGCCTCGCTGGGAGTGATGGCAGCGGTCAGGCTGCGCGCGCTGGCGGCCTACCTGGTGCTGGTGTCGGCGGCGACCTTGTTCATCGCCTTCGCGCTGGCCCGCGAAGGCACCATCGGCGCGGGACTCTATTACCTGGCGCATAGCACCTTCGCGGGCGCGTCGCTGTTCCTGATCGCGGATCTGGTCCGGCGCCAGCGCGGCGCCGATGGCGATCGCGGGGATCGCGGACTGCCGGTGCCGTCCAAGACCCTGCCCGGTCTGATGTTCCTGATCGCGGCGGTATCGCTGGCCGGCCTGCCGCCGCTGTCGGGTTTCATCGGCAAGCTGGTGCTGCTGATGGCCACGGTCGAACAACGCTGGATCTGGGCGGCGCTGCTGGTGAGCAGTTTCCTGGTCCTGGTCGGCATGGCGCGCGCGGGCACGCGGCTGTTCTGGCGCGTGCCCCCGGGCGCCCAGGTTCCCGCACCATCGGGCACGATCGCGGCGCCGGCGCGCACGCTGGAAACCGCCGCCACCGTGCTGCTGCTCGGCTACGGCGTGGCGATGGTGCTGGCCGCCGCCCCGATCCTGGGCTACACGCGAGCCGCCGCCGCCCAGTTGTTGTCGCCGACCGACTATGTGGAACAGGTGCGCGCGCAATTGCCGGCGATGAGGAAACCCTGATGAAGCGCTGGATTCCTTCCTGGCCGCTGAGCCTGACGATCTTCTGCTTCTGGCTGCTGATGAACTCGGCGCTCAGCTGGGGGCACGCCGTGCTGGCGGTGGTGCTGGCGATCGTCATCCCGCTGTTCGCCGCACGCCTGGATCGCGAGTTCGCCCGGATCGGCCGCCTGCGCCAGGTACCGCGCATGCTGTGGGTGCTGGGCTGGGACATCGTCCGTTCCAACATCGAAGTCGCGCGCCGCGTGCTGGGACCGGAGTCGGCGATCACGCCCGGCTTCGTCTGGGTGCCGCTGGACATCGGCAACATCCATGGCATCGCCGCGCTGACCAGCATCATCACCCTGACACCCGGCACCCTGTCGGCGGTGTTGTCGGACGACCGCCGCCACCTGCTCGTGCACGTGTTCGATCTGAAGGATCCGGAAGCGGTAGTCGCCCAGATCAAGCACCGCTACGAAGCGCCCCTGATGGAGATATTCCCATGACGCCCGAATCCATCGTCGCCGTGGCCATCGTCGGCTCCATGCACGTGGTCGGCCTGGCCATGCTGCTGGCGCTGTGGCGCCTGCTGCGCGGGCCGACCGTGCCGGATCGGATTCTCGCGCTGGATACCCTGTTCGTGGCCGGCATCGCCGAACTGATGCTGTTCGGCATGCACCTGGACACGCCAATCTACTTCGAGGCCGCGTTGATCATCGCGATGCTCGGCTTCGTCGGCACCGTGGTGCTGAGCAAGTACATCCTGCGCCGGGACATCGTCGAATGAACATGCTGATCGCCGTGCTGCTCGCGACGCTGCTGGCCGTCGGCAGCTTCTTCATCCTGGTCGGTTCCTACGGACTGGCCAAGCTGTCGGATTTCTTCAAGCGCCTGCATGGCCCGACCAAGGCCAGCACGCTGGGCGTGGGTTGCGTGCTGCTGGCCTCGGTCGGCTACCACGCTTCACTGGGGCACGATCCGCAACCGCGTGAATTGCTGGTCACCGCGTTCCTGTTCATCACCGCGCCGATCAGCGCGCACCTGATGGCCAAGGCCGCGCTGTCGCTGAAGATGGCCACGCGCCCACCCGAACCCGGCCAGACCGATGGACAGGCGGGCGAACCCGCGCAGGACGACCCGGCCTGATCAGGCCAGCATCGCGATTTCCAGCACCACCCAGGCCACGAACGCCAGCACCAGCACGGCGCCCTCGCCCCGGCTCACGCGCAGGTCCCCGCGCAACATCGGCAACAGGATCACCGCGAAGGCGATCGCCGCCGGCAGCTCCAGGCGGACGAAGGAGGTCGGCAACGGCAGTGGTCGGAACACCGCCATACCGCCCACCACGACCAACAGGTTGAACAGGCTGGAACCGATCACGTGGCCGGCCACCATGTCGCCCTGCCCGCGCCGCGCCGCCGCGATGGCGGCCGCCACTTCCGGCAGGGCGGTGCCAATCGCCACCGGCAACAGGCCGGACAGCAGCGGCGTCAGGCCCAGTCCGGCGCCGAGCGTGGTCGCGGACTGGACGATGAATTTCGAGCCGAAGTACAGCAGCGCGATGGCGATGGCCAGGCGCAGCAATGCCTGCCACCAGGCAACCGCGGGACCGGCATAGGCGGCGACATCCGCGCGCACCGCCTCGTCCTCGCGCGCACCGCGCGCGAGCAGGAAGGCGAGCATGGCGACGAAGGCCAGCAGCAGCACGCCGCCTTCGACGCGACCGATCACACCATCCAGGCCGAGAACGATCAGCGCCAGCGTCGCCGCCACCAGCAACAGCAGCAATGGCGACAGCAGGCGCATGCGCACCAGCAAAGGCGCGCACAGCGCCGCCAGGCCCAGGGTCAGGCCGAGATTGGCGATGTTGCTGCCGACCGCGTTGCCCAATGCCAGGTCCTGCGCGCCCACCCAGGCCGCGCGCGCGTTGACCGCCAGTTCCGGCAGCGAAGTGCCAAAGGCGATCAGCAGCAGGCCGGCGACGAAGGGCGAGGCCCCCAGGCGCTGCGCCAGCGCCGAGGCGCCCTTGACGATGGAATCACCACCCAGTGCCAGCAGCACCAGGCCCAGCAGGAAAAAGCCCCATGCTTCCATCCGTGCGCCTCCTCGCGTCGATGGGCGATTCTATGCCCGCGCGGCGGCCGGCCACCAGCCAGCCACCGTCGGCGGAGAGAAACTCAGGAGCAGCCTTCCACGTAGTCGGCCTGCGGGATCAGGCCCACCCGCCAACGGCTGACCTTGCCGTCGGCGCCGACCTCGAACACCAGCTTGCTCGGCGCCACTCCGCTGGCGGCCATCGACAGGTATTGGCCGCCCTCGACGTACTTGTGCGGCGTGGATTGCAGGCCACCGTTGTAGAGCTTCTGCAGGGCATCGGCCTGCATGCCGACCTTGCCGCCGCCGGGCGCGGTCTCCTTGTCGTTGCCGACGTCGTAGCGGACGAACTTGCCGTCCTCGATCATGAAGGCCAGTTCGTTGCCGTCCTTCGCCCACTTCGGCAGCAGGTAGTGGCAGGTACTGCCCTCGCCCGCCGGCAGCGACTTGAGCTCGCCGCCCCAGGCAGCCTTGGCCTCGTCTTCGCTGCTGCCCAGCTTCATGTCGCCGAAACCGGCCAGCCCGGCCTGGGCCAATGCGGGCGGCGCAGCGGGATCGGTGGCGGGCGGAGTGGTGGGCGGAGTGGTGGGCGGAGTGGTGGGTTCGGCGGGAACGCTCGCGGCCGGCGGCGGCGCGGGAGCCGGTGCGTCCGCCTCGGCCGGTGGCTGCGCGGCCGGCGGCTTGCAGGCGGCCAGCGCCAGCGTCAGGGCGAAAGTCAGCAGGACCGGCTTGGGGGCGAACGTCATGGCGGCGGCTCCGTGGGAAAGCCGCAGCCTAGCGCGTCGCGGTGAAGCTGTCGCGAACGGATCAGTCCGGTTTGCGGAAGTGCTTCTGCAATCCGGCCCAGCAGGCAAGGTAGTCGCGCTGGCGATGACCGGCTTCCAGCGCCTGCGCGGCGGGGCGGATCACCGCGCGGGTCTCGAACATGAAGGCCATGGTGTCGCGGATGACATCCGGCTTGGCCAGGTCCGCGGCGCTGGCCTTCTCGAAGGTGGCCGCGTCCGGGCCATGTCCGGTCATGCAGTTGTGCAGCGACGCACCGCCCGGCGCGAAGCCCTCGGCCTTGGCGTCGTACACGCCGGTGATCAGGCCCATGAACTCGCTGGCGACATTGCGGTGGAACCACGGTGGACGGAACGTGTCCTGCGCCACCAGCCAGCGCGGCGGGAAGATCACGAAATCCAGGTTGGCGGTGCCGTGGGTGTCGCTGGGCGAGGTCAGCACGGTGAAGATCGACGGATCCGGGTGATCGAAGCTGATCGACCCGATGGTGTTGAAGTGGCGCAGGTCGTAGCGGTACGGCGCGTAGTTGCCGTGCCAGCCGACCACGTCCAGCGGCGAATGGCCGATCGACGCGCGCCACAGGTGGCCCTGGAACTTGGCGATCAATTCGAACTCGCCTTCCACTTCTTCGTACGCCGCGTGCGGCGTTTCGAAATCACGCGGATTGGCCAGGCCGTTGGCGCCGATCGGCCCCAGGTCGGGCAGGCGCAGCGCGGCGCCGAAGTTCTCGCACACGTAACCGCGCGACGGGCCATCCGGCAGTTCGACACGGAAGCGCACGCCGCGTGGAATCACCGCGATCTGCTGCGGCTCCACCTCGACCACGCCCAGTTCGGTGGCGATGTGCAACCGCCCCTGCTGCGGCACGATCAGCAACTCGGCATCGGCATCGTAGAAGAACCGACCCTGCATCGAGCGGTTGGCCGCGTACAGGTGGACGCCGACGCCATGCTGGCCGGCGGCCGAGCCGTTGCCGGCCATGGTGTACAGGCCTTCGACGAAATCCGTGGATGCTTCCGGCAGCGGCAGCGGATTCCAGCGCAGCTGATCCGGGGTCACCGGCCCGCTGCCGAAATCGTTGTGGAAGCGCGGCTGCTCGAACGCCTCGAAATTCGAATGCATCGCCGCCGGGCGGATCCGGTACAGCCAGCTGCGGCGGTTCTCGCTGCGCGGCGCGGTGAACGCCGTGCCCGAGAGCTGCTCGGCGTACAGGCCGTGGGCCACCCGCTGCGGCGAGTTGCGTCCGATCGGCAGCGTGCCGGCCACGGCCTCGCTGGCGAAATGGTTGCCGAAACCGGTTTGGTAGCCGCTGATTTTCATGGTGCCTGCCTGTGGCCGCGACGTCCGTCGCGGCGATGCCGATGACGCGATTCTGCCTGAACTGGGGAGCGGCGCCAGGCGCCGCCCGGGTTCAGAGCACGCCGCGGCGCATCTGGTCGCGTTCGATGCTCTCGAACAACGCCTGGAAGTTGCCTTCGCCGAAGCCTTCGTTGCCCTTGCGCTGGATGATCTCGAAGAAGATCGGGCCGATCGCGTTCTGGGTGAAGATCTGCAGCAGCTTGCGCTGGTGGGTCTCGGGATCGGCGTCGATCAGGATCTTGTTCCTGGCCAGCCGCGGCACATCCTCGCCATGATCCGGCACGCGCTGGTCGATCACGTCGAAATAGGTGTCCGGGGTGTCGAGGAACTCGACGCCGGCCTCGCGCATGGCTTCCACCGTCTCGTAGATGTCGTCGGTGAAGCAGGCGATGTGCTGGATGCCCTCGCCCTTGTACGCGTCCAGGTACTCGTTGATCTGCGACTTCGGATCCGAGGATTCGTTGAGCGGGATGCGCACGATGCCATCCGGCGCGGTCATCGCCTTGGACAGCAGGCCGGTCTTGGCGCCCTTGATGTCGAAGTAGCGGATTTCGCGGAAGTTGAACAGGCGCTCGTAATAATCCGACCACTTGTCCATGTTGCCGAAGTACAGGTTGTGGGTCAGGTGATCGATGAAGGTCAGCCCGAAGCCCTTCGGGTTCTGCTCCGCGCCCTGCACCGGCAGGTAGTCGCCGTCGTAGATGCTCCCGGTACCGCCGTAGCGATCCACCAGGTACAGCATGCAGTCGCCGATGCCCTTGACCACCGGCGCGGAAACCGCGCGGGTTTCCGGCTTGTGATCGATCGCCTCGCCACCGTTGTGGAGGACGGTGTCGTACACCAGTTCGGCCGGCTTGCTGAAGCGGATCGCGAAGCCGCAGGCGCAGGGACCGTGCGCACGGGCGAAATCGGCGGCGAACGAATCCGGATCCTCGTTGACCAGGAAGTTCACCCCGCCCTGGCGGTACACGGTGATCGGACGGGTCTTGTGGCGCAGCACGGCGGTGAAGCCGAGCCGGCGGAAATAGTCGTGCAGGGCCTCGCCCTGGCCATCCGGGGCGGCGAATTCGACGAATTCGAAGCCGTCGATACCCATCGGGTTCTCGAAGGTGGTGACCTGCATGCCGAGGTTGGGTTGTGCGTTCATGTAGCGCCTCGCTAGGCTTGCGGTGGGACAGCCTGCTTTATAGTTTCAATTGAAACTACTTGCAAGCTGCGCCGCGCCATCCCTTTCCGAACCGGCCCCATGAACGATCCCAATCCGAACCCTGATGCCCCAGCCGCGCCGGCCCCGGCCGAGCCGCACCCCCATGCCGTACTGGAGCTGGAGCGATTCCTGCCCTACCGCCTGAGCGTGCTGTCCAACCGGGTCAGCCAGACCATCGCCCACCTGTACGACCAGCGCTTCGGCCTGGCGATCACCGAGTGGCGGATCATGGCGGTGTTGGGCCGGTTCTCGGATCTGTCCGCAGGCGAGGTCGCCGAGCGCACCGCGATGGACAAGGTGGCGGTCAGCCGGGCCGTGGCCAAGCTGCTGGAACGCGGCCTGATCAAGCGCGATACCCATGGCGACGACCGCCGCCGCTCGGTGCTGGCGCTGTCGGAAGTCGGCTATTCGGTCTACGACGAAGTCGCGCCGATGACCCTGGAGTGCGAGCGCCGGCTGCTGTCGGAACTGAGCCCGGAAGAAACCCGGCAGCTCAGCCAGCTGATCGACAAGCTGTCCGACGGCGTCGCCCACATGACCGGCTCCACGCCGTGGAAGCAGGCCGACTGACAACGCACGCGGGAAACATTCCGCGGACATGAAAAAGGCGGCCATCGGCCGCCTTTTTCGTTTTCCATCGATGCCGGCGGTTTACTTCACGCCATGCATCAGCTTCTGCACCAGCGGCGCGATCAGGAACAGCAGCACGCCGAAGCCGAGCAGGGTCCAGAACCCGAAGGTGTAGCCGGACAGCGCCGAAGCCGGGGTCATGCCGGTCTCGCCGCTGACGTGGCTGGCGAAGATGCCGGACAGGTTGTTGCCGATGCCGGTGGACAGGAACCAGCCGCCCATGCCGAAGCCGACCAGACGCACGGGCGCCAGCTTGGTCACCATCGACAGGCCGATCGGCGACAGGCAGAGCTCGCCGATGGACTGGATCCAGTACACCGCGAACAGCGTCCAGAACGGAATCTTCAGGCTCTGCGGATCCACCAGGCTGGAAAGCGCGAACATCAGCAGCAGGAACGCCAGGCCGTTGAAGATCAGGCCCAGGCCGAACTTGCGCGGGATCGACGGGTTGGCGCGGCCCATCTTGACCCACAGCCACGCCATGATCGGGGCCAGGGTGATGATGGCGACCGAGTTGACCGACTGGAACCAGCCGACCGGGAAAATCCAGCCGCCGAAGTCGCGATTGACGATCTTGTCGGCGAGGAAGCTGAAGGAGCTGCCGGCCTGCTCGAAGAAGCACCAGAACAGCACGTTGAAGGCGAAGATGATCAACATCGCGATCACCATGTCGCGCTGCTTGGGCCCATTGCGGATGCCTTCGACCAGCAACAGGATCGCCAGGCCGATGAACATCGCGGTGAGGATCCACTGCAGTGAATCCGCGCCGAGGTTCAGCAGGAAGTAGAACACCGGGATCGCCGCGATCGCGCAAATCGCCGTGACCGCCAACCGCGCCATGCTCTCGCCGCCCACCGGCGGCACGCCGATGCCCTTGAGCTGGCTGCGTCCGAACCAGAACCACACCAGGCTGATCAGCATGCCGATGCCGGAGGTGATGAACACGATCTTGTACACCGGCATCGTATCGGTGCCGAACACCTTCTCGGCCAGCCAGCTTGTCAGCAGCGGCGAGATCATCGCACCCAGGTTGATGCCCATGTAGAAGAGGGTGAAGCCCGAATCACGGCGCTCGTCGCCGACCGCGTAGAGCTTGCCGACCATGGTCGAGATGTTCGGCTTGAACAGGCCATTGCCGGCGATGATCGTGGCCAGGCCCACCTTGAAGATGTTCTGGTCCGGCACGGCGATCATGAACAGGCCGGCCGCCATGATGGCCGCCCCCAGCAGGATCGACCGCTGGTAGCCAATGATCCGGTCCGCCACGTAGCCGCCGAAGATGGCCGCCGCGTAGACCAGCGCCAGGTAGGCGCCATAGACCTGGTTGGCCGGCGTCTCGCCGGTGCCGCTGCCGCCGTAGAACTGCGCCACGATGTACAACACCAGCGCCCAGCGGATGCCGTAGAAGGCGAACCGCTCCCAGAATTCTGTCATGAACAGCATCCACAATGGACGCGGATGGCCCAGGGCCTGCTGGAATTCCGGTATCGGTTGCACCGGGTTTTGCGTATCGACGGCACCGCTCATGCGGTCTCCCCCCTCGTTATTCAGGAATGACAAATCCACGCGAAAGCCGCGCGGGACGGGGGAGAATTACCGACGCCCGCGGCTCCGTCAATGCCGTTTTTCCTGAATACGGGGGCCGGTGGGCTAGCGGAAAGCCCGGAAAACCCGCGGATTTCCTGCGGGGGCCGAGCCTGGGAGGCTCAGGGCGACGCCGGTCGGTCGCCGTCGATGGAGGTCCGGACCTCGAACAGTTCCGGGAAGAACGACAGTTCCAGCGCCTGCTTGAGGAAGCCCACGCCGCTGGAACCGCCGGTGCCGCGCTTGAAGCCGATGATGCGCATCACCGTGCGCATGTGGCGGAAGCGCCAGAGCTGGAACTGCGATTCCAGATCCACCAGGTCCTCGCACAGCGAGTACTCGCGCCAGTAGCGGTCGGTGTCCTCGTAGATGCGCTCGAACACCGGCAGCAGCGCCGAATCCGACACGTGCGGCTGGCGCCAGTCGCGTTCGCGATGCTCCTGCGGCACCGCGTGGCCGAAACGCGCCAGGTAGCGCAGGAACTCGTCGTACAGGCTGGGCGCCTCCAGCATCCGCTGGAGCTGCGCCTGTCCTTCGGGATCGTGGGCGAACACCTTGAGCATCGCGGCGTTCTTGTTGCCCAGCAGGAACTCGATGGTGCGGTACTGCAGCGACTGGAAGCCGGACGACGGCCCCAGCAGATCGCGGAATCCCATGTACTCGGAAGGCGTCAGCGTTTCCAGCACCGACCATTGCTCGGTCAACTGGCGCAGCACCTGCTTGGCGCGCGCGAGCACCTTGCGGGTCTGCCACACCTCGTCGCGCTGCAGGTGCACGGTGGCCGCGCGCAGCTCGTGGATCATCAGCTTCATCCACAGCTCGGAGACCTGGTGCTGGATGATGAACAGCAGCTCGTCGTGATGGGCCGGATCCGAGACCGGCTGCTGTGCCGCCAGCAAACGATCCAGGCGCAGGTAGCCGCCATAGGTCAGCCGGCCTTCCAGGTCTGTGTGGATGCCGGCTTCCAGGGCGCGTTCGTTCTTTTCTACGGACATCCGTCGACAGGCGGGGCAAGGCTGCGGGTGCAGCGGGGTCGCCAGCGTAACCGATACCGCCGACCGCGCCCTCCCCGGCCAGCGGTCGCCTGCAAAAACCGGGACTTATGTCATCGCCATGCAATGCACGGGCCGGAGGCTTCCGCTACATTGCGCCAACCGGAGCCGGCCACGGCAGCATCGGGCAGCGGCGCACGCATTCACGGTCAGGGAGAGTCTGTTGATGGGCATGCCTCGAAACCGCCGCATGGCGGTCTTGCTGTTTTCGGTCGCCACCCTGCTGCTTGCCGCCACGGCGCAGGCGCAGGTGGTGGTCAGCCAGGTCTACGGTGGTGGCGGCAACAGCGGCGCCACGCTGAAGAACGATTTCATCGAACTGCGCAACAACGGCGCCAGCGCGGTCAGCCTGGACGGATGGAGCGTGCAGTACGCCTCCTCCACCGGTACCACCTGGAGCCGCACCAACCTCGCCGGCAGCATTGCCCCGGGCGGCTACTACCTGATCCAGCAGGCGCAGGGCAACGGCGGCACCGTCGATCTGCCGACGCCTGACGCGACCGGCACGCTCACCCTGTCCGGCACCGCCGGCAAGATCGCGCTGAGCCGCAGTACCGCCACGCTGTCCGGCGGATGTCCGCTCACCGACGCCAATCTGGTCGACTTCGTCGGTTTCGGCAGTGCGGCCAACTGCTTCGAGGGCGCCGCCCCGACCGGCACGTTGAGCAACACCAGCGCGGCGCTGCGCAATGGCGAAGGCAGCATCGACACCCAGAACAACGGCGCCGACTTCAGCGTCGGCACGCCCAATCCGCGCAACAGCGGCGCGGCCCCGCCGGATCCGCCGGTGGCCCGTACCATTCCGCAGATCCAGGGCAACGGACTGATTTCGCCGTATGTGGAGAAGCGGGTCATCACAGAAGGCGTGGTCACCGCACTCAAGTTCAACAACGGCTTCTTCCTGCAGGCCGCCAACGACGATGGCGATCCGGCCACGTCCGAAGGGCTGTTCGTGTTCACCGGCAGCGCGCCGCCGGCGAGCGCCGCGGTCGGCAACCGCGTGCGCGTGACCGGCACCGTGGCCGAATTCGTACCTGCCTCGAATCCACACCAGCTGACCATCACCCAGATCACCGGCCCGACCGTGGAGATGCTGGAAGCCGGCGTGGCGTTGCCGGCGCCGGTCGAACTGGCGGCCGCCGATCTGGCACCCGCCGCCCTGCCCGGCACGCTGGAACGCCTCGAAGGCATGCGCGTGAGCGTGGCCCGCGCGGTGGTGGTGGCGCCCTCGGGGGGCAGCATCGACGAGAACGACGCCACCGCCAGCAGCGACGGCGTGTTCCACGTGACCCTGCCCGAGGTCGCGCGTCCGTTCCGCGAACCCGGCATCGGCGTCATGGACATCATCCCGATTCCCGGCGACAAGCATCCGCCGCGCTTCGACACCAACCAGGAACGCCTGATGGTGCGCAGCCGTGGGCAGGTCAACGCGCAGCCGCTGTCGGTCGACACCGGCGCCGAGGTCACCGGGCTGTCCGGCGTGCTCGACTACTTCTCCGGCACCTGGGCGCTGCTGCCGGATCCGGCCACGCCGCCGACGGCCGGCGCCGGCATGGCGCCGCGCGCGGTTCCGGATGCGCGCTACGACGAGGCGACCATCGGCAGCTTCAACCTGCTGCGCCTGTTCGACGAGGTGGCCGACGGCAACGGCGCGGTCACCCTGACGCCGGCCGCGCTGGACAAGCGCCTGGCCAAGGCGGCGCTGGCGATCTGCGACTTCCTGAAGACGCCGGACATCCTCGGCGTGGTGGAAGTGGAGAACACCCGCGTGCTGCAGTTGCTGTCAGAGCGCATTGACGCCACCTGCGCCAGCCGCCCGGGCTATGTTCCGTATCTGCAACCGGGCAACGACGTCGGCGGCATCAACGTCGGCTTCCTGGTCAGTTCCCGCGCCACCGCCGGCGGCGCGCCGCGGGTGGAAGTGCTGGAAGTGGCCCAGTTCGGCAAGAACACCCCGCTGGCCAATCCCGACGGCAGCACCAGCCTGCTCAACGATCGCCCGCCGCTGCGGCTGCGCGCGCGGATCCACCAGGACGGTGCGGCCGGCTATCCGGTCACCGTGATCGTCAACCACCTGCGTTCGCTCAACGACATGGACGACACCGCGCCGGGCAGCAACGGCTGGCCGACCGGTGGCGATCGCGTGCGGGCCAAGCGCGCCGCGCAAGCTGCCTACCTGGGCGGACTGGTGCAGCAGATGCAACAGGTCGATCCGAACGAGAAGATCGTGCTGGTCGGTGACTTCAACGCGTTCGAGTTCAACGACGGCTACGTCGACGTGATGGGCATCCTGCGTGGCGACGCGGCGCCGGCCGATCAGGTACTGACCTGGGCCGCCAGCCCGGTGACCACGCCGCTGATCGATGGTTCGCAGCTGATCGCCGATCCCGCGCAGCGCTACTCCTATGTCTTCGGCGGCAACGCGCAGACCCTGGATCACGTGCTGGTCAACGAGGCGCTGGTAATGGGTGCGGACGTGCAGGTGGATCACGCGCGCATCAACGCCGATTTCGGCGTGGACAACTTCGGCGACGCCAGCGTGGCGCTGCGCTCCTCGGATCATGATCCGGTGCGCCTGGCCATCCGCGTGCCGGGCTTCGCCCGCGCTGATCTGTCGGCGACGGTGAGCGCGGATCGCGCCAGCGCGGCGGTCGGTGATACCGTGTCCTACACCGCCACCGTCCGCAACGCCGGTCCAGGCGTGGCGGCGCCGGCCGCGGTCGCGTTCGTGTTCGCCGCGGACGTGGCACCGGTGCTGGGCGCCGTCGCCCCGGGCTGGACCTGCGAAGCGCCGGTGCAATCCGGCGGCAGCACCCGCCTGGCCTGCACCACGCCGTCGCTGGCCAGCGGTGTCGAAGCCGGCTTCAGCCTGCAGGTCACGGTGCCGGCCAGCGTCGCCGGCGGCGCGCTCGGCCTGGGCGTGTCGGCCAGCTCGCCGGTGCCGGATCCGGCCAATGCCGACAACACCGCGGCCGTGGCGGTCACGGTGGCCGCGCTGCCGCAGGCCGACCTGTCGGTACGCCTGCTCGGCGGGGCGGCGACGTTCCGCCGCGGCGCCGTCGCCACCTTGCTGGTGCCGGTGCGCAACGCCGGCCCGGATTCCGCCGAACAGGTGAAGGTGGTGCTGGCCAGCAATGTCGAGGCACGCCACATGGCGGTGGCAGCGCCGCGCGGCTGGTCGTGTGGCCGCGCCGCCGACACTGCCACCGGCTCGGCCGCGCAATGCACGCGCAGCACGCCGATGGCCTCCGGTTCGACGCAGGTGCTGGCGTTCGCGCTGGTGGTGCCGAACCGGCCCAAGCGCGGCACGGTGTTCGCCTTCACCGCCCAGGTGGAGAGTGCCACCCCGGACCCGGACACCGGCAACAACCGCGCGCAGCTGATCCGCTGACGCGGCACCGGCGATGGATGAACAAGGGCGCGGCCTGGCCGCGCCCTTGTCGTTTCCGCGCTTGGTTTTCCGCGTGCGCCCGCCCTGTGCACCTTCCCCGCGTGCGCGTCAAGCCGGGGTTTTTCCGCGCAGAATCGCGCTGGTCCAACCTCCGGACAATTCCCGCGCGGGCGCCGCGCGGCCGGCGCCAAGCACCTGACGCGCCAGCGTTTCCCGGTATTTCCGCGCACCGTGCGGATCTGTGTTGTTGCAGCGCAGGAAGGCCGGTCGGCTCCGGTTCCTTAACATTGGATCCTTCAACATTCGCCGCAACATCCGCAGAGTGACACCCGGCATGACCATCGCCGCAAAGTTCGAAATCGAGTTCCTCCAATACCTCGGCCCGGACGGCAAGCTCGTCCGCGACGACCTGCCCGAAGCCGGGCGCGACACCCAGCGCCTGCGCGAGCTGTTCAAGCAGATGCTGTTCGTGCGCACCTTCGACACCAAGGCCATCGCGCTGCAACGTACCGGCAAGCTGGGCACCTACGCCTCCTGCCTGGGCCATGAAGCCACCCACGTCGGCATCGGCGCCTCGATGAAGCCCGAGGACGTGTTCGCCCCCAGCTATCGCGAGTACGGCGCGCAGTTCATGCGTGGCGTGCAGCCGCGCGACGTGCTGATGTACTGGGGCGGCGACGAACGTGGCAACGATTTCAAGATCGCCCGCCACGACTTCGCCTGGAGCGTGCCGATTTCCACCCAGTGCCTGCACGCCGCCGGCGCCGCGCTGGCGTTCAAGCTGCGTGGCCAGCCACATCTGGCGGTCGCCACCTGTGGCGACGGCGGTTCGTCCAAGACCGACTTCTACGCCGCCCTGAATTCGGCCGGCGCCTACGAGCTGCCGCTGATCCTGTGCGTGGTCAACAACGGCTGGGCGATCTCGGTGCCGCGCAAGGCCCAGACCGGTGCGCAGACGCTGGCGCAGAAAGGCCTGGCCGGCGGCCTGCACTGCCTGCAGGTGGACGGCAACGATCTGATCGCCGTGCTGGAAGCGATGCGCCGTGCCGGTGAACGCGCCCGCAAGGGCCAGGGCGGCACCGTGCTGGAATTCGTCACCTATCGCCTGTCCGATCACACCACCGCCGACGACGCCCGCCGCTACCGCGACGACGCCGAAGTGAAGGCGGCCTGGGAACGCGAGCCGATGACCCGCCTGCGTACCTGGCTGGTCGCGCAGGGTGCCTGGAACGAGGCCGAAGAGGCCAAATGGAAGGAGGAATGCGGCGCGCGCGTGGACGAGGAAGTGAACGCCTATCTCAACACCCCGGTGCAGCCGGTCGAAGCGATGTTCGACTACCTGTACGCGGATCCGCCGCCGGAACTGCTGGCGCAACGGGCCGCCGCGCTCGCCGCGGAGGGCCGCTCATGAGCACCGTGATGGAAAACAACACCACCGCCAAGCACAAGGCGGCCGACACCGTGGCGGCGCCGACCGCGATCACCCTGATCGAAGCCATCACCCAGGCGCTGGCCTGGGAAATCGCGCATGACGACTCGGTCATCGTGCTGGGCGAGGACGTGGGCGTGAACGGCGGCGTGTTCCGCGCCACCGCCGGCCTGCAGCAGCGCTTCGGCGCCGATCGCATCCTCGACACCCCGCTGGACGAAACCACCATCGCCGGCCTCACCGTGGGCCTGGCCGTGCAGGGCATGAAGCCGGTCGCCGAAGCGCAGTTCGACGGCTTCGTCTACCCGATGGTCGATCACATCATCTGCCACGCCGCGCGCATGCGTTACCGCACCCGTGGCCGCCTGCACTGCCCGATGGTGCTGCGCGTGCCGTGGGGCGGCGGCATCCGCGCGCCGGAGCACCACAGCGAGGCCAACGAGGCCATCTTCACCAACGTGCCCGGCCTGCGCGTGGTCCTTCCCTCCTCGCCGCAGCGCGCCTACGGCCTGCTGCTGGCGGCGATCCGGGATCCGGATCCGGTCATCTACATGGAGCCCAAGCGCATCTATCGCCAGTACAAGGAAGTGGTCGCCGACGACGGCGAGGCGCTGCCGCTGGACGTGTGCTTCGTGCTGCGCGACGGTACCGACGTCACCCTGGTGACCTGGGGCGCGCAGGTGAAGGAAGCGCTGGAAGCCGCCGACAAGCTGGCCGCCGAGGGCATCAGCGCCGAGGTCATCGACGTGGCCACGCTGCGTCCGCTGGACTTCGACACCATCGCCGAGTCGGTGTCCAAGACCGGCCGCTGCGTGATCGTGCACGAAGCCCCGCGCACCGCCGGCTTCGGCGCCGAGATCGCCGCGCGCCTGGCCGAGCATTCGATGTACGACCTGCTCTCGCCGGTCGAGCGCGTCACCGGCTACGACACCCACATTCCGCTGTTCCGCCTGGAGATGAAGTACCTGCCCAGCGTCGACAAGATCGTCGCCGCGGCCAAGCGCACCCTGGCCAACGGCTGATGAAGCGCGCGCGCGTCATCGCGACGCACCGCGCGCCGGATCGCCCGGCCATCCGGATCGCCGCCGGCGATCCGGTGACGCTGGGCGAACGCGACACCGACTGGCCGCAGTTCGTCTGGACCAGCCTGGCCAGCGGACTGGGCGGCTGGATTCCGGTCGCGCTGTTCGACGCCGAACATGGCGCGGCCACCGCGACGGACGAATACGACACGCGCGAACTGGATGCGGAGAAGGGCGAGATCCTGACCCTGCACCACGAGATGGCGGACTGGTGGTGGGCCGAGAACGCACTCGGCCGCACCGGCTGGATTCCGGCGCGCAACCTGGAACCTTTCCAAGCAACACCTGCACAAGAGAAATCCGAATGAGCGACAGCAAGACCTTCAATCTTCCCGATCTGGGCGAAGGCCTGCCCGACGCCACCATCGTCGAGTGGTTCGTCAAGGAAGGCGACGTGATCCGGCTCGACGAGCCGCTGGTCTCGATGGAAACCGCCAAGGCGGTCGTGGAAGTGCCGTCGCCGGTCTCCGGCAAGGTGCTGAAGCTGGCCGGCGGCGCGGGCGACGTGGTGGTCACCGGCAGCATGCTGGCGGTGTTCCAGCCCGATCCCAACCTGCCGCAGCGCGCGGAAGGCCAGGACACCGGTCACCACCACGGCCCGGCCAAGGCGCATGCGCCCGAACCCGCTCCGGCGGCGGCCGCGCCTGCGCCTGCACCCGCCGCCCCCGAAATCGAGCGCGACGACGCCGGCACCGTGGTCGGCGCGATGCAGACCTCCAACGCCGTGCACACCGAGCAGGCGGTCGCGGTCGGCGGCGTCAAGGCGATGCCGGCGGTGCGCGCGATGGCCAAGAAGCTGGGCGTCGACCTGGCCCGCGTGCGCGCGACCGGCGCCGATGGCGCGGTGACCATGGCCGACGTCAAGCAGGCCGCCGCCGACGGGTCGGCCCGGGTCGGCGCGGCGCCCGCCGCACCGGTTCGCGCCGCCGTGGCCGAAGCCACCCCGGCGCCGGCTCCCGCCGTCGCGCAGCGCACCACGCTGTCCGCCTCCGGCAAGCCGATGCGCACCCAGCCGCCGGGCGTGGCGGTCACCGGCCAGCCGGAACAGCTCAAGGGCGTGCGCCGCAACATGGCGCGGGTGATGGCCGACGCGCACGCCAAGGTCGTACCGACCACGCTCAGCGACGACGCCGACGTGCATGCCTGGACGCCGGGCAACGACGTCACCGTGCGCCTGATCCGCGCCATTGTCCGCGCCTGCAAGGCGGTGCCGGCGATGAACGCCTGGTTCGATGGCGACAAGCTCACCCGCACCCTGCATCCGCAGGTGGACGTGGGCATCGCGGTGGACACCGACGACGGCCTGTTCGTGCCGGCCCTGCGCAATGCCGACATCCTCGATGCGCGCGGCGTGCGCGAAGGCATCAACCGCCTGCGCGCGCAGGTCGAGGATCGCAGCATCCCGGCTTCCGAGCTGAGCGGCTACACGGTCTCGCTGTCCAATTTCGGCATGTTCGCCGGCCGCTACGCCACGCCGGTGGTAGTGCCGCCGTGCGTGGCGATCGTCGCCGCCGGCCGCGCCCGCCACCAGGTCACGCCGGTGATGGGCGGCTTCGAGTCGCACAAGATCATCCCGCTGTCGGTCACCTTCGATCACCGCGCCTGCACCGGCGGCGAAGCCGCGCGCTTCCTCAAGGCGCTGATCGACGATCTGGCATTGCCGGCGTAAGCCGGTCCCCACCCGCCGCCGGACACGGCGGCGGGTCGCGTTTCCTCCCACGTCGCGGAGAACGGAACATGGCCCATCGCAGTCGGCTGGCTGGCTTCATCATCGATTGCCAGACCCACGATCACGAAACCGCCGCGCAGTTCTGGAGCCAGGCGCTGGGCCTGCCGCGCGGCGAGACCTACCAGGATGGCGAAGCCCATTACGCCGAGCTGGAGGGCGCGCCGGGCGGCCTGCACGTCGAGGTGCAACAGGTGGCGCACGCCTCGCGCGTGCACCTGGACATCGAGGCCGACGACGTGGATGCCGAAGCCGACCGACTGGAGAAACTGGGTGCCAAGCGCATCGGTTTCGTCAAACGCTGGTGGCTGATGGAAGCGCCGACCGGGCAACGTTTCTGCGTGGTGCGCATGCGCCATCCCGAGCGCGGCGTCGAGCCGAACCATTGGGATTGACGCCTCCCGCCAGCGGACGTTCGAACCATCCTTTCCGGAGCATCGACATGGCCCACCACAGCCGCCTCGCCGGATTCATCATCGATCGCCAGACCGACGACCTGGGCGCCGCCTCCTCGTTCTGGAGCCGCGCCCTCGGCCTGCCGGTGGTCAGCGCCGATGATGGCGGCGTTGGCCTGTACGACCGGCTGAAGGACGCCGCCGGCGGACTGCACGTGGAGGTGCAGAAGGTCGATCACCCTTCCCGCGTGCATCTGGATATCGAAGCCGACGATCTGGAAGCCGAGGCCACGCGCCTGGAACAACTCGGCGCGCGCCGGATCCGCTTCGTCCACGACCGCTGGTGGGTGATGGAAGCCCCGACCGGGCAGCGCTTCTGCATCGTGCCGATGGGCGGAGGCGAACGCGAGGGCGTGAACCGCTGGGATTGATCAGCGGCGATCCCGATCCAGCCAGCAGGCCAGGCCCTGCGCGTTGAGTTCGATATCCATCTCCAACACCTGCGTCACGCCGGCATCGTCCAGCGGGCATCGCAGCGCGCGGGCGCGTTCCTGGTACAGCGCGGTCAATCCGGCGACCATGGCGCGGTGCCTGTCCGGCTTGCCGTCGCATTGCCGGGCCAACACGCACATCGCATCGATCTGTTCGAACAGCTCCGCCGCCAGCCGGTCCGGTTCCTCAACCCGGCCATAGTGGGTGAGGTACATCGCCCGCGGCCGGTACGCGAGCAATCGCGCGATCGAGGTCTTCAGCGCCTCGGGCTCGAATTGCACCGGTGAGGAGGTCGGCAGGATGAACGGTCCGTGCGGACCGTCCATCTCGCGATACGACAGACCGAAGGTGTCGCCGGTGAACCAACTGCGGCTGCGTTCGTCCCACACGCAGTAATGGTGGCGCGCATGCCCGGGCGTGTCGATGCACTGCAGGCGGCGTCCGGCCAGTTCCAGCGCATGGCCGTCTTCGGCGACGACCACGCGTTCCTCCGGCACCGGCCGGATGGAACCGTAGCTGCGCGCCATCTCCGCTTCTCCGTAGACGGCGGTGGCGCCGGCAATCAGTTTGGCCGGATCGATCAGGTGGGGGGCGGCTCGCGGATGCGCGACCAAGCGCGCATGCGGCAGGTGCGCCATCAACTCGCCCGCGCCGCCGGCGTGATCCAGATGCGCGTGGGTGACCAGCACCCAATCGATGTCCTCCGCCGCCAGGCCCGTCTTTCGTGCCGTCTCCAGCAAACGCGGGACCGCGTGGTTGGTGCCGGTATCGATGAATGCGCCACGTCCCTGTTCGACAATCAGGTAGGCGGCATCGAAATGATCCCGCTGGAACGCGGTATCGATGGTGTGGATGCCAATGGTGTCCATACGCTTGTGGGGTAACGCTAGGATGGAACCGATTCTACCGGCGTCCCGGCGCCGCCACGATGCATCTTTGGTCGCAGAAGCACATCACATGCCTCACTGTGGGAGCGACGTGAGTCGCGAATCGGAAGCACTTCTTTTCGCGATTCACGTCGCTCCCACAATCAGCCGGAAGGACGCTTCCACCTGGCGCGCTCAGCCGCGCTCCAGCCACCACGACCGCAGCAGCACCGCCACGGTCAGCACGAACAGGAAACCGCCGTAGCCGACCAGGGTCGCCAGCACCTGTTTCCAGATCGCGCCGGTGCCGATGTCGGCCAGGCCCAGCGCGTAGCCCCAGTACATGCCCAGCATGCTGAGCACGAACGCCACCGCCAGGCTGGCCGTGTCGAATGCCTTGCGCCGGCCGCTGCGCGGTTGCCGGGGAAACAGCCAGAACAGCGTGCCCAGCAGCGCGAACCACGGCAGGAACAGCACCATCGCCAGGAACGGCATCTCAGGCCTCGGCGTCGCGCAACTGCTTCAATGCCGCCAGCACCTCCGCGGCGGCAACCTGCAGCACGATCTCGGTGGTTTCCAGTTGATCCGCGCGCTCGGCCTGCTTCAGCACGGCGATGATCTGGCCGGCATCCTTGGGCGCGTCGAAGCCATTGCTCTGGATCAGCAACTGGCCATCGGTGTCGGTGAACTTGAAATAGAACCGCGCGTCCTTGTCGCGATACTGCTTGAACTGCGGCAATGCGGCCTTGGCCGCGGCCGCCTTCGCGGGCACCGCCGGCTGCTCGGCCAGGTTGCGCAGGCCAACCGCGTGGCGCAATTCCGCCAGCAACGGGATGGCGTACTTCGTGCGCAGGCGCTGCGCGCCGTCGCGCAGGATCGCTTCGATCTCCTCGGGCCGTGCCATCAGCGCCAGGTACTTGTCACGCAGCGGGCCGATTTCCGCGTCGATGCGCTCGAACAGTTTCTGCTTGGCGTCGCCCCAGCCGATACCGTCGGCGAAGGCCTGGGCGAAGGCGGCGGTTTCCTCCGCGCCGGCGAAGGCCTGGTACAACTGGAACAGCGCCGAACCCTCGGTGTCCTTGGCCTCGCCCGGTCCACGCGAATCGGTGAGGATCGAGAATACCAGCTTCTTCAGCTCCTCACGCGGCACGAACAGCGGAATGGTGTTGTTGTAGCTCTTGCTCATCTTGCGCCCGTCCAGGCCGGGCAGCGTGGCGACGTTGTCGTCGATGAGCACTTCCGGCAGCGCGAAATACTCCTTGCCGTAGACGTGATTGAAACGCTGGCCGAAATCGCGCGCCATCTCGATGTGCTGGATCTGATCGCGCCCCACCGGTACCTGGTTGGCGTTGAAAATCAGGATGTCGGCGGCCATCAGCACCGGGTACATGAACAGTCCGGCGGAGACGCCTGCGTCATCGTCCTCGCCGTCGGCGCGGTTCTTGTCCACCGCCGCCTTGTAGGCATGCGCGCGGTTGAGGATGCCCTTGCCCGCCACGCAGGTCAGGAACCAGGTCAGCTCGGTGATCTCGGGAATGTCGCTCTGCCGGTAGAACCACACCTTGTCCGGATCCAGCCCCGCCGCCAACCAGGTGGCGGCGATTTCCAAGGTCGAACGCTGGGTGCGCGCCGGATCCTGCGCCTTGATCAGACTGTGCAGGTCGGCGAGGAAATAAAAGCTCTCCACGCCCGGGTTGCGGCTGGCCGCCACGGCGGGGCGGACCGCGCCGACGTAGTTGCCCAGGTGGGGGGTGCCGGAGGTGGTGATGCCGGTCAGGACTCGGGTGGTCATTGCGTCTTTCTGAAGTCTGAACACGGCCAGTTTAACCGCTGCCGGCGCAAACCCCATCCGCGACGGCGACGCGTTGACACGCACGTCCCTTCCGGAGAACCGCCATGTTCCGCGCCTGCCTGCTCCTGCTTGCCTCGCTGTTCCCGCTGGCCGCCTGCTCCCGCGCCGAGGCCGGGCCGCTGGTGGACGTGGCGGTCATCGACCGCGACACCAGCCAATGGCTGCCCAGCTATCCGCATCGCGGCGATAGTTGGGTGGCCGGCCAGCCCGGCCACCGCTACGCCGTACGCCTGACCAATACCACCGGCGAGCGCGTGCTGGTGGTGCTGTCGGTGGACGGCGTCAACGCGGTCACCGGCGAAACCGCCGCGCCCTCGCAGGCCGGCTACGTGCTGGATCCCTGGGAGACCGCCGAGATTGCCGGCTGGCGGAAGTCGCTGGAGGATGTCGCCCAGTTCGTGTTCACCGATCATGGCGACAGCTATGCCACGCGGACCGGACGTCCGCGCAATGTCGGGGTGATCGGTGTCGCGGCGTTCCGCGAAGCACGGCCCTACTACTCGCCGCGCTATCCGGTCCACCCGACGCCGGCGCCCTACCCGCCTTATGCCGGTTCCCGCGCGCAATCGGAAAGCGCCGACGCGAAGGCCGCCGCACCGACCGCGGCCGAGTCCGCCGGCGACGCGATGGCCAGCCGCCAGCGCATCGGCACGGGGCACGGCGAACGCGAATGGGCGCCGGTGGGTTCCACCGACTTCGTGCGCGCCCGGCGCACGCCCGACCAGGTCAGCCAGATCCGATACGACGAACCGCGCCGGCTGGTGGCCCTGGGCATCCTGCCACCGCCCTACCGTCCGTCCTATCGCGAACGCGCGCCGCAGGCGTTCCCAAATGGTTTCGTCGCCGACCCGCCGCGCTGGCGCTGAACGCCGGAACCATCGGACGCCACTAAGAAACGGGCCGCTCGCGCGGCCCGTCGTCGTACCGGTTGTCCGGCCGAATCAGTGCTTCATGTCCGAGCGCAGGCTGCGCTCGAATGCCTTCACTTCATCGTGGGCCCGCTCGCGGCCCCAGCCGTAGCGTTCCTGCAGGCGTCCTTCCAGGTATTCGGCATTGCCTTCGGCAACCTGGAAGTCGTCGTCGGTCAGATCGCCCCATTTGGCCTGGATGCGGCCCTTCAGCTGTTTCCAGTTACCGGCGATGATGTCCTGGTTCATGGGATTTCCTCTTGGTCTCGCGGCGGGGAACACCGCGCGACCAGCATCGCAACCCGGCCATTCCCGCACGATCAAGGCGGCGTCAACGCCACATTATTTCCGCCGGATTTCCTCCGGAAAACGCGCCGCGAAACTCGGAGGCCCGATTTCCCGACACCCTCCCACAACGGAAAAAGGCCGGCGGATGCCTGCCCTTCCCTTCCCGCCCCCGCCAGCAAGTGGCTGCCGGCGCACGCGGACCGGCGCTTACTTGCCGGAGGCGTCCTCGACCTTCTCGCCCACTTTCTGCACGTCCTTGCCGAACCCCTTGACGGTGTTGCAGCCGGACAGCGCGGCGATCGAGAACATGGCGATGAACAACAGGGCGACGTAGCGCTTCATGGGAAAGCTCCTGGTTGATGTTGGCTCCCGGGGAGTGGCGGCCGACCTTCCCGCGCCAGCCTTCCCCTGCGGCGGCGAGTCTGATTAAAGCATGCTGCATCGGGGCTGACCAAGGCTCCGGAAAACGAAAGGGCCGGCATGGCCGGCCCTTCCGGAAGGCGCGCCTCGTCGCTGCGCCAAGGGGGTTACGACGTCAGCACTTGCCGTCCTTGCAATCCTGCGCCTTGTCTTCGACCTTCTCGCCGACCTTCTGCACGTCCTTGCCCGCGCCGGCCATGGTGTTGCAGCCGGAAAGGACCGCGGTGGAAAACATCGCCAGCATCAGCAAAGCCATCCAACGTTTCATGCTCGCCTCCTTGGTGAAATGCCTGGTGGAACGATGCTGCATCGGTGCGGCAGGCGACCCTTGCAGCGTGGTTCCACCATGGACAGCCGGCTGTTCACGGCACGTGAAAGCGGCGGGCGGCATTCAGGCATGAATAAGCCTGCGGCCGGCTCCGGTTCAGTCGCGCATCAAGGTGGATTTTCCGAACAGGCTTTCCACCAGATCGACGGTCAGCTTGGCGGTCCGGTTGCGGCGGTCCAGCACCGGATTGAGTTCGACGATGTCCAGGGAGCCCATCCGGCCGGTATCGGCAATCATCTCCATCACCAGCTGCGCCTCGCGGTAGTTCGGCCCCCCCGGTACGGTGGTGCCGACGCCCGGCGCGATGCTGGGATCCAGGAAATCCACGTCGAAACTGACATGCAGGTGGGTATCGGCATCGACGCCTTCCAGCGCCGCTTCCATGGTCCGCTTCATGCCCACTTCGTCGATGTAGCGCATGTCGTAGACATCGACCGCGTGATCCTTGATCAGCTTCTTTTCTTCCGGATCCACCGAGCGGATGCCGATTTGCCGCACCATCGCCGGCGTGATCGCCGGGCTGTCGCCGCCCAGCCGGGTCAGCGCATCCGGGCCGATGCCGCACAGGCACGCGACCGGCATGCCGTGGATGTTGCCGGAAGGCGTGACTTCGCTGGTGTTGAAATCCGAATGCGCATCGAGCCAGAGCACGCGCAGGCGCTTGCCCTGCTGGCGGCAATGACGGGCGATGGCGGTGATCGATCCGATTGCCAGGCAATGATCACCGCCCATCATGATGGGCAGGCGTCCCTTGCCCAACTCGGCGGCGGTCGCTTCCATCAGCGCATGGTTCCAGGCCACCACTTCGTCCAGGTGGCGATAGCCGCGCACCGGATCGATCCAGGGATTCGCCGGTCCCTGCACGTTGCCGGTGTCGATCACGTCCACCCCGCGCCCGGCCAGCGCCTCGCCGAGACCGGCGATGCGCAGGGCATCCGGTCCCATCCGCGCGCCGCGGTGCCCCGCGCCAATGTCGGTGGGCACGCCTATCAGGGAAACGGGGGGAAACGTACGGGCCATCGGCAACACTCGGTGTTCTGGAAAGATCCGGAAGTCTAGTCCGATTTGCATGACCGGGCTGTGGCGCTGCAGCAGCGCGGCGGCGATGGACCGCTTGACGATCGACGCTCGCAAGAGCGAGATGGTGCCGCTTATCCGAATCGAACGGATGACCTACCGCTTACAAGGCGGTTGCTCTACCAGCTGAGCTAAAGCGGCACGGAGGGCCGGCGTTGCGCCGGTCCCGGGATTCTACCGCAGTGCGGCAGGGCAGTCCTGCGGCTGCACCGGAACGCCGGCCAACGGGCGCAGCGCCATGGCGGTGGTTCCGGCCGGGGCGGCGACGTCCAGCCACCAGCGCGACGGGCCCTCCTCGCCTATCGCATGGACGCGTGCGGGAAAACCAGCCGCTGCGAGTTGTGCCTGGCGCCGCTCGGCGCCTTCCCGGCTGCGGTAGCGACCCAATGCGATTCCGTTGGTTTCCTCTCCCTGGTTGATCACCAGGAAATCGTCGAAGCCCGCCGTCCCGATGCGCTGCGCCATCGCCCCCGCTTCCTCGCGGCTGGCCATTGGCGGCAGCGAGACCCGGTAGCCGCTGGCGCCCTTCCCCGGCGTTTCCCGTGGAATCGCGCGGCCGACCGTCGGGTCAATCCGGCCACGCGCGAGATCGGCGGCGGCCCGCTCGGCGAACGGACCGGCGCGGAAACAGGCCCGCGCGGCGGTTGGCGGCGCGGCCGGCACGCTGGCCGGCGCTGCGGGCGAAGACGGCGGCGTGGCGGCGGTGACGGCCGCCTGCGGCGCAGCCGATGGCAGCACCGCGGATTCCACCAGTTCCAGCCTGGTCACTCCCGCCGGCACTTCCGGCAATGGCGACGCGGCGGGTTTGGGGCGGGTGAGCCACCAGGCGGCCACGCCCAGGTTGAGGACGGCCAGCAGGACGATCAGGGCGCGAATCAGCATGCGGGGATTCTATCCATGACGGTCACGCCGCCGCATCGGCGGGGCGGCCGGCCTTCGCCCATTGCGCCAAGCCCTCCAGTACCAGCGACGGGACGAACTCCGCTTCAGGCAGGCAGGCGCGCAATGCCTCGGCGCCACCACCGTGCAGCAGCAGCGCCGGCGTCTCGCCGAGTTCGCGGGCGGCCAGCCGCAGGCTGCGTTCGATCAGGCCCAACGCGGCGCCGTCGCAACCGGACGCCAGCGCGTCCTCGGTATCGTCGGCGAACTCGCGATAGATGCCGCCCTGCGCCGGCAACTGCGCGGCGGCCTGGTGCAGCGCGGCGCGCATCAGCGCGGGTGAAGGCGCGATGCGCCCGCCCCGGTGCAGGCCGCGTGCGTCCAGGAGATCGATGGTGATGGCGGTGCCGACGCCGGCGATCATCCACGCGCGCGCGCCGCGGGCATGCGCCGCGACCATCGCCAGGAACCGATCCACGCCCAGCTTTTCCGGCCGTGCATAGGCGACGCGCACGCCCGCGAACGCGGCCTGCGTGCGGGCAAGTGAAATGCGCTGGAATCTTTCGGTCAGTACATCGATGACGGCCAGGGTCAGCACGGGCGACGCCACGCTCGCCAGGCAGGCCGAATCCGCCGCGGCCGGCAAGTGCCGCCGCAGCGCTTCGGCGAACCCACGCTCGTCATGGCCGAACGCGATCACCTCGCCGGGACGTCCCTCGCCATCCAGTTGCGTGCACTTGAGCCGCGAGTTCCCCAGATCGAACAACCATTGCGTCATTGCGCCCTCACACTGATTTCCCCGGCATGCACGTTCTCCCAGGCGCCATCGATCAGGACGCGCAATGCGCCGTCCTCGGCCAGCCCGCCGGCGACACCGTGGCGTGTCTGCCGCGCTCCATGTATCGCCACTTCCCGCCCGGCCAGCACGTCCAGCGACGCGAAGCGCGGCAGGAACGGGGCCAGGCCATCGCGATCGAACCGGTCCAGCGCCGGCAGCAGATGCGACAGCAGCGCCGCCGCCAGCGCGTTGCGATCCGGCGCGGTGCCGCCCAGCGCGGCCAGATCGATCCAGGGCTGGTCGATGCCGGCCGCGAACGTCGCCGGCATGCGCACGTTGATGCCGATGCCGATGATTGCCCGGACCGGGCCGCCGTGTTCGCCGCCGCCTTCGACCAGCACGCCGCCCAGCTTGCGGCCGTCCACCGCCAGATCGTTGGGCCATTTGAGTCCGGTGCCGGCGAAGCCCAGCGCGCGCAGCGCCTCCGCCACCGCGACGCCGGTGACCAGGCTGAGTCCGCCCAACCGCGCCAGCCCGCCGGAGAAATGGCGTGCCAGCGACAGGTACAGGTTGGCCGCGACCGGCGACGCCCATCGGCGCCCGCGCCGTCCGCGCCCGCCGGTCTGCTGTTCGGCCAGCAATGCGCTCACGCCCTGCGAGGGGGTATCCCGGCGCAGCAGTTCGCTGTTGGTCGAATCCAGCGACCAGGCGACTTCCAGCGCCGCCAGGCCATCCCGGCAGCCGGGGTCCAGCGCCTGGCCGATTGTTCCGGCATCCAGCAGGTCCAGCGGCCCGGCCAGGGCATAGCCCCGGCCGGCCCTGGCGTCGATGCGCACCCCCGCCTCCCGCAGCGCCTCGATGCGTTTCCACATGGCGGCACGGGTCAGACCGGCGTCCCGGGCCAGCGCGTCACCGGACACGGGACCGGCCTGCAGCCGTCTCAGCAGCTCGCGTTCGGCACTCACCGCCCCGGCTCCCGGCCGTTGTCGGCGGGCGGAAGGGAGGCTTCAGGGGCGGCAGTGGGCGGGCATGACATGGCGTCATTATGCCGGCGCGCGCCGGGCCCGCTCCGGCCGCTCCCGGGCGACTTCGCCGCGCCCCGGCCTATTCAGACCATCATCCCGGTTTCCGGCTATATTCAGCGGGATGGCCGCCGCCTCGGCCGCCATCCGACAGGAGTCCTCCGATGCTTCGCGCCAGCTTCATCGTCCTGCTGACCTGCATCTGTGCGCCGGCGATGGCGCAGAACGGCCGCGTTTTGTCGACCGTCAGCGCATCGGCTTGCCAGGAGATCGCCGACAAGGCCAGCGAAGCATCCCCGCCCAGCGAAGCCGCCACGCGCGCCGCGCGCGCGTCGGTGCGCGACAAGTATGCGCCCGCGACCACGTCATCGTCTGGCGGCACGCTGCCGGTGGTGGGCAGTCGCGGCGGCGGCGGCGAGGATGAAAGCGATCCAAGCCCGGTGCTGCCGCGCCCGCGCGCACCGAAATGGCACAGCTTCCTGCCGGGCATGTTTCGCTGACCAGTGTTGCGACTGCTCCGGCGGTTCCGTCCGCCTGCTCCCATCGATGACGAGATCTGGCAACGCATCTGCCGCGATACGCCGTGGATTGCGCGGCTCGACGACGTGCGCCGTTGGCGCCTGCGCGCACTGACCGCGCGCTTCCTGCACGAAAAGACCATCACTCCGCTGGGTGAGCTGTCGCTCGATATCCAGCAGTGCACCCAACTGGCCGCGCTGTGCTGCCTGCCGCTGCTTGAATTCGGCCATCGCGGCTGGCGCGGCTGGTCGCAGCTCATCGTCTATCCCGAAGCCTTCCGCGTGCACCGCAGCCACACCGACGCGGCGGGCGTGCAACACGAATGGGAAGACGATCTGGCCGGCGAATCCTGGGATGCCGGCCCGCTGATCCTGTCGTGGGCGGACGTGCAGGCGGACCTGGCCGAACCCGACGCCGGTTTCTGCGTGGCCGTGCACGAAATGGCACACAAGCTGGATGCGCTCGACGGCGAGATGGACGGGACGCCTCCACTGCCCGGCGACTGGCGCCGCCGCTGGGCGCAGGATTTCCAGCGTGCCTACGATCAGTTGTGCCAGGAGGTGGATACCGGCCGCGAGACCCGGATCGACGCCTATGCGACCGAAGGCCCGGACGAATTCTTCGCGGTGGCCACCGAATACCACTTCTCCGCACCACGCCTGCTGCGCCAGGCCATGCCCGACGTGGCCGCACACCTGCGCCGGTTCTATGGTCCGCCGCCGGAATGGTGACCGGCGGGTCGCCGCGCACCGTGCGGCGGATCAGAGTCCCTGCGGCAGGGTGACCACGAACTGCGCGCCGCCCAGTTCCTCCGAACGTCCCACCTGCAGCTCGCCGCGGTAGTCGCGGATCAGGTCCTGCACGATCGACAGGCCGATGCCATGGCCATGCACGCGCTCGTCGCCGCGCACGCCACGCTGGAGGACGACCGGGATGTTCTCCTCGGTGATGCCGGGGCCGTCATCCTCCACCGACAGGTAAAGGCCGGCGCGCCGCTGCGGTGCCGCGGGCAGCGGGCGCACGGTCAGCAACACGCGCGAACGCGCCCACTTGAACGCGTTCTCCAGCAGGTTGCCCATCAGTTCCTGCAAATCGCCGGTCTCGCCGTAGAACCTCGCCTGCGGATCGATTTCGAATTCGCACAGCACGCGCTTGCCGGCGTAGACCTTCTCCAGGCCGCTGACGATCTCTTCCGCATGCGGTTCGATGGGCACCGGCGCGGAGAACAGTTTGTGGCCGCTGGAGGCCGCGCGCGCCAGCTGGTAGGACACCAGTCCATTCATGCGCTTGAGCTGGTTGTCCAGTTCCTCCCGCAGCGAAGCCTCGCCGCTGCCGCTGTCGAGCTGGGTGCGCAGCACCGCCAGCGGCGTCTTCAGGCTGTGCGCGAGATCGGCCAGGGTATTGCGCTGGCGCTCCAGGTTCTCGCGTTCGCTCTCGATGAAGGCGTTGATGCTGTCGGTGAGCGGTTCCAGTTCGCGCGGATGGCGTTCGCTCATGCGGTCGATCTGTCCACCCTGCACGCGGGTCAACTCGGTGATCACGCGCCGCAGCGGACGCAGGCTCCAGCGCAGCACCGCCATCTGCAGCAGCAGCAGGATGAAGCCGGCGCTGCCCAGGTACACCCACAACGCGCCGCGGAACACGCGCATCTGCGCGTTGAGCGCCTGCGCGTCCTCGAGGATGTAGATGCTGTAGGGAAACTCCGCATCCGGGCCGCGCTCGGCCCAGACGAAGCCCACGCCATAGCGGTAGACCTGGCTCTCGCTGCCGTCGGCGCGACGGAACGTGACCGGACCGTCGAAGGCTTCCTCCAGCGGGCCGAGCATCGGCGACGCCGGCAGCACAGGCCCGAGGGTGGAGTTGGAGCCCCAGCGGTCGTTGGGCAGGATCACTTCCGCATACAGGCCGCTGTCGGGCATCTCGAAACGCGGATCGGGCGTGTCGAACGGCGGAATCAGCGCACCGCCGCGGGTGAAGTCGATTTCGTCGGTGTACTTGAGCGCATAGGCTTTCAGGCGCTGGCGCAGGTTGTCCTCGGCGGTGGCAATGAACGCGCGATCCAGCGCGTAGCCCGCCAAAGCGAGAAAGGCCACCAGTCCGAGACTGGCGGCCAGCAGTTGGCGGGCACGCAGTGATCGCGGGCGCCAGCCGTCGAACGGCGCGCGCCGCGGCCTGGCCGAGGGTTCGGCGCCCGCCGGGGACGCCATCAAGCCTCGTTGGTGCGCGGGATGGCGAAGCGGTAGCCGCGTCCGCGCACGGTCTCGATCGGCTTCAGTTCGCCTTCCGGATCCAGCTTCTTGCGCAGGCGGCCGATGAAGACTTCCAGCACGTTGGAGTCACGATCGAAATCCTGCTGGTAGATGTGCTCGGTCAGGTCGGCCTTGGAGACCAGTTCGCCGGCATGCATCATCAGGTACTCCAGCACCTTGTACTCGTAGCTGGTCAGGTCGACGTTGCTGCCATTGACGCTGACCGTCTGCGCGGCCAGATCCAGCGCGACCGGACCGCACTCCAGGGTCGGCTTGCTCCAGCCGGCGGCACGGCGCAGCAACGCGTTGACGCGCGCCAGCAGTTCCTCGACATGGAACGGCTTGACCAGGTAGTCGTCGGCGCCCTGCTTCAGGCCCTCGACCTTGTCCTGCCAGCTGGAACGCGCGGTCAGGATCAGGATGGGGAATTTCTTGCCCTCGTCGCGCAGGGCCTTGATCAATTCCATGCCCGACATCTTGGGCAGGCCGAGGTCGATGATGCCCACGTCGAACGGGACTTCGCGGCCCATGTACAGGCCTTCTTCGCCGTCCTGGGCGGCGTCGACGGCAAAGCCTTCGCGCTTCAGACGGGCGGCCAGGGTTTCGCGCAGGGGGGCTTCGTCTTCGACCAGCAAGATACGCATGGACTCTCCTTGGAATGCGGGCGGCACCTGGGCCGCCACGAGCTTACGAGTGATTCTACGTAAGACTACGGTTGAGGTGGGTTATCACTACGTGCAGACGCGGGCGCCTGTTCGCCTTCTCCCCCACGCGACGGCGTGCGGCGGCGGCTGCCGCCGGCATCGTCCATGTAACGCACGCGGCCACGCTCATCGATCACTTTCATGCGATTGATGTCCCGGCCATCGAACGGCACGCGTTCGGCGCTCAGCACGCGGATGCCGGGCTCGCGCTGGGCGCGGCGCACGGAATCGGACAGCGAATTGTGGTTGTTGTCGCGGGCATCGTTGGAACGGGGAAATCCCTGTTCGCGCTGCCCCGAACGCTCGCCACGATCGTCATGTCCCCGGCCCTGTCCCTGGCCTTGTGCCTGCGCCCGGGCGTCGGCCACGACCACCATGCCGGCCAGCGCCAGCAGTGCCACGAACGCGATGGAAGAAAGTGTGCGATGCATAACGGAATCGTAACGGATCTCGGCTTCCCAAACTGAACGGAACCCGAAACCACTTCTAGACCAATGGACGCAAAGTCTTGGCTCCGGGCAGTGAATCCGGTCTGAACTTATCCACAAGCCTGGCGCCACCGTTCAGCTTATGGAACGGTCAGAAAATCTCGCCGACACAACATCTTAGCGAGCCCCCGCCGGCCTCGACGGCGGCCAGCGGGACGTCGCGCACGACGAACCCGGCCTGCGCTTCCAGGCGTCGGCGGGTATCGGCGGAAAGCGCCCGGGCCGCCCGTTCGCTCATCCAGACGCTGTCCGGGCGCAGCGCGATTGCGTTGGCGGCGAACGCGGCCTGTTCGTCCGGTGACAGGGCGATGGCCAGTGACCCGTAGAGTTCGCCCAGGGCAGCCGGCACGCGCCGGTCGGCAAAGCCCGGCGCCGCGAACAGGACGGCACGCCCGGCCAGTACGGCCAGCACGACATTGGTGTGGTATTCGCCCGGGGCCAGGTCGAACATCAGGGTCGCGCGCAGGCCGAACGCTTCGTGCATCAGCGCCGCGCCGGCTTCGTCGCAGCGGTCGGACAGGCCGCAGAAACCCAGCCCGCGTGCGCGGTCGATGACCAGCGCGCCGGTCAGCTCGCAGGGATGGGGCTGGATGGACAAGTCGACTTCCCGGTAACCGAGGGTGTCGCGGAAGAAGCCGCGGATATCGCCCCGCTCCGCCTCGCGCCGCCTGACCTCGTGGCGCATGCGGCCGACGATCAGGCGCCCGGGCGCGGTCGCGAACACGTTGTTGGGGAACACCGCGTCCGGCGTCCGCGGATTGCCCGGAAAGGCGATCACCGGCAACTCGGCGGACAGCGCGCGATGCAGCGCGCGGTGTTCGTCCAGCGCGGCCGGCCCATCGAAGCCGCCGGCATCGGCCATGTAGCGGTTGTCGCGCGCCGACTCGTCGGCACGGACGAAACCCTCCGGACTGACCAGGAAGGCGGCGCGCGCGGTGGCAGGCCCGAAGTCGGCGGCGCTGGCGCGGGCCAGACGCAGGAACTCCGGAATATCGCGGGTGAGCATCGCGGGTCGCCCTCAGGCGGCCGGCTGCAGGCGCGATTCCGTCGCCGCGAGCGCGCGCTCCAGCAGCGACCAGTCGGCCCCCGGCCGATGCGCACCCTCGCTCAGGATCTGGCGGAACATGCGCCCGCCGGGCTGGCCATGGAACAGGCCCAGGACATGGCGGGTCACGTGCTTGAGCGCGACGCCCGCCGCCAGCCGGCTTTCCACGTAAGGACGCAGCGCGCGCAGCAGCTCGGCGCGGCTGCGCAATGGCGCCCCCCACAGCGAGGCTTCCAGTTCATGCAACAGATACGGCTCGTGATACGCGGCGCGGCCCAGCATCACCCCGTCGCTGTGCCGCAGGTGCGTTTGCACGTCGACGAGGGTGCCGATGCCGCCATTGACCGCCACGGTCAGATCGGGGCGCTCGCGCTTGAGCTGGTAGGCCCAGTCATAGCGCAGCGGCGGGATCTCGCGGTTCTCCTTCGGCGACAGGCCCTGCAGCCAGGCCTTGCGCGCATGCACGAAGAACGTCGTGCAGCCCGCGTCCGCGACGGTATCGACGAACGCCCGGAAGCGATCGTAGTCCTCCAGTTCATCCACGCCCAACCGGCACTTCACCGTCACCGGAATCGCGACCGCGGCGATCATCGCCGCCACGCTGTCGGCCACCAGCGCCGGTTCCTTCATCAGGCAGGCGCCGAAGCGGCCGGCCTGCACGCGATCGGAAGGACAGCCGACGTTGAGGTTGACCTCGTCGTAGCCCCATTCCTCGCCGATGCGCGCGGCCCGTGCCAGCAGGTCGGGCTCGCTGCCGCCCAGTTGCAGCGCGACCGGATGTTCCACCGCATCGAACCCGAGCAGGCGATCGCGATCGCCGTGGATTACCGCCTGCGCATGCACCATCTCGGTGTACAGCCGCGCATGCGGCGACAGCAACCGATGGAACACGCGGCAATGCGAATCGGTCCAGTCCATCATCGGGGCGACGGACAGGGTCACGCCTTCCCTGATATCGGGACTACGGGGCTTTGCCCCTGTCGGGACGGCGGTTTCCAACGGCATGCTCGGCTTGTTTCCAGTGGGGTCTGCGGACATCCAGGCCGCCTGATGGACGGTCCGGGACGCGGGTCCGCGGCCGCCAGGCGCCTGCCGGGCCATTATCGCCCATGTCGTGGCGGCGGCCCGAACTCCTCCCACGTCCCTGTCCAGCGCCGTCCGCGCCGGTTCAGACCGCAGTGCCGCCGATTTCCCGCGAGGGCGTGCGGCCTACCCGGCGACCGCCGGCCCATCGGTGTTGATCGACTCGGCGGTGACCAGCCAACGCGCGCCGTTCCATCGCCAGGTGACCAGGTGCTTGCCCTTGACCCGCATCGTCCGTCCCCCGGACAGGACGGTCGCCTCGAACTCGCCCAGTTCGTAGGCCATGTCGCCGGATGCCGCAATGATGATCTCCGTGGGCCGGAACCTGGCCGAGTATCCCGGCGTATCCAGGCGTTCCCGGAACCACGCGCGGATCGCCGCCTTGCCGCGGATCAGTGCACTGCCATGGGTCAGGAACGCCGCGTTTTCGTCGTAGTTCTCCATCACCCGGTCCAGGCGGCCGGCGTAGAGATCCTCGGACCATCGGGCGTCGGTCGCGCGGATCGCCGCCTCGGCCTCCCGGGCCATTGGCCCGTCCGCCGCGGGGGCGGGGAGACTGGCAATGGACAGGCACAGGAGCGAAGCGAAGAGCAGCGCGGATTTCATGCGCATCATCCGGCCTGGCCTTCGGCCTTGCGGCCGAAATAGGAGATCTTGTTGGCGATCTTCCACTCGTCGCCGACCTTCAGCAGCAGGAAATAGTCGGTGATCACGACCGCGCCATGGTCCAGGGTGATGCGGGCGGTGCCGGCGCTCCCCGAGGCATCCATGAAATCGATGGTGCGCACGCGCGATGCCTCGTCTGCCGCGGCCTTGCCCTTGAAGAACGCGCAGAACTCGTCCAGCGTCAGCGAGGTGACCTTGCCGTCGCGCACGCTCTCGATCCGCGCGCTCGGCAGGAACGCCTGGCGCATGTGGGACGCCTCACCGGTGGCCTGGCCGCGGAAGTAGTGATTGATCGCCTGGCGCATGCCCGCCTGCGCGGCGGGATCCTGTTGCGCCGCCGGATGGGCAGCGGGTGCATCGGCCGGCAGCGCGTGCGCGCCCGCGGTCAAGGCAAAGAGGGCACCCGCGAGCAGGCTTCGAAACCGCGGCTGGTTCATTGCACGTCTCCTTGGGAATGTCCGTGCAGACTGACGGGCGGGGCGTCCGCGGACAATGGCGCCCACCGCGGATTCCGCACGCTTCGGCGCAATGCCTCCCGAGCACGCGCCTCGGGCGCGTGTTACTTGAACAGGGCGAGCCGGTCGCGGTAGCTGCGCGAGAGCTTGAGTTCCTGCCCGCAGTCCAGGGTCAGGAAATACTCGCCGTTGAGGTGCGGACGCAGCGAGCTGACCCGTCCGGCGTTGACCAGGGTCGAGCGATGGATGCGTGGAAACCGGGTCGGATCCAGCCGTTTCTCCAGTTGTCCGAGCGTTGCACGCAGCACGTGGGTGTCGCGATCCGTATGGATGCACAGGTAATCGCCCGCCGCATCGACCCAGCGGATGCTGCTCCTCGGCAGCCGCAAGGTGCGCGCGCCATCGCGGATCGCCAGCGGCGTGTCCGCATCGCGCAACGCCTGCGCGCCGCCAGCATCCAGCGCCTCGTCCAGGGTCAACGCGGGCCGGCCGCTGAGCGCGCCGAGCAGACCCAGCAGCCGCGCGCGATGATCGCTGGCATCGCGGCGATCCAGCGCCTCGCGCACGCGGAACAGGGCCTGCTGCAGGCGGCTGTCGTCCACCGGCTTGAGCAGGTAGTCCACCGCGCTGGCCTCGAAGGCATTGAGCGCGTAGTGGTCATAAGCCGTGACGAACACCACCAGCGGCATCTGCTGCGCCGGGATCGCGCGCAGGGCCGCGAAGCCGTCCAGGCCGGGCATCTGCACGTCGAGGAACAGCAGATCCGGCGCGTGCTCCGACACCGCGCGCACCGCCGCGGCACCATCGCCGACCTGGCCGACGATGTGGATGTCGCGTTCGCCGGCCAGGCGCAGTTCCAGTCCGCGCCGCGCCAGCGGCTCGTCGTCGGCGATCAGGGTCCGGATCATCCGTTCACTCGCAGCTCGTGGCATGGTCACTCCCGTGGCGCGCCGCCGGTTTCGAACGGCAGGGTCATCGTCACCATGAACCCGCCCTCCTCGCGATTGCGGACATCGAAACTCTGTTGCGCGCCGTACAGCACGCGAAGCCGATCACGGGTATTGGCCAGGCCCACCCGGTTGCCGCGCGGCGCGTTGTCCGGGGGCACGCCCCCGTGATCGAGCGCCGGCCATCCCGGACCGTCGTCGACGACCGACAATCTCAGGCGCTCCCCTTCGCGCGAGGCGCGCAATCCAATCGTTCCGCCTTCCACCCGCTTGGCCACCGCGTACTTGATCGCGTTCTCCACCAGCGGTTGCAGCAGCAGGCTTGGCAGCAATGCCGACCAGCAGGCCGGTTCTATCTCGATCTCCAACCGCAGGCGCTCGGCGAAGCGGGTCTTCTCGATATCCAGGTACAGGCCGATCGCGTCCAGTTCCTGCTTCAGGGTCACCCGCTGCATGGGATCGTTGTCGAGCGAGTGGCGCAGGAATGCGCTCAACCCCTGCACCATCCGGTTGGCGGTGGCGTTGTCGCGGTCCAGCACCAGGGTGGAGATGGCGTTGAGGGTGTTGAACAGGAAGTGCGGGTTCAGCTGGTAACGCAGCATCTTCAGCTGCGCCTGGTGGGCCGTCGCCGTCGCCGCCAGCGCCGCTTCGGTCTGCATGCGCAGTTTCCGCCACGTGGTCATGACCAGATAGAGGCTGGTCCAGCCCACCAGCACGTAGAGCTGGCTGATCACGTAGGTGACGTAGCCGAACCGGGTGAAGGGCAGGCAGTGACCGCACCACCCCAGATCCGTGACGAGTTTGAAGGCCATCGCCATCGCCGCCGCGATCAACAACACCGGCACGATCATCAGCAGCGCCAACCGCGCCGGCGGCCGGTCGGCGCATGCGCGCAGCAGGTAGCGCAGGCCCAGCGTGCCCAGGAATCCGGTCGTCGCCACCGCCAGCAGCACGGTCCAGTATTCGGCCGGTTTGCCGTTGGCGAGCGCGGAAAAGTAGTTGACCAGGAAAACGCCGCCCCAGCCACCCGCATGCAGCCACCAGAACAGGGCATTTCCCGACCATGCCGGCGACGGATCGAGCGGCGGAGCGGGAGGGCGGGAAGAAGCGGGATCCGGCGTCATGGCATACATGGTGCAACCCGATGGACAGGATAGGCCGCGCGGCGTGGCCGGACGCCCGGCGCGGCTCGGTTCGGCGCGCGTCGGGAACGTTCCGGCGCAAACGCGCGGCCGCGCATCCCGGCAACGGCTAGCCTGTTCGACGACACGGGAAACCCTCCTTCAAGGCCCACGCGCGATCGGCATGGGCGGCGGGGCACGATAACAAAGGAATCGTCGATGCTGTTCGAACTGGTACTGGCCGCGGGCATGGCGACAGCCCCCGCGGAAGCAATCGAAACAATCCCGGTCGCCACCGGCCTCCGGCGTCCTTGGTCGATGGCATTCCTGCCCGACGGGGACTTTCTGGTAAGCGAAAAGGAAGGCGGATTTGTCCGCATCGGACCGGACGGCGCGAAGCATCCGGTCGCCGGCATGCCCGACGATCTGGTCGACGCCTTCGAGGGTCGCGGCGACAACAGCGGACTGTTCGACGTGGTGCTGCACCCGGATTTCGCCAGCAATCGCCGCCTGTACTTCACCTACGCGTCGCAGGACGCGGACGGCCTCACCACCCGCCTGGCCACCGCGCGCCTGATCGATGATCGCCTGGCCGAGCTGCGTCCGCTGTTCGCCGCCACCCCGCGTTCGGCCGAGCGCTTCCACTACGGCGGCGGCTTGCTGATCGATCGCCAGCGCCATCTGTACCTGACCGTCGGCGAGCGTCATTTCCGCGAAGGCGACAATCCGCCGTTGCCGGTGGCGCAGGATCCCACGGACAGGCGCGGCAAGATCTATCGGTTCACCCTCGACGGCAAGCCCGTGCCTGGCAATCCGGATTTCGGCGCGAATGCGGTGCCCGGTCTCTATGCGCTCGGCATCCGCGCCGCGCAGGGACTGGCGCAGGCGGCGGACGGACGCATCTGGATGTCCGAACATGGCACCCATCGCGGCGACGAGGTCAACGTGCTGCGTCCGCGCGCCAACTACGGCTGGCCGGTGCACACCTCGGGCCGCTATCGCACCACCGGCTACCGGCCGCAGACGCTGCCCGGGGCGATCTACACCGCGCCGGCATGGACCTGGACCGATCGCACCGTCGCGCCCACCGGCCTGGTCATCTACAGCGGCTCGCAGTTTCCGGAATGGCGCGGCGACATGATCCTCGCCGGACTGTCCACCGGCAGCCTGCTGCGGCTGGACCTGGAGGGCGATCGCGTGCTCGGCGAGGAAGTGCTGCTCAGCGGAACCCGCCTGCGCAACGTGAAACAGGCGCCGGACGGCACGCTGTACCTGTTGACGGATGAGCCGGAGGGACGGTTGCTGCGGCTGGAGCGTCATCCCTGACGCCTGCGTCCCGGTTGCCTTCGCGCGGCGGCCGCGTCAGTGGCCACCGTCGATGAAACGCAGGCCCACGCCCGGCTCGGTGGCGATGTAGCGCGGCGCGGAAGCGTCGTCGCCGATCTTCTGGCGCAGCTTGCCGACCAGGATGCGCAGGTAGTGGGTGTCCTGCTGGTGGGTGGGGCCCCACAGTTCGCGCAGCAATTGCGGCTGGGTGACCACCCGGCCGGCATGGCGCAACAGCAAGGACAGCAGGGCGAATTCCTTGCGGCTCAACGCCAGCGGCTCGCCGTCCAGGGACACCTCGCGCCGGGCCAGATCAACATGCAGGCGGCCATCATCGAACACCACCGGCGCCTCCACCGTCGCGCCCGCGTGGGCACGCAGCAGGCCGCGGATGCGCGCCATCAGTTCCTGCACGCCGAACGGCTTGGTCACGTAGTCATTGGCGCCCGCGTCGAGCGCGGCCACCTTCTCCTGCTCGCCCGCGCGTACGGTCAGCATGATCACCGGCACCTGCGAGAATCCGCGGATTTCGCGCAACACCTCGTGGCCGTCGCGATCCGGCAGGCCGATGTCCAGGATCACCAGATCCGCGCCGGGCGAAGCGAGCGCGGCCAGGCCGGAAGCGCCGTCCTCGGCCAGCAGTACCCGATACCCCTGCGCACGCAGGCTGATGTCGAGGAACTTGCGGATCTGCGGCTCGTCGTCGACCACCAGGATGCGGACCGGGGGCGCGGACGAAACCGGGACGGTGTCGGCGGGATTCAAGGCGGGACCGGCGGAACTCAGGGATGCAGGAGGGGAAGCGTAATCCTGATCGTGGTGCCGCGGCCATCCGGCCCGGGCAGCGCCTCCACGCTGCCGCCGTGGGCGCCGATCATGCCCTGGCAGATGGTCAGGCCCAGGCCGGTGCCCTGGCGGCCGCGATCGCCGCGCTCCACGCTGTAGAACATGTCGAAGATGCGGCTGCGCTCCTGTTCCGGGATGCCCGGCCCGCGATCGCGCACGTCGATGCGCAACTGTTCGTCGACCAGGCGCGCCTCGACCTCGACCGGCTCACCGCGCGGGGAGAACTTGGCGGCGTTCTCCAGCACATTGAACACCGCCTGCTCGACCAGCGCCGGATGCACCCAGATCGGCGGCAGGTCGGTGGCGATCCGGGTCTGCAGCCGCACTTCCGGCTGGTAGCGCTGCAGCCGCCCGACCGCCGAGCCGATCAGTTCGTCGACGTTGATCCAGTCGCGGTTGAGGGTCAGCCCGGTATGGCCCAGCCGGGTCATGTCGAGCAGGTTCTGGATGTAGCGATCCAGCCGCTCGCCCTCGCGCTGGATGGTGTCCAGCAGCGCCTTGCGATCCTCGGCGTCCATCGCGTCGGCGTAATTCGCCAGGCTGCTGGCCGAACCGATCATCGAGGCCAGCGGCGAGCGCAGATCGTGCGAGACCGAGGACAGCAGGGCCGAGCGCAAGCGCTCGGTCTCGCCGGTGATGCGCGCGCCCTCCAGATCCGCGACCAGCCGCGTGCGCAGCGCGGCCTGGGCGATGTCGTCGGCCATCGCCTCCGCCATCCGCCGCTGCTCGAAACCCAGCCGGGGCAGTTCGCGCGGGAAACGCACGCCGGCCACCCCCATCACCCCGCGCGCGTCGCGCAGCGGCAGGAACCACCATGCGGATCCGGCCAGGGTGTCGGTGAAGCGACCGGTGGCCTGCGCATGCTGCTGGGCCCAGTCGGCGGCGGCCAGATCCTTGCCTTCCAGCACCACCCCGTTCGATGCCGCCACCTGTCCATCCCAGCGCAGCCAGATTTCGGCGTCCATCGCCGTGCCCAGCGCGTCGCGGCCGGCGGCCAGCACCTGGCCCAGATCCGCCGCGCTGGTGAGCTGCCGTCCAAGCATCTGCAGGGCGGTGGCATGGGCGTTGGCCGCGCGCAGCGCCAGCACCTGCATGCGCAGGCGCGAGGCCAGCCGGCCGGCGACCAGCGCCGCCAGCAGGAACAGGAACACCGTGGTCACGCCCTGCGAGGCGCCGATGTTGAAGGTGAAGCGCGGGTCGATGAAGAAGAAGTTGTAGGCCAGGAAGCTCAGCAGCGCCGCGACCACCGCCGCCGCCATCCGGGTGCGGGTGGCCACCAGCACCACCGCGACGATGAACACCATCGACAGATCGTCGATGCCGGTCCAGCGTTCGACCAGCCAGGACACGCCGACCGCCAGCACCGCCGCGATTACCGCGAACAGCAGATCGTTGCGCAACACCGGCATGTCGGCGCGGTTCCAGCGCCGACGCGAGCGTGCCCGCGCTTCCGGCGTGTTGATGATGACCAGTTCGTAGTGCGCGGCCCGTTGCAGCAATTGCTGGGTCAGGGTGCGGTTGAACATCCGTGCCACCGGTCGCTCGCGGGTGCGTCCCAGCACCAGCGTGGAGGCGCCGCTCTGGGCGGCGTGATCCAGCAGCGCGTCGGCGATGCTGTTGCCGTGCACGACATCGGTCTGCGCGCCGAGTCGGCGCGCCAGCGCGAACGCGCGATCCAGTTCCAGCTGGGTGGCCTCGCCGGCCTCGCGCGCCTGCACGGTCACCACCGTCCACGGCGCGTCGCGGCGTTCGGCCAGCCGCCGGGCGACCCGCACCAGGTACTCCGACTGGCCCATGCCGTCGATCGCCACCAGCACCCGGCGGCGCAACGCCATGCCGGGCAGGCCGCGCGCGGTCCGGGTATCGCGCAGATCGTTGTCGACCCGGTCGGCGACCGTCTGCATCGCCAGTTCGCGCAGCGCGATCAGGTTGGATGGCGAGAAGAACGCCTGCAACGCCTGCGCGGCCTGGTCCGGCAGGTAGACCTTGCCCTGGTGCAGGCGTTCGATCAGCTCGCGCGGCGGCAGGTCGACCAGCACGATGTCCCGCAGGCGATCGAACACCGCGTCCGGCACGGTCTCGCTGACCCGCACGCCGGTGATCCGGTGGACCACGTCGTTGAGGCTTTCCAGATGCTGGATGTTGATCGTCGTGTAGACGTCGATGCCCGCTTCCAGCAGTTCCATTACGTCCTGCCAGCGGCGCTCGTGGCGGCTGCCGGGCGCGTTGCGGTGCGCCAGCTCGTCGACCAGCGCGACCTTGGGCCGGCGCGCCAGCAGCGCGTCGAGATCCATCTCGTCCAGCCAGCGCCCCTGGTAGCTGCCCCGCCTGCGCGGCACCACCTCCAGGCCCTCGGTGAGCGCGGCGGTCTCGCTGCGGCCGTGGGTCTCGACGATGCCGATCACGACGTCGGTGCCCTGCTTGCGCATTTCCCGCGCGCGCGAAAGCATCGTGTAGGTCTTGCCGACGCCGGGCGCGGCGCCCAGGAAGATGGTCAGGCGGCCGCCCGCCTCGCGGTGCAGGCCGTCGATCAGGGCATCGGCTTGGCGGCTGCGGGCGTCGGTCATGCGGCTATTGTGCCTGCTGCGTGGTGGCCGGCAGTGCGTCCAGCGCCAGATTCAGGCGCAGGACATTCACCCGGGGCTCGCCGAGCAGGCCGAACTGCGGGGCCTCGGTATGGCGCTTGGTCAGTTCCGCCACCGTGGCCGGCGGCAGGCCGCGGGCGCGGGCGACGCGGGCGATCTGCACCTCCGCGCCGCGCGGACTGACGTGCGGATCCAGGCCGCCACCGGACTGGGTGATCAGATCGGGCGGCACATCGACCGGCGCGATGCCGTCGCGCGCGGCCACCGCCGCGCGGGCTTCGTCGATGCGCTTGCGCAGATCCGGATTGCCGCGTGACTGGTTGCTGCCGGCGGCCGCCATCGGATCGTAGCCGGCCGCCGACGGACGCGGCTGGAAGTAGCGCGGGTCGGTGAAGGGTTGCGCCACCAGCACCGAGCCGGTGACTCGGCCCTGCGCAGTGATGATCGATCCGGTCGCCTGCGCGGGGAACAGGCCGCGTCCCAGTCCGGTGCCGGCCAGCGAATACAGCAGGCCGAAACCCAGCAGCGACACCAGCGCCAGGCCAAGGGAGGGACGCAGCAGGCCGGCGCGGGTGATCTGCGGCGACGCGACGATCTTGTAGCTCACGGGAGATTGCATGTGGTTTTCCTCAGGCGCCAGTCACGAGGGACAGCGCCATGTCGATCAGTTTGATGCCCACGAACGGCAGCAGCACGCCGCCCACGCCATAGATCAGCATGTTCCGCCGCAGCAGCACGGTGGCGGTGGCCGGGCGGAAACGCACGCCGCGCAACGCCAGCGGAATCAGCGCCGGGATGATGATCGCGTTGAAGATCAGCGCGGCCAGCACGGCGTTGGCGGGACTGGACAGGTGCATCACGTTGAGCGCGCCCATCTGCGGCAGCGCGGCGGCGAACAGCGCCGGCAGGATCGCGAAGTACTTGGACACGTCGTTGGCGAGCGAGAAAGTGGTCAGCGCGCCGCGCGTGATCAACTGCTGCTTGCCGACTTCGACCACCGCCAGCAGCTTGGCCGGATCCGAATCCAGGTCGACCATGTTGCCGGCTTCCTTGGCCGCCTGGGTGCCCGAGTTCATCGCCAGGCCCACATCGGCCTGCGCCAGCGCCGGCGCATCGTTGGTGCCGTCGCCGACCATCGCCACCAGCTTGCCAGCGGCCTGCTCGCGGCGGATGCGAGCGAGCTTGTCCTCCGGCCTGGCCTCGGCGATGTAATCGTCGACGCCGGCCTCGGCGGCGATGGCCGCAGCCGTCAGCGGATTGTCGCCGGTGATCATCACGGTCTGGATGCCCATCGCGCGCAGGCGGGCGAATTTCTCCTTGATGCCGTGCTTGACCACGTCGGACAGCTCGACCACGCCCAGGACGTGCCGGCCCTCGGACACCACCAGCGGGGTGGCACCGCCGCGGGCGACCTGCTCGATGCGCGCGGCCAGTTCGTTGGGCACGTTGCCGCCGTGTGCCTGCACATGCTGGCCGATGGCGTCGCCGGCGCCCTTGCGGATCACCCGGTCTTCCACGTCCACGCCGGACATCCGGGTCTGGGCGGTGAACTGCAGGTAGGTCGCCCGCTCCGGCTCGTCCAGGATGCAGCCCTGCTCACGCGCCAGCCGCACGATCGATTTGCCTTCCGGGGTCGGATCGGCCAGCGAGGCCAGCAGCGCGGCGTCACGCAGCTGCGCCTTGTCGATGCCGGCCAGCGGATGGAACGCGGTGGCCTGGCGATCGCCGTGGGTGATGGTGCCGGTCTTGTCCAGCAGCAACACGTCCACGTCGCCGGCCACTTCCACCGCCTTGCCGGACTTGGCCAGCACGTTGGCCGACAGCGCGCGGTTCATGCCGGCGATGCCGATGGCCGGCAGCAGGCCACCGATGGTGGTCGGAATCAGGCACACCAGCAGCGCGATCAGCAGCAGCGGATCCACCTTCACGCCAACGAAGGCGCCGATCGCCGGCAGGGTCGCCACCACGATCAGGAAGGTCAGGGTCATCGCCGCCAGCAGCAGGGTCAGCGCGATCTCGTTGGGGGTCTTCTGGCGATTGGCGCCTTCCACCAGCGCGATCATCCGGTCGAGGAAGCTGTGCCCCGGCTCGGCGGTGATCTTCACCACGATCTCGTCGGACAGCACCTTGGTGCCGCCGATCACGCCGGAGCGATCGGTGCCGGCCTCGCGCAGCACCGGCGCCGATTCACCGGTCACCGCCGACTCGTTGATGGTCGCCACACCACGGATGATCTCGCCGTCGGCGGGAATCTGCTCGCCCGCCGAGACGATCACGTAATCGCCCGGACGCAGCTCGGCCGCCGGAATGCGGGTTTCGGCGCCGCCCAACGCGGTCTCCACCCGGCGCGCGACCAGATCCTTGCGTGCGCGCCGCAGCGATGCGGCCTGGCCGCGGCCGCGCGCTTCGGCCACCGCTTCGGCGAAGTTGCCGAACAGCACCGTCACGAACAGGATCGCGGTCACGGCCCAGCCAAATCCGGCCGATGCCACCCCGGCCAGCGTGATCACCGCCGACAGCAGGGTGCCGCCCATCACCACCGCCATCACCGGGCTGCGGATCAGGTGCCGCGGCGCCAGTTTGAGGAAGGCGTCGCGCAGGGCCGCGCGGAACGCCGCGCCGTCCATCAGCGCCGGATGATCCCGGCGGGTTTTTTCCTGGTAAGAAATCGTCGTCATGGGAGTGCTCTCAGTGCGCGACCAGCGACAGGTGATCCGCGATCGGTCCCAGCACCAGTGCGGGCATGAACTGCAGCACGGTGAGGATCACGACCACGGCCACCAGGGTCAGCGCGAAGGTGGGCGTTTCGATGTGCAGGGTGCCGGCCGATTCGGCGGCGTGGCGCTTGCCGGCCATGCGCGCGGCCACCAGCAGCGGGATGATCAGCGCGGGGAAGCGTCCCAGTGCCAGCGCCACCACGCAGCTCAGGTTCCACCAGTAGGTGGCGTCGCCCAGCCCTTCGAAACCCGAGCCGTTGTTGGCGAAGGCCGAGGTGTACTCGTAGAAGACCTGGCTGATGGCGTGGAAGCCGGGATTGGAATTTCCGGTGATCGACGGGACGGCCAGCGTGATCGCGGTCAGTCCCAGCACCACCAGCGGCTGCAGCAGGATCAGCAACGCCAGCAGGCGCACTTCACCGGCCTCGATCTTGCGGCCGAACAGTTCCGGCGTGCGCCCGGTCATCAGGCCGGCCAGGAATACGCTCAGCAGCAGGTACACGATGAACTGCTGCAGGCCGCAGCCCACGCCGCCCCAGATCGCGTTGACCAGCATGTTGACCAGCGCCACCAGCCCGGTCATCGGCGCCAGCGAGTCGTGCATGGCGTTGACCGAACCGTTGTTGACCTGGGTGGTCACCGCCGCCCACAACGCGGACGCGTCGGTGCCGATACGCACTTCCTTGCCTTCCATCAGCGCAGGATCGGCAGCCGTCGCCGAATGCGCCTCGGACCAGATCGCCGCGCCGGTGGATATCACCGACATCAGCATCATGCTGCCGAATACCAGCGCGGTGAACTTCCGCCGGCCGGTGAACGCGCCGACCATGAACACCACCGACACCGGGATCAGCAGGATGGCCAGGGTCTCCAGCAGGTTGGACAGCGGGGTCGGGTTCTCCAGCGGCACCGAGCTGTTCGGGCCGTACCAGCCACCGCCGTTGGAACCCAGCTGCTTGGCCGCGACCATCGCCGCGACCGGGCCCAACGGGATTTTCTGTTCGCCCATGCCGGCACTGCTGTCCACCGGCGTCGCCACCGGACCGGCGGCGAGCGTGGACGGCACGCCCTGGCTGGTCAGCAGCAGCGTCCACGCCAGGCACAGCGGCAGCATGAAGCGGACCGTCGAACGCACCACATCGGCCCAGTAGTTGCCCACGTCCACGCGTTCGCTCGGTTGCCCGACACCGCCTTCCTGGGTGGAATTCACCCCGCCACGGCCGCCGAACAACGCGCGCAACGTCGCCACCACCATCGCCAGGCCCATCATCGGCGTCACCACCTGCAGGCCGACGATGCCGGTCATCTGCGACAGGTAGGACAGCTGCGCCTGACCGGAGTAGTGCTGCTGGTTGGTATTGGTCAGGAACGACACCATCGTGTGCAGCGCGGTGTCCCAGCGCATGTTCGGGATGTCGTCGGGATTGAACGGCAGCCAGGCCTGGGTCATGAAGATGACCCAGGCAATCAGGCCGACGATCAGGTTGCTGAGCAGGAACGCGCCGGCATAGCCGCGCCAGTTCATGCCCCGCTCCGGGCGCGTGCCCAGCAGCGCGTAGATCGGCTTTTCGATCCAGCCGAACAGTCGGTCGCCGCGCATCGGCGCGCCGCGCATCACCGCCGCCAGGTAACGGCCCAGAGGCCAGCCCAGCGCGATGGCGAGCGCGAAGACGAGAAATGCTTCAGTCATTGTCGTTCACCCGCATCAGAATTCTTCGGGACGCAGGATCACGTACAGCAGGTAGCCTGCCGCCACGATCACCGCGATGCCACACAACAGGGCCAGCCAACCAGGCATGGGAGTTCTCCTCAAAAAGACGCTTGCAGGGCCGCCTCGACACGCGAGCCGGCCAGATCCGGAAACAGGCGCTTGGCGGAATCGTCGGTGGCGTGCGCGGTCACGCGCAGTTCGAACGGCGCCTTGAACGCCCACACCGCGCCCAGTTGCGCGTGTGCGTAGCTGTCGCCATAGGCGTCATCCAGCCAGTAACGGCCGACCGCGCCTTCCAGCCGCCACCGTTCTCCCAGCGGAGCGCGCGCGCCCAACTGCGCGTAGGTGCCGTTCCGGTCCGTCGCCAGGGCGTCGTTGGACCAGCCGACCTGCGCCCAGTAGTTCTGCTTCCAGGTCACGGTGCCGTTGAGTTCGGACCAGTTGAGATCCACGGTCGTGCCCGGATAGCGGTAATGCGTGAGATTGACGTCCAGCGCCCAGTCATCGGCCAGGTTCCCGGACCAGCCGACGATGAAATCGAACTCGCTGCTGGCATGCGTCTCGGGGGCGAATTCCACATTGGAACCCCACACCGATCCGTAGAGGCCATTGGCGGCGGCCGCCTTGAAGCCGGCCTGGATCGCCGGATCGTCCTGGGTCTGGCTGGTGCCGCGCCAGAGGTAGTCGGTGGTGAGCGCGGCATTGCCGCTCAGGGTAACGGCGGCGGCGGGTTCGGCCAGCGCCAGCAGGAATACGCACGCCAGTGCCGGCGTGCGGAGGGAAGGAATGCGCATTGCGGGATGTCCACGCGGAAACGGCTCCGCGACTGTGGAAATCTTCCCGCCGGCAGGCGTAAAGCCTCCATTCGCGGCCCGGTCGGCCGCGTAAATTCATCGTAAAAACCCGTGAGAACCGGTGCGTGGACCGGTTCGGGGGTTCAGTCCTTCATGGTGCCATCGTCCGTGCAGCGATCCAGCACGTCGCCGGTGTGCTGGTTGAACACCGGTGCGGCGAACGGCGCCGGGCCGGGCGTGCGGCCGAATGCGATCGGCCGGGTCACGCCGCGATAGCGGCCCACCGCCGGATGTTCGATGTTGGCGACGATGTCCTCGGCCAGCACCTGCGGATGATCGAACATGTCCTCGACCCGGCGCGCGGCCGCGCACGGCACCTCGTCGCCGAACAGGGCTTCCCATTCCAGCGCGGTGCGGGTGGCGAGCGCTTCATGCAGCAGCGGCACGATTTCATTGGCGTGTTCGGCGCGCTTGCGCACGCTGTCGTAGCGTTCGTCCGCCGCCAGCGCGTCAAGGCCGGTCTTCCCGCACAAGGCCTTCCAGAACCTGGGCGTATTGGCGGAGATGTAGATGTGGCCCTCGCGTGCAGGATGGATGCCGGTGACGCCACCGGAGCGCATGTCGCGGCCGATGTCGAGCGATTCGCCCTCGGCCCAGATCATCCTTGCCGATTGCATGGTCAGCGCGCTGCGCAACAGCGACACCCCGACGAACTGGCCGCGCCCGCTGCGCTCGCGCTCGTACAGCGCGGAGGACACCCCGCCCGCCAACAGCGCCGCTGCGTAATAGTCCACCACCGAACCGTAGATGATCTCCGGCGCGGCGCCGCGCTTGCCCTGCAAAGCGCACATGCCGGTCATGGTCTGCAGGACCTGGTCGTAACCGGCCTTGTCCTTCATCGGACCATGCTCGCCATAGCCGGTGACGGCGCAGTAGATCAGGCGCGGATTGATCAGGGTCAGGCGATCGAAATCGATACCCAGCCGTTTCGGCACGGCGGGCCGGAAGTTGTGCACCAGCACGTCGGCCTCCCGCACCAGCCGCAACAGCGCGGCCAGGCCCTCGGCCGACTTGAGGTCCAGGACGATGCCGATCTTGCTGCGGTTCACGCCCATGAACGCGCGGCTCTCGGCCGCCAGCGTGGAGGGATACTTGCGCAGGTTGTCGCCATCCGGCGGCTCGATCTTGATCACCTGCGCGCCCTGGTCGGCCAGCAGCGTGCAGCCGTACGGCCCGGCGATGTAGGCGCTCAGATCCAGCACCTTGACGCCGCTGAGCGGTCCTGCGGGGCCCTCGCGCCGCACCAGGCCGAAGGGAGACGGGTTATCCATGCGTGAAGTTTCCATCGGGTGCCGCTAGCCGTGCCGCGGCCAGTCTCCCGCATGCTCCGGGGACGAAACAGCGGGACCGCATATTTTCATTGGCGACAAATTCTTGCTTGCCCGGCACGCGCACTCCGCTACTCCATGGCCCGGCCGGCATCCGGCGGATCCGCCCAGGCGGCGGGATCCGGCGCCAGCGACAGCCAGCCCAGCCGCCACGCGCCATCCTCGCGGCCGCCGGCGCGGTAGTACGGCGCGAAGCGCAGCGGCGCGCGGCCATCCAGTTGCATCTCCACGTCCATGCCCGGACCGCCATCGGCGGCGGCGAGTTCACGCAGCCATCGCGCCGGCGGCGCATCCGGCAGGCGCACCGCTTCCTCGTGCTTGAATCCGTCAATCAGCCCCGTCGCGTACACCAGCGGTCCCCGGGTCAGGCCGACGTAGTCGTAGCGCAGCACCTGCTGGCGCACCGGTGAACCGTCCGGCGCGCGCGATTCCTGCACGTTGCGGCTGCGACGGAGATGAAGCGTCGGCGTCATCGGCAGGCGCAGCGCCACGACGTCGCCCGGCTGCCAGTCACGGCTGATGTCCAGCCACTCTCCCGGCGCGATTCCGGCATCCAGCACCTCGCCGTTCACTGTCACGCGGGCGCCTTCGGTCCAGGCGGGCACGCGCAGGCGCAGGGTGAAGCGCATCGCCTGCGCCGGTTGCAGTGTCAGGGTCACGTCGTCCGCGAACGGGTAACCGCCCGACTGGACGATCCCCACTTCACCCTTTGGCAAGGCCAGCCGCACCTGTCCGGGCGCGTAGAGATTGACCTGCAACGCGCCGTCCTCGGCCACGCCGTAGGCCAGCGGTGGCAGTTCCTCCCACGCCATCGCGCCGCTGGACTTGCAGCAGCGCCAATAGGTGGTGTGGACGCGCGGGCCATTCGGGAACGAGTAGTAGCACCAGTCCTCGCCGTTGGGCGCGGCGGCGCCGAGCAGATCGTTGTAGGCGATGCGCTCGATTTCCTCGGCATGGCGCGTATGCCCGGTGATCCGCAGCAGCTCGCGATTGAGCTGCAGCCATGCCAGCACCGAACAGGTTTCCACATAGGCCTGCGGGCTGAACACGCCGGCGGGATTGAACACTTCGCGCGAGCGATGCGCCACCCCGCCCCAGGGACCGCCGCCGAGGGTCAGGTGGTGATCGCGGATGTTGCACCAAAGGTGATCGACCGCGTCGCGATAGCGCGCCTTGCCGGTCGCCCGGTGCAGCTTGGCCAGACCGACCAGGTTCCAGGCCAGCTGGTAGGCCTTGCCGGTGGCGATTTCCGACGCGTCGGCACCTTCCAGCGCGCGCCGGATCAGCCCCAGCCGCGGCTCGGCGTCGGCCTGTCCGGCGATGCGCTCGGCCAATTCCAGGTAGCGCAGGTCGCCGGTCGCCAGATGCAGTTCCACCGCCGGATCCATCAGCACCGTGGCCGACATGCCGAAGTGGTTGCCGAGCGAGGTGATGTCGATGCCGCCTTCGCCCAGCGTGCGCCAGCACAGATCGCCGATGCGTTGCGCGGCGGCCAGGTAGCGCTCGTCGCCCAGCGCGCGCCAGGTTTCGATCAGGCCGAGGATCAGATAGCTGTGGGTCCAGATGTCCCAGGTCCGCCAGGCCGGCGCGCCATCCCAGCTGACCGGCTTGGGTGGCTGCGGACGCATGAAGCGGCGCTCGGGCGCATAGTTGCCCAGGTAGCCGTCGTCGGCCTGGCGGGACAGCAGGTAGTCGGCCACCGCGCGCAGGTTGTCGCGCAGGTCGACGTCGCCGCTGCGCGCCACCGCGCGGGCGGCGGCGTACAGCCATTTGCCCGCGTGTTCGCCGTACCAGTCGCCTTCCAGATTCTCGCGGGTGTGCTCGGGATGGAAGATCGCGATCGCCGGGCTGTCCGGGCCGGTGATGAAATGGCCCAGGCGGCCTCGCCGGCTGGCCTCGATGGCCTCGCCCAGCACGCCGCCCAGCACCACCGCGCCCGCGGGCGCGGGAACGAAGCGATCGCCCCGCGGGGCCTGTGCATTCACCGCCATGCCCTACTCCGCGTCCACCACGCAACGGAAACCGAGCATGCCGGACCGATCCTTGCTCGGTGCCATCAGCAGGTACTTGCCATGCTGATCCAGCCGGTACGCCTGCGGGAAATACCAGTGCGAAGTCTGCGGCTGATAGGCGCTGCCGCCGCGCAGGATCGCCGCGCGGGTGTGTTCGTCGGCGTACTCGTCGGTCCACTGCCACACGTTGCCAACCAGATCCGCCACACCGAACGGGCTCGCACCCTGTGGATACGCGCCGACATCAGCCGGCGGAAGCAGGCGGCGCCCGCGGTTCACCGGCGGCACCGCATCGGCGCGCCATTCGTTGCCCCACGGATACAACCGCCCGTCGGTGCCCTGCGCGGCGTATTGCCATTCCCATTCACGCGGCAGGCGCTTGCCCGCCCATTCGGCATAGGCGCGCGCGTCCTCCAGCGAGACCCAGGTGACCGGCTTGTCTTCCCAACCCGGGCGCGGTGCACCGTCCTGCCAGTCGCGCAGGAAGTTGTGCACGTCGCGCGGCGCGTAGCCACTGGCCTCCAGGAACCGCTTGAACTGGGCGTTGGTGACCGGATGGCGATCGATGTGGAACGCCTTCATCGCCATCCGCCTCCGGTGATGCCGGCGCGCACTGCCCTCCCACGGATACTGCACGTCCAGCCCTTCCCAGGTCTGGCCCTCGATCTCCACGCCGCCGACCACGAACACGAACTCGCCGGCCGGCACGGTCACCATGCCTTCCGGTGCCTGCGCGCGCACGTCAGTGGGCGCGATCGGCGTGATCCGCTGCGGAATGGCGTGCCAGCGGTTGGACAGCGTGCGCAGCGGCACCCGCGCCAGATCCGCCATCAGCGACAGGAACGCAGGCAAGCCTTCGATCTCAACGCCTTCGTCCAAGGCCAGCACCGCGCCGAACCCGCGGCCTTCCAGGTTCATCTCCAGCACCGCCTGGTCACCCGTGATCAGCGGTTGCAGTTCCACCCCGTGCCAGGCATCGAAGTACTGGCGGCCCGGCTGGTGCGGCAGCGCCAGTTGTTCGCCTTCCACGTCGTACTCGTTGCGGTTGACCAGCGTCCACAGCACCTGGCCCTCTCCCGGGAAACGGCTGGCGAACACGCCCGCCTGCAAGGTCGGGTAGTAGGGCGTCCAGTCACGGCTGACCATCAGCGGTGCGAAGCGGCGCTCGAGGGTGGCGATGCGGCGCAGCGATTCGGCGTCGCGCGGGGTGAACTGGTTCCACAGGCCCCAGATGTTCTCCCAGGCGTTGTAACCAATGCCATTGAAGAAGATGTACTGCAGATCGTGGTTGCGGTCACGGCCCCAGCGGTTCTCGTAGTTGATCATGTGGCGCGGTTCCAGCCACTTGAACTTGGCGACCGGCGGAATGACCTCGTTCGGTGCCTTCTTGCCCCAGCTCTGCACGTTCCAGATCAGGTGTTCCTCGGCGCTGATCGTGGATTCCGGCTGCACCACCACCGGCTGGCCGAGCGCATCGCAGGCATCGAAGAACGCGCGCGGCACGCCGTTGTAGGTGTCGCCGTTGATGCCGTCGGCGCCGACTTCCTTCACCAGCCGCGCGATGGCCTGCCAGTCCGCCTCGCCCTGTGCGCGGGTGCCGTTGTCCCAGGGCATGGTCGGCAGGAACACCTTGACGCCACGTCGATGGAAATCATCGACCGCGCTTTTCAGGCCGGCCAGGCCACCTGGCAGATCCGCGGCCATGTCGAACTGGTTGCGATCGTCGATGCCGATATTCGGATAGACGTACCAGAGCAGCACGCTGTCCAGCCCGCCGAAGCGCTGCTCCAGATCATCCAGGTAGCGATCCACGGTGTAGCGGCCGGCTACCGGATCGTAGAAATAGCGATCCTCCACCATCATCTGCGCATGCACGAAGTTGCGCTGCGCCCATTGCAGCTCGGGGCGTCGGTAGTTGGCGTCGTCGTAGCCGATGCGGGTCAGATGTTCGCGGCGCCAGTCGCGCAGTTCGGCGATCCAGTCGGCCGACGTGGCGTTGACGTCGATCTTCCAGTGGCCGATCTCGGCGAATGGCCAACCCGGCGCCTTGCCCGGCGTCGGCAGATAGCGCTGGGTGGTGACGTGCGAGAACTTGTACTCGGTCTTCGGCACGTGGCGCGGCGCGTCGTCGTCGTGGGCGGGAGGGAACGGATCCGGTGCGGCGGTCATGGCGTGGTTCTTTCAGGGAGGGGGATTCAGGTCAGGCCGAACTGCGCGGCCAATGCCTCGCGCGCCTGCGCGGTGGTGGCCGGCGCGTCGCGCAGGAAGGCTTCGACCGCCTCGCGCGCGGGCACCGAGGCCTGCGCGCCCAGGCGCGTGCAGGCCAGCGCCGACGCCGCGCAGGCGTAGCGTAATGCATCGGCCAGGACGTCGCCCCGCGCCAGCCGCGCGGCCAGCGCGCCGCAGAAGGTGTCGCCGGCGGCGGTGGTATCGACGGCGTCCACCCGGAACGCCGGTTGCAGGAACAGGCCCTCGGCGCTGCGCGCGATGCAGCCGCGCGCACCCAGGGTGACCACCACGCAGGGCACGACCAGGCGGGCAAGGCGATCGGCGATGCCGCCGGCGGATCCCGCCAGCGCTTCGAGTTCGCCTTCGTTGACGATCAGCACGTCGACCGCGCGCAGCAGCGCATCGGGCAGCGACCGCGCGGGTGCGGCGTTGAGCACCACCGTGACTCCCGCGTGGCGCGCGGTCGCGGCATAGGCCGTGACCGTTTCTATCGGGGTCTCCAGTTGCAGCAGCAGGTGCGACACCGCGGCCAACGGCGGCAGATCGCTGGCGCGCAGCGCGTTGTTGGCGCCGGGCGCGACCGTGATCGCGTTCTCCGCGTCGTCGGACAGGCAGATGAAGGCGGTGCCCGTGGGCAGTTTTCGGGATCGCACGATCACCGGTTCCACGCCGGCGCCGCGCAATGAATCCTCGAGGGTCGCGGCGAACGCATCCTCGCCCAGTCCCAGCAGCATGCGGGTGGGCGCGCCGCCGGCGCGCGCCGCCGCCACCGCCTGGTTGGCGCCCTTGCCGCCCGGGAAGGTGGCGAAGTCGCGCCCCAGCACCGTTTCGCCCGGGGCCGGCACGTGCGCGGCGCGGACGACGAAATCGAGATTCGCCGAGCCGGCGACGAGGATGTGCCTGGGTGTTGCGGTCATGGTTCCAGCGCCTGGTAGACCAGGTTGTAGAAAGGCGTGGCGAGACGGGGAAGATCGTGCGCCTGGCCGTCGGGCAGGTGCTGCAGCAACAGGATCGCGATCAGGCGTTCCTGCCGGTCAATGGTGAAATAGGTCGAGGCCGCGCCGGACCAGCCGAACGCGCCGACCGAACCCAATCGCCCGCGCCCGGCCACGTCCAGGATCACCGAGCCGCCCAGCCCGAAGCCTTCGGCGCGGCTGAATTCGGTAACCGGCGGATCGAGCTGTCCCTGGAGGTGGTTCATCATCATCAGGTCCACGGTCTTGCGGCCGAGGATGCGCTGATCATCCAGCGCGCCACCAGCCAGCAGCATCTGGCAGAACCGCGCATAGTCGGAAATCGTGGAGTAGAGGCCACCCGCGCCGCTGGGATAGGCATTGAGGGACACCCCCGGTTGCCGTGCGCTGCGGCTGTCGTCCAGCCCAAGCCGGCCGTCGGCGCCCATGCGGGTCAGATCGACCACGCGCCCGCGCGCGGCTTCCGGCACGCTGAATCCGGTGTCGCGCATGCGCAGCGGCGCAAGGATATGTCCGCGCACATACGCTTCGAAGGACTCACCACTCACCACCTCGACCACGCGCGCCAGCACCTCGATGCCGGTGCCGTCGTACTTGAAGCGGGTTCCGGGTTCGGTCGCCAGCGGCACCGCCGCCAGTCGCGAGGCAAAGGTCGCCAGATCCGGTGAATCGTGCAGGTCGGCGCGTTCCAGCAGGCGGGTGGCTTCCTCGAAGCCCTCGCCGCCGGTGGCGAAACCCGCGGTATGGGTCAGCAGCTGACGCAGGGTGATGTGGCGTTGCGCCGGCACCAGCACCGGCTCGTCCGCCGTGCCGCCGGCGAAGCGTTGCATGTGCTTGAACGCCGGCAGGTAGCGGCTCACCGGATCGTCCAGGCCCAGCTTGCCCTGCTCCATCAGCTGGAGCACCGCCACCGAGGTGATCGGCTTGGTCATCGAATAGATGCGGAAGATGGCATCCTCCGTCATCGGCCGGCTGCGCGCGAGATCGCGGCTGCCGTGCGCCTGCACCGTGACGACCTTGCCGTCGCGCACGATCAGGGCCACCGCACCGAGGTAGCCCTCCGGTCCGGTCGCCCGTTCGAGGGAATCATCCAGCCGCTGCAGGCGAACCGGAGAAAAACCTTCCGCCGCGGCGGATGCCGCGGACGGAAGGTCCACCACCGGGCCCTGCGCCCGCGCCGTGTGCACGGCCATCAGCGCGGCCATCAGCAGCGGCCACACCCGCCGCCCGTGCGTTGCCTGAAACATCCGACGTGGGGGAGTCGTCCGTTTCAAAAGTTGATGGTGTGGGTCAGCGAGATCACGCGGCCGCGGCCGGCGAAATAGTTGCGGTAGAAGTCGATCTGCGACCAGCTCAGGATGTAGAACTTGTCGGTCAGATTTTCCACGCCCAGCGTGAACTTGCCGTACTTCTCGGTCTCGTAGTTGACGGTCAGATCGTAGAGCGTGTAGCCCTTGGTGTGTTCTTCGCCCGCACGTCCCTCGTTGATGTCGCGATCCAGCCATTGGGTCGCACCCAGGATCACGTTGCCCCGCGGCAGGAAGTTCCAGGTCAGCGACGCACCGATCTTGTCGGGGCTGATGTCGTTGATGCCCATTTCCTTGTCCAGCGGCCCGTTGGTCACGAACGTGGTCTTGCCGCGGATGCGGGAATACAGCGCGGTTGCCTTCCACTTATCGCTGAAGTTGTACTCACCGTTGAATTCGTAGCCCTTGATCTCCACCGGCGCGCGCACCATCACGAAGTCGCGGCTGATCGGATCCACCGCCAGCGATACGCCGAAGTCCGACTCCGACTTGTAATGCGACAGGCCAAAGCTGCCGCGCTGGCCCTGCCAGTTCAGGCCGACCTCGCGGTTGTCGGCGATGATCGGCTGCAGATCGAGGATGCCGGCCACGGTGGCCTGCGGATCGTTCGGGCAGCCATCGGGCTGGGTGCCTTCCGGCGAATCGTTGGAACATTGGATGTTGCGCAGCGGAATACCCACATTCGGCAGGCCGAAGCCCTCGCCGTAGGATGCGAACACGGAGAAGCCGGCAGGCAGGCGCCAAATCGCGCCGAAGTTGACCAGCGTCTCCTCGTAGGACAGCTTTCCGCCCTGCACAGAGCGGCGATCGCGGAACCAGGTGGTGGTGTAGTCATCCACCGACAGTTCTCCGTCCTCGCGGCGCACGCCGCCGCTCAGGGTCACCGGCCCGATGTCGTAGGACAGCTGCAGGTAGGGCGCGGTGCTCTTGTAGGTCATCGGCGGCACCCAGACCCGGTTGGTCAGCGCCAGACTCTGCTCGGTTTCGTCCTCGACCAGATCCAGGCCGGCGCGCATTTCCAATCCGTCCACGCCGAACAGCTGCGGACGCGTCCAGGCCGTGCGCAGGCCCTGCTTGTTGGAGTGGATTTCGGATTGGTCCCACAGCGTGCCCATCGGTGCGATGTCCGGATCCTGCCTGTCGTCTCCATTTTCGGCCGGATAGCGCATGGCCTGGTCCGCCTTGTACAGGTCGACCTTCAGCGTGCCGGCGAAGAAATCACCGTGGGTATAGGAGAAAGCGAACTGGGTGAAATCGTTGAATTCCGATTTCGAGCCAGGAATCCGGCCACGCTCGGCGGTATCTGTGATTCCCTGCTCGCGATCGCCGGGAACCCAGTGATAGTTATTGTTGCCCTGCACGTTGAAGCGACTGAAGGTTCCCTGGATGCGCTGCTCTCCGGCCTCGCCGAAGTTCATGCCCCACTTGATGAACAGGTTGTCCGATTTTGAATCCGAGATTGAGCCGCTGGCGTTCATGCCGATGCGACGGCCACGGCCATCGTAGGAGATGCCGCGGTCGATGAAGGAGGCGGCGGTCAGCAGGTCGAAATCATCCGCCTTGTAGGCATAGTTCACGCCCAGCTTCCAGCCTCCGCTGTCGCTGCCGTTCTGCGTGCTGTAGCGGGAGGTGACGGTGGTTTCACTGCCGTCCTTGGTGGGCGTCTTGGACAGGTAGTTGATGATGCCGCCCTGCGCGCCGATGCCCTCGGAAGCCGAGGGACCATTGATGACCTCGATGCGGCCCACCAGCCCCATGTCGGTGAAGGTACCGGAGCGGTTGCCCTCGCGCAGGGGCGAGGTCTGCGGGATACCATCGAACAGGCGCAGCGCGATACGTCCGCGCAGCGTCTCGCCTGTATTGCTCATCGCCTGCGAGGATTCCGAATAGCCGGGCACCTGCCGCGCCAGGACAGCGGTGGCGTCCTCGGTCAGGCCGAGCGTGCGCTCGACTTCCTGCTTGGACACCAGGGTGATCGCGCCCGGAATCTTGTCCACCGCCTTCGGCGTGCGCACGCCGGTCACGATCACCTGGTCGAGATTGGTGGCTTCCACTTCCCCGGCCTTCGACGCCTCGTCCGGCGGCGGCGGGGTGTTCTGTTGGGCCTTGACGCTGGCGCTGACGGCGGCGGCCAGCAGGAATACGCCGAATGCGGCGGGCACGTGCTTCATGGTGTTCTTCTCTGAGATGGTGGGCTGCGAGAACCGCGGCGCAGGCCGCAGGGCTCCCCGATAGCGTTCTTGTTGTTGTTGCGCATCCGCGGGCGGCGGAGAGAATGGCGCCCGCGCTGCCAGACGTTCCTCCCAGACGCCGGCGACAGCCTCGACAATGTCGACAGAGCCTAGGTGCACGCCGTCACGGAAAGAATCCTCCGCGCCTATGTTCAGAGCCTAGTTTTTGTTGGGTGATCCCGGTCGACGGTATCGATGCAGTGCAGCATCGCGCGTGTTCAGGACAGCTGCGAAACCGCCTGGCTTTCCTGCAGCAGGACGGTGACCAGGCGGATGCGCACGGTCGAGCGCGACCAGACCATGCCGATGCGGCGCGGCACGCATTCGTTGGGCAGCGGAATCCGGACCAGGTCCAGCCCCTCCGGCCAGGGCCGCGCCCAGTTGGGCACCAGCGAAACGCCCAGGCCGCGGTCCACCATCACCGCGATGGCGTTGAGGGCGTTGAGTTCGAAACGCTCGTGCGGAACGATGCCGGCGCTGCGCAGGTACTCGTCGGCCTGGCGGCCGCCCCACTGGTTGCGGTCGTAGCGGATCAGCGGCTGGGTGGCGAGCAGCTCGTGCGGGTCGCGGCCAGCCATCGCCGCCGGCGCCAGCACCACCAGCGGTTCCTCGCGCAGCAGTTGCCACTGGCAGGTCTTGGGCAGCGAGAACGGCGCCTGCAGCACGATGGCCGCGTCCAACTCGCCCGACTCCACCGCGCGGTACAGATCCGCCGAGTAGCCCGGCTTGATGAACACGTTGATCTGCGGAAACGTTTCCACCATCCGCGCCAGGATATCCGGCAGCATGCCGGCCAGCGCGGTCGGGCAGGCCCCCAGGCGCAGTTCGCCGGATACCGCGCTATCATTGGCGACGCTGCGCATGTCGGCCACGTCGCGCAGCAGATCGCGGGCCCGCTGGATGATCCGCGAGCCCTCCTCGGTGACGCTCACGGTCCGCCCCACCCGCGCGATCAGCGATGCACCGAGTTCGCGTTCCAGGGTGCGGATCTGCTGCGCCACCGCCGCCGGCGTGATGTTCAGTTCACGCGCGGCCGCCGCCATCGAGCCGCGGTCGACCACGGTGACGAAGGTGTTCAGGAACTGGGTATCCACGTGTCTCCCCCTGGCGTGCGCTCAGGCTACAGGAGCCCCGCCGCGCGCGCGACAGGACCAACGGCAGGGGCGGAAAGCGCGGTTACTCCGCATCGCGGTAGATGGTCAGGCCCTTGAGCGAGCGTTGCGGCGCCGGGAACAGCAGACTGGCCAGGTAGCCGATGACGATGCACAGCAGGATCGAGATGGCCAGGTAGAAGTACGGATGGACCAGGTCCATCGACCAGGCCAGGAAGGTCAGCACGATGCTCGAGCCAATACCGATCGCAACGCCTGGTGAATTGGCCCGGCGGGTGAACATCCCCAGCGTGTACGCGCCGGCGAAACCACCGCCCAGCAGGCCGGCCAACTCGATCGAGATGTCGAACAGCGAATGGATGTCGTAGCGCGACAGCAGCAGCGCCAGGCCGATGCCGACCAGGCCGACCATCACCGTGGTGATCTCGGCGAACAGCACGCTCTTCTTCTGGTCGGCCTTCTTCGACAGCTTCTCGTAGAAGTCGACCGAGATCAGGGTGGCGACACTGTTCATGATGCTCGACAGCGTGGCCATCGCGGCGGCGAAGATGCCGGCAATGATCAGCCCGGTCACGCCCGGCGGCAGTTCGGCGGCGATGAACAGCGGGAAGGTGGCATCGATCGGCAGCAGCGGATTCAGGCGCTCGGGGTTGTTCTTGTAGTAGACGAACAGCGCCGTGCCGATGCCGTAGAAGATGAAACCACCGGGAATCATGATCGCGGCGAACGCCCAGATCGAACGCCCGGCCTCCTTGTCCGACTTGGTGGACAGAGTGCGCTGCATCAACACCTGGTCCTTGGGGAAGGTCAGCACGACGTCGAAGATCACCAGGAAGATGAAGCCCCACACCGTGGCCTTGGTCAGGTCGAAGCTGAAGTCGAGCGTATGCATCTTCTGCTCGGCCATCGCGGTGGCGAAGAACTCCGGCGCACCGCCCTTCAAGTGCCAGATGATGAAGGCGATGGCGAACATCGCGCCCCCCATCTTCACGAATACCTGGACGAAGTCGGTCCAGATCACCGCCTTCATGCCGCCCATCGCGGTATAGATGATGGTGAACACGCCCATCAGGATCACGCTCCACACCACGCTGATGCCGGTGATGGTGGCGATCGCCAGCGCGGGCAGGAACAGGATCACGCTCATCCGCGCGCCAACCTGCATGGCGATGCACAGCGCGCTGGCGAGCATGCGGATGGCAGGGTGGAAGCGGGTTTCCAGGTACGAGAACACCGACATCAGGTCCAGCCGGCGCAGCAGCGGCACGATCCACACCGCCACGAACATCAGCCCGAGCACGGCGATCAGGTTGTTGGTCATGTACTGCCAGTTGGTCTCGAACGCCTTGGCCGGAATGGCGATGAAACTGATCGAACTGGTGTTGGTGGCATACAGGCTCACGCCTGCCGCCCAGAACGGAATGCTGCGCCCGCCGACGAAGAAGTCCGAGGTCGAATTGCGCTTTTCCTTCAGGTAGAAGTACATGCCAATGCCGATCATCGACGCGAGGTAGATGATGATCACCAGCCAGTCCATCCACTTCAGCAGGTGTTTTCCGGACGCCAGCTGCGCGGATTCGATGACCTGCCCGCCCTTGCCATCGCCGGTCATCCAGACCAGGCCGTTGCGCCAGCCGGTGGACAGCAGCACGTTGTCGCCAACCGTCGCCGGCAGCGTGGCCCAGGCGCTGGTGATGGTGTGATAGGTCATCAGGTGCGTGCCGCGATTGTCGCGCACCAGCATCAGCAGATGCGCCTGTCCCATCGCGCGCGCCGAACCCGGCAGGCGCGTGCCCGGCACCGCCGGCTTGGTTTCCCACCCGTGATCGACCGTCCAGCGCCACAACGGTTGCGAGGTCGTGCCGGTGCCGATCAGGTAGAGCGCGTTGGTCTGCGCCAGCAACTCGCCGCCCGAGGCGCCTTCCGGCCACGCCGGGCCGTCGACCCACGCGGCAGGCCCGTTCAATACGGTACGCCACAGGCGAGGCGTGCCGTCGCCCAGGCCCATCACGTACAGGTTTTCGCCCAGGATGGCGAAGCGTGCGCCGCTCAGCGCCAGCGGGAGCGCGGGCATCGACTGGCGGGCGAGGCTGTTTCCGCTGAGCCGAAGTTCCTCGATCCGCGCCGGTCCGGTTCCGACGGACATCAGCGCGAACAGGCGACGGCCATCACCGCCGGCGTCCAGCACGCGTGGCGCGGCGCCGCCAGGCCATGACAGCGCCTGCCACTGGCGGCCATCGGCCGACAGGACCCACGCGCCATCGCTGCCCAGCGCAAGCGGACGGTCCTCGATCGATCTCAGCATCTCCACGTGCGCGCCGGCAGGCAGCGCCGGCAGCGCATCGCGTTCGACCGAGGTCAGGCTCTCGGCGTGCACGCCGGGAACGGCCGCGCACAGCAGCAGCAACAGGCATAGCGCGGCGCGCAGGAAGCCGGTCGCCTCCTTGGATACGGGCAGGAAGGCGGTTCGGCTCATCGTGTTTCCATGCTTTCGAAATTCGGTGTGGTCGCGGCATCCGGCGCATCCGGAACGCGCCGCGTGGATGGCAATCCCCTGCGCTCCCCCGCGATCTTCATGCCTCCGCCGCCGCGACGATGGCTTGCGCACGGTGCAGGTAGGGAGGATCGATCATGCGTCCTTCCAGCAGGAAGGCGCCACGTCCTTGCCGCGCCGCCTCGGCGGCGGCCGCGACGATCCGCCGCGCCCGCGCGATCTCTTCGCCGGAAGGCTGGAACACGGCATTGGCCAGGTCGATCTGGCGGGGATGGATGCAGCTCTTGCCCAGATAGCCCAGCCGGCGGGCGATGCCCGCCTCGGTCCGGAATCCCGCTTCGTCGGCGAGGTCCGGATAGGCGCTGTCATAGGCGAACACGCCGGCTTCGGCGGCGGCCATGCGCAGGGCGTACATCGCCGCGTGCAGGTTGGCCGGATCGCGGCGATCGATGCCCAGGTGCTCGAACAGGTCACCCAGGCCCAGTTGCAGTCCGGCCACGCGCGGATGCGCGCGGGCGATGTCGGCGGCGTTGCGCAGGCCCAGCGGCGTCTCGATGTTGATCAGCAATTCCGGCGCCTGCTCGGTCGCCAGCAGCGAGGCCATCGCCACCACCGCCGTGGTGACGTCCCGGGCCTGCTCGATCTTGGGCAGGTTCAGCAGATCCACCCGGCGGCCCGCGAGCGCGGCCAGGTCCGCCTCGAACTCCGGCGAAGACGGCGCGTTGGTACGCACGATGATCACCTTGCCGGCCGGCAGGTCCGCGCCCGCCAGGAACTGCGCCAGGTTCGCGCGCGCCTCCGCCTTGCGCCCGGGAGGCACGGCGTCCTCCAGGTCGAAGGAGATCGCGTCGGCACCGCTCGCCATCGCCTTGGCGAACAGTTCCGGGCGACTGCCGGGCACGAACAACTTGCTACGCATGGACCGCACTCTTCATGGCGGGGCAGTTTCAACGATGCGGACATAAAGAAAAGTCGCGCCCGGCATCTTCAGACCCAACATTTGCTTGCGATATGCCACCGCCGCCGCGTCACGCCTTGCCGTGGCGGTGATCCCGGCCCCGTGTCGCGGCAGGCGCGCACGCCGCGAAACACCCGCGACGACAAGCGCGCCCCTGGCCGCGCGCCCGGATGGGCCCGGTTTGCTGCGATGCAACCCGTCGCCGCGCGGTCAACGGCGGACGTCGAACCCCGCCTGCGTCAGGAAGGCATCGACCTCGGCGACATCCAGGGTGCTGAAGTCGCCCGGCAGCGAATGCTTGAGGCATCCCGCCGCCAGGCCGAAACGCAGCGCGTCGGCGTCGTCCCGGCCGGTCAGATCGCCATGCAGCACGCCGGCGGCGAACGCATCGCCGGTACCGATGCGGTCGACGATGCCCGGAATCTCGTACTCCGGCGTTCCCAGCAGGCGCCCGTCGCGCCGCAGCGCGACCGCGGACAGGGCATGGTGATCCACGCTGCGCTGCACGCGCACGGTCGCGGCCATCCGCTGCAATCGCGGAAACGCCGCGAACGCGGCCTGCGCGCCGGCGGCGAAGCGTTCCTGCGCGGTGGCGCCATCGAACGAGCGTCCCAGCACGACTTCGATGTCGCGATGGCTGGCGAACATCACGTCGGCCTCGGCCATCAGGCCATGCAGCAGCGCCGGCGCATCGCCATCCCATGCCTGCCACAGCTGCGGGCGATAGTTGCCGTCGAAGGAAACCCGGACGCCCGCCGCGCGCGCGGCGCGCATCGCTTCCAGCGTGCCCCGCGCCGCGTCCGCGCCCAGCGCCGGCGTCACCCCGGACACATGCAGCCAATCGGCGCCGGCCAGCAGCGCGGGCCAGTCATGGCAACCACCGCCGGCCTGCGCGAAGGCCGAACCGGCACGGTCATAGAGCACCTGCGAGGGCCGGTGGATCGCGCCCGTAGTGAGGAAATAGAGGCCCATCCGTCCAGGCAGCCGCTGCACCGCCGAGATATCGACCCCATGCCGGCGCAATTCTCCGATCGCGGCCTGGCCCAGCGCATTGTCGGCCACCGCGCCGACCATGTGCGCGGCGTGGCCAAAGCGGGCCAGCGACACCGCGACGTTCGCCTCGGCGCCACCGACATGCACCTCCAGCGAAGGCGTTTGCAGCAGGGTCCCGCGACCGGGCGCTCCCAGCCGCAGCAGCAGTTCGCCAAAACAGACAACCTTCCCCACTCCGCCTCCCTGTCCATGCATGTAACGGTCCCGGAGTGTACGGTGCCGCAGGCGCTGGCGCGCGCATCGCATTGAAACGGAGACAAGGTCGCCCGATCGCCGCCGCTCCGCTCAGGGCTCGGGACGCTCCCAACGTCGATAAGTGTCGTCCAGGCCCTTGCGCAGGCGGCGGTAGCCGGCGGTACCGGGGCGCACGTCCAGGCGTTCGGCCACCGCGCGCCAACCGCCGGCGTGATCGCGCGACCATTCGCGCACCACCGCGCGGCACGGCTGGCCGGCCACCTGCGCCACCGCGCAGGCCATGTAGATGTCGCCGGCGGACCAGTCCGGCTGTTTCATCATCGCTTCCACATAGGCGCGCGGCACGCTGTAGTAACGCGCCATCTCGTCGGCGAAGGCCGCCGGATAGCGCGCCGCGTAGTCGTTGATGTCCTTGAGGTGGCGATCCACCGACGCGTCCCCGCTCCCGGGCCATTCAGCCGCTTCGGTCCTGGCTGGCGCGGGCGTGGTGCCCTGCGCGGCGCCCGCCGCCACGACGAGCGCGATCAGGCCGGGGAAAAGGGTGGTGCGGAGGAAACGGGTCGCAGGCATGCGCGCATTGTGCCGCAGCGCCGGTGTCATTGCAGGCGGCCGGTGTGCACCGGCCGCCCGCTGGTCATGCGATGGGTATCGGATCAATCGTCGTCGTGATGGCGGCCACGTCCATCGTGGCGGCGCCAGCGGCGATCGTCGTCGTCCCAGCGATCCCGATCACGCCGGTCATACCGGTCACGGCGATCGTAACGGTCGTAGCGATCATAGCGGTCGCGATCGACGTAACGCACGTAATGCGGGTTGTTGCGGTAGTAGCCGTAGGCGTTGCCGCGCGGCGGGGTGCGGTAATACTGCCGCGGCACGTAGCGGTAGTAGGTCGGACGGTGGTAGCGATCGCGCACCACGATCACGCGATTGCCGTAGCCGTAGCGATCCCCGTACCCGTGACGGTAGTAGGGCTGTCCGCCGTGGTAGATGACATCGGCCACGTCCACGATGACCCGGACCAGATCGTCGTCCGCGCGGGCCGGCGAAGGCGCCAGCGCCGCCAGTCCGAGGCCGGCGGCCAGGACGGTGGGAGCCAGCAGACGCGTGAGTGAGAAGCTTGCCATGACATCCTCCGGTGGCCCGTCTCGCCGGGCCCATAGGTGAAAGGTCCTGTCCTGCGGACCTGTGTGTGAAAGATGTCGCCTGACGCGTGAACCCGGATTTAACCCGGCGGGCCTTCCCCGGCGCCCGCTGGAGGCGGATACCTTCCGTTCAACCAGGCACCTTTCCGGCCCCGATTCCCGGGAGAACGCCGGGACGCCCTCAGCCGGTACGGGCCTCGATGCCCGCCAGCGCGGCCGGCAGTTCGACCGCGGCGGCCACCGTCACCAGGTTCGGCACCTCCGCGCCCAGGCCATGCTCGGCCTCCAGCGCCCAGGTGACGTGGTAAGGCATGTGGATGCCCCAGCCGCCGAGCTGGATCACCGGCTCGATGTCCGAGCGCAGCGAATTGCCGATCATCGCGAACTGCGCGGGCGCCACTTCCAGTTCCTGCAGCACGCGCGTGTAGGTGGACACATCCTTTTCCGACACCACTTCGATGCGGTGGAACAGATCGGCCAGTCCGGATTGCGCGATCTTGGCTTCCTGGTGGAACAGGTCGCCCTTGGTGATCAGGACGATTTCGTGATCGCGCGCGATCGCTTCGACCGCCTCGCGGATTCCCGGCAACAGATCGACCGGATGCTGCAGGGTGGCGCGGCCAATCTCCAGGACGCGATGCAGATCACGCGCGCTGATGCGCTCGTCGGTCAGCTGGATCGCGGTTTCCAGCATCGACAGGGTCATGCCCTTCACCCCATAGCCGAACACCTTGAGGTTGCGTCGCTCGGTATCCAGCAGGTGCTGCTGCATGCGGCGATCGGCCAGATCGATGTAACCGGCCAGGATCGCCTCGAAATCCTGCTCGGCCTGCCTGTAATAGTCCTCGCTCTTCCAGAGGGTGTCGTCGCCGTCGAAACCGACCCAGCGTATGCCCATGCGTGCGGCCTCCTGATCGTGGGGGCGCGCAGCATAGCAGCCGCCGGACATGCCGAGGGCGGCCCGAAGGCCGCCCTCTTCCTTGGTCGTGAACCGTGTCGCGCGAACTTCCGTTCCGGTACCACTGGAACGGGAAGCGCGCCGCGCGCCGTTACTTTGCCGGCGGCGTGCTGCTGCCGCTGCCGGAATCACCCGGAGGCGGCGGCGTCTGATCGCTGGCCGGCGGCGTGGTGCCGTCTGCCGGCGGCGGCGTGGTCGTCGGCGGTGCATTCGGATCCGTGGTCGGCGGTGCGCTCGGATCGGCGGGTGGCGGCGTGGTCGCCGGTTCCGACGGTGGCGGCGTGGTTTCCGCCGGCGGTGCGGTGTCGGACGGCGGCATCGTCGTTTCGTCCTGCGTCTTGCTGCATGCCGTCAACGCAAGCGCGCCACCGAGCATCGCCACCAACCACCAGGTGGGACGCGGGCGGTCCTGCGTGTTGCTGTGGAAAAAGGAATTCATTCATGTCCTCCTCTGGCCGCGCCGATCGCGGATCGTGCCGCGGCGGGTGAAAAGATCAGCGGCCGTTGCCGGCCGGCTTGTAGGCGGCGTACTCGGCGGGTGCGAGTTTGCCGTCGGCGTCCTGGTCGAGGGTTCCAAAAGCCTGGGTCAATGCGGGGTCGACCGCGGCTTCGTCCTTGGCGATGCTGCCATCGCCATTGGCGTCAAGCTCTTCGAACGGCCGGGGCGCGGGCGTGGCCGCGTCATTGGCCGGCGGTGTGTCGGTCTGCCGCGGAGGCGTCTCCTGGCGTTGCTCCTGGGCGTCGCGGTCCTGCGCCATGCCCGGCGCGGATGCCGCCAATGCGGCGACCAGCAGGGCCAGCGGAAGATGGAACCGGGGAGATGATGATTTCATGCGCTCCTCCTGTTGCTGCGTTCGTACACCCGCCGATGCGTGCATCCGGACACGGGGAACAACGGCTCGCCTGGAGACGGAGGGCGGCGGTGCCGCCCTCCGCGGGCGCGATGACGGTGCGCTGCGCCGTCACCCTGCGGTCATGACGACCGCGTTGCGCGACTTACTTCTGCGGCTCGCTGTAGTTCTTTTCGACGAACGCCTTGTACTCGTCGGCGGTCAGCTTGCCATCGGCATCACCATCGGCTTTGTCGAACACCTGGGACAGGCCGGCATTGGCGGCGGCCTCTTCCTTGGTGATGTTGCCGTCACCGTCCTTGTCGATATCGGCCCAACCCTGCTGGCTGCCCGACTGGGTCGACTGCTGGGCGGACTGCTCCGCACCGCCCGCCGCCTGATCCGTGGTCGGCTGCGCCTGCTGCGTCGGCTCGGCCTGCTGGGTCTGCTGCGGCTGCTGCTGGGCCTGCGTATCCTGCGCGAACGCCATCGGCATGGCGACGGCGGCACCCAGGGCGATCAGGGCAATCAGCGGCTTGCGGGTGTTGTTCTTGGTCATCGTCGTTTGCTCCGTTATGGAATTAGGAAGTGCGTCCTGTAGCGCACGATGCCGACGATGCCGTTGTACTTCTGAATCAATCCTGCGGCGCGAAATGAATGTGCACGCAGGCTTAACCACCCACGATTTTTTTTCGATTACATCGTTCGTTAGCGATACGTGATGGCTATGTGCAAGGCGTATCGCAGCGTGATGCACACGTCAGATCAGTGTTCAATCCGCGTGTTTTTTTCTTCCCGGCGAACGGACCCTTCACGCCAGGCTCGGCTGAACCATTGCCAACCCATCACCACGCCGGTCAATGCGCCGATGATCTCCAGGACCACGCGGGTGCCCAGCGCGTCCGGATCGTGGATGGCTTTCAGCGCAATGCGCGCGTACAGCGGCGATTCCAGCTTCACCATGCCCAGGTAGAACAGGTTCCAGATATCGATGCCGGCGCCGATGATTACCGCAATCACGCACGACCATCCGATCGCATGCCCGATCGACCAGCCCAGTGCCCGGCAGATCGCCTGCCAGCCGGCGTAGACCAGCAGGCCGATGGCGAAAGCGATCAGGCAGGCTTCCAGCGCGCCGAGGAATCCGAAGTGCAGGGGCAGGTTCATGCGTTCTTGCGTGCTCCCGTCACGCGAGGGATCCGGCAACGCGGATCGTGCAGGTGCCGGCGGCGTTCGACGGCGATGGCATAGGATACGTGATGCGCGCGCCGGGCCGTGGCCGGAGGCGTGGCGGGATGTCGGCTCGTGCCACGGCGGAAAACGGCCACGGGAGGAACGGGATGGAACGTCTGTTGGTGGCGGGAAGCACGGGGCTGGTGGGCCAGGCGGTGCTGGCACTCGCGTTGGCCGATACCCACATCGGCAGGGTCATCGCACCGACCCGTCGGCCCTTGGCCCCGCATCCGCGATTGTCGAACCCGATCATCGATTTCGAGCGCCTGGATCCGACGGCCGACCATTGGCGCGCGGACGCCATGATCTGCGCCCTGGGCACCACCCTGCGCGACGCCGGCTCGCGCGATGCCTTTCGCCGGGTCGACTTCGACTATCCGCTCGCGCTCGCCCGCCTGCTGCACCAGCATGGCGCACGCACGCTGGCGGTCACCTCGGCCGCCGGCGCTCGCGCGGATTCGCGGATCTTCTACTCGCGCACGAAGGGAGAACTGGAACAGGCCCTGTCCGCCTGCGGCTTCGATTCGCTCACCTTCATCCGCCCTTCCCTGCTGGGCGGCGAACGCCCGCGCCGGCGCGCCGGCGAACACCTCGCGCTGCGCCTGCTGACCACGCTCGCACCGCTGGTGCCCGCACGCTACCGGGTGGTGCCGGCCACCGCGGTGGCCGCCGCGCTGCTGGAGGCTGCCCATGCGGCGACGCCCGGCACGCGGATCATCGAGTCCGAAGCGATTGCCCGCTGATTCTCGGCCGATATCCGGTTAGCCAACCGTGGCGTGCAGGCGTCGCATGCGCCACCACAGGCCGGCGTTGAGCAGCAGGAAATAGCCGACCAGCGCCGCCGCGAATCCCATCGTCAGCGGACTGGCCTGTTGCGCGGAGGCCGCCGCACCGTCGGCGAACGCGCCCTGCGACCAGCGCCACGCCAGGCGGCCGACCAGCAGCAGGGTCAGGATGCCGCCGAACCAGGGGTTCGGCACGTAGGTCGGCAGTCCTTCGTGCCATTCGACCCGCGTGTGCCGCAGCGCGAATCCGCCCAGCAGCAAGCCACCCGCCAGCCCGGTGGCCACACCCGCCGCCACCCCCGGCAGGAACGCGGCGCCGAACAGCAGCATGCCCAGCAGCAACACCATCAGGACCAGGCGGAACACGGTGCGCTTGGGCTGCCAGGGCTGGCGGCCGAAGCTGCGGCGGATGCGGCGATACATGATCCAGCCGATCCCCGCGGTGACGAGATAGGGAGTCAGGGCTGGCAGGGCGGCGGCAGGCATGGCGGGGGTCCAGGGATTGGTTGGCGCCCACCTTAGGTCCCGGCAGGGCGCCGGGACCAGTGACGGTTGTCATCAGTTGCGGGGGAAACTCAGCGCAGCAGTCCGTGCGGCACCTGCCGCAGCGGCTGCATGCCGTCGGTGGCGGCAATCGCCTGGCTGGCGCGGTCCAGCAACGCATCGTCCTCGCCATCGATGACCACCAGCAGGCGGCCAGCTTCGATTTCGCGCTCGTAGTCCCGGCGGACCTCGCTGGGCACGGTGGATCCGGCCAGCGCGGCGGACCAGCCACCGACCGTCGCGCCCACCAGCGTGGTGATGATCACCCCAAGCGCATGGAACCCGGCCTGCGGCAGCCACATGCCGATCAGGCCACCGACCAGGCCGATGACGCCACCGCCGACGATTCCGCGCCAGGCGGCGGGGATGAAATCGGTCGGCGAGGCTTCCTTCTCGGCATCGGGGACCTGGGTCATCTCGATGTCGGACTGGGCCAGGACCGCGGCGTGGCCGGGACGGATGCCGAGTCGGAGCGCGGCACCCATGGCCTGTTCCGCGGTGCCCAGGTCCGGAGCGCTGAAAACACGTCGTTTCATGGCGTTCTCCCGTGGGCGGCTGTCTTCCAGCCTGTGAAGACCATAGGCCCGCGCAGGAGATGTGGAAGTGAAGAAATGCCGCGCGGGCCGGAACGACGCGCGGATGCGCATCATCGGCCGGTCACTGCGCCGGGCGTTCGGGGGCGCTCTTGCGGCCGAGCGCGCGCAGGTACAGGTCGTACAGGGCGGTGACCTTGGCCACGTATTCCTGGGTTTCCGCATAGGGCGGCACCCCGCCGTACCGGGCGACGGTGCCGATGCCGGCGTTGTAGGCCGCCGCCACCAGGGTCAGGTCACCCTTGTAGCGCCGCATCAATTGCCTGAGATGGCGCGCGCCGGCATCGATGGACTGGGTGGAGGAGAACGGATCGGTCACCCCGTACTCGGTCGCCACCTCCGGCATCAGTTGCATCACGCCCTTGGCACCCTTGGAGGACACCGCCTTGGCGTCGAAATCGCTTTCCGCATGGGCAATCGCGCGCAGCCAGGCATCGTCCACGCCGGTCTTCTTCGCCGCCGTGCGGAAATCCACGGGATACATGTTCAGGCGCGGCTTGCCGACCTTGCCCAGACCCGGATGGGCCGGCTCGCCCGGCGGGGTGGCCACGGTGAACTTCAGGTAGACCCGCGACCCGGGCAGGTTGCGGGTGCTGTACACCAGCTGGCCGTCCTGCTCGCGCTCGTACAGGGTACCGCTGAAGATGCCCATCCGTCCCCACAGGTTCGGGGTCTGCACGGCATTGTCGTCGATTTCCCTGGCCTGGCAGCGCGAGCCCGGCTCCGGCGCGGTGGCCAGGCTGACGGTGCCGTCGCGCACGCAGCGGTAGACCGTCCGCGCCTGGGCGTCGGGCACGCCGGAGCCGGCCAGGAAGGCCAGCAGACAGACCAGCAGGACGGAGGGGCCGCGCATACGGGGCGGATTCTAGGGCCGGCAAGCTGAGCCGCAACCCCCATGGCGAACCGGCGACGGCTGGCCCGGCAGTCCGGCCACGCCGGGATTCCGGCCCCCTCCCGGGAAGTCCTCCGGCCCGCCCCTGCTGCGCCGCAGCAGGCAAGCGCGTAGAATTGCCGGCCCTGTCATTCCGCACGCTCTGGAGCACACGCATCATGGGTCTGGACCACGTTTCCACCGGCAAGAACCCGCCGGAAGAAATCAACGTCATCATCGAAATCCCGAAGGATTCGGAACCGGTGAAGTACGAAGTGGACAAGGAAAGCGGGGCGATCTTCGTCGATCGCATCCTCTCCACCCCGATGCGCTATCCCTGCAACTACGGCTACGTGCCCAACACCCAGTGCGGCGACGGTGATCCGGCCGACGTGCTGGTGGTGCTGCCGCTGCCGCTGATCCCCGGCTCGGTCATCCGCTGCCGCCCGGTCGGCGTGCTGCGCATGAGCGACGAGGCCGGCAGCGACGAGAAGCTGCTCGCCGTGCCGGTGGAGAAGGTGTTCTCCGGCTACAAGCACATCACCGACATCGACCAGGTCAGCCCGCACTGGCTGGAGCGCATCGGCCACTTCTTCGAGCATTACAAGGATCTGGAGAAGGGCAAGTGGGTGAAGCTGGACGGCTGGGGCAACGCCGCCGACGCCAAGCAGGTGCTGGTCGACGCGATGCAGCGCTACGCCGAACTGAAGAAGTAAGCCGGCCCCGCATCGCACAGCAGAAAGCCCGCCATCGGCGGGCTTTTTGTTTGCATGGTTGTTCGCATGAGGCGGCGGTTCCGACGCCGGTTCAACCGCTCTTGCGTATGCCCATCTTCAGCGTGGTCAGGCCGATCAGCCGCGACACCACCAGGGCGATGTACATGACCCCCGCGAACTGCTCCAGCATCACCAGCGCGCGCGCCTGCGCCTGCACCGGCACGATGTCGCTCAGGCCCACGCCCGAGAGCAGGCTGAAACTGAGGAACAGCAGTTCCATCCAGGTGCGCGGCTGCTCCGGATTCACCGCCGCGATGAAGCTGCCCGGATACCACTGCTGGCAGACCGAGAAGGCGAACGCGAACGCCCACGCCAGCAGGGTGAAGGTCGCGCCGGCGGCGAACAGTTCGTCGCTGGAGACCTCGTGGTCCTGCAGCATGTAGGCCATCAGGCTGCCGGCCGTATAGAAGTACAGCGCGCTCTCCAGCAGGTGCGCGAGGGTGTACAGCACGTTGTTGTCGGTGATCGCGGCCAGCAGCGACAGCACCACCGACGGCACGCCCAGCGCCAGCGCGAACCACAGCCGCAGCGGGCTGCGGTTGACCACCCACAGCGCCAGCGCGAGCACCAGGATCCCGAAAGCCCCGAACAGCGCGCGGCCGCCGGCGGTGCTTTCCATCACCGGGTACAGCAGCACCCCGCCGAGCTGCACCAGCAGCAACCACGCCGACGGGTGCCGGCGCGCGGTAACCAGCCAGCGGAGCCAGGTCATGCCCATCTCAACCCTTGAAGTGGTAGACCAGCGCGTAATAGATCACGTAGATCCACGACAGCAGGCCGTGGATGATGGCCCACAGCAGCGACTTGTTGGCGCTCCAGGAAATGGTGATCGCCAACGCCGTGCCGAAGCCGATGCCCGCCCGGGCCGCACTCGCCGCGCCGCTCATTTGCGCGGCGCCGCGGGAACGACCGGGGTACCGCTGCCGGCCCGGTAGGGATAACGCGCAAAGATGTCGGCAACCGCCTGGTCCAGGCGCGCGGCGCGTTCGGCCGGCTTGGCGTTGGCGACGCGGCCGACCGCGATGCCCTCCCATACCAGCTGGTTGCGCTTGGCGTCGACCAGATCGAAGTTCAGCGTGCCCTCGGTGTACTGGTAGACGTTGGTCCGGTCATACCAGTAGGGAACGGCGACATACCGGCGGGCGCGGTAGCTGTAGTAATAGTTGTAGTCCACGTCCGGCATGCTGACCACGTCGGTCTTTTCCTGCATGTAGGCATTGATGTTCAGCCACAGGTCCGGCGACTTCTCGTCGTAGGCGTAACCCCGCGATTCCATCTGCGCGCGGGCGGCGGCCTTGAGCCGGGCGCTGGTGATGGTGGCGTAGCCTTCGCTCTCCACCGCCAGCGGCGAGTAGAACGCGAAGCTCCGGTAGCGCGCGAAATCGGCCGACGGGTCGGCCTCGCTGCTGATGCGCGGGCCGGTGGCGCAGGCCGCCAGCAGCAGGACCCCGGCCAGCAGCAGGCCGCGGGTGAGGAATGGGATGGCATTGCGCATGTTCGGCATTCTCCTGTCCGGGACGCCAAGCGTCGCGCGGGCGCGGCGGCGGCACAAGCCCCACCGGCCCGGAAAGGCGGCGAACGGACGCATCCGCCCGCCGCATGGTTCAGCCTTGGTGATAGACCTTCGCGCCCTGGGCGAGGAACTCGGCCGATTTCTCGGCCATGCCGGCCTCGATCGCCTGCTGTTCATCCACGCCATGCTCGGCCGCGTAATCGCGCACGTCCTGGGTGATCTTCATCGAGCAGAAGTGCGGGCCGCACATCGAACAGAAGTGGGCCAGCTTGTGCGCGTCCTTGGGCAGGGTCTCGTCGTGGAATTCCTTGGCCTTCTCCGGATCCAGGCCGAGGTGGAACTGATCCTCCCAGCGGAACTCGAAGCGCGCCTTGCTCAGCGCGTTGTCGCGCACCTGCGCGCCCGGATGGCCCTTGGCCAGATCCGCGGCATGCGCGGCGATCTTGTAGGCCATGATGCCGTCGCGCACGTCCTGGCGGTTGGGCAGGCCCAGATGCTCCTTGGGCGTCACGTAGCAGAGCATCGCGGTACCGTACCAGCCGATCATCGCCGCGCCGATGGCGCTGGTGATGTGGTCGTAGCCTGGCGCGATATCGGTGGTCAGCGGTCCGAGCGTGTAGAACGGCGCCTCGCCGCACTCGCGCAGCTGCTTGTCCATGTTCTCCTTGATCAGCTGCATCGGCACGTGGCCGGGGCCTTCGATCATGGTCTGGACGTCATGCTTCCAGGCGATCTTGGTCAGTTCGCCCAGCGTTTCCAGCTCGCCGAACTGGGCGGCGTCGTTGGCGTCGGCGATGCAACCCGGGCGCAGGCCGTCGCCCAGGCTGAAGGCCACGTCGTAGGCCTTCATGATCTCGCAGATTTCCTCGAAGTGGGTGTAGAGGAAATTCTCCTTGTGGTGCGCCAGGCACCACTTGGCCAGGATCGAACCACCGCGCGAGACGATGCCGGTGACCCGCTTGGCGGTCAGCGGCACGTAGCGCAGCAGCACGCCGGCATGGATGGTGAAGTAGTCCACGCCCTGCTCGGCCTGTTCGATCAGGGTGTCGCGGAAGATCTCCCAGGTCAGTTCCTCGGCGAGGCCATCGACCTTCTCCAGCGCCTGGTAGATCGGCACGGTGCCGATCGGCACCGGCGAATTGCGGATGATCCACTCGCGGGTCTCGTGGATGTGCTTGCCGGTGGACAGATCCATCACCGTGTCGCCGCCCCAGCGGATCGACCAGACCAGCTTCTCCACTTCCTCGGCGATGCCGGAGGAGACCGCGCTGTTGCCGATGTTGGCGTTGATCTTGGTCAGGAAATTGCGGCCGATGATCATCGGCTCGCTCTCCGGGTGGTTGATGTTGTTCGGCAGGATCGCGCGGCCGCGGGCGATCTCGTCGCGCACGAATTCCGGCGTGATGATCTTCTGGATGCTCGCGCCGAAGCTCTCGCCCGGATGCTGTGCCAGCAGCAGCGCTTCGCGCACCGCCTCCAGCCTCTGGTTCTCGCGGATGGCGACGTACTCCATCTCCGGCGTCACGATGCCCTTGCGCGCATAGTGCATCTGGCTGACGTTGGCGCCTGCCTTGGCGCGGCGCGGCAGCATGCGTCCGGGGAAACGGACCGCATCCAGTTTCGGATTGGTCTCGCGCGAACGGCCGAATTCCGAGCTCAGCGCGGACAGCGCCTCGGTATCACCGCGCTCCTCGATCCAGCGCGCGCGCAATGCCGGCAGGCCCGCCGCCAGATCGATGCGCGCATCCGGATCGGTGTACGGGCCGGAAGTGTCGTAGACCGTGACCGGTGCGTTCTCCTCGCCGCCGAACAGGGTCGGCGTGCGGGTCAGCGCGATTTCGCGCATCGGCACGCGCAGATCCGGGCGCGAACCGGTCACGAAGACCTTGCGCGAACCGGGAATCGGACGGGTGACGGATTCGGAGAGCTGCTGGGTATCCTGCAGCAAGCGGGAGGGCACGGCGTTCATCGGCATCGTCCTGGTTGGAAAGCGGGACGAAGCGGCGGCGCATGGAACGCGGGCTGATCGCTGGCGATCGGTCGCGTCCTGCGAAGCTTCCCTACGCCGGTCTTAACCGGATCAGGTTCGAAGGGTCTGTCTCAACCGCCGCCCACCGGGCCGGCGATACCCCCGCTTCGGGCGCTATTAGACAACCAAACCGCCCGGAACGCCATTGGCGGCCGATGACGCCGGGCGAAGCGACGGGTTACCCTCTTCCCGGGGATACACGGAGCCTCCAGGGGAAACATGAACAAAGGGAAGATTGCTGCCTTCGCAGCATTGTGCGCGCTGTCGTCACACGTCACCGCGGCCGAGCCGGTACCGGTCCAGGCTTTCGCGAATTCCAACAAGCTGCATTCGCCGCGACTGTCGCCCGATGGACAGCACCTGTCCGTCGCCGCCGACTTCGGCGATGGCAACCATGCGCTGCTGATCTACCGCCTGCAGGACATGCAGCAGACCGCGCTGCTTCGCCTGCCCCGCTACGAACTGCCTGCACAAATCTACTGGGTTAGTCCGAAGCGGCTGGTGATCGCCAAGGGCCGGCAGATGGGTTCGCGCGAGGAGCCGACGCCGATGGGCGAGATCATCGCCACCGACTTCGACGGCAAGAACCAGAAGTACGTGTTCGGCTACCAGCAGAGCACGCGCACGGCCGGGATCGACGCCGGTTTCGGCTATATCGAGGGCGTGCCCGAAGTGCGGAATGGCCATTTCTACATGCGCCGGCTTTCCATGGGCACAAACCGCTCGCAGTTGTACGACGTGGATGCCGAACGCACGACCGCCCGCCTGGTCGCCGACATTCCGGTCAAGGACCTGTCATTCACCCTCGACCGTGCGGGTGTCCCGCGCTTCGCGTCGGGAACGGACGACAGCAACAACTACCTGCTGTACGCCGCCGATGCGCAGGGTGAGAACTGGACGCGCGTTTCGGGCAAGGAACTGGGCGGCAAGTTCGTGCCCTACTCGTTTTCCGCGGATGGGAAGCATCTGTTCGCCTCCTTCAGCGAAGACGGCGGGCCGTCCATGCTGGTCAAGTCCGACCTGCGGGGCCAGAACCGCACCGTGCTGGCCAAGGATGATTTCGGCAGCGTGGGCGACGTGGAGTGGACCGTGGCCCCCATGGAGCCCTTCGCCGCCACGCTCGGCGAGGGCAAGCCGCGGATGGTGTACTTCGATGCGGCGTCCGCGGAAGCCCAGTTGCACCAAAAGCTCAACCAGAGCTTCCCGGGCATGTACGTCACCTATGTCAATCACAGCGGCGATGGCGCGGTGTCCCTGCTGTACGCCTACAGCGATCGCGATCCCGGCGCCTGGTACCTGTTCGATCGCAAGCAGATGAAGGTCTCCCGGCTGCTGGCGGGACGGGAAGGCCTGGATCCCGCCCACATGGGCGAACGTCGTCCCTTCCGCTTCAAAGCCAGCGACGGCATGGAGCTGGATGGCTTCCTGACCGTTCCGGCGGGCGTCCAGCAGCCTTCACGGTTGCCGATGATCCTGCTTCCCCATGGTGGCCCGCACGCGGTCGGGGACGACTGGGCATTCGATACCGATGCGCAGTTCCTGGCGAGCCGTGGCTATCTTGTCCTGCAGGTCAACTTCCGTGGCTCCCGCGGGCGTGGCTATCGCTTCGAAGAGGCTGGCTACCTGAAATGGGGCACCCGCATACAGGACGATCTGCTGGACGGCGTACGGTGGGCGATTGGACAAGGCTATGCGGATCCGGCACGGATCTGCTCCTACGGCGCCAGCTTCGGCGGCTACTCCGCGATGATGACCGCGGCCAAGGCGCCGGAACTCATCAAATGCGCGGTGGGTGTTTCCGGCCTGTATGACCTGAAGATGATGTACAGCAAGGGCGACATCAAGTCGACCCGCTATGGACGCAACTACCTGGAGCGCGTGGTCGGCACGAACGATGCGGAACTGGCGGCCAACTCACCGACGATGATCGCCGAACGCATCAAGGTGCCCGTCCTCCTGGTCCATGGCGAGATCGACGAGCGCACGCCCTTCGCACAGGCGCGCGCGATGAAGGACGCGCTGGAACGAGCCGGAAACGCGCCTGAGTGGATGGCGGTTCCCAAGGAAGGTCACGGTTTCTACAAGGAAGAGAACAACATCGCGTTCTACCAGCGACTGGAAGCCTTCCTTTCGCGCACCATCGGTCCCGGCAAGCCATGATCGGGGCAAGCCCTCCGTCCTGACCGAAGGCGGCCCCATTGTTCGGCATTTCGATTCCAGATTGATCTCGGTCTGTAACGCGCATTTCCGTCGCTTCGTCATCAGCGAGCGTAAATAAGCCGGTTGCTATCATGCGCGCTCGCCGGTGACGCCAAGCCCTGCGCGGGCCTTTATTTTCCACCGGTGGGCTACTCCGTTCACGACAAGGAGGCCTGCGTGGTTTTCCGTATCTCCATCCTGCTGGTGGCCCTCCTGGTCGCCGCCGCCGGTCTTGCGCCCGGTCCTTTCAACGCCTGGATCCAGCAGCAGCTGGCCGGGATTATTTCCAGCGCCGGTTGGCTGTACCTGCTGATCGTGTTCGCCGCGCTGGTCTTCCTGCTGTATCTGGCGGTGGGGCGCTTCGCCAACCTGCGCATCGGTGGCGAGGATGCCGAGCCGGAATTCTCCAATGCCAGCTGGCTGGCGATGCTGTTCGCCACCGGCATGGGCATCGGCCTGGTGTTCTGGGGCGCCGCCGAGCCGGTGTCGCACTACTTCAAGCCGCCGGAAGGGCTGGTGCCGGGCAGCCTGGATGCCGCGCGCGCATCGATGCGCTACGTGTTCTTCCACTGGGGCCTGCATCCCTGGGCGATCTACGCGCTGATCGGACTGGCGATGGCCTGGTTCCAGTTCAATCGTGGCGGGCGCGGCCTGATCAGCGATCTGCTGCAACCGGTCATCGGGCATCATCATCGCGGCTGGATCGGCCATGCGGTGAACATCGCCGCGGTGGTGGCCACCGCGGTCGGCGTGGCCACCACGCTGGGGTTCGGCACCATCCAGATCGCCGCCGGCGTGGCGCGGGTCACCGGCATTCCCGATTCCATCGGCACCGAGCTGGCGATCATCGGCGTGGCGTTCGTGCTGTACATGGCTTCCACCATCAGCGGCGTGGATCGCGGCATCAAATGGTTGTCGAACTTCAATCTCGGATTGGCCGCGCTGTTGCTGGCGATGGTGCTGGTCCTGGGTCCCACCGGTTTCATCTTCGACACCTTCACCACCACGCTGGGCACCTATCTCAACCAGTTGGTCAACATGAGCCTGCGGATGTCGCCGTTCTCCGGCAGCACGTGGGTAGCCGACTGGACGATCTTCTATTGGGCCTGGTGGATCGCGTGGGCACCGTTCGTCGGATCGTTCATCGCCCGCATCTCGTGCGGCCGGACCATCCGCGAGTTCGTGTTCGGCGTGGTGGTCATCCCCAGCCTGCTGGGCTTCGTGTGGTTCTCGGTGTTCGGCGGAACGGCGTTGTGGATGCAGATTCTCGGCGGCGTGGACATGGGCGCGCCACTGGCGCGCGGCTATGAAACCGTGCTGTTCACCCTGTTCGATCATCTGCCGCTGTCGACGCTGCTGGCCGGCATCGCGGTGCTGCTGTTGATGATCTTCTTCGTGACCTCGGCCGATTCGGCGGTATTGGTACTGGCGAGCATGTCCACCGACACCGCCGGCGATCCGCCGCTGCGCCGACGCCTGGTCTGGGGCGTGGGCGTGGCGCTGGTCGCGGCGACCCTGCTGCTGGCAGGCGGCCTGGATGCCCTGCAAGGCGTCATCACCATCACCGCGCTGCCATTCGCGCTGCTGCTGTTGCTGGTGATGCTGGGCCTGTACCGCGCGCTGAACCAGGAATATCGGCTCGGGCGCCGGCGCGAACAGCGCGCGCGCCGGCTGATCATGGACTGGATCGCGCGCGAGGACGCCGCGCGATCGGAGGAACGCTGACGGCCTCGCCGTCAGTCGATCCGGCCGGCCATTTCCGCCAGCATCGCCTCGTCGGCGGGCACCAGCCGCACCGCGTCGCCGAACTCCGGCCAGCCGGCGCGCAGTCCCGCCATCACCGCGGGATCCTGCTGGTCGGCAACCAGCAGTTCACCGCCGATCGCGGCGCAATCCCGATCGACGGCCGGCCGGCACAGCAGCGGCCCGGGCGGAATGACCGGCGAGCGCCAGAGTTCATGCAGGTCCGGCTGCGGTTCCGCGTCGTAGACATCGGCCGCCAGTGCGGCCACGTCAGCGCGGCCGTCCTTCAGCCAGGCCAGCGACGCGGCATGCGAACCGGCATAGTCGACCCGCGCGAATGCGGCTTCAGGATTCGCGATGCCCATTTCCGCCAGTCCGCCACGCGGCACGAATCCGCCCGACGCCGAATCGCGGCCGACCAGCGCCAGCCTCAGCGTGGCCGCCCCGGCGGCGAGCGCGATGCCTGACAACGGCCGTTTCGCGACGATCACCGCGCGGTAGCGCTGCGCCTGCGCGGCGGGCACGTCCGGCACCGGCAACGTGGCCACGCTGCCCGGCGGCAATCGCAGCGCCTGCAGGTAACCGTGCAGGTTGGGCACCGCGACATCGACTTCTCCCGCCGCCATGCCCGCGATCAACGCGCTGGGCGACGGCAGCACGCGCACTTCGACGGGGCGCTGCAGCCGGCGGCCGAGATAGTCGGCCAGCGGCCGGATCGCCGCCGCCCGGTCCCGCTGCGGATAGGCGTAGGTGGCCACCACCAGTGGCTCGGGATCCGCTGCCAGGGCGGGCGCAACCAGTGACACGAGCGCGATACCGCCCGCGAGAAACGCGCCCAAACGCGACCATCGCAGCCTCATGCGTTGTCCAGCAATGCCTTGTCGCGCACCGCGCCCTTGTCGGCGCTGGTGGCGAGGAGCGCGTATGCCTTGAGCGCGGTGGTCACCCGGCGCGCGCGCGGCTGCGCGGGTTTCCATCCGCGCGCATCCTGTTCGGCGCGGCGCGCGGCCAGTTCCGCCTCGTCCACCAGCAGGTTGATGCCGCGGGCGGGAATGTCGATGCGGATGCGATCGCCGTCGCGGACCAGGCCGATCGCGCCGCCCGCCGCCGCTTCCGGCGACGCATGGCCAATCGACAATCCGGAGGTACCGCCCGAGAAGCGCCCGTCAGTCAGCAGCGCGCACTGCTTGCCCAGGCCCTTGGATTTCAGATAGCTGGTCGGATACAGCATTTCCTGCATGCCCGGCCCGCCCTTCGGTCCCTCGTAGCGGATCACCACCACGTCGCCGGCCTTCACCTCGTCGCCCAGGATGCCCTTCACCGCCGCGTCCTGGCTTTCGTAGACGCGTGCGTTGCCTTCGAACACGTGGATGGATTCGTCGACACCGGCGGTCTTCACCACGCAGCCATCGCGGGCGATGTTGCCGTACAGCACCGCCAGGCCCCCTTCCCGCGAGAAGGCGTGCTCGACATCGCGGATGCAACCCTCGGCGCGATCGGTATCCAGCGACGGCCAGCGGGTGTCCTGGCTGAAGGCGACCTGGGTCGGAATGCCCGCCGGCCCGGCCTTGTAGAAGGTGTGGACCTTCTCGTCCTCCACCACGCCCACGTCCCATTGCGCGATCGCGTCGCCCAGCGTCTTCGCGTGCACGGTCGCCACCTGCGTGTGCAGCAGCCCGCCGCGCGCCAGTTCCCCCAGGATCGCCATGATGCCGCCGGCGCGGTGCACATCCTCGATGTGGTACTTCTGGGTGTTGGGCGCGACCTTGCACAACTGCGGCACGCGTCGCGACAGCCGGTCGATGTCGCGCATGTCGAACGCCACCTCGCCCTCCTGCGCGGCCGCCAGCAGGTGCAGGATGGTGTTGGTCGAACCGCCCATCGCGATGTCCAGGGTCATCGCGTTCTCGAAGGCCTCGAAGGTGGCGATGCCGCGCGGCAATGCGGTCGGATCCTCCGCGCCGTACCAGCGATGGCACAGCTCGACGGCCAGGCGGCCGGCGCGCAGGAACAACTGCTCGCGGTCGGCATGGGTGGCGACCACCGTGCCGTTGCCCGGCAACGACAGGCCCAATGCCTCGGTCAGGCAGTTCATCGAGTTGGCGGTGAACATGCCCGAGCAGGAACCGCAGGTCGGGCACGCGCTGCGCTCGACCGCCGCCACCGCTTCATCGCTGGCGTTCGGATCCGCCGCCATCACCATCGCGTCGATCAGATCCAGCTTGTGATCGGCCAGCCGCGTCTTGCCCGCCTCCATCGGACCACCGGAAACGAACACGGTCGGGATGTTCAGCCGCAGCGCGGCCATCAGCATGCCCGGAGTGATCTTGTCGCAGTTGGAAATGCACACCAGCGCGTCGGCGCAGTGCGCGTTGACCATGTACTCCACCGAGTCGGCGATGACTTCGCGGCTGGGCAGCGAATACAGCATGCCGTCATGGCCCATCGCGATGCCGTCGTCGACCGCGATGGTGTCGAATTCCTTGGCGACACCGCCGACGCGTTCGATCTCGCGGGCGACCAGTTGGCCGAGATCCTTCAGGTGGACGTGTCCCGGCACGAACTGGGTGAAGGAGTTGGCGATGGCGATGATCGGCTTCTGGAAGTCGCCGTCCTTCATGCCGGTGGCGCGCCAGAGCGCACGGGCACCGGCCATGTTGCGCCCATGGGTGGAGGTCTTGGATCGGTATTCAGGCATGGTCTGCGGGGGAGTCGTATTGCGCGGAAGGCGGCGATTCTGCGGGCTTTTCATGGTTGCAGTTGCAACCATCGCCACGCAAACCGGCCTCTCATCGGGACATTACCGAAAATTTCCCCGGCGCGCTTGACAAGGCTCGAACGGGCATGTTTCCCTTGGCCTCATGTTGCATCGCCACACGCCCCTGACCCACGACCTGCGGACCGCGCCCAGCGCGGCCTCCATTCTCGTCGTCGTCCTTATTACCTCGCCAACAGGTGCGGGACGAACGGGCGTGTAAGCAGAAAACAACGCCAGATTCGCAAAACCCCGCACTGAGAAGTGCGGGGTTTTTTATTGCCGCCGATTTTTTCCGACCCACCCGCCCTTCCCAACTCAGGAATTCCGCAAATGACCACCGTCGCCTCCTCCGCCCCGCAACCCAAGATCGCCGTCGTCGGCTACGGCAGCCAGGGCCGCGCGCACGCGCTGAACCTGCGCGAATCCGGTTTCGACGTCACCGTGGGCCTGCGCCCGGGCGGTCCCACCGAGGCCAAGGCCCAGGCCGACGGTTTCCTGGTCAAGTCGCCGGCCGAAGCCGTGAAGGATGCCGACCTGGTCGCCGTGCTGACCCCGGACATGGTCCAGAAACAGCTCTACAACGACGTGCTGGCACCAAACATGAAGCAAGGCGCCTGCCTGCTGTTCGCCCACGGCCTCAACGTCCACTACGGCCTGATCAGCCCGCGCGAGGATCTGGACGTGGTGCTGGTCGCGCCCAAGGGCCCGGGCGCGCTGGTCCGCCGCGAGTACGAAATCGGCCGCGGCGTGCCCTGCATCTATGCGGTCTACCAGGACAAGAGCGGCCAGGCCGAGGCGCTGGCGCTGGCCTATGCCGCCGGCCTGGGCGGCGCCCGCGCCAACATCATCAAGACCAGCTTCAAGGAAGAGACCGAAACCGATCTGTTCGGCGAGCAGGCCGTGCTGTGCGGCGGTGCCTCCTCGCTGGTGCAGGCCGGCTTCGAGACCCTGGTGGAAGCCGGCTACCAGCCGGAAATCGCCTATTACGAAGTCCTGCACGAGCTGAAGCTGATCGTCGACCTGTTCTACGAGGGCGGCATCACCCGCATGCTGGAATTCGTGTCCGAGACCGCCCAGTACGGCGACTACGTCAGCGGCCCGCGCGTGATCGACGCCGGCACCAAGGCACGCATGAAGGAAGTCCTGAAGGACATCCAGGACGGCACCTTCACCAAGAACTGGATCGCCGAGTACGAAGCCGGCCTGCCGAACTACAAGAAGTACAAGCAGGCCGATCTGGAACATCCGATCGAAGTCGTCGGCAAGCAATTGCGCGCCAAGATGGTGTGGCTGCAGGCCAACGCCTCCCAACCCGATACAGAACAGGCCGCCGCCGCATGAACGCCGACGCTGCCGCTGCTTCCCGCAATGGCGCCCGATGGTTGACCCAGGCCCTGGAAGCCGAAGGCGTGGATACGCTGTTCGGCTATCCGGGCGGCACCATCATGCCGTTCTACGACGCGCTGGTGGATTCGTCGCTGAAGCACATCCTGGTGCGCCATGAGCAGGGCGCGGCGCTGGCCGCCAACGGCTACGCCCGCGCCAGCGGCAAGGTCGGCGTATGCGTGGCCACGTCCGGCCCCGGCGCGTCCAACCTGGTCACCGGCATCGCCGACGCGATGCTGGATTCGGTGCCGATGGTCTGCCTGACCGGACAGGTCGCCACGCCGCTGATGGGTACGGACGCGTTCCAGGAACTGGACGTGTTCGGCCTGACCATGCCGATCGTCAAGCACAGCTTCCTGGCGCGGCGCGTCGAGGATCTGCCGGAGATGGTGCGCGAAGCGTTCCGCATCGCGCGCGAAGGCCGTCCGGGACCGGTGCTGATCGATCTGCCCAAGGACGTGCAGATGGCCGATGCCTCGCATCTGCCGGACCACGTGCCGGCCGCGGTCGATCCGGTGCCGGCGCCGGAGGACGCGCGGCTGGCCGAGGCGCTGGCGGCGATCGCCGGCGCCGAGAAGCCGGTGATCTACGGCGGCGGCGGCATCGCCCTGGCGGACGCCGTGGATGCGTTCCGCCAGTTCGTCGAGGCCACCCGCATCCCGACCGTGCTGACCCTGCGCGCATTGGGCGCACTGCCCGGCAACCACCCGCAGTTCCTGGGCATGTTGGGCATGCACGGGACCCGCGCCGCCAACATGGCGGTGCAGGAAGCGGATCTGCTGGTGGTCGTCGGCGCGCGCTTCGACGATCGCGCCACCGGCAAGCTGGCCGAGTTCGCGCCGTTCGCGCGGGTCGTGCACCTGGATGCCGACGCCTACGAGATCTCCAAGCTGCGCGGCGCCGACATCGCGATTCCGGGCGACGTCGCCGCCGGCCTGCGGACCCTGAGCGCGGCGCGCAGCACCTGCGAGGAATGGCGCAAGCGCTGCGCCGGCAACCGCGAACGGCACGGATTCCGCTACGACGCGCCAGGCAGCGACATCTATGCGCCGGGCTTGCTGAAGCGGCTGACCGAAGTGGCGCCCGCCGACACGATCGTCGCCTGCGATGTTGGCCAGCACCAGATGTGGGTGGCACAGCACTGCAAGTTCGGGCATCCCCGCAACCACCTGACCAGCGGCGCGCTGGGCACGATGGGTTTCGGCCTGCCGGCGGCGATGGGCGCGCAGTTCGCCTGCCCGGATCGCACGGTGGTGCTGGTCAGCGGCGACGGCAGCTTCATGATGAACGTGCAGGAGCTGGCCACCATCGCCCGCTGCAGACTGCCGGTAAAGATCGTGCTGCTGGACAACAGCGCGCTGGGCATGGTCCGGCAATGGCAGGAACTGTTCTTCGCCGAGCGCTACAGCGAAATCGATCTGTCCGACAACCCGGACTTCGCCGCGCTGGCGCAGGTGTTCGGCATTCCCGCCCGCCGCATCGAATTGCGCAACCAGGTCGATGACGCGCTGGCCGAACTGCTGGCCCAGCCCGGTCCCGCGCTGCTGCACGTCGCCATCGACATCAAGGCCAACGTATGGCCGCTGGTGCCGCCCAACCATGCCAACAGCTCGATGCTGGACGGCAATCCCGCCAAGCAGAGCCCGGAGCCCTCCTCCCATGCGATACCGGCTTGACCTGGTGCTGAAACCCGCCGAGGGCGCGCTGACGCGCGTGATCGGCATGGCCGAGCGGCGCGGCTTCGCGCCGCGCGCCATCAGCGGCGAACCCGCGCCCTCCGACGGGCGCTGGCGCGTGCAGCTGGTGGTCGACGGCCAGCGCCCGCCCGAAACCCTGCGCCTGCAGATGCAGAAGATCTACGACTGCGAATCGGTCGAGATCACCGCCGTCGATTCCGGGGAGGCCGCGTGATGAACACGTTGTCCGTCCACGCCGTCGGCACCCACGTCCGGAGGCGTCTTCTTCAACATCAGCCGTTCGCGTGCCGCGATGCCTGATGCCGGCCGCGCCGCCAGCAGCGAAGACCCGGACGTCGGCGACGTCCGGGTCAGCGTGGCCGATGTGCTGGCCGCGCAGGCGCGCCTGCGCCGCTATCTGCCGCCGACGCCGTTGCACCATGCCGAACGCTTCGGCGTGATGCTGAAACTGGAGAACCTGCAGCGCACCGGTTCCTACAAGGTGCGCGGCGCATTGAACGCGCTGCTGGCCGCGCGCGAACGCGGCGACAGCCGCCCGGTCATCTGCGCTTCGGCGGGCAACCACGCCCAGGGCGTGGCCTGGGCTGCCTACCGGCTGGGCGTGCAGGCCATCACGGTGATGCCGCACGGCGCGCCGGAAACCAAGATCGCCGGTGTCGCCCACTGGGGCGCGACCGTGCGCCAGCATGGCGCCAGCTACGACGAAGCCTTCGCCTTCGCCCGTGACCTCGCCGAACAGAACGGCTACCGCTTCCTGTCCGCGTTCGACGACCCGGACGTGATCGCCGGCCAGGGCACGGTAGGAATCGAAATCGCCCCACACGCGCCAGACGTGGTCATCGTGCCGATCGGCGGCGGCGGCCTGGCGTCCGGTGTCGCGCTGGCGCTGAAATCGCAGGGCGTGCGCGTGATCGGGGCGCAGGTGGAAGGCGTGGATTCGATGGCCCGCGCCATCCGCGGCGACACCGCCGCGCGCGATCCCGCCGCTTCGCTGGCCGACGGCGTGCGGGTCAAGATTCCCGGCTTCATCACCCGCCGCCTGTGCGCCAACCTGCTGGACGACGTGGTCATCGTGCGCGAGGCCGAACTGCGCGAGACGCTGGTCCGGCTGGCGCTGGAGGAACACGTCATCGCCGAAGGCGCCGGCGCGCTGGCGCTGGCCGCCGGCCGGCGCGTGGCCGGCAAGCGCAAGTGCGCGGTGGTGTCCGGCGGGAACATCGATGCCACCGTCCTGGCCCGACTGCTCTCCGAAGTCCGTCCGCGCCCGCCGCGCAAACCGCGCCGGCGCAACCGCGAAGGCGAGCCTTCGCTTGCCGGCACGACGCCGCGCAATCCAACCATCCCCCGTTCCACCGCAGTGCCGCCCGCATCCCGTCCGCGCCGCACTGCCGCCGTCGCAGAGGAATCCAGCTGGTGAACACGAACATTTCCGAATCCAAGCCGTCCGACCACGTCCGCATCTTCGATACCACCCTGCGTGACGGCGAGCAGTCGCCCGGCTGCAGCATGACCCCGCAGCAAAAGCTGGTGATGGCGCGCGGGCTGGCCGACCTGGGCGTGGACATCATCGAGACCGGCTTCCCCGCCAGCTCGCAGTCGGACCGCGAGGCGCACGCGCTGATCGCGCGTGAATTGCGCGGGACCACCCTGGCGGTGCTGTCGCGCTGCCTGGCGGGTGACATCGAGACCTCGCTGCGCACGGTCACCGCCGCCGCCCGGCCACGCCTGCACTTGTTCCTGTCGACCAGTCCGCTGCATCGCGAGCACAAGCTGCGGATGAGCCGCGAGCAGGTGCTGGAGTCGGTCCACAAGCACGTCGGCATGGCGCGCGCGCATATCGACGACGTCGAGTTCTCCGCCGAGGATGCCACCCGCACCGAGGAGGATTTCCTGCACGAGGTGGTCGCCGCCGCGATCGCCGCCGGCGCCCGCACCATCAACCTGCCCGATACCGTGGGCTTCACCACGCCGGAGGAAATCCGCGGCATGTTCCAGCGCGTAATCGCGCAGGTGCCGGGCGCGGACAAGGTGGTGTTCAGCACCCACTGCCACAACGACCTGGGCCTGGCCGTGGCCAACTCGCTGGCCGCCATCGAGGGCGGCGCGCGCCAGGTGGAGGGTTCCATCAACGGCATCGGCGAGCGCGCCGGCAACTGCGCCATCGAGGAAATCGTGATGGCGCTGAAGGTCCGCAACGCGTTCTACAACCTGGACACCGGGGTGGACACCCGCCGCATCGTGCCGACCTCGCAGCTGCTGTCGCGGCTGGTCGGCATGCCGGTTCAGCGCAACAAGGCGATCGTCGGCGCCAACGCCTTCGCCCACGAATCCGGCATCCACCAGCACGGCATGCTGCGCCATCGCGGCACCTACGAAATCATGCAGCCGCAGGACGTGGGCTGGCCCTCTTCGCAGATGGTGCTGGGCCGCCACAGCGGCCGCGCAGCGGTCGAACAGCGCCTGCGCGCACTGGGCTACTGGCTGGACGAGGACGAGCTGAAGCTGGTGTTCGAGCAGTTCAAGGCGTTGTGCGAGAAGCAGCGCGTGGTTGGCGACGCCGACCTGCAGGCGCTGATGCAGGATGCGTCCGTCAGCGACGGTTACCGCCTGTCCTCGATGACCATCAGCGACGTCGGCAGCCGCGCCAACGCCCTGGTCGAACTGTCGGATCCGGATGGCAACCGGGTCGCCGAAACGGCGCAGGGCAATGGTCCGGTGGACGCGCTGTTCGGCGCGCTTTCAGCCGCCACCGGCGTGCAGCTGCAACTGGAGAGCTACCAGGTTCACAGCGTCGGCATCGGCGCCGACGCGCGCGGCGAGGCCAGCCTGTCGGTGCGCTGCGAAGGCGAGGAATACGAAGGCACCGGCACCAGCAAGGACATCATCGAGGCATCGGCGCTGGCGTGGCTGGACGTGGCCAACCGCCTGCTGCGCCATCGCCGCGTTGCCAGCCAGGAAGTAGCGGCCGCGTGAGGCCGATCGCGACATGAATTCTCCCGACTCCCCGACCATGACCACCCAACCACCCCGTACCCTGTTCGACAAACTCTGGGACGCGCACGTCGTCAGTCCCGAAAGCGACGCCGCGCCCGCGGTGCTTTACATCGACCTGCACCTGATTCATGAAGTGACCTCGCCGCAGGCGTTCACCGAACTGAAGTCGCGCGGCCTGAAGCCGCGCCGCCCGGACCGCACCAAGGCGACGATGGATCACTCCACGCCCACCCTGCCCGCCGGCGCGGACGGCAGGCTGCCCTACTACACGGCCGCCGCCGAATCGCAGGTCCAGACCCTGGCGCGCAACTGCGCCGAACACGGCATCGAACTGTTCGACATGGGTTCCGACCAGCGCGGCATCGTCCACGTCATCGCGCCGGAACTTGGCTTCACCCAGCCCGGCATGACCATCGTCTGCGGCGACAGCCACACCTCCACCCACGGCGCGTTCGGCGCGCTGGCGTTCGGCATCGGTACCAGCGAGGTCGGCCACGTGCTGGCCACCCAGTGCCTGCTGCAGCGCAAGCCGAAGTCCATGGCGATCACGGTGGAAGGCGAACTGGCGCCGGGCGTCGGCGCCAAGGACGTCATCCTGCACATCATCGGCGTGATCGGCGTCAACGGCGGCACCGGCCACGTTATCGAGTATCGCGGTTCCACCATCCGCGCGATGGACATGGAGCAGCGCATGACCCTGTGCAACATGTCGATCGAAGCCGGTGCGCGCGCCGGCATGGTCGCCCCGGACGAGACCACCTTCGCCTGGCTGGCGCAGGCGCCGCGCGCGCCCAAGGGCGCCGACTTCGAGCAGGCCAGGCGCGAGTGGTCGGCGCTGCGCAGCGATGAGGGTGCCCGCCACGACGTGGAAGTGCGCATCGACGCCGCGGACATTCGCCCGACCCTGACCTGGGGCACCCATCCGGGCACCGCCATCGGCGTGGATGTTCCGATTCCCGCCGCCAACGACGCCGCCGCGCGCAAGGCACTGGACTACATGGCGCTGGAGGCGGGCCACACGCTGGCCGGCACCGCGGTGGACGTGGTGTTCGTCGGCTCCTGCACAAATGGCCGCCTGAGCGACATGCGCGAGGTCGCTTCCGTACTGCGCGGCCGCCAGATCGATGCGCGCGTGCGCATGCTGGTGGTGCCGGGCTCGGAGCAGGTCAAGCGCCAGGCCGAGGCCGAGGGCATCGACGCCATCGTGCGTGCCGCCGGTGCGGAATGGCGCGAACCGGGCTGCTCGATGTGCATCGCCATGAACGGTGATCTGGTCGCCCCCGGCCAATTGGCCGTCAGCACCAGCAACCGCAATTTCGAGGGACGCCAGGGCCCCGGCTCGCGCACCCTGCTGGCCTCGCCGCTGACGGCGGCGTGGGCGGCGGTGAACGGAAGGGTCAGCGATCCCCGCGAACTGTTCGGTGCGCGCAAGGAGGTGGCGTGATGAGCGGTTTCCGTGAACTGCGTTCGCAGAGCGTCGTGCTGCGCCAGACCAACATCGACACCGACCAGATCATCCCGGCCCGGTTCCTGTCCACCACCGAACGCGCCGGTCTGGGCCGCAATGCGTTCAACGACTGGCGCTGGCAGGCCGACGGCACGCCCAATCCGGAATTCCCGTTCAACCAGCCGGAAAACGCCGGCCGTGCCGTACTGCTGGCCGGCCGGAACTTCGGCTGCGGCTCCTCGCGCGAACACGCGCCGTGGGCGCTGACCGACCTGGGCCTGCGCGCGATCGTCAGCAGCGAGATCGCCGACATCTTCCGCAACAACAGCCTGAAGAACGGCCTGTTGCCGGTGGTGCTGGCCGAGGACGACGTGCAGGCGCTGATGGAACGCCCCGATGACGAACTGGTCATCGACGTGGCCGCGCGCGAGCTGCGCACGCCCGACGGCCGCGTCTACCCCTTCCCGCTGGATGCCTTCGCCCAGACCTGCCTGCTCGAGGGCGTCGACGAAATGGGCTATCTGCTGGCCCGCCAGGCCGATATCGAACACTACGAGGAAACCCGCCATGCGCGCTGAAATCGCCGTCCTGCCCGGCGACGGCATCGGTCCGGAAGTCACCGCCGCCGCCGTCTCCGTCCTGCGTACCGTGGCCCGTCGCCACGGCCACGACTTCACCTTCACCGAACACGACATCGGCGGCATCGCCATCGATCGTCATGGCGATCCGCTGCCGGCCGCCACGCTGCGCGCCTGCCAGCAGGCCGACGCGGTGCTGCTGGGCGCGGTGGGCGGACCGAAATGGTCCGACCCGAACGCGAAGATCCGTCCCGAGCAGGGCCTGCTGGCGCTGCGCCGTGGACTGGGCCTGTTCGCCAACCTGCGACCGGTCCGCCCGCACCCGGCCGCGCTGAACGCCTCGCCGATCAAGCCGCACCTGCTGACCGGCGTGGATATCATGGTGGTGCGCGAACTGACCGGCGGCATCTACTTCGGCGACAAGACCCGCGACGAACGCGGCGCCAGCGATCTGTGCAGCTACAGCGTCACCGAGATCGAGCGGGTGGTGCGCAGCGCGTTCCGCCTGGCGCGCCAGCGTCGCGGCTACCTGGTGTCGGTGGACAAGGCCAACGTGCTGGAGACCTCGCGCCTGTGGCGCGACGTTACCGCGCGCATCGGCCGCGAGGAATTCGCCGACGTGAAACTGGAGCACGTGCTGGTCGATGCCATGGCCATGCATCTGCTGTCGCGGCCGCGCGAGTACGACGTGATCGTCACCGAGAACATGTTCGGCGACATCCTGACCGACGAAGCCTCGATGCTGGCCGGATCGCTGGGTCTGTTGCCGTCGGCCTCGCTGGGCGACGGCCGGGTCGGCCTGTACGAGCCCATCCACGGTTCCGCGCCGGACATCGCCGGCAAGGGCATCGCCAACCCGTACGCCACCATCCTGAGCTGCGCGATGCTGCTGCGCCACTCGCTGGGCCTGGACGAAGAGGCAGATTGCATCGAGCGCGCGGTCGACGGCGCCCTGAACGCGCAGGTGTTCACCAATGATCTGGCCGCGGGTGGTCGCGGTGTCTCCACCCAGGCCGCCGCCCAGGCGGTGGTCGAACAGTTGAACGAGCACTGCTACGTCGCCGAACTCAGGGACTGAGTCTGCTCTCTCTGACAGGCGGGCTTCGGCCCGCCTTTTTTTGCCTGTCATGCCAGCCGTCCCCCAACTGCTTGTGGTTGAGGCCTGATCCGGCCATAGTCCGCCTCACCAAGCAGAGGACGCGGACATGACGCCCGGCACGAAGCATCGATTGAAACTGGTGGTCTCCGCCTCGCTGATCACGCTTTGGGGCGTCGGCTCGCTGGCGGGATGGCCGGTGCTGGAAGGCGTCCTTCCGCTGGCCCTGGTCTTCCTGCTCAACTCGCCCGCGGAAACGGCCGACGCCAACGAGTCCGGGCTCATGGGCCTCATGCAACCGCGCCTGGTTCCGATCTTCGTCCTGCTGTTTTTCGGCGTGTTCTACTTCGTGGCGAAGCATGGATTCCCGAAGAGCGGGCTCGAAGATGTCTGGCGGGGCTGGTTTGTGATTCCCGTGTGGGTGGCGTTGCTGGCACAACTGGTTCTACAGTCCGATCCGAAACCGGCCGGCGAAGCCCTGGTTCGCGACGAAGGTTCTCCATCGGACGCCTGATTGGCATCCGTTCCCACCTGTCTCCCACACGCATCACCCGCGTGTCCTCGCCCCTACAATGCCGGCATGAAGACCATCGGAATGCTGGGTGGCATGAGCTGGGAATCCACCGTGCCCTATTACCGCCTGATCAACCAGCGCGTGCAGGAACGCCTGGGCGGGCTGCATTCGGCGCGCCTCCTGCTCTACAGCGTTGATTTCCACGAGATCGAACAATTGCAACGCGGCGGCGAGTGGGAGCGCGCGGGGACGCTGCTGGCAGACGGTGCGCGGCGCCTGCAATCGGCCGGTGCCGATTTCCTGGTGATCTGCACCAACACGATGCACAAGGTCGCGCCCGCGGTGGAAGCCGCGATCGCGCTGCCATTGCTTCACATCGCCGATCCGACCGCGAGCGCCGTCGCCGCGGCGGGAGTCCGGCGGGTCGGCCTGCTAGGCACGCGCTTCACCATGGAAGAGGAGTTCTATCGCGAGCGCCTGCAGCGGCGGCATGGCCTGGAAGTGCTTGTCCCCGGGAGCGAAGACCGCCTCGAGGTCCACCGCATCATCTACGAGGAGCTTTGCCGGGGCATCGTCGACGACCGCTCGCGGCACCTCTATCGGGACATCATTGGCCGTCTGGTTGCACGCGGTGCGGAAGCGGTGATCCTGGGATGCACGGAGATATCGCTGCTGGTGGGCACGGACGACTCGCCCGTCCCGCTCTTCGATACCACCGCGCTGCATGCCCGTGCCGCGGCCGACCACGCACTCGGTGCCTGAGTCCGGCAGGCATGCGCAAGGTGCTTTTCATCTGCAGCCAGAACCGTCTGCGCAGTCCGACGGCCGAGCAGGTCTTTGCGGACTGGCCCGGCGTGGAGACCGCGTCGGCCGGCCTGAACAACGATGCTGAAAATCCGCTCACGCCGGAGTTGTTGACGTGGGCGGATCTGGTATTCGTCATGGAACGCGCGCACCGCGACAAGCTGTCGTCGCGCTTCCGTGCCCACCTGGGCCGGCAGCGAATCGTCTGCCTCGATATCCCTGACGAGTACGACTACATGGACCCGGAGTTGATCGCGCTGCTGCGCGCCAAGGTACCGCGGTATCTTCGCTAGGGCGGGCCGAAGCCCACCCTGCGTCAGGCCGCGTTGCCTTCCTCGGGCTTGACCTTGAACCAGGCCGCGTACAGCGCCGGCAGGAACAGCAGGGTCAACAGGGTCGCCACGGTCAGGCCGCCCATGATCGCCACCGCCATCGGCCCGAAGAACGCGCTGCGCGAAAGCGGGATCATCGCCAGCACCGCCGCCAGCGCGGTCAGCACGATGGGCCGGAACCGGCGCACGGTGGCATCGATGATCGCATGCCAGCGGTCATGGCCCGCGTCGATGTCCTGCTGGATCTGATCCACCAGGATCACCGAATTGCGCATGATCATGCCCGCCAGGGCGATGGTGCCGAGCATGGCGACGAAACCGAACGGCACCCGGAAGATCAGCAGCGCCAGAGTCACGCCGATCAGCCCCAGCGGCGCGGTCATCGCCACCAGCGCCATCCGCGGGAAGCTGCGCAGCTGCAACATCAGCAGGGTCGCCACCACCAGCAGGAACAGCGGCATGCCCGCGTTGATGGAATTCTGCCCGCGCGCCGAATCCTCGACGGTGCCGCCCGTCTCCAGCAGGTAGCCTTCCGGCAGCGCCTTGCGGATGTCCTCCAGGGTCGGCTGGATCTGCCCCACCACGGTCGGCGGGGTCAGATCATCGGTATTGAGATCCGCACGCACGGTCACCGTCGGCAGGCGGTTGCGGTGCCAGATGATGCCGTCCTCGAAGGCGTACTCCAGGTTGGCGATCTGCGACAGCGGCACGCTTCCGCCATTGCTGGTCGGCACCGCCAGGCTGCCGACCAGATCCATGCGCGCGCGTTCCTGCTCCGGACCACGCAGCAGGATCTCGACCAGCTCGTTGCCCTCGCGATAGGTGCTCACGTGCAGGCCCGACAGTGAACTGGTCAGGAAGTGCGATACCTGCGCGGTGCTCACGCCGAGCGCGCGGGCGCGATCCTGGTCGATCACCAGGCGCACGATCTTGCTGGGTTCATCCCAGTCGAGATTGACGTTGGCGACATTGGGGTTCGCGCGCACCTTCTCGGCCACCTGGCGTGCCAGCGCCTGCACGCGATCAATATGTTCGCCCGACACGCGGAACTGGATCGGATAGCCCACCGGCGGTCCATTCTCCAGCCGGGTCACCCGGAACTGCAGTTGCGGGAATTTCGGCGCGACTTCCTCAATCAGCCATTTGCGTGTCGATTCGCGCGTCTCGATGTCATCGGCCAGCACCACGAACTGCGAGAAATTGGCCTGTGGCAATTGCTGGTCCAGCGGCAGGTAGAAACGCGGCGAGCCGGTGCCGATGTAGGCCACGTAGTTCTGGATGCCTTCGCGCTTGGCCAGCAGCTTCTCCAGTTGGCGCGCCTGCGCGTCGGTGGACTTGAGCGAGCTGCCTTCGGCCAGCTCCAGATCCACCATCAGTTCCGGACGCACCGAATCGGGGAAGAACTGTTGCGGAATGAAACGGAACATCACGATCGACAGTACGAATGCCAGCACGGTCACGCCAATCACCAGCCAGCGATGGCGCAGGCAGGCATCCAGCAGCTTGCGGAACTTCTGGTAGAACGGCCGCTGGTAGGGGTCGTGATCATGGGCGTCATGCGGCGCGGGTTCCAGCCAGCCGGCCAGTGTGGGATGGCGATCGGCCAGGCGCGCGCGCAGGCCATGCCAGCGCGCGGCCAGCGAACCCGGTTTGGGCGGGCGCGGCTGGTCCAGATCCGGCAGCATCTTGTCGCCGAGATAGGGAATGAACAGCACCGCCGCGATCCACGACACCACCAGCGCGATCGTCACCACCTGGAACAACGAGCGCGTGTATTCGCCGGTGCTCGACGCGGCGGTCGCAATCGGCAGAAAGCCGGCCGCGGTGACCAGGGTGCCGGTCAGCATCGGGAAGGCGGTCGACTCGTAGGCAAAGCTCGCCGCCTTCAGCCGGTCGTAACCCTGCTCCATCTTGATGGCCATCATCTCCACCGCGATGATCGCGTCGTCCACCAGCAGGCCCAGCGCCAGCACCAGCGCGCCCAGCGAGATCTTGTGCAGGCCGATGCCGAAGTAATGCATCACCGCGAAGGTCATCGCCAGCACCAGCGGGATCGAGACCGCCACCACCAGGCCGGTACGCAGACCCAGCGAGAAGAAGCTCACCACCAGCACGATGATCACCGCCTCGGTCAGCACCCGCACGAACTCGCCGACCGATTCCTCCACCGCATGCGGCTGGTCGGATACCTTGCGCAGCTGCATGCCGACCGGAAGGGTCTTCTGCAGGCGCTGGAATTCGTGTTCCAGGGTATCGCCCAGCTTGAGGATGTCGCCGCCGTCCTTCATCGCGACCGCGATGCCGATGGCATCCTCGCCCATGAAGCGCATCTTCGGCGCGGATGGATCCGCGAAGCCGCGACGCACTTCGGCGATGTCGCCCAGGCGCACCGTGCGGCCGCCGGCGTGGATCGGGAACTCGCGGATCTCCTCGACCGAACTGAATTCGCCGCTGACGCGCAGTTGCACGCGATCGCTCGGCGTCTCGAAGAAGCCGGCCGGGGTCATCGCGTTCTGCTCGTCCAGCGCCTGCTGCACCGCCGTCAACGGGATGCCCAGCGTCGCCAGCTTGGTGTTGGACAGTTCAATCCAGACCTTCTCGTCCTGCAGTCCGACCAGTTCCACCTTGCCCACGTCGGATACGCGCTGCAGTTCCAGCTGGATGCGGTCGGCGTAGTCCTTCATCACCGCATAGTCGAAACCCGGCCCGGTCAACGCATAGATGTTGCCAAAGGTGTCGCCGAACTCGTCATTGAAGAACGGCCCCACCACGCCTTCGGGCAGGGTATAGCGGACGTCGCCGACCTTCTTGCGGATCTGGTACCAGAGTTCGGGAATGTCCCTGGAGTTGAGCGAATCCCGGGCCATGAAGATGACCTGCGACTCGCCAGCCCGCGAATAGGAACGGATGAACTCGTACTTCCCGGTGGTCATCAGCGCCTTCTCGATGCGCTCGGTGACCTGCTTGGACACTTCGTCCGCGGTCGCGCCGGGCCATACCGTGCGCACGACCATCGCCTTGAAGGTGAACGGTGGATCCTCGGATTGGCCCAGGTGCCGGTACGACCAGGTACCGATAAGCGCCAGCACGATCATCGCGAACAGCACCAGCGAGCGGTTGGTCAGGGCCCACTCGGAGACATTGAAGCGGCGCATGGTCAGCGACTCCCTTCAATGGATGCGACGCGAAGCTGCCGCGCGGGCGCGCGCGCCATGCTGATCGTCGCTTTCATCAGCGCGCTTCCTTGGCGGGCACCGCCAGCACGGGGCGGTTGTCCCGATCCACGGGCGTCACCGCCACGCCTTCGCGCAGCAGATGGCCGCCGCCGGCCACGACCCAGTCGGTCGCGGCGACGCCGGACAGCACGGGTACTTCGGTATCACCATAGGCGCCGAGCCGAACCGGTCGCAGCGACACCTTGGCGGTCTTCGGATCCACCACCCAGACCGCGGTGCCGCCCTTGGCACCACGCTGCACCGCCGACAGCGGCAGCTTCAATGCCGCCTTGGCGCCATGTTCCTGTACGTAGACGCGCGCGCTCTGGCCCAGCTCGACCGCGTTGACCGCTTCGCCGACCAGGCTGACCCGCGCGGCGTAGGTGCGGGTCTGCGAATCGGCCGCGGGTGCGATTTCGCGGATGGTGCCCGGCAACCGCTCACCCGGCGCATTCCATAGTTCCACCAGTACCGGCTGATCGACGCTGAACTCGCGGATGCGGTTTTCCGGCAGGCCGATCGCGACCTCGCGCCCGCCATCGGCGGCCAGCGTGTAGATGGTCTGGCCGGCGGCCACCACCTGGCCCGCTTCGGCCTGGCGGCTGGCGATCACCCCGTCGCGCGGCGCGCGCAGTTGCGAATAGCCCGCCTGGTTGCGCATCACTTCCATCTGCGCGCGGGCGGCGCGGGCGCGGCCTTCGGCGGCCTTCCAGGCCGCGACCTGCGCATCGTAGGCCGAGCGGCTGACTACCGACTGCTCGACCAGCTTGGCATAACGGTCCCGATCGCCCCGGGTGCGGGCCAGTTCGGCCTCGGCCGCGGCCAGTTCGGCGCGCGCGGCCTGCTCCTGCAGGCTGAAATCACCCGGATCCAGCAGCGCCAGAATTTCTCCGCGCCGCACCCGCGCGCCGGCATCGACGTTTCGACGGGTCAGGTTGCCGCCGACCCGGAACGACAGCGGACTTTCCTCGCGGGCCCGCACCTCGCCCGCGTAAGCCGTCAGCGCGGCCTCGACCCCGCCGGCGGGATGCACCACCATGGCCGGCCGCGGGGTTTCCGCGGCTTCATCGCTTCCTCCGCAGGCCGACAGCGCCAATCCGAGGAACAGACCCATTCCGATCCCGCGCAAGCCGTGCCTGTGCATCGCGACTCCGTTGTCATTCAGTAATTAATGGACTTGCCGGTATAGTATAAATATCGAACCGAGTAGTCTAGTATTGCCGAATGGCCAGCCCCGTTCCCCCCGCCAGCCGCCGTCCTGCCGCCAAGCCCGCCACCGGGCCGGGGCGTCCGAAGGATCTCGGCAAGCGCGCCGCCATCCTCGACGCCGCCAAGCGGCTGTTCGCCCGCGAGGGCTTCGGAGGAACCTCGATGGATCAGATCGCCGCCGAGGCCGGCGTCTCCAAGCTGACCGTATACAGCCATTTCGGTGACAAGGAAGCCTTGTTCACCGAGGCCGTGCGGGCCAAATGCGAGGAAATGCTGCCCGACGATCTGTTCCAGATCGAACTCAAGGGACCGCTGCGCGACCAGTTGCGGGTCATCGCCCAGGCGTTTTTCGCCCTGATCAGCAGCGACGAGGCCATCAGCACCCACCGGATGATGCTGGTGCCCGGCAACATCGACGACAACCTGAAGCAGGTGTTCTGGCAGGCCGGGCCACAGCGCACCCACGACGCCTTCGCGGCCCTGCTGCAGGCGCGCGTGGATGCCGGCGAGCTGGATATCCCCGACGTGCCCCGGGCCGCCGAGCAGTTCTTCAGCCTGATCAAGGGCGATCTCCATGGACGCATGATGTGCGGCCTGTGCGAGCGGCCCGGCCGGGGTGACGTGGACAGCCACCTGGATGCCGGCGTGGACCTGTTCCTGCGGGCCTACGGAAAGCGCTAGGCTCATGCGGCCGAGGATGCCCGACGGAGGTCGCGGTGACTTCCGGCACTGCGCCCTGCGGGGGCCAGCCGCGATCCTTCCCGAGCGCGACCGGGGCCGTCCCGGTAAAATGCTCGACCCAGTCCCACGCGCCGGATGATTTCCCCCATGACGATCGATTACTCCCTCGCCCGCGAAAACATGGTCGAACAGCAGGTACGTCCCTGGGACGTGCTGGAAGTCCGCGTGCTGGACGTGCTGGCCACGCTGCCGCGCGAGGCGTTCGTCCCGGAGATTCACCGCGCGCTGGCCTACGCGGATCTGGAGATCCCGCTGGGCCATGGCCAGAAGATGATGAAGCCGGTGCTCGAGGGCCGTACCCTGCAGGCGCTCAACATCCAGTCCGATGAGGAAGTGCTGGAGATCGGCACCGGCAGCGGCTACATGGCGGCCTGCCTGGGCGCGCTGGCGCGCGACGTGGTGAGCCTGGAAATCCAGCCCGAACTGGCCGCCGCCGCGCGCGAGCGCCTGGATCGCACCGGCCTGGGCAACAACGTCCGCATCGAAACCGCGGATGCGCTGCACTACACGACCGAGCGCCGCTTCGATGCGATCTGCGTGACCGCGGCGGTGGACAGCATCCCGGTGCGTTTCCTGGAATGGCTGCGCCCCGGTGGCCGCCTGTTCGTCGTGCGCGGACAGTCGCCGGTGATGGAAGCGGTCCTGCACCACGCCGATGTCAACGGCGGCCGCATCGAATCGTTGTTCGAGACTGATCTCGCCTACCTTGTCGGCGCCGCCCCGGCGCCGAAGTTCGTCTTCTAAAGGATCAATAAGGAAACCGCATGAGCCGTCGCCCCCTCGTACTCGCGCTCGCCCTTGCCCTGCCCGTCGGCGCCAGCGCCACCGACCTGCTCCAGACCTTCGATCTGGCGCGGACCGGCGATACCCAGCTGTCGATCGCCGAGTCCAACACGCTGAGCACCAAGGAAGGCAAGGTGCAGGCACGCGCCGCGCTGCTTCCGCAGCTCAATGGCTCGGTGGGCTATGAGCGTTCGCACAGCAGCCGCCCCGGCAATTTCCAGCAGGATGAATTCGGCAACGTCGTCGCGGTCGGTGACACCAAGGGCCGCACCTACGGCGCCACGGTGAGCCAGTCGATCTTCGACTGGAGCCGCATCTCCAACCTGCGTGCCGAGCGCGCCAACAGCTCCGCGGCCGACTACAGCCTCAACTCGTCGAACCAGGAACTGATCACCCGCACGTCGGCGGCCTACTTCGACGTACTGATCGCGATCGAGTCGCTGGCCGCGGCCCAGACCAACGAAGCTGCCGCCAAGAAGCAGTTCGACTACACCCAGAAGCGCCTCGAAGTCGGCCTGGCGCCGATCACCGACGTGCATGAAGCCCGTGCGCAGTACGACAGCGCCCGCGCCAGCACCATCCTGAGCCGCAACACCCTGGACGACACCTATCGCGCACTGACGGAGCTGACCGGCCAGCCGATCAGCAACCTGCAGGGCCTGCCGGACGATTTCCGTCCCGAACTGCCGGCCGAGCAGTCGGCGCAGGGCTGGGTGGATCGCGCGGTCGAACAGAATCCGGCACTGAAAGCCGCCGAGTTCCAGAAGCAGGCCGCCGACTTCGGCGTGTCCAGCGCGCGCGCCGCTCACTACCCGACCCTCAGCTTCCAGGGCAGCTACAGCAACGGCGCCAATTGGGATTCGGTGCACGGCCCCGGCAGCCCGGGCATTTCGAGCGATTCCGAAGGCCACCGGTGGGGTATCACCCTGAACGTGCCGCTGTTCGCCGGTGGCGCCACCCAGTCGCGCGTGCGCCAGGCCCTGGCCCAACGCGATATCGCCGACGACACCGTCGAGCAGACCAAGCGCGCCCTGGTCCGCAACACCAGCAATGTCTATCAGGCGCTGGTCGCGGGCGTGAGCGAAGTCGAGGCCCGCCGCCTGGCGGTGGTGTCGGCGCAGAGCGCCTACGACGCTTCCGAAGTCGGCCTGGAAGTCGGTACCCGCACCGTGCTGGACGTGCTGCAGAACCAGCGCACACTGTTCCAGGCGCAGGTCGAGTATGCCCGCTCCAAGTACCAGTACCTGCAGAACCGGCTGTTGCTGGAGCAGGCCGCCGGCACGTTGGAGCGCGCCGATGTCGAAGACGTGAACCGCCTGCTGACGGTCAACGCCGAGGCGCGTCTGGCGCCGGCGGCCACCGGTACGAACTAAAACTATCTTCCGGGCAACAACCAAAAAGGCGGGCTTCGGCCCGCCTTTTTTAGTTGCTCCAAGAATATGACTAATCTAATTTTGAAGGATTTTCTCTTCGAACTAACCGATAGATAACAACTACATGTAGAAACGTTCATAGCTTCAACGCTCCCATCCGCTAAGAAGGAGCTAGCAATGAAAAAGTGTGTAGTTGCATTTGGCACTGCTGCGATCCTGTGCCTGGCAACGCAAGGGGCTCAAGCCGCTTGGACAAGAACGGTTTATGGAAGCGGTTCCGGTTCAACACAGGCCAGCGCCATGAACTTCGCCACAATGGAAGTCAAACGACAATGTGCATTCATGGGTGGTGACTCAAGGTTCGCCAGAGTTAACGTGATAAGCCAACAACAGGTCGGAAAGTTCGGACCTTGGATTGTGAGGGTAACGATGGCCTGTACCGTCCCTTGAGTCGTCCGAGGTACGGAGCAACAGCAATGGAGACTGTTGCTCCGTTTGAACTAAGAGGATATAGCTTCGGCCACCCATAAAGCCGCAATCTCTTCTCCACTGAAGCCGAATTCGCGCAAGATTTCCTCCGTATGTTGCCCTAGCGTGGGCGGCGCGCTTCGATAGCGCACCGGCGTGGCCGACAGTCTCAGCGGGCTGGCCACCAACGGCAGCGCATCCCGCGCGGGATGATCCACGGCCACTTGCAGGCCGCGTGCACGCACCTGCGGATCCGCGAACACTTCGTCGATGTCGTTGACCGAACTGCATGGAATGCCGCCCGCTTCTAGCGCCGCAAGCCAATCCGCGCGTACGCGCATGCGCATCGCGTACGCGATCAATGGAACCAGCACGTCGCGGTTGCGCACGCGATTGGCGTTGCGGGCGAAGCGCGGATCGCCGGCCCATTCCGGATGTCCGGCGATGGCGCAGAAGCGCGCGAACTGCGCGTCATTGCCGACCGCGAGAATGACGTGGCCGTCGGCGACCTCGAACGCCTGGTACGGCACGATGCTCGGATGGCCGTTGCCCATCCTTTGCGGCACGACGCCGCCCACCAGGTACTGGCTGCCGAGATTGGCCAGCATCGCCACCTGCGCATCGAGCAGCGCCATGTCGATGACCTGTCCCTCGCCGGTCGCGTCGCGATGCCGCAGCGCGGCCAGGATGGCGACGGTGGCGTACATGCCGGTGAACAGATCGGCGACGGCGACGCCCACTTTCTGTGGTCCCGCGCCGGGCAGACCGTCGCGTTCGCCGGTCACGCTCATCAGGCCGCCCAGCCCTTGCACGGCGAAGTCGTAACCGGGGCGGCGCGCATACGGCCCGGTCTGTCCGTAGCCGGTGATCGAGCAATAGATCAGGCGCGGATCGTCGGTGCGCAGGCGGGCGGCGTCCAGTCCGTAGCGCGCCATGTCGCCGACCTTGAAGTTCTCCACCACCACGTCGCAGCCCCGCGCCAGCCGGCGGATCAACGCCTGCCCGTCGGCGGTCGCGATATCCACCGCCAGCGATCGCTTGTTGCGGTTGGCGCACAGGTAATACGACGACTCGCCGGTCTCGTGGCCATCGTGATCGCGCAGGAATGGCGGACCCCAGCCACGGGTATCGTCACCGCTGCCGGGGCGCTCGATCTTGATCACGTCCGCGCCCAGATCCGCGAGCGTCTGCGTGCACCAGGGCCCCGCCAGCACCCGCGACAGGTCCAGCACGCGCACACCGGACAGCGACTGTGGAGGAATGGCGGGCGTGCTCACCGGCGCAGTCAGTCCACCGAGGGCGGCAGATCCGGCTGGATCATCGCCAGCGTGCGCGCCAGCGCGCCACGTCCGTGTTCGACCAGCGCGCGTCCGTTGTCGGCCATGCGCTGGCGTTCGATCGGGTCCTCGAGCAGGCGCTGCACGCCGGCCGCCACCGCCTGCGCGTCCTGGCCGACGATCAGCGCATCGGCCTCCCTCAGCCGCTTGGCGATCTCGACGAAATTGTGCAGGTGCGGACCGGTCACCGCGGGGGTGCCCACCGCGGCCGGTTCCAGCAGGTTGTGGCCGCCGATCGGCTGCAGGCTGCCGCCGACGAAAGCCACATCCGCGCAGGCGTAGAACGAAGCCAGTTCCCCCAGCGTATCGATGACGAACACGTCGGTATCCGCGGCCGGCCAGCGCTTCCCGCGACGGGAGGCCGTGCGCAGGTGCGCGGCTTCGGCCGCTTCCTGCACGCGCGGGAAGCGCTCGGGATGGCGCGGCGCCCACAGCAGCAGCAGATCCGGCCAGCGCGCGCGCAGATGGCGGTGGATCGCCAGCACCGCCGATTCCTCGTCCTCGTGGGTACTGGCCGCGATCCAGACCGGACGCGGGCCGACGCTCTCGCGGAAGCCCGCCACGAATCCGTCCAGTCCATCGGGAACACGCACATCGAACTTGAGGTTGCCGATATCGCGCACCTGTTCCGGATCCGCGCCGAGCACCACGAACCGGCGCGCATCCGCATCGGACTGCGCGGCGACCCGGCGCAGGGTACGCAGGGTGCGCGCGATCAACGGCCGCAGCACGCTGTAGCCGCGCAGCGAACGCGCCGACAGGCGACCGTTGAGGATGTAGGTCGGTATGTGGCGGTCCTGGCAACCGAACAGCAGGTTGGGCCAGAGCTCGGTTTCCATCACCAGGCCGATCGCCGGGCGGTAATGGTCCAAGAAGCGTCCGACCGCGCCGGGCAGGTCGTAGGGCGCGTAGACGTGTTCGACACTGTCGCCCCATAGGGCGGCGACCCGCTCCGAGCCGGTCGGGGTGATGGTGGTGACCACCCAGCGCAGGTCCGGACGCGCGCGGCGCAAGGCTTCCACCACCGGCGCGGCGGCGTTGACTTCGCCCACCGACACCGCATGCAGCCAGATGTCCGCCGGCTCCGGCTTGCGCTCATAACTGCCGAAGCGCTCGTTCCAGCGCTGGAAGTACTCGGCGAAGCGGAAACCGCGCCAGATCAGGTGGTACACGGTGACGGGCGTCAACAGGTACAGCGCGCCCGAGTACAGGCCACGCAACAAACGCTCGGTGAAGTCCTTCCGCATCGGGAAAGGATAGGTAAGACGCTAGAATTAAGCCATGGCCGCCCCGCAGATGCCCGCCCGCCCCCCGTTTTCCCCACGCCTGTGGCTGAAGTGGCTTGGCCTAGGTGTCATGGTCGCCGGGGCGCAGTTGCCCTGGCCGGTGCAGCGCGCGCTGGGTGCGTGCATCGGCTGGTTGGCGCCATACCTGGCGCCTTCGCGCCGGCGCGCGGCGGAGGTCAACCTCGCGCTGTGCTTCCCGGGCATGGACGAGGCGGAGCGGCAGGCATTGCTGAAGGACAGCTTCCAGGCGTTGGGCGTCGGCCTGTTCGAGTTCGCGCGCGCCTGGTGGGGCTCGATCACGCCGATGCGGCGCGACGTGGTCGTCGAAGGACTGGAACACCTGCAGGCGCTGCGTGCGCAGGGACGCGGCGTGCTGATGGTGTCCGGGCATTTCATGACCCTGGAGATGTGCGGCCGGCTCATCTGCGACCACATCGAACTGGCCGGCATGTACCGGCGCCACCGCAATCCGGTGTTCGAATGGGCGGTCAAGCGCGGCCGCCTGCGCTATGCCACCCACATGTTCACCAACGACGAGATCCGCGGCGCGGTCCGTCATCTCAAGCAGGGTGGTTTCCTCTGGTACGCGCCCGACCAGGACATGCGCGGCAAGGACACGGTGTTCGCACCGTTTTTCGGCGTGCCGGCCGCCACCATTACGGCCACCCACCAGCTCGCGCGCCTGACCGGATGCGCGGTGGTGCCGTTCTTCCATCGCCGCGAAGGCGGCCGCTACATCCTGCGGGTGGCGCCGCCGCTGGAGGATTTCCCGTCGCAGGACGCGGTGGCCGACAGCGCGCGCGTCAACGCGCAGATCGAAGCGATGGTGCGGGAAGCGCCCGCGCAGTACCTGTGGATCCACCGCCGCTTCAAGCGCCAGCCCGAAGGCCGCAGCAAGCGGTACGACCCGTAGTCCGCCTGTAGTCCGCGCAGTCCGGATCAGACACGCCTCGCTCAGGCCGCGGGACCCGCCAACCGGATCACGCCGCCGGCCCGGATTCCGGCGCGGCCTCGCGGGCCAGCAGGCTACCGGTGTAGAGCGCGGCCAGCATCAGGGTCAGCCCGCCCCAGAATGTCGAATAGAACGCCAGGTGGGTATTGAACGGGAACACCGTCACCGCCAGCGCCAGCATCGCCGGGCGCGCGCGTTCCTTGGCCTGCGGGGTGGCATAGCGCCAGGCGCGCCAGGCCAGCGCGGCGCCGGCCAGCCAGAGCAGCAAGCCGATGCCGCCGGTTTCGCTCAGCACTTCCAGCACCAGTTGGTGGGCATGCAGCGCGGGACCGTGGCCCCATGCCGGGCGGCCGCCGTGCAACGGATCGCAGTCGGGGAACGCCTTGCGGAATCCCCTCACGCCGACGCCGTTGATCGGTTGTTCCTTGACCATGCACCAGGCCGCGCCCCAGATCTGGGTACGTCCGGACAGCGCCATGTCGACGCCGTCCTCGTCGGCGGCCAGGGCCTGGCTGGTGCGGTCCAGGCGTTCGCGCAGCTGCGGCGAGGACACGCCGAGTGCGACCAGCGCCAGCGCGCCGAAGGCGAACACCGCCAACAGGCGCTTCCAGCCCAGCAGCGGCAGGCCGGAGAACACCAGCACCAGCGCATAGGTGATCCAGGCGGCGCGCGCGCCGGCCAGGATGATCACCACGCCTACCGCCGCGGCCGCGGCGACCCATCCGAAGGTTCCCAGCTTCCGGCCCGCGCCGAACAGCACGAACGGGGACAGGCTGGCCAGCACCACGCCCAGCTTGAGGTTGCAGGGCCCCAGGAAGCCGCTGAGGCGATCCAGCACCGCCACGTCCTCGGCCGTGCACATGGAATGACCACTGGTCAGCTGCTTGAGCTGATCCAGGCTCCAGAACAGTGGACTGGTGCCCGACACCGCCTGCAGCAGCGCATCGCAGGTCCATACCGCCACGATGACGGCGAGGCCGCCGAACGTGGTCCGCCGGCCGCGTTCGTTGGCCACCGCGGCGGCGACCAGCCACAGGAAAGGCAGGTAGCGCAGATCCACCACCGCCTCGCGCAGCGCGCGTGCGGAGTCGACCGCCTCGACGGCCGAAATCAGCTCGGGCAGCCAGTAGGCCAGGAACATCACGCTGGTCAGCGCCCACGCCGGATTGCTGAGCAGGCTGGCACTGCCGCGGAAGCGCGCCAGCAGCAAGCGGACGATGGCCGCCAATGCGCCGAGCACCATCACGCCCTCGGCGAACCCGGGCATCGGCCACAGCGCGACGAACGTCAGCACCCACGCCGGCGCCCAGCGCCAGCCGTGGGGCGCGTGCTGCGCGTTCTCAGTGATCGGCGAGCTGGCGGTCATGGGCGAGTTCAAGATAGGTGGCGAGCGTGGCGTCCTGCATCGCACGCAGGGTGTAGGCCGGCATCGTAGCCGCTGAAGGCGACGGATGCGACGCCAGCAGGGATTGTGCCGTCCGCAGCAGCGCTGCTTCGTCGAACGGCGGCACCGCGCCCTGCGGTTGCAGTTCCGCCAGCAGTTCGCCGACGCCGCCATGGGCCCAGCCCGCCACCGGACGTCCCACCGACAGCGCTTCGATGACGGTGCGACCGAATGCCTCGGGCTTGCGCGACAGTTGCAGCACCAGATCCGACGCCGCATAGGCATCGGCGATGCGTGCGGTCGGTGGCGTGATCACGAGCGCGTCGCCGAAGCCGCCCTGCCCGGCCTGCCGTTCCAGTTCGCCGATGTACTGCTCGCGACCGGCTTCGCGCGCGCCGGGCATCCACAATCGCGCGTCCAGTCCCTGCGCGCGCAGCCGGGCAAGCAGCGAGACCGCATCGCCATGCCCCTTCAGCCGCGTCCCGCGGCCGGGCAGCAACAGCAGCGGGCCGTCGCCGGCCAGGCCCGGGTATTCGCTGGCGAACTCGGCGCGCATCGCCCGATCAGGCCATGCCCGATGTGGGAAGCGTGTCGGATCGATGCCGCGCGGGATGACCCGCAGCTTGCCGGGATCGGTGCGCGGGTAGTGCGCCAGCACGTAGTCGCGCACGGTTTCCGATACGCAGATCACCCGTTCGCCACGGGTCATGATCGCGCTGTAGCGACCCGGCGAGTTGAGGCCGTGCACGGTGGTGACGAAGCGCGGGCGCCTCGCGGTGGGCACAGCGCCCAGCGCCTTCCATCCCAGCCACGCCGGAAGGCGCGAACGGGCGTGCACCAGATCCGGGCGCTCGCGCAGGAACAGATCGCGCAGGGTGCGGACGTGCCGCAGGGTCAGCAACGACTTGCGGCCGATGTCGAGGGTGATGTGTTCGGCGCCGGACTTTTCCAGCGCGGGTACCAACCGGCCGCCGGCGGAGACGACGATGGCACGATGGCCGGCCCGGACCAGCGCCTCGGCGATCTCCAGGGTCGATCGCTCCACGCCGCCGGACTCCAGCGCCGGCAGCAGTTGCACCACGGTCAGGCGGGGCATCGCGGCCCGGCCGGAATCAGTCGGCGAGGACGAAGTGGGAACCGCAGTACGGGCACTGGACTTCGCCGCCCGGCGCATCCTCGATCGGCAGGTACACGCGTGGATGCGAGTTCCACAGCGCCATCGACGGCAGCGGGCAGCTCAACGGCAGGTCGGCGCGATGCACGGTGTAGCGCTTCTCGGCGTTGGCGGGCGCGGTGGCGGTCTGGCTCATGGCGGCGATGCGATTCGGGGGAACCGGGGAAGTTTACCACCGGTGGGGAAACCGGGCCCGTGCGCGCGCCGCGGACAAGGCCGGCGAAAAAAAGAAACGCCGCCCGGCGGAAACCGGACGGCGCGGGTGGGCCGGTCGGGGGAGGGAGGGGCACCGGCCCCGGGGAGACTTACTCCTTCGGCACCATCGCTTCGGTGGTGATGCGCAGCTTCACTTCATCGCTGACCGCCGGCGCGTACTTGCCCACGCCGAATTCGGTGCGGCTGACGGTGGTGGTGGCGTCGAAGCCGATCGCCGCGCGCTTGGCCATGGCGTGCTCGCCGGCCTTGTTCAGGGTCACGTCCAGCACCACCGGCTTGGTGATGTCCTTGATGGTCAGGTTGCCGGTGACCTTGAGCTTGCCTTCGCCGGCGGCTTCCACCTTGGTGCTCTTGAAGGTGGCGGCCGGGAACTTGGCGGCGTCGAAGAAATCGGCGCTGCGCAGGTGCTCGTCGAAATCGGCGACGAAGCTGTTCAGGCCCGACAGCGGCAGGGTCACCTCGACCTTCGACGCGGACACGTTCTCGGCGTCATAGACGATGGTGCCGTCGGCCTTGCCGAAGTGCGCGCTCGGGTTGGAGAAGCCGAAGTGGCTCCACTGCGCGATCACGTCGGTGTGGTTGGGGTCGATCTTGTAGGTGACCGGGGCGGCGAACGCGGAACCGGCGAACGCGAACAGGGCGGCAATCAACAGGGTCTTGCGCATGGTGGAATCTCCGGGGGTGGTGGTCAGTCGAATACGTCAGGCTTCGTCAAGGCGGGGTCGAGGCGGGCGACATGACCGACGGCCGGCGGAAGACCCGGGGAAAAGGTTCATCCGAAAGGAGGCGGGATCGGGCACGTCGGATTCGCCCGACCGCGCGAATCACAACCCGGCCAGTGTAGAGTGTCCCGACTTTGGCGATCATCCGGCTGCTCCGGAACGGATTGTTTTGACAGGTGGAACAAACAGACCGCCCCACCCTGCTTTCCGACCGCCTCTGGACCCTCACTGACGGCCATGCGGGCAACGTCCGCCAGGCGTCGGCCCTGGCCGGCGCGTTGGAGGCGGCACCGCACGAGGCACTGGTCCTGCGGACGAGCGCGCCCTGGCGCTGGTGGGCGCCCCGGCGGCTGCCCGGGGACACGGGTGCGTTCGGGTCCGCGTTCCGGGCCGCGCTGGCCGCCCCCCCGCGGCTGGCCATCGGCTGCGGCCGGCAGGCCGCGCTCGCGACCCGAATGCTGCGCGCGGCCGGCAGCCGGGTCGTGCAGATCCTGGATCCGCGGCTGGACCCGTCGCTGTGGGACTGGGTGATCGCGCCCGCGCATGACGGCCTGGCCGGCGCCAACGTCCTCACCGTGCAGGGCGGCCTGAACCCCATCGACGACGCCTGGCTGGCGCAGGCGCGCAGCGGATTTGCCGCGTTCGCGGATCTGCCGGGACCGCGCACCGCCGTATTGCTGGGCGGCAGCAGTGCGCATGCCCGCTTCGACCGCAATGCCTTCGAAGTGCTGGCCGGCCGGCTGGAGGCGATGCTCGCCCGCGATGGCGGCAGCCTGCTGATCACCGCTTCGCGGCGCACCGACGCGCAGGTCCGCGACGCGCTGCGCCACCGCTTCGTCGAAACGCCGGGACTGACCTGGATCGACGACGCCGACGGTCCCAACCCCTATCCGGGGCTGCTGGCCTGGGCCGACCGCATCGTGTGCTCGCCGGATTCGGTCAACATGATCTCCGAAGCCTGCGCCACCCGCGTGCCGGTATTCGTGTTCGATCCGCCGCGCGTGAGCGGACGGCCGCGCCGGTTCCTCGACGCGCTGCTGGCCAGCGGCCGGATCCGCGCCATGGACGGGAAGCTGGCGCCGTTCGCGGTCGAGCCCTTGCGCGAAACCGCGCGCGTGGCCGGCCTGCTGCGGGAACGGCTGGGCGGTTCCGTCGGCTGACGGGAAACGGCCCACATCAAGGAAACAGCGCGATCACGGCGGTGGCGGATAAAGTGGGCCTTCCTCCCCCACGCGGTGTTCCCATGAACGATGCCGACAAGCAGGCCCTGGTCGAACGCTACATCGCCGCCTACAACGCCTTCGATATCGACGGCATGGTCGCGCTGCTGTCCGACGACGTGCGCTTCGAGAACCATGCCGGCGGCGTGCTCACCACCACCACCGACGGGCGCGACGCCTTTCGCGCGCTCGCCGAGCAATCGCGGCGGTTGTTCTCCGTCCGCGAACAGCGGGTGACATCATGGCGTTTCGATCCCGAGCGGACGATCGTGGAGATCGACTATCGAGGCACCCTCGCCCAGGACGTCCCCGGCGGCCCCGCCGCCGGTACCGAACTGGCGTTGAAGGGACGTTCGGAGTTCGGCTTCGCCGGTGCTCGCATCAACCATCTGGCCGATTTCAGTTGAGTGCCTCCACCGATGGCCAGGATTGCCGTCGGCGGCCGCTTTAAACGCCCTGCCCGCCCGACGCATCCAACCGGTTCCTGTTTTCCGGCGACGAGGGTGAAGGCATGCGCTACGTACACGCCCTGGGCGCCCTGCTGCTGGGCCTGATGATGCTGGCCCTGCCCGGGCTGGGGCGGAGCGATGGCGGTGCCGGCGGAGTCGAATCGGCCGACGTCGATCGCTTCTGGACCGCGTACGACCGCATCGTCGCCACAACGGACGATGCGGACCGGCGTCGGATCCTGCAACGGGAGTTCCTCGATCCCGGCAGCGCGGGCCTGAAGGCGTTCATGCAGGCCAAGGGCTACAACGCGGATTGCTATCTGGACGCGATCCGGCGCTATCCGAAGTTCTGGGGCTCGGTGCGCGCCGGATCGTTGGCGCTGGCGGCGCGCGGCGGCGAGTTCGCGCCCGCTATCGCCCGCTTCCGCGAGCTGTATCCGGCATTGCGGCCGGCCCGGATCTATTTCGCCATCGGCTGCCTGCGCTCCAGCGGCACCACGCTCGGTGACAAGGTGCTGATTGGCGCGGAAATCGCCGGCGGCGATCCGCGGACCGATGTGTCCGAACTGCCGGAGCGCATGTCCAGGGCGCTGGGCGTCTATTTCCGCAGCGAGCCGGGCACGCAGCTGGTGCTGCTCAACGTGCACGAGTACGTGCACACCCAACAGAAGGGACCCGGCGCCAACCTGCTGGCGCAAGCGATGTACGAAGGCGCGGCGGACTTCGTCGCGGAGCGCATTACCGGCCAGGTACCCGCGCAGCCGTACATGCGTTACGGACCACGCAACGAAGCCACGCTCAAGCGTGATTTCAGAGCGCAGATGCGCGCCACGGACTGGAGCGGCTGGCTCTACAACGGCCCGGGCAATGCCTACGGCACGGGCGATCTGGGCTACTACATCGGCTACGCGATCATGCGCGATTACTACCAGCGCGCACCCGACCAGTCACGCGCGCTGGCCGAGATCATCGAGCTCGACTATCGCGATGGCGCGAAGGTGGAGGCGTTCCTGGAACGGTCGGGGTTTTATGCGGGGGAATGAGCTGTTTTTGTAGGAGCGACCTCAGTCGCGACCGGAGATACCGGCGGTACGGAGACTACGGTCGCGACTGACGTCGCTCCTGCACAACACCACAGGGTTACCCGCCGAAATCGAGATCGTGGGCCGCCAGCACGTGGCGCACGGCGGCGCGGGCGGTGGCGATGGCGGCGGTCTCCGGCACCAACCGCGGGCGCCGGTCCAGCGTGCAGGCCAGGCCTTCGGCGAGGAACACGGTATGCGCCTGGGTCAGTGCCTGCGCGGTCGGTTCGTCGATGCGGCCGGTTGCCAGCAGCGCGGCGATCAGCGAGGCGGTGTTGCGCGGCGTCAACAGCGCAGGTGCGGCGCCCGATTCACGCAGTACGCGGTACTGCAGCAGGAACTCCAGGTCGACCAGGCCGCCCTCGCCCTGCTTGAGATCGAAACGCGCGGCGTCGCTGCGATCCAGTTCCGCGCGCATGCGCTGGCGCATCTTCACCACGTCATCGCGCAACTGCGCGGTATCGCGCATCCGCGACAAGGTGGTGTCGCGGATGTCCTCGAAATCCTGCTGCAGCACCTCGTCACCGGCGACACCGCGCGCGCGCACCAGCGCCTGGTGTTCCCAGGTCCAGGCACGCTCGCGCTGGTATTCGCGGTAACTGGCCAGTGACGATACCAACAGGCCCTTGGCACCATCCGGGCGCAGGCGCACATCCACGTCGTAGAGCCGCCCCGCACCGGTCTCCGCGCCGAGCAGCGCCACGATCTTCTGTGCCAGCCGCGCGTACCAGCGTCCGGCTTCCAGGGGACGCGCGCCATCGGACTGCGCGTCGGCGGGCGCGTCGTACAGGAACACCAGATCCAGATCCGAGCCGAAGCCCAGCTCCTCGCCCCCCAGGCTGCCGTAGCCGATCACCGCGAAGCGTCCCTGCGGCACGCGCCCGTGCGCGGCGGCGACCTCCTCCTCGGCGGTGCGCAGCACCACGCGCACGACGTCATCGGCCAGCCAGGCCAGCTGGCGGGTGCTTTCGCGGGCGGGTTGGCGGCGATCCAGCGCGGCCATGGCGATGCGGAAGCTCAGCGCGAGCCGGCGTTCGTTCAATTCGCGCAGGGTCGACTCGGCATCGCCGCCATCGAGCGCGCGGTTGCATTCGGCCTGCAGGCTCTGCTTGTCCGGCAGCGGGCCGGATACGCGCGCGTCGAGCAGTTCGTCCAGCAGCAGCGGATACAGCGCCAGCCGTTCGGCCAGCAGCGCGCTGCGTGCCAGCACGTCGACCAGCCGCGCCAGCGCGCTGGGTTGTTCGTCCAGCAGCGCCAGATAGCTGGCGCGACGCAGGATCGCCTGCAGCAGCGCGAGCACGCGCTTGAGCGCGGCATCCGGCTGCGCCGAGCGTGCCGCCGCGCCGAGCAGCGCGGGCACCACCCGATCCAGTCGCGCGCGCGATCCGTCCGACAGCGCGCGTACGCCGGAGAACCGGGCGAAATCACGCAGCGCTCCGTCGGCAGTGGCGGCGTCGGCGAAGCCGGCGTCGGCCAGCGCGGATTCGTCGCCGCCCTCCGGCAACGCGCGCCAGTAGTGTTCCAGCACGCCGGGCTCGGCCTGGCCGCGGCGCGGCGCCAGCAGCTCGGCGAATTCCTGCGCCACCCGATCGCGCTGGCGTTGCAGTACCAGCAGCAGCGTCGGCCAGTCCGGATAATCGAGCCCGCGTGCGATGCGCTCGCGATCCAGCGGGTTGTCCGGCAAGGCATGGGTCTGCGCGTCGCGCAGCATCTGCAGGCGGTTTTCCAGCCGGCGCAGGTAGCGGTACGCCTGGCCCAGCGCGGCGCCATCGCCTTCGACCACCTGGCGCGTCGCGACCAGCGCGCGCAACGCCGGCATCAGCCGGCGCTCGCGCAGCGACGGTTCGCGGCCGCCGCGGATCAGTTGCAGCGCCTGCACCAGGAATTCGATTTCGCGGATGCCGCCGGGACCACGCTTGATGTCGTCGGCCAGTTCGCGGCGCGCCACTTCCGCGGCGATCGCGGCCTTCATCTCGCGCAGGCCGTCCAGCGCGGTGTAGTCCAGATATCGGCGGTAGACGAACGGGCGCAGGCTCTCCAGCCAGCGCTCGCCGGCTTCGATGTCGCCGGCCACCGCGCGCGCCTTCAGCCAGGCGTAGCGTTCCCAGTCGCGACCCTCGCGCTGGAAATACTGGTCCATGCCGGCGAACGACAGCGCCACCCGTCCGGCATTGCCGAACGGGCGCAGGCGCAAATCCACCCGATGGCAGAAACCATCGACCGTGGGTTCGTCCAGCAGCTTGGCCAGGCGCTGGCCGAGCCGGGCGAAGTAGTCTTCCGCCGCCAGCGAACGCGCGCCGTCGGATTCGCCGTTGTGCGGGAACGCGTAGACCAGATCCACGTCGGAGGAAAAATTCAGCTCGCCGCCGCCCAGCTTGCCGAGACCGAACACCACCAGCCGCTGCACGCTGCCATCGGCGGCACGCACGACACCATGGCGCTGGGCGAATTCGGCTTCCAGCGCTTCCAGGCCGATGCGCAGGCAGTTCTCCGCCAGCCGCGTGCTGCCGGCGAGGATGGCGTCGACGTCGTCCAGGCCCAGCACGTCGCGCCAGATCAGGCGGGTCGATTCGGCGGCGCGGTAGCGCCGCAGTTGTTCCTGCCAGCGTCCGGATTCATCGGCGGCCAGGATCGGCGCGGGGGTCGGCGCGGCGCCATCGTCGCGCAACAGGGCTTCCAGCCGATCCGGCTGGCGGCGCAGGGTTTCCAGGGCGAAGTCGCTGGCCAGGATCACCCTGCCGACGCGCGCGGCGCGGACGGCATCGGCCAGCAGTTCGGCCGAGGCGGGCGAGGATTCGCGCAGGCGGGCCAGGCCGCGTTCGATCAGCGCTTCGAGATCGGTGTCGGAAACCGGGGCGTTGTCATCCATATCGCCGGATTGTGGCATGCCGTCCCGGCTTTGTTTGCAGGAGCGACGTCAGTCGCGACCGGAAAACTGATGCGCAAGCAAACCCGTGCTTTCCCCCAAGGGCATGCGCGTCATGGGAAGAAGCGGGAAGGCACGGTTAGCGGTCGCGACTGACGTCGCTCCTACAGGGAGCCTTCGCTTTGTCAGGCGGCCAGCGAGAGATCCGGCAGGGTGGTTTCGGGTTGCAGGTCCAGGCCGAACTGCGCGGCCAGTTTTTCCAGCAGGACGGGCTTGACCTGCTCCAGCCCCGAGGGGCCGCCGAGATCGGACAGGGTCGCGACCTGCAGGCCTTCGTAGCCGCAGGGATTGATGCGGTGCCAGGGCGACAGGTCCATGGCGACGTTGAAGGCCAGGCCGTGGAAGGTGCGGCCGTGGCGCACGCGGATGCCGAGGGCGCCGATCTTGGCGCCTGCCACGTACACCCCAGGCGCGCCGGACTTGCGTTCGGCGTGGATGTTCCATTCTCCGGCGGTGTCGATCATCGCCTGCTCGATCTTGCAGACGTAATCGCGTACGCCGACCTTCATCCGTGGCAGGTCGAACAGCGGATAGGCCACGATCTGGCCCGGACCGTGATAGGTCACCTGGCCGCCGCGATCCACCTGCACCACCGGGATGTCGCCGGGCGCCAGCACGTGCTCCGGCTTGCCGGCCTGGCCCAGGGTGAATACCGGATCGTGCTCGACCAGCCACAGCTCGTCGGGAGTCTGTTCGTCGCGCGCGTCGGTGAAGCGCTGCATCGCCCGCCACACCGGCTCGTAGGGCTGGCGTCCCAGTTCACGCACCACGCACGGACGGCTCACAGCGTCCACTTCACTTCCGGATGCGAACGCAGGGCTTCGTGCGCGGCGTCGAACTGTTCGCGGCTGGCGGCCTGGAAGGCGATGCGCACGGACACGTACTTGCCGTTGGCGGAGTGCTTCCAGGTGATGTCCTCGTGGATCACTTCCACGCCGGCCTGGGTCAGCAGTTTCGGGAGTTCGGTTTCCAGGCCCGCGTTGGCGGTGCCCATGGCGCTCAGTTCGAAGGTGCCGGGGAACTGGAAGCCGTGTTCGGGGTTGTCGGACTTGATTTCCATGGCGGGAATTATTGGGCCGGTCCGGGTGAAAACCAAGCGCGGGCCCCGCCGGCCCCGGAAAACGCGAAGGCCGCGGTTTCCCGCGGCCTCCGGTGCGTCAGGTGCGGCGCGGGCCTCAGCGGGCCAGCTGCACCAGGGTGGAGGAGACCCAGCCCTTGTTGCCGAGTTCGTCCTCGACTTCCCACATCACGCCTTCCTTGGTGCCGGTGGGGTACAGCATCATGCCCGGCTCCAGATCGCGCACGGCCTTGCCGGTGCCCTTGGCGTTGGCGAACAGGCGGCCCGGCTTGGTCATTTCGACCGCCTGCTGGGCGCTGGCGGCCGAAGCGTTCTCGGCCACGCCACCCAGTTGGGTGACCAGATCGGTGTAGGCCTGCAGGTAGGCCAGGGTGATGACCTGGCCGATCTCGGTGTTGGCGTAACCGCCCACGCCGGCCGCGCCCACGCCGCTGCCGCCGAACAGGCCGCCGCCGGCGCCCCAACCCATGTCGGTCTTCTTGGCGTTGCCTTCGGCCATCGCGACCTGCTCGGACGAACGCACGTCGGTCAGGGTCAGGACCACGTCGGCGGTCTTGCTCTTGAAGTTCAGGCCGCCGACCACGGCACCGGCGGTGCCGCCGATCAGGCCGCCCAGCAGGCCGGTGATGGCGTTGCCGCTGGCGTTGGAGTTCTGCGAGATCAGGTCGGGCACCAGCACGTAGTCGGCCGCCTTGATCTGGCCCTTGCCGATGTTGGAGCGGTTGCGCAGCTCACCGTCGGCGGCGAGCGCGCGCTCGCTCATCGCGGCATTCAGGCCGACGCCGCGATCCACCAGGGTGAAGCAGCGCGACTTGTTGACGAAGACCTTGATCAGGCGCGACGGCGCCGGCAGCTGCTGGCCGGTCCACCAGTTCACCACGTCTTCCGGCTCGATCACCGAGATGGTGCCCAGCGGCTTGGTGCAGGTCGGAATCTGCGCGACTTTTTCCTTGCGCGTGTCCTGGGCGCTCTTGGCGGCGAAGGCGGGCACGGCGATCAGCAGCATGGAGGCCGCCAGCGCGGCCTGCTTCAAAGAAATCTTCAACATGAAAAATCAATCCCTGTTTGGTTGAAACATTGCGGGGCCGTCGGGCCCCTCCCCTGAGTTCCGCCGCAACCATCCGAATGGCAGCCCGCGGAAGCCGCGATGATAAGCGAATGCAGACCTTCTTCCATGACCCATTGGTACCGGGATCATGGTCCTGAAACGCGAATCCGGCGCACGCCCGGCCACCGGGAGATAATCGCCGCCCCTCCCTATCGGCCCGCGCATGTCCTTCTTGATCATCAGCGTCCTGTTCAGCGTACTGGTCGGGGTGCTGCTGAAACTGGCCCAACGGCGCGGACTGGGCATGGTGCCGGTGATCCTGGGCAACTACGTGGCGGCGTTGGCGCTGTGCCTGGCCACCCTGGACCCGCCTCTAGCCCGCCTGCGGGAGCCGGGCACGCCCTGGCTGGCGCTGGGATTGCTGGTGATCCTGCTGCCGGGCATCTTCCTCGCGATGGCCGCGTCGGTGCGCGCGGCTGGCATCGCCCGCACCGACGTGGCCCAGCGGCTGTCGCTGGTGGTCTCGCTGGGTGCGGCCTTCCTGTTCTTCGGCGAAACCGCCGATGCCGGCAAGCTGGCCGGGCTGTTGCTGGGCCTGATCGCGATCGCCGGCATCGTCTCGCGCCCCCGCGCGGGCGATGATGGCGGCACCGCCGTGGCGCGGGCGCGCTGGCTGCTGCCGCTGACCGTGTTGCTGGGCTACGCCGCGGTCGACATCCTGCTCAAGCGCATCGCGATGGCCGGAACCCCGTTCGCCGCTTCGCTCGCGGTGGCCTTTGCCGGTGCGCTGTTGCTGATGATCGCGGTGCACGGCGCGCGCGTGCTGCGCGGACAGGCGCGGATGGAAGCCGGCGCGCTGCTCGCCGGCCTGCTGGTCGGTGCCTGCAACTTCGCCAACATCCTGTTCTACATCAAGGCCCACCAGGCATTGCCCGGCCATCCGGCGGTGGTTTTCGCGACGATGAACCTGGGCGTGGTCGTGCTGGGCACGCTGGTCGGCACGTTCGCCTTCGGCGAAAGGCTCAGCCGGATCAACTGGCTGGGCATCGGGCTGGCGATCGTGTCGGTGGCGCTGATTGCCGCGAGCCTCGCACATGGATGACACGGCACGGTCCGACGACGCGGTGCCCGGTGAATGGACCGATCACGTCTACGTCAACGCCTCCAATGCGCGGGTCTGGCTCGCGCTCACCGACCCCGCGCACCTGCCGCGCTGGATGGGCGAACCCGAACTACGGATTTCGGTGGCGACGAACTGGCGGATCGGCGCTCCCATCACCATCCGGGGCTTCCATCACGTGCCGTTCGAGAATCGCGGCGTGGTGCTGGCTTTCGATCCACCGCACGCGCTGGGCTATCGCTATCTCAGCTCGCTGTCGGGACTGGCGGACGAACCGGCCAACCAGACGCACCTGCATTTCGATCTGGCGGAAGAAAACGGCGGCACCCGCCTGACCCTGGCCGCGCACGGATTTCCCACGGATGCCATCTTCCACCACACCACGTTCTACTGGGCTGGCACCCTGCACGTGCTCAAGGCCTACGTCGAGGGCCTGGACCGTGAATGAGCGGAACGGGCCACCCGCCCGTCCCGCCCACCCCGGAACCGCTTACTCGCTGCGATCGTAGGAGAATTGGATGCCGGGGACGCACCGACGATGTTGTTGACCAGCAACTGGCGATCCATCGAAGCGATGGAATTTACCTGCACCGGCTGGTGGCTCCTGTGGAGGGTCCGGCACCGCCGGGGGATGCACCGCGACGCCGCGGGGAGGAGGACGGCATCGCGATGCGGAAGCGCGGAACCGGCCATCGCCGGATCGGCCGGGTCGCAGGCGCTCAGGCGCGCTGCGAATCCAGGGCTTCGTGGTTCTTCTGCACGTCCTGGGCCTTCATGTAGCTTTCGATCAGCAACTGGTAGTTCGGAAAGATCTGGGTATAGATCTCGGCCCATTGCTGCGCGTCGTCGCGGTGCCAGGTCTTCTGCAGTTCGGAGGCGACCGCGGCGGTGTCCATCGGTACCACGCCGGCCTGGACCACGCGCGCGAGGGTGATTTCCTCGGCCATCTTCGAATAGGTGCCGGAAGCGTCGATCACGGCGAAAACCTGATAACCGTCTGCCACCGCGGCGATCGACGGGAACGCCATGCACACGCTGGTGATGGTGCCGGCGATGATCAGCTGCTTGCGACCGGTCGCCTTCACCGCCGCGACGAAGTCGGGGTTGTCCCAGGCGTTGATCTCGCCACGACGGGCCACGTACTGCGCGTGCGGCGCGGCGGCATGGATTTCCGGAATCAGCGGGCCGTTCGGGCCCTGCGGCACCGAGGCGGTGGTGATCACCGGCAGACCGGCCAGGGTGGCCATCCGCGCCAGCGCGGTGGCGTGCGCCCGCACGCGGGTGAACGGCATGTCGCCGATGGTCTGGAACAAGCCGCTCTGGTGGTCGATCAGCAGCATCGCGGCATTGGCGGGATCGAGAATCGGCTTGCTGCCGTTGAAGTTGGCGGGAAGGCTCATGGGAAACACTCCGGTTGGGGGAGGACGGGCGTCGCCGCCCGCGGGAAGGAAAAGGCGCCCGCGCTGCGGGCGCCCCTCGGGACTACTGCGCGATCCGGCCGAAACGGCCACGGTTGAAGTCTTCGATGGCCTGGACGATCTCGTCCTGGGTGTTCATCACGAACGGGCCATAGCCGACGATCGGTTCTTCGATGGGTTCGCCGCTGAGCAGCAGGAAGGTCGTATCGGCCTCGGCCTCGACAAAAACGTCGGCGCCATCGCGATCCAGCACGACCAGTTGGGCGTCGTACGCGGCCTGCTTGCCGTTCACGCGCAACGCGCCCTTCAGGACGACCAGCGCGAGCGTGCGCCCCTCGGCGACTTCAAAGGTGGTGCCGTGGCCCTGCTGCAGGCGTACATCCCACACATCCATCGGCGTGAAAGTGCGCGCCGGGCCATGGTGATCGCCATGGCGTCCGGCGATCACCCGCAACCGCCCCGCGTCTTCCGGCAGCGCAATCGACGGAATGTCGCGATCCAGCAGGGTCTGGTAACCCGGCGCGGACATCTTGGCGCCGGCCGGCAGGTTCACCCACAGCTGCACCATGTCCAGGGTGCCGCCAGTGCGGGCGAAATCCGGCGAGTGGTATTCCTCGTGGAGGATCCCGGAAGCGGCGGTCATCCACTGCACGTCGCCCGGACCGATCCGGCCGCCGGCGCCGGAGGAATCGCGGTGCTCCAGTTCGCCCTCGTAGACAATGGTCACCGTCTCGAAACCGCGATGCGGATGCTGGCCGACGCCGCGCCAATGCTCGGTCGGTTCGAACCGGTACGGGCCGGCATAGTCCAGCAGCAGGAACGGGCTCAGGTGGCTGCCGTGGGCCTGGTAGGAGAACAGCGAACGGGCTGGAAAACCGTCCCCGACCCAGTGGGGACGCGGGGCGCCGTAGACGCCGAGGACTTTCTTCATGGTGGGCTCCCGCCCGGGCGGACCGGGCTTGATTTGCGATGGGCGCCACGTTAGTCCCGGAACGATGGACCCGGTAGTCGGCGGGATTTATCCTCAGAGTCCTACCAGGTGAACGATGACTGGCATGGTTCCGACCGACCTCAACGACCTGTTCTACTTCGCCCAGGTGGTGGACCACGGCGGGTTCGCCCCCGCCGGGCGCGCACTCGGCGTGCCCAAGTCCAAGCTCAGCCGGCGCATCGCGCTGCTGGAGGAGCGCCTCGGCGTGCGCCTGATCCAGCGCTCCACCCGCCGTTTTTCGGTGACCGAGATTGGCCAGGACTACTACCGCCACTGCAAGGCGATGATCGTGGAGGCCGAGGCCGCGCAGGAGGCGATCGAACTCACCCGCTCCGAACCGCGCGGCGTGGTGCGGGTCGCCTGTCCGGTGGCGTTGCTGCATGCGCGGGTCGGGACGATGCTGGCCGACTTCATGGCGGAGAATCCCAAGATCACGGTGTTGCTGGACGCGACCAACCGTCGCGTCGATGTGGTCGGTGAAGGCGTGGACGTGGCGATCCGCGTGCGCCCGCCGCCGCTGGAGGACAGCGATCTGGTGATCCGCGTGCTGGCGCAGCGCTGCTGGAACGTGGCCGCCAATCCGCGTCTTTTCGAGAACAGCCCGATACCGGCCACGCCGGCGGACCTGGCGCGGTATCCCACCCTGGATCTCGGGCCGTTCCACCGCGATCACAGTTGGCAATTCAGCGATCGCGAAGGCACCCTCGCCACCGTCCATCACGAACCCCGCCTGGTCACCGACGACATGACCGCGATTCGCATGGCGGCGGTCGCCGGGGTCGGCATCATGCTGCTGCCGACCATGGTGATGTGCGACGAACTCGCCGACGGACGCCTGATCCGATTGCTGCCGGACTGGCAGCCCAAGCAGGGCATCATCCACGCGGTATTCCCGTCGCGGCGTGGGCTGGTACCGTCGGTGCGCCACTTGATCGACCATCTCGCGCAGCGTTTCCTGGCGTTGGAGGAAGACTGACCAACCACGCGCGGCTCGGCATAATCGCGTGGTCTTCCGCCTTCTCCGCACGCATGTCGAACCCCGCCGAACCACGCCACGACCTCTCCGGCGCGCTGAAGTCCGATGTCGATGGCGAAGCCGTCACGCGACTGGCCGATGCCTTTGCCGCCATCGCCGATGAGCGTCCCGCCACCGCCCTGCCCTTGCTTCGGCAAGCGGACGCGCGGGGATCGCGCATGGCCGCCGCGCTGCTGCGGCATCTGGCCGGCGAAGGCCCGGACCACGCCTACGCGGCGCACGCCGCGTTCCAGGCCTTCATCCGGGGTGGCGACAACGTGCCGTTGTACGCGGCGGTCAGCCAGGCGATGGCCGAACGCCATGCGCGGCCAGTGGTGCATCGGCTGCTCGATATCGGCGCCGGTGATGGCATGGCGCTATTGCCGGCGCTGCGTGCCGGCGCGCGGCTGCCTGACCGCATCGACGTGATAGAACCGCAGGACGGCCTGCGCGATGCGCTGGCGGCGCTGTTCGCCGAACAGTTCGCCGGCGCCCACGCGCAAGGACGGCTGCAGCTGCACGGCGTCACCTTGCAGGCCTTCGTACAGGGGCTGTCGCAGGGCGACCATTGGGATCTGGCGCAGTCCAGTTTCGCGCTGCAATCGCTGCCGCCCCCCGAACGGGTGGACGCGCTGCGCGCGTTGCGGCCGCGCGTGGACACGCTGGTGGTGGTGGAATTCGACGTACCCGCGCTGGCGCACGGCACGCCCGCGTACTTCCATTCGGTCGCCGGCCGCTACGAACGTTGCCTGGCGCAGTATGGCGAGGATTCGGCGCTGATCGCACATGGCTTCCTCGCGCCGATGCTGGCTGGCCAGTTGCGCCGTGGCGTCGCGCCCTCGAACTGGGAACAGCCGGTTGTGGACTGGCAGCGGGAGTTCGAACAGGCCGGCTACCAGCCGCGCGAGGCGCGCCCGCTGTACGACTACAGCTGGTCGCCGGCATGGTGGATGGAAGCGTCCGCGCATTGACCGGCACGCCCGACACTTCCTTGTAGGAGCGACGTTAGTCGCGACCGTGGGGTTCAATGCCGCCCGGGAAGCGGTCGCGACTGACGTCGCTCCTACAACCGTGATCGCGCCCGCTTGCAGGAACGACGCTGGTTGCGAAAGCGAGACTCGTGGCATCTGCGGAAAAGCTCGCGACTGACGTCGCTCCCACAATGGCAGGTTGGCTTGAGTGGAGCGGACAAGGCAATGGCTGGCAAGTGATCCATCTTGCAATCAAGGCGTTCCTTCCCCGTAGGAGCGACGTAAGTCGCGACCGTGACGTTCAGTGCCCCCCCGGGAAGCGGTCGCGACTTACGTCGCTCCTACAACCGTGATCGCGCACGCTTGCGGGAACGACGCTGGTTGCGAAAACGGGACTCGTGGCATCTGCGGAAAAGCTCGCGACTGACGTCGCTCCCACAATGGCAGGTTGGCTTGAGTGGAGCGGACAAAGGCGATGGCTGGCAAGTGATCCATCTTTCAATCAAGGCGTTCCTTCCCCGTAGGAGCGACGTAAGTCGCGACCGTGACGTTCAGTGCCCCCCCGGGAAGCGGTCGCGACTTACGTCGCTCCTACACGCGTTTGGGGAATTGCCATCATCGGGTCATCGCGGCGATGTTGGATCATGGTGGCCTGTCCGATCTCCATGCGCCGCGCCGTCCTGAAGGAATGTCCTTGAGCCATCCATCGCCCACCGGTTCCCATGCGCCGCCCTCGGGCGCGATCGCGATCTTCCTGGTGTTCCTGCGGCTGGGGCTGACTTCGTTCGGTGGGCCGCTGGCGCATCTGGGCTACTTCCGCGCCGAATTCGTGCAGCGGCGGCGCTGGCTGGACGAAGACGCGTTTGCCGGTCTGGTGGGCCTGTGCCAGTTTCTTCCGGGCCCGGCGAGCAGTCAGCTCGGCTTCGCGCTGGGCTGGCTGCGCGGCGGCTGGCGCGGGGCGCTGGCGGCGTTCCTCGGCTTCACCCTGCCCTCGGCGCTGTTGATGTACTGGCTGGCGCTGCATGCGCCGCGCGCGACCACGACGCCCCTCGGGCTGGTACTGGTGCATGGCCTCAAGCTGGTCGCGGTGGTGGTGGTCGCGCACGGTCTGTGGGGGATGGCGCGCACGCTCACCCCGGACCCGCGCCGCATCGCGCTGGCGACCGCGATCGCCGTGCTGGTGTTGCTGGCCCGCAATCCGATCTGGCAGCTGGCGGGCATCGGCCTCGGCGCGATCGCAGGCGCGTGGTGCTGCCCGCCGGCGCCGGCGGGCAGCAGCCCGGCTCCGCTCGTGCCGCGCTGGCTGGCGCCGATCGCGCTGGTCCTGTTCGCGGCGGGGTTACCATGGGCGTTCTGGCCGCGTGGCGAGGCACCGACACTGGATGCACTGGCGGCGGCCAGCTACCAGTCCGGCGCGCTGGTGTTCGGCGGCGGCCACGTGGTGCTGCCATTGCTGGAAGCCAAGCTGGTGGCGCCGGGATGGTTGAGCGCGGACCAGTTCCTCGCCGGCTACGGCGCCGCGCAGGCGATGCCCGGACCGATGTTTTCGCTGGCGGCTTTTCTTGGCGCCGGTGTGGATGCCGGCGTCGCCCGTCCGTTGGCCGCCACGGTGGCGCTGCTGTGCATTTTCCTGCCGGGTTTCCTGCTGCTGATCGCGCTGCTGCCTGGCTGGACGCGGATTGCCTCGCGTCCGCGGCTGGCGCGGATGGTGGCCGGCATCAACGCGGCGGTCGTGGGCCTGTTGGCGGCGGCGCTGTACGACCCGTTGTGGAAGAACGCGGTGGGCACGCCCGTCGACGTGGGCATCGTCGCGCTGGGCCTGCTGATCGCCGCGCGGGTGCGGCGATCCGCGCTGTGGGTGCTGGCGATGTGCCTGGGCGCGGCATGGCTGGCGGCGGGACTGCCGCGGCCCTAGCGGGAAGACGTCAGCCGTCTTGTGCCAACGGCAACCGCAGTTCCGCCACCGTGCCCGTCTCCGGTGCGCGCGACAACAGCTCCAGGCTGCCCTGCTGCGCTTCCAGGATCTGGCGTGACAGCACCAGGCCGATGCCGGAGCCGCCGCTCTTGGTGGTGAAGAACGGCACGAACAGGCTGTCGCTGGACGGCAGCCCCTCGCCGCGATCCCTGACCTGCACGCGCGCCTGTCCGTTTTCCGCCCATGCGCACAACTCGACCGGCGCGCTGCCGCCGGCTTCGACCGCGTTGCGCAGCAGGTTGATCAGCACCTGCTCCAGCTGATCGGCATCGGCGACGACCCGCAGTTGCGGTGCGACCTCGACCTGGATGCGTTCGTCGACCAGCCGGCGCACGCGCTCGCACAGCGGCGCCAACGGCACGCTGGCCGGTTGCGGTTCGGGCAGCTTGGCCAATCGCGCATAGCCGCCGAGGAAACGCTGCAATGCCAGGCTGCGCTGTTCAATCAGGTCCAGGCCACGGGCAAGGTCCGTGCGCGCCTCGGGGTCGAGCGTCGCGCCTTCCGGCGGCAACATGCGCGCCAGGGTATCGGCCATGGAGGCGATCGGCGCCATCGAGTTGTTGATTTCGTGGCTGAGCACGCGCAGCAGGCGGCGGAACGCCTGCGCTTCCTCGTCGCGCAGCGCGCGTTCCATCGGTTGCAGGACGAGCAGGCGGCCGGCCTGGCTGCGGCTGCGCAGCGACGCGTGCCCGATCTGCCAGCGCCCCTGCTGGGTGGGAAAGGCATGCGGGTGGATGCGGCCATTCGGAATATCGAACAACGGCGCCAGCCCCAGCGCGTCCGCGCGTTGTCCCAGCAGTTCCGCGGCCGGACGGCCCAGCAGGCGTTCACCGGCGGGATTGATCAGGCGCAGGCGGTCACCCTGCTCGAACGCGAACACCGCGCCGTCCAGCGCGGCCAGGGTCTTGCTGAGCAGTTGCAGGCTCTCATGGGAGTCGCGCTGCTCGTCCTGCAGGCGCTGCGCCAGCGCGTTGAAACGGCCCATCACCTGAATCTGCCCGCCGCCACCGGAAGCCGCGCCGCGCACGCTGTAGTCGCCTTCGCGCAACGATTCCAGCAGGCCGTCGAGGGTGCGCAGGCGGCGTCCATCCGCGTATCGCTGCAATCGCCAGATGATCGCGGTCAGCGCCAGCACGCAGATCAGCAACAGGGCGGCCTCGCGCGGCGCCGGCGTGCCCAGCGCGAGCACGGCCGCCAGCGCCAGCATCGACGGCGCGACCAGCCACGCCGCGCGTCCGCGCTCAGGCGTTCTCATCGCCACGCAGGCCGTGTTTCTCCAGCCGCCGGTACAGGCTCTGGCGGGTGATGCCCAATTGGTCGGCGGCACGTTGCAGGTTGCCGCCCTGATCGGCCAGCGCGCGCCGCAGCAGCAGCGCTTCGGCTTCCTCCAGGGTCATGCGTTCGGACAGCCGCGGCTCCGCCGCGCCGGGCAGGCGCAGCGCGGCGGCGTCCAGCACGCCTTCGTCGGCCAGCAGCGCCGCGCGTTCCATCACATGCGACAGTTCGCGCACATTGCCCGGCCACGGGTAGGTGAGCAGCGCGCGTTCGGCGTCGCGCCCGATGCGCGGCACCGGGCGGCGGTAGCGGGTGCAGGCGGCGGACAGGTAATGGCGCGCCAGCGGCAGGATGTCCTCGCCGCGCTCGCGCAGCGCCGGCACCCGCACCTGGAACGTGTTGATCCGGTACAGCAGATCCTGGCGGAAGCGGCCGGCCGCCACTTCGCTTTCCAGATCCGCGTTGGTCGCGGCGATCACGCGCACGTCCACCCGCCGCGTCTGCGAGGAGCCCAGGCGTTCGAATTCCCCTTCCTCGATCGCGCGCAGCAGCTTGGGCTGCTGGTCCAGCGGCAGGTTGCCGATCTCGTCCAGGAACAGGGTGCCGCCGTCGGCCAGTTCGAACCGGCCGGCGCGATCCTGGCGCGCGTCGGTGTAGGCGCCGCGCACGTGGCCGAACAGTTCGGCCTCGAACAGGGTCGGCGCGATGCCGCCGATGTTGACCTTGACGAAGGCCCGCGCCGCGCGCCGCGAGCCGCGATGCACGAAACCGGCCAGCAGGCTCTTGCCGGTGCCGTTCTCGCCCAGCAAGAGCAGGTTGGCGTCGCTCTCGGCGATCCGCGCCAGATCCTCCAGCAGGCGGCGCATCACCGGCGATTCGGCGATGAAGTCGTCGCCGGCCTCCTGCAGCAGCAGCGCCTGCGCCTGTCCCAGCCGCTGCTCGCTGCGGCGGCTGCGATCCAGCGCGATGCGGCTTTCCAGCACGTTCAGCACGCGCGCGTTCTGCCACGGCTTCTCGATGAAATCGACCGCGCCGCGCTGCATCGCCGTCACCGCCAGTTCGATGCTGCCCCAGGCGGTCATCGCCACCACCGGCAGGCCGGGGCACTGCGCGGCGATCTGCTCCACCAGCGCCAGGCCCTCCTCGCCGGAGGTGGTGTCGCGGCGGTAGTTCATGTCCACCAGCACGGCGGCGAATTCGTCGCCGCGCAGGCAGCCCAGCGCGATCTCCGGCGACTCCGCGCCGACCATGCCGTAGCCGGCGCTCTTGAGCAGCATGCGCAGCGCCTCGCGCACGTCGGGCTGATCGTCGACGACCAGGATGCGGGCGCTGGGGGACGGACGGGAAGTCGGCACGGTGCTCATCACCGCCAGTCTAGCGTCCGCGCCGGAGCGCGGGCGCTACTCATTGCGCAGCGCCTGCATCGGCGGCACCCGCGCCGCCCGCAACGCCGGCGAAAGCGCCGCCAGCAGGCCGGCCAGCGCCAGCGCCACCACCACCGCACCGATCGCCAGCGGGTCCGCCACCTGCACCTCGAACAGGTAGCGCTGCAGGAACCGCGACATCGCCATCGCGATGCCCAGTCCCGCCAGCAGCCCGATGGCGATCTGCAGACCGGCCTCGCGCAGCACCTGCCGCAGCAGCCGGCGCGGATCGGCGCCGAGCGCGGCGCGCACGCCGAATTCGTGCCGGCGCGCGGCCACCGCGGTCGCCATCACCGCGTACAGGCCCACCGCCGCCAGCAGCAGCGCCAGGCCGGCGAACAGGCCCACCAGCAGCAGGTTGAGCTTCTGCTCGCTGGTGGTGGACGCGACCACCGCGTCCATCGCATCCAGATCGGAGATCGGCTGCTGCGGCGCGACCTCGGCGATCGCCTCTCGCAACGCGCGTTCGGCGCTTCCGGCGGTGTTGCCGGCGCGCGACTGCAGCGCATAGGTGAGGCCGCCGAATCCGCGGATGATCCGCCATGCGCTCGGGGGCAGCTGCGCCAGCGGGGTGTAGACGATCGGGGGCGCCGGCTCGGCCGGGCCGAACTGGCGCACGTCGCCCACCACCCCGACCACCCGCATCGGCACGCGCCGATCCTCGCCGTCGTCCTCGATGGCGACAATTTTTCCCAGCGGCGCATCACCCAGGTACTGGCGCGCGAACGCGGCGCTGACTACACAGATGCGCTCGGCGCCGGCGGTGTCCTGTTCGCCAATCCCGCGGCCGGCGAGCACCGGCATGCCGAACACATTGAAGAAATCCGGCGTCATGAAGCGGTACTGCGCGCTGATCGAGCGTCCGTCCGGCAGCACGTAGCTCCAGTTCAACTGGGTGGCCGTGGGCGGGTTGCTGCCCGCCCCGACATGGGCGATCCCGGGCAACCGCCGCAGCCGTTCGACGATGCGATCGGTCTGCTCGACCATCGAGCCGACTTCGGCGTGGCGTTCCCGGATCGGCGCCAGGCTGAAGATGGTCACCGCGCGGCTCTCGAACCCCATCGGCACCTCGGACAATCGTTGCAGGGTGCGGGTGAACAGGGCGGCGCCGATCAGCAGCACCACCGCCACCACCACCTGCGCGATCACCAGTCCGCGGCCTAGCCGGCCGGCGCCGCGGCTCCAGCCCGCGCGCCCGCCGCCGACCAGTTCGCGGGTAAGTTGCAAGCCGCGCACGCGCAGCAGTCCCAGCACGGACGCCAGCAACGCGGTGGCCGCGCCGGCCAGCAGTGCGAAGCCCACGCTGGTGCCGGTCAAGGCGGCCGCTTCGCCGCGGATCCATTCCGGTGGCACCCAGCCGGCCATCAGGCGCAGGCCCAGCCAGGCCAACGCGATGCCGACCAGCGCGCCGCCAAGACCAATCAACAGCCCCTCGGCCAGCGCCGGCAGGCCCAACCGGGCCAGTGGCGCGCCGAGCGCCAGACGCACCGCACTGTCATGGCTGCGGCCCAGCGCGCGCAGCAGCATCAGGCTGGCCAGGTTGATCGCGGCGATCAGCAGCACGCACGCGCCCGCGCCGAAGAACAGCCACAGGGTATTGCCGGTGCGCGAGGCGAACACGCTGCCCTTCAGCGGCAGCGCGTTGGGCGGAAATTCGAGCAGGTGGCGTTGCCATTCCTCGGTCATCCGCGGGTTCTGGCGAAGCAGCGCGCCGAGCACGGCGCCGGTTTCCGCCGAGGCTTCGGCCACGCTGATGCCGGGCTTGATCCGGGCGATGATCTGCTCATTGGTGGACAGATTGGTGCTGGCCAGGTCCGGCTGCATCGACAGCAGGATGTCGAACTGCACCGGCCAGCGGAACGCGGCCGGCAACACCCCGACCACCTGCGCGGCGCGGCCTTCCACCTGCAGGGTCTGGCCGATCGCGGCGGGATCGGCGCCGTAGTATTGCGTCCAGAACGCATGGCTAAGGATGACCGCCTGCGGGCCGTTCACCCGGTCCTCCTCGGCATTGAAGTTGCGGCCCAGCGCCATCGGCAGGCCCAGCGTGTCCAGGAAGCCGCGATCCACGAGCAGGGAGCCGACCACACGCCCCTCGTCGCCGCGCGCGATATTGGTGTTGATCGCCCAGCTCCGCAGCATGCCGGTCGAGGCGAAGCTGCGCATGCGCCGCACCGGTGCGTAGTAACCGGGCGCGGCCGAGTTGCGCTCGCCGTCGAAGTACTGGCCGAGCGTGACCAGCCGATCCGGCTGCGGAAACGGCAGCGGCTTCAGCAGCGCCTGGTCCAGCAGCGAGAACACCGCCGTGGTCGTCGCCACGCCCAGCGCCAGGGTCAGCACCGCCAGTAGCAGGTAGCCGGGCCGGCGCAGCAGGCCGCGCCAGGACTGGCGCGCCTCGTTCCACAGGATCGCCGCGCTCACGACACCGCCTCCAGTCCCGGCAACGCCATGTCGCGCTCATGACGCAGCCGCTCGAAGGTGTCCTCGTCGACAATGCGGCCGTCGAGCATGTGCACGATGCGCGTCGCGCGTCGCGCGAACGCGGGATCGTGGGTCACCATGCACAGCGTGGTGCCGTTTTCGTGCAGTTGTTCCAGCAACTGCATCACCGCCTCGCCGTTGCGGCTGTCGAGGTTGCCGGTGGGTTCGTCGGCCAGCAGGATCGACGGGTTCCCCACCAGCGCGCGCGCCACCGCCACGCGCTGCTGCTGGCCGCCGGACAGCTGCCCCGGATAGTGGCGGGTGCGGTGGTTCATGCCGACCAGTTCCAGCACTTCGCGCACCCGCCGGGTGATGTCGGCGCGGCCGAAGCCGTCGCGATAGGTCAGCGGCAGGGCGACGTTCTCTTCCACGGTCAGATCCGCGATCAGGTTGAACGCCTGGAAGATGAAGCCGATCTCGCCATTGCGGATGCGCGCGCGGCCACGCGCATCCAGGTCGGCGACATTGCGCCCGTTGAGCCAGTACTCGCCGCGGCTGGGCGCATCCAGCAGGCCCAGGATCGACAGCAACGTGGACTTGCCGCAACCGGAAGGACCGGTGATGGCGACGAAATCGCCCTGGGCGATGTCCAGCGCGATGTCGGACAGGGCGTGGGTTTCGACCTCGTCGGTATGGAAAACCTTGCCCAGGTGCTGCAGGCGCAGCAGCGATGCGGGGATGGCGGAAGCAGGTGGGACGGCGATATTCATCGGGGCTCCTGGGAAAGGTCAGCGTAAACGCAGTCGCGGGTACTGCGCCCACTGGCTGGTGTCGGAAAGCACGGCGCGGTCGCCGGGGCGAAGACCGTTGCGGATTTCGATGCGATCGCTGGAGGCGGCGCCGAAGCGCACCGCGGTCTGGCGGGCCTCGCCATCGCCGTCCAGCACGAACAGGGTGCCGGGACTGCCAGGCACGGCCAGCGCCGGGCGCGGAATGCTGATCACGTCGCGCAGCACGCCCAGGCGGATGCGCCCGTCGACCGACAGATCCGGGCGCGCGCCGGGCGGCAGCTTGCGTCCCAGATCCACATCGATGGTCACGCTGCCGTTGCGTACCGCCGGATCGATGCGGGTGAGCCGACCCTCGACCACGCCATTGCGGGTGTCCACGCTCACCGCCAGGTCCAGCGACAGGTCCTTGGCCAGCACTTCGGGCACCTGCAACCGCGCGATCAGATCATCCGGACGCGCCACCCGTGCGAGCTTGGCGCCGACGGGGACCTGCTGGCCCGGTTCGACGTCGATCTGCTGGAGGATGCCATCGCTGCCGGCACGCACGTCCAGCGCCGCGACCTGCTGGCGCGCGATCGCCAGCGTGCTGGCGGCTTCGTCGCGCCGCGCCTGCGCCGCACGCAGTTGCGCGGCCATGTTCTGGCGGAACGCGGACACGCGCCGGGCTTCGATTTCCGCGCGTCCCTGCTGGGTGGTCTCGGTGATCTGCGCCTGGCGCAGATCGATCTTCGACATCACCCCGGCGGCATGCGCACGCTCGTAGGCCTGCGCCTTGACCTCGGCGATGCGCCATTCCGACTCCGCCTGCGCCTGCTGCGCCTGCTGGTCCAGCAACTGCGAGGCCAGCGACGTGCGCACCGAGGCGACTTCGGCCTCGGCGCCCGCCAGCGCCGCTTCGGCCTTTTCCAGGTTGGCAGTCAGCTCCGGATTGACCATGCGCAGGATCGCCGTGTCCGCGCCCACCCGGCTGCCAGGCTGCACCAGCACCTGCTCCAGCGTGGCGACGGCACCGGCGGTAATCCAGCGGATGTCGCGTGGCACCAGCGTGCCGGTGGCGCGGATCTCGCGCACCATGTCGCCGCGCTCGGCGTCGCCGATCCACAGGCTGCCGCGTTCGACCTTGGGTGCGGCCTGGCCCACGCCAAGCACGGCGACGGCGGCGACCGCCGCCAGGAACAGAATCGGGCCGCCGACAAGCAGCAGGCGGCGGCGGGATGCGGAGCGGGTCTGGGGGCGGGCGATGTCCATGCCCCTTTGAAGAGCATGCCGCGTGCCAATCGCGATGCGCGCTCAACTGATTGATTCAGTGGAAGATTCTTTCCCCCTTGGCACGCCATCATGTCCGTTTTCGTACGTTCGGCGTCCGCCACCGGGCGTCCTGCCGCCGTCCGTCGGCAAGTTGCTTCCCGGGATTTACATACTGTGCAACACAAAGTACTGTTCGCCAAACTTTACGGGGTGGAACATGGTGGAAGCGCGCGACAACCCGGGATCCAAGCTGGAACTGGAGCTGCGGCGCGGCGTGCTGGTGCTGGCGGTGCTGTCGCAGCTGCGCGAGTTCCAGTACGGCTATTCGCTGCGGCAGGCGCTGGCCCAGCGTGGCATGCCGATCGAGGAAGGCACGCTGTATCCGCTGCTGCGGCGTCTGGAAGGCCAGGGGGTGCTGGCCTCGGAGTGGCGGATCGAGGACGGCCCGCCACGCCGCTATTACCGCTTGAACGACGCGGGCGAGGCGATGCTCGCCGAATTGAAGGCCTATTGGGATTCGCTGGTCGGGACCATGGGTGGACTGCTGCAAGGGGACGGGAAATGAACGTGAACGACGTGATCGATGCCTACGTGATCGATGTGATGCGCCGCCTGCCCGCACGCGAGCGCAACGAAATCGGGCTGGAACTGCGTGGCCTGCTCGCCGAGATGCTGGCCGAACGCGCCGATGGCGAAGGCCGGCCCGCCGACGATGCGATGGTGCTGGCGCTGCTGCGCGAATTCGGTACGCCGGCCGAGGTGGCCACGCGCTACCGCCCGCCGGGCCTGGTCGCCATTCCTCCGCAGGAGACCGGCAAGTTCGCGCTGATCGCGATCATCGGCCTCGCCATCCAGTGGGCGATCAGCCTGCCGCACGTGTTCGACGGCCGCCTGCCGCTGGCCGGCTGGTGGCTGGGTCCGGGCCTGGGCGCGTTCTGGTGGCCGGGCTTCATGATCATGTTCACCCTGCTCGCCGCGTGGCTGCGCCAGCGCGGCTGGTTCAAGCCGCGCTGGCGACCGCGAGCGGTCGATCCCGAACGCGTCAACCGCGGCGCGCTCGCCTTCGGCCTGGCGTGGTTCGTGATCGGCGTGGCCGTGGTGGTATCGCTGCCCTGGCTGGTACCGCATCTGCCCGGCGCGTTGCCGCGGGTGCTGGCGCTGGATCCGGATTTCCTGCGGATCCGCGCCTGGCCGGTGCTGCCGTTGTGGGCGGCCAGTTTCGCGATCCTGGCCTGCGTACTGGTGCAGGGACGCTGGTCGCCGCTCATGCGCAAGCTGGAGATCGTGTCCAGCGCGGCCTTCATCGCACTGCTGCTCTGGTGGGTCACCGCCGGCCGCATGTTCCAGGCCACGCCGACCGATCAGGGTGCGCGCGGCATCCTGGCGCTGATCGTCGTCATCATGCTGGTGGACCTGGGGATCCGCCTGCAGCGCGGCCGCACCCGCATCCGTCTGCCGGATCTTTCCGGCTGACACCACCGGCCGGCGCCGCCGGCCTTCCCGCTTCCCTTGCCAAGGAGTCCCGCCTTGCTTCGCGCGTGTCTGCTTTCGCTCGCCCTGATTCCGGCCAACCTGGGCCTGGCCAACCTCGTTTTCGCGGATGAATCCGCTCCGTCTCCACCCGCGTTCGTTCCGCCACCCGCGCCGGGCGAACTCGTGGATATCGGCGGACGCCGCCTGCACCTGGACTGCAAGGGTGACGCGGCTGCTCCCACCGTGCTGTTCGAGGCCGGGCTGTCGCAGTACACCGCGCATTCGGGCTTCTCCAAGGCGCAGGACGCCATCGCGCCGTTCGCCCGCGCCTGCACCTATGACCGCGCGGGACTGGGCTGGAGCGATCCGGTTCCCGGCGCCCGTACGCAACAGGACATGGTGGCGGATCTGCACGCACTGATCGCCGCGAAGAAATTGCGGACGCCATTGGTGATCGTCGGCCATTCCGTCGGCGGACTGCTGGCGCGGCTGTACGCGCGGGAATATCCGGACGAGGTCGCCGGCCTGGTGCTGGTGGATGCCAGTCCCGAGCCGTATCTGTTCACTCCGGGCGCGGCGCAATTCCGCACGGGCCTGGCGGCGGAAATCGATGCCGGGTTGAAGAAGGCGCAGGGCGACGGTCCGGTCGTGCCGCTGCCGGCCGACGTCGAGCCCGACATCGTGGTGGCGTTCCTGCCGCGCGTGCTGGCCACGGTCAAGCAGGAATACGAAGCGCTCGATCGCGTGCCCGCCGCGATGCGGCAGGCGCATGGCTACGGCACTCTCGGCGATCTGCCGCTGGCGGTCATCCGGCGCGGCAAGACCGAGACGCCGCCGAACGCGGAGGATCTCCAGTGGCGCGAGTGGCAGGAAGATCTGGCGACCCTGTCCACGCACGGCTTCCTGGTGGTCGCGGAAAACACCGGCCATGTCATCCCGTACGAGAATCCGGCCGTGGTCGCCGGGGCGGTGCGCCGGATCCTTGATGAGATCCGGCTCGATGAGGTCCGCAAGCATTGACCGGCACCACGCCGCACCGCGCGACGATCAGCGCGGTGCGCGCGCCTCGAACGCCGCGCGCGGTCGCGCGTGCAGGTGCTCGCTGCGCAGCGCGCCGGGCGACTGGCCGATGATGCGCTTGAACGCCCTGCTGAAGGAGGCTTCGGAGTCGTAGCCCAGGCGATTGGCCGCCACCGCCACCCGCATGCCGTCCTGCGCGATCCAGCGCCGCGCCTGGAACATCTTGATCCGCGCGACATAGCGCGCCGGTGTCTCGCCGAGCGTGCGGGTGAACGCCTCGGCGAAGCGGGATCGCGACGCGCCCATCAGGCCGGCCAGCTCCGGCACCGTCCAGTCGCGTTCGGGTTCGGCGTGGATAGCCGCGACGACCTTGCCGATCGACGGGCAGTGCACGGCGGCGATCCAGCCGGAGGAATCGCTGCATCCGCACTCCACCCACGCGCGGATGATGCTGGCGGCCAGCACGTCGGCGAGCCGCGCCAGGATGCCGCACGCGCCGATGCGATCCAGCGCGACTTCTCGCTCCATCGCCTCCAGCATCGCCGGCACGGTCGGATCGCGCTGCGCCAGTTCGCCGGCACGCATCATGTCCGGCATCATCGCCAGCAGCGGATGCAACGGATCCAGGTTGAAGCGCAGGCTGCCGCAGAACATCACGGTGCTGGCTTCCGGATCGGCATCGCCGTCGTGCTCTGTCTTGACCAGGTAGATGTTCTCCGACACCGGCACCCGCGCCAGCGCGTCGATGTCCATCGTCGGCACGTCCGGCGCGCTGGCCAGCACGTGGAAACCGCCACGCGGCAGCAGCACCGCGTCGCCCGCGTTCAGGCGCACCCAGTCCGCGTCCGGCAGCTTCAGCCAGCAGCCGCCCCGGGCGACAAAGTGGAAGCGCGCCTCGCGGCTGGCCGGAAAGGCGATCGCCCACGGCGCCTGCATCACGCAGCGGCCGTATTCGACGCCGTCCAGGCGCAGGTCGAGCAGGACCCGGGTGAGCATGTCGCGTCCGCCGGCGGGCGCCTCGGCCTCGCCACGCGAGGTGGCGGGGTTCGAAATCCTGGACGAATGAGCAAGCATATCGGCCTTTCCGGCATGGAAACGCCAGCATCATACGCCTAATCTGCCCGTCCGCTCCCCCGGATTCCCTCCCCCGTGTCTTCCTCCTCCTGTTCCGACTGCACCGCCGACGGCCTGCTGGATGACCCCGGTTCCCCGCTTGCCGACACCGCTTCCCCAACCATCGCCGGCGACGACGTCCCCGCCCGCTGGGCCGCCGTGGGCGCGCTGGCGCTGGGCGTGTTCGGCCTGGTCACCGCCGAATTCCTGCCGGCCAGCCTGCTCACCGCGCTGGCCTCCGATCTGTCCATCAGCGAAGGCGCGGCCGGGCAGACCGTCACCGCCACCGCCCTGATCGGCGCCATCGCCGCGCCGTCGATTCCGCTGCTCACCCGCCGCATCGACCGCAAGCACGTGATGCTGGCGCTGACGACGCTGCTGGTGCTGTCCAACGCGCTGGCCGTCGTCGCCGACAGCCTGTGGCCGTTGCTCACGGCGCGGGTGATGCTGGGCGTGGCGCTGGGCGGATTCTGGTCGATGGCCGCCGCGCTGGCGATGCGACTGGTGCCGGAATCGAAATTCCCGCGCGCGATGTCGTTCATCCTCACCGGCGTTTCGGTCGCCACCGTCTGCGCCGCGCCGGTGGGCGCGTGGATGGGCGAACTGTGGGGCTGGCGCAGCGCGTTCGTCGCCGCCGGCGTGGTCAGCGTGATCACGCTGCTGGCACAGATCTTCACCCTGCCCTCGCTGCCGCCGACGGCCAACCCGGATCTGCGCGTGCTCGGCCAGTTGCTGGGCCGGCCGGGCGTACGCATGGCGCTGCTGGCGGTGCTGCTGGTGATCTCGGGCCACTTCGCCGGCTTCACCTATCTGCGTCCGCTGATGGAGAACGTCACCCACCTGTCGGTGGGCGCGATCTCGGCGATCCTGCTGGCCTACGGCATCGGTGGTTTCTTCGGCAACTTCGCCGGCGGCTACCTGGCCGGACGCAGCGAGCGCACCGCGATCGTGTTCGGCGGCACCCTGATTGCGCTGCTGGCGATCGGCCTGCTGCTGGCCGGCCACTCGATGATCGTCACCGCGGTCGCCATCGCGCTATGGGGCTTCGCGTTCGGCGCGTTCCCGGTCGGCTTCCAGATCTGGATCATCCGCGCCGCGCCGGATCAGGCCGAAGGCGCGGGCGGCCTGCTGGTGGCCGCGTTCCAGATCGCCATCGCCACCGGCGCGATCGGCGGTGGCCTGCTGGTGGATCATGTCGGCGCGATCGGCGGTCCGCTGTTCGCGGTCGTCATGATGACGCTCGGCACCCTGCTGACCCTGCGCCACGGCCCGCGTCCGGCCAACTTGGCGGACGAAGCACTGCCTTCCCGTCCCGGTTTCCACTGAGCCTCCCGCATGTCCCTGCCCGCCGATTCCGCCGAAACGCCGCTCAACCGCCGCATCACCCTGGCCGCGCGTCCGCGCGGCCTGCCGGCGGCGACCAACTTCCGTCTGCTCCGCGAGCCGGTGCCCGTGCCCGGCGAAGGACAGGTGCTGTTGCGCACGCTGCACCTGTCGCTGGATCCGTACATGCGCAACCTGATGGACGAGATCGGCCCGGGCTATGCGCCGCCGCTGGCGCTGGGCGAGGTGATCGTCGGCGGCACCGTCAGCCGGGTCGAGAGCTCGCGCCATCCCGGTTTCCGCGAAGGCCAGATCGTGCTCGCCAACGCCGGCTGGCAGGACTACGCGCTGTCGGACGGATCCGATCTGGCCTCGCTGGATGGCCTGCCCCAGCCGTCGCTCGCCCTGGGCGGGTTGGGCATGCCCGGTTTCACCGCCTACGTCGGACTGCTCGACATCGGCCAGCCACGCGCGGGCGAGACGGTGGTGGTGGCCGCGGCGACCGGCGCGGTCGGCGCCGTGGTCGGCCAGCTCGCCAAGCTGAAAGGCGCGCGCGTGGTCGGCATCGCCGGCGGCGCGGACAAGTGCCGCTTCGCGGTGGAGGCACTGGGTTTCGACGCCTGCCTGGATCGGCGCGAGGGAAACCTGGCCGAACATCTTGCCGCCGCCTGTCCCGACGGCATCGACGTGTACTTCGAGAACGTCGGCGGCGAAGTGCTGGACGCGGTGCTGCCGCTGCTCAACCTGCACGCGCGCCTGCCGGTATGCGGCTTCATCGCCCACTACAACGATCGCGACGCCGCCGGCGCGGTGGATCAGCGGCCGCAACTGCTGGCGACGATCCTGCAGAAGCGCGTGCGCATGCAGGGCTTCATCATCCTGGACCACTACGCGGATCGGTTCGAGGCGTTCCGCCGCGACATGCGGGACTGGCTCGCCAACGGCGACATCCGTCTGCGCGAGGACGTCGTGGATGGGCTGGAACAGGCGCCGGCCGCGTTCGCCGGCCTGCTGCAGGGCCACAACTTCGGCAAGCTGGTCGTGCGGGTGGCGGACTGACCGCCCCCGTCCGACGGGGACGATCCGCTATCATCCGCGCAAATTCCCAACGCAGGAACGGACGTGGATTCGATTCGGGTACCGGTGTCGATCGGTGAACTGGCGGACAAGATCACCATCCTGGAGATCAAGTCCGAGCGCATCACCGACGAGGGCAAGCGCCGCAACGTGCTCGCCGAACTGCAGGATCTTCTGCCGTTGTGGGCGCCGATCGCCGAGCGCCATCCGACCATGGCCGAGCTGAAGGTGCAGCTGAAGCAGGCCAACGAACTCATGTGGGACGTGCAGGACGCGCTGCGCGAAAAGGAAGCCGCGCAGGTGTTCGATGACGTCTTCATCCAGTTGGCGCGCGCGGTCGCCCAGCACAACGGTCATCGCGTAGGCCTGAAGAACGCCATCAACCAGCAGGCCGGCTCGACCTTCATCGAAGAGAAGGAATACCGCGCCGAGGGCTGAGCGCGCGGTTCCGCCCGCCACATCCCGCGGCTGCGTGCGCGGATGGGCCGGCATTCGCCGTCCTTGTTCGCTCCGGCCATCGTGACCGGTTAGCCTGTCGCGATGGACGCCCTGATCACCGCCGCCGCACGCGCCCTCGCCACCGGCGATGCCCTGGGCGCGCTCAAGGGCGTGGCCCTGCGCGAGGATCCGCCGGCGCTGGCGCTGCGCGGCATCGCGATGGCGCAACTGGGCGAGCATCCGCGCGCGCGCGAACTGCTGCGCCGGGCCGCACGCGGTTTCGGTGCGCGCGAACCGCTGTCGCGCGCGCGATGCGTGGTCGCAGAAGCCGAAGTCGCGCTGGCGATGCGGGATCTGGACGCCACCCCGCGTGCGCTGGAGAACGCCGTCGCCGTCCTGGAAGCGCAGGCCGACCACGTCAACGCCAGCCAGGGCCGCCTGGTGCTGGCCCGCAGGCAGTTGCTGCTCGGGCGCCTGGACGCCGCCGCCGCCACCCTGGCGGTGCTGGCGCGCGGCCGGCTGTCGCCGGCGCTGGCCGCGATCGCGCAGTTGGTGCGCGCCGAACTGGCCCTGCGCGGATTGCGTACCGGCGCGGCACGCGCCGCACTGGAGCGTGCCGACGAAGCCGCTCTCCACGCCGGCATTCCCGCCCTGCGTGCGGAAGTGGCCGACGCGCGTTCGCTGTTGGCCCGCCCCGCGGCGCGGCGCCGGCACACCGAAGGCGAACAGTCGCTGCGACTGGACGAGGTGGAAACCCTGCTCGCTTCCGGCGCATTGGTGATCGATGCCTGCCGGCGCGGACTGCGTCGGGATGGCGCCTGGTATCCGCTGGCGCGACGGCCGGTGCTGTTCGCATTGGCGCGCGTGCTGGCCGAAGCCTGGCCGGGTGACGCCAGCCGCGAGCACCTGATCGAACAGGCGTTCCGCACACGCGATCCGGACGAGACCCACCGCGCCCGCCTGCGGGTGGAACTCGGCCGCCTGCGCGCGTTGGCGGCACCACTGGCGCGCATCGAAGCCACCGCGCGCGGCTTTGCGCTGATTCCGCACGACGCACGCGAAGTGGCGCTGCTGGTGCCGCCGCTGGAAAGCGAACAGGCCGAACTGCTGGCGCTGCTTGCCGATGGCGCGGCCTGGTCCACTTCGGCATTGGCACTGGCGCTGGATACCAGCCAGCGCACCGTGCAGCGCGCGCTCGCCGAGCTCGAGGCCGGTGGCCGCGCGCGCGCGGTCGGGCGTGCCCGCGCCCGGCGCTGGGTGGCGCCGCCGCTGACCGGATTCACGACGATCTTGTTACTCCCCGCTACCCTGCCCGCTGGCTAGAGTGTCTCCATCGCGCCGCAACCGGCGCACCACGCAGGAGCCAGGCCATGACCCGCACTTCCTCCCGTTCCGCCACCCCGGCCAAGGCCGCCGAAATCGTCCGCGAATACCCGCTCGATCATCTCGAAGGCGTGCATGGCGTGACCTACGACGGCACCCGCATCTGGGCCGCCACCAACGAGCGCCTGGTGGCCATCGATCCGGACAGCGGCGCCGCGGTTCGCAAGCTGGAGCGTCCCTGCGACGCCGGCACCGCCTTTGACGGCAAGTACCTGTACCAGATCACCGATTCGCGCATCGAGAAGATCGATCCGGCCAGCGGCGAGGTCGTGGCGACGATTCCGGCTCCCGCCGTGGGCGGGAACACCGGACTGGCCTGGGCCGAAGGCAGCCTGTGGGTCGGCCGTTACCGCGATCGCCGGATTCATCGCATCGATCCGGCCACCGGCGCCATCCAGCGCACCATCGAATCCAACCGCTTCGTCACCGGCGTCACCTGGGTGGACGGCGAACTCTGGCATGGCACCTGGGAAGGCGACGAGAGCGAGATCCGCCGCATCGATCCCGACAGTGGCGAGGTGCTGGAACGTTTGCAGATGCCGGCCGGCACCAACGTGAGCGGGCTGGAGTCCGATGGCGCGGATTTGTTCTACGCCGGTGGCGGCGGCAGCGGCAAGGTCCGCGCGGTGCGCAGGCCACGACACGCCGCGTGATGCCCGGCGCGGGCCACTGAACCAAGCACCGCACTTGCCCTTTCACGCTTTTTGCCTCCCCCTTTGAAAAAGGGGGACTGAGGGGGATTCGCTCCTGGCGCGAAAAGCAAATCCCCCGGTCACCTCCGGTGCCCACCCCCTTCTTCGAAGGGGGTAGTTCCCCGCCGTTCCACCTCCCCCTTTGAAAAAGGGGGACCGAGGAGGATTCGCTCCTGGCGCGAAAAGCAAATCCCCCGGTCACCTCCGGTGCCCACCCCCTTCTTCGAAGGGGGTAGTTCCCCGCCGTTCCACCTCCCCCTTTGAAAAAGGGGGACCGAGGAGGATTCGCTCCTGGCGCGAAAAGCAAATCCCCCGGTCACCTCCGGTGCCCACCCCCTTCTTCGAAGGGGGTAGTTCCCCGCCGTTCCACCTCCCCCTTTGAAAAAGGGGGACCGAGGGGGATTGGCTCCTGACGCGAAAAGCAAATCCCCCGATCACCTCCGGCGGATCCGCTCTCTTCGAAAGGGATCACCGGCGCCATCACGCGATCCGCTCAATCCCGCACCACACCAACCGTTCCTCCCCCGATGGCTCTACCCACACCCCAGGAGCAGATCATGAACCTCACTACCCGAATCCCCGCCGCCTCCCCCCGCATCGTCAGCCGCGAACAATGGCTGAAGGAACGCATGCCGTTGCTCGCACGCGAGAAGGAGCTGACCCGCCTGGGCGATCGCATCGCCGAGGAACGCCGCGCCCTGCCCTGGGTAAAGGTCGAGAAGGACTATGTATTCGATACCGTCGACGGGCCGCGCCGGCTGGACCAGTTGTTCGACGGCCGCCACCAGTTGCTGGTCCAGCACTTCATGTTCACGCCCGGCCGCGACCAGGGCTGCCGCAGTTGTTCCTACATGGCCGATCACCATGATGGCGCGCGCGCGCACCTGGCCCAGCGCGACACCACCCTGCTGGTGATCTCGCGCGCGCCGCTGGCCGACATCCAGCGCTTCCGCGCGCGCATGGGCTGGCAGTTCCCGTGGGTGTCCTCGTTCGGTTCCGATTTCAACTACGACTTCGGGGTCAGCTTCACCCCCGAGGACATGGCCACCGGCGCGGTCGACTACAACTACGCCCACCAGTATTTCCCGCATTCCGAGGCCCCCGGCATCAGCGTGTTCCATCGCGACGACGCCGGCACCGTCTTCCACACCTACTCGCGCTTCGGTCGTGGCGTGGAAGTGATGATGGGGACATACCCGCTGCTCGACCTCACCCCGAAGGGCCGCGACGAAGCCGGCCTGGAAGACACCATGTCCTGGGTGCGCCACCACGATCTCTACGAACAGGCGGACGGCAAGAGCGCCTGCGGTTGCCACGGCTGAGCACGAAGGCCGGCGCGGCGGCATGGACACGATCTGGCCCTGGCTGGCGATCGCCGGACTCGGTGCCCTGCACGGGCTGCATCCGGCCAATGGCTGGATGTTCGCCGCGGCAGGCGCGATCCATGCCGGCCGTGGCGAACACGCCTGGCATGCGTTGTGGCCAATCGGTGTCGGACATGCCACGGCGATCGTGCTGATCGCCACCGCCTTCGCGATTGGCCTGCGCGTGGAGGCGGCGGTCGCCACGCGCATCGCCGGAGCCGCCCTGCTCGTCCTGGCCTGCCATCACCTGTGGCGCCGACGTGCGCCACCCACGCCCACCGCGAACCGCCTCGGCGCGGTCGGATTGGCGCTGTGGTCCGGCTTGATGGCGACCGCGCACGGTTTGGGCATGGTCCTGGTGCCGGCGCTGGTGCCGCTGTGCCTGTCCGCCGGCCCGTGGCGCGATTTCACCGCCTCCGGTTACTCATCCGCGGCATTGCTGGCGGCGGTGGCGCTGCACATGACCGCCATGCTGCTGGTGACCGGCGCTCTGGCGCGGGGCGTCTGCCACGGATGGGGCAGGTACCTGCGTCATTGGCGCGCCGCGACCCTGCGTTGCCTGTGGAGCCTGATGCTGGCCGCCACGGGCATCGTGCTGCTGGCGCTTGCGCAATGACACCGTGCCTCAGCTTCCCGCCTGCGGGGTGGCACGCGACTTCGCCAGGTAGGGCAAGGCGAACAGGTAGAGTCCGGTGATCATCAACAGGATCAGCGGAAACAGCGCCATCAATCCCACCCAGGTGGATTGCTTCTGCATCGCCAACGCGACAAGGTTGGCGAGCACGGTCAGGGTGAAGATGATCGACAGCCAGCGGTGGAACTGACGGATCCACTTGTTCATCGGGATTTCCTCTGCGCTTGGCCCGAGACGCCTCGGGCGGGCTTGCACGTTGCCGGACGGTGCTGCGCCCGCGCGCGGTCATCCGGCCGCGTGCGGGACCAACGTGGATTCAGTGCTTGCCGCGACGTGACTCGATCATCTTCCAGCCATTGCCGGAGGGATCGCGGAAATTGGCGTCGACATTGCCGTAGCGTTCTTCCGGCGGCTGGGTGAACTCCACCCCGCGCCCGCTCATGCGTTCGTAGGCCGCGCGGCAGTCATCGACGTCGAGGATGAGCGGCGGCATCCCGCCCTTGGCGACAATCGCGCGCGCGGTCTGCGCGGTGGCGGCGTCGAGCACCGGCTCCTGCGGCTTGAACAGTCCCAGCTGGAACGACGGCTGATCCGGATGCTGCACGGTCAGCCAGCGATAGTCGCCGTTGCGCACGTCGGTGTGCACGCGGAAACCCAGCTTGTCGACGTAGAACTCCAGCGCCTCGTCCTGATCGCGGACGTACAGCCCAACCATTCCAACACCCTGACTCATGTGACCTCCGGTTTCTCTGGGGCCGCCTTTGTAGCACCGGCCTCCCGCCGCCGCTTCTCCGAAACTGCGATGGTGAGATCGGGACGGTGCGCGGCGCTGGCATAGCAGGCCGGCATCGCCTGCGCCGAGCGGCGGGCGGCGCCTTCGCGGCCGCGCAACGCACCCGGACTTTCGCCGGTGATGTCGCGGAAGGTGCGGCCGAAGGTGCCCAGGCTGTTCCAGCCGGTCCGCAGCGCGATGTCGAGGATGGGCAGTTCGGTATCGCGCAGCAGGGTCTTGGCCCGCTCGATGCGCCGGGTCAGCAGGTAGCGATGCGGAGGCACGCCGAACGCCTCCTTGAACGAGCGTGCGAAATGCGCCTCGGACACATGGCTCACCCGCGCCAGCCGTGCCACCGGCCAGTCCTCGTGCGAGGCGGCATCCATCCGGTCCCGGGCGCGCAGCAGGCGGCGCAGGAGTTCCGGATCCTGGCCGGAGCCTGTCGTTGTTTTCCCCATCGCGTCTTCGGATGTCGCCATCGGATGTTCCAGTGAATGCCCGCTATCCGATCCACGAGCGGCGGCCACCATAACCCAAGGGCGCCGAAATCCAGGAAACGCTCCACGCGGTCCAGGCTTGACTAACGCTCTTACGATATATATCTTACGATGCATCTTATGACACCGAGGAGTGTCCGATGCGTCGTCATCACCCCCGACACGCGCGCCGCGGCGAAGACTGCGGCGGCGATTTCCCCTTCTCCGAAGGCTTTTCCCTGCATGCGTTCTGGCAGGCCGTCGGCCGGCGCCACGGCGGCCGCGGCGGTCATCGTCACGGGCCGGGCCCCGGTTTTCCGGGCGGATTCGGCGGCTTTGGCGAGGATGGCCTGACCCGGGGCCGCAAATTCAGTTCCGACGATCTGCAACTGCTGCTGCTGGCCCTGCTGGAGGACCAGCCCAGCCACGGCTATGAGCTGATCAAGGCCCTGCAGGCGCGCTCGAACGGGTTCTACAGCCCCAGTCCGGGCATGGTGTACCCCGCCCTCACCTATCTGGAAGAGCTGGGCTACGTGGACGTGGAAGCCGAGGGCAACCGCAAGCGCTACGCGCTCGCGGCGCCTGGACGCGAGTATCTGGAGGCGAACCGCGATCGGGTCGAATTGATGCTCGCCAAGCTGTCGCATATCGCGCGCAAGATGGATTCGGTGCGGCGCGCGTTCGCCGGTGAACCGCAGGCCGATGTCGATGAAGGTGGCTGGGTGCCCGAACTGATCCGCGCGCGGCACGCCCTGAAGCACGCGCTGGTGCGCCGCGATGGCGTATCGGCCGCCGAGCAGCGCCGCATCGCCGCCATCCTCGAGCGCGCCACCCGCGAGATCGAGGACGGCGAAGGCCAATGACCGATGTTCCCTTCCGCCGCCTTCGGGCGGCGGAAATGTTTCACCTCTCCCCCACGAGGTTTCCATGTCCGAAGTTGCCGACAAGGCGGTCGTGCGCGTCCGCCATCCGCTGAAACTGCGCCTGTTGCAGGTGGCGCGCGTGCACGACGTCACCCCGCATCTGCGCCGCGTCACCCTCACCGGCGATTCGTTGCGCGATTTCGTTTCCGCGTCATTCGACGATCACGTCAAGCTGTTCTTCCCCGCGCCGGGCGAAGCGCGTCCCGAACTCCCCAAACTCGGTCCGAACGGCGTGGAGTTCCGCGACGACAGGCCACGCCCGGTGATGCGCGATTTCACCCCGCGCCATTACGACAACGACGCCTGCGAACTGGAACTGGAGTTCGCCCTGCACGAAGCCGGTCCGGCCACTGACTGGGCATCGCGCGCGCAGCCGGGCGACTGGCTGGGCGTCGGCGGACCACGCGGTTCGCTGGTGATCGGCACCGGCTTCGACTGGCATCTGCTGATCGGCGACGACACCGCGTTGCCGGCCATCGCCCGCCGCCTGGGCGAACTGCCGGCCGGCACGCGCGCGATCGCCGTGCTGGAGATCGCCAACGCCTCGGCACGGCCGGATCTGCGGACCGATGCCGAACTGTCGGTACACTGGTGCCATCGCGACGGCGCGGACACCACCGAGCCGCTCCTGCTGCAGGCACTGCGCACACTGGCGTTGCCCGAAGGCGATGGCCATGTGTGGGCCGCCGGCGAATCCGCCGACATCCGTGCGGTGCGCCGCTACCTGGTGGATGAACGCGGCGTCGAAAAATCACGCATCCGCGCCGCCGCCTACTGGAAACGCGGCGCGCAGGGCGTGCACGAAAACCTGGAAGACTGATTCCATTCCCCCATTTGCTCCGGTCGTCAGACCGCAAGGACGTTGCATGTATTCGTTGAGCGCTCCCCGCGAGCGTCGCCTGCTCTGGCTGCTGATGCTGACCCAGTTCACCCTCATCATGGATTTCATGGTGATGATGCCGCTGGGTCCGCAGATCATGCAGGCCTTCCATATCACTCCCGCCGCGTTCGCGGCCGCGGTGTCGGCCTATTCCTGGTGTGCCGGCCTGTCCGGCCTGCTGGCCGCCACCTATATCGATCGTTTCGACCGGCGCAAGCTGATGCTGGTCGTGTACGCGCTGTTCGCGTTGTCCAACCTGGCCTGCGCGATGGCGGACAGCTACGCGCTGCTGCTGGCCTCGCGCGCGCTGGCCGGCATCAGTGGCGGCGTGCTCGGCTCGATCGTGATGGCGATCATCGCCGACGTGATTCCCGGTCCGCGCCGCGGTGCGGCCACCGGCACGGTGATGATGGCGTTCTCGCTGGCCTCGGTGCTGGGCGTACCGGCCGGCGTGTTGCTGGGCGCGCATTACAGCTGGGCTGCCCCGTTCTGGCTGCTGGTCGGCCTGTCGGTGGTGATCTGGTTCGCCGGATCGCGCGTGCTGCCGCCGCTGGATCAACACCTGGCGCGGCAGGCGGTTCCGTGGAAGCAGGCGTTTCCGAACCTGTTCGGCTTGTTCACCCAGGCGCGCTACCTCAATGCGTTCGTGCTGACGCTGCTGCTGATGGTCGCCTCGATGCTGGTGATTCCCTTCATGTCGCCGGTTCTGGTCGCCAACCACGGCATCGCTCCGGATCAGTTGTCGTGGTTGTACATGGTCGGCGGCGCGGCGACGTTCTTCACCTCGCGCGCTATCGGCAAGCTGGCGGATCGGCACGGCAAGCATCGGGTGTTCCGGGTCGCGGTGCTGCTGTCGCTGGCGCCGATGCTGTTCGTGACCCATCTGCCCCACATCGGCTTCATCGCGATGCTGGCGTTCTTCCCGTTCTTCATGGTGCTGATGTCCGGCCGCATGATTCCGATGCAGGCGCTGTTGACCACGGTGCCAGCGCCGGCCGAGCGCGGCGCGTTCCTCAGCGCCAACAGCGCGGTGCAGGCGCTGGGCACCGGCTGCGGCGCCTACCTGGGCGGATTGATGCTGTCCTCGTCAACGCCCGCCGGCCCCATCGGCGGCTACGGCACCGCGGGCTGGGTGGCGGTGGCGCTGTCGTTGCTGGCGGTGTGGTGGGTGGGACGGGTGAGCGCCGACGGCGATCAGCCGCAAGCGCCGGCCATCGTCGTTGAGCCCGAGCCGGACGCGCTGGCGCGGGGCGAAGGCTGATGTTCCAGTCACCACCACGCCACTCCGAAGAGCGTCCCGCATGACCGACCCCACCTCCGCGTTTTCCGACGCCGCCGCCGTGGCGCGCTACGCCGAGGGACCGCCGCGGCTGGTGCCCGGATTCGTCGGTCTGCAACGCATGGCCACGATCCTGCTGGCCGAACGGGCGCCGGCCGATGCGCGGGTGTTGGTGCTCGGCGCAGGTGGCGGGCTGGAACTGAAGGCGTTCGCCCAGGCCCATCCGGGCTGGACCTTCACCGGCGTGGATCCGGCGCGGGCCATGCTGGATCTGGCCGCGCAAACGCTGGGACCGCTGGCGGCGCGCACGCAATGGGTGCCCGGCACCATCGACGACGCGCCCGACGGTCCCTTCGACGCGGGCGCCTGCCTGCTGACCCTGCATTTCCTGTCCGCCGGGGAGCGCCTGCGCACCCTGCGCGAGGTCCGGCGCAGGCTGCGGCCGGGTGCGCCGTTCGTGGTGGCCCATGCCAGCTTTCCGCAGGACGGGGAGCAACGCGCACGCTGGCTGTCGCGCTACGCCGCCTTCGCGGTGGCGTCCGGCATCGAACCGGCGCAGGCGACGGCCGGGCGTGACGCCATCGATCGGCACCTGCATCTGCTTGCACCCGCCGAGGACGAAGCGATCCTGGCCGACGCCGGCTTCACCGGCATCGAGCTGTTCCACGTCGGATTCACCTTTCGCGGCTGGGTGGCGTACGCCTGAGCGGCGTCCCGATTGCGGTCCCCGGCGCTGATCGGCGCCTGGCGGACGACATGACGGCGCGGCTCGGCCCCGGCCTCCCGCCATTCGTCCCCGCGGCCCGCGATCCATCCCTTCCCTCTCCCGCCCCGCGCCGTTGCGCGCACACTCCGCCCGCAATGACACGGGAGCGAAGACCTATGGTGGGCAAGGCGTGGTACGGATGGGCGGGTGGCGTGGTCCTGGCATTGGCAGGCGCGGGCACCCGGGCGGCGGATGCGGACAACTGGTCCAGCTACGGTGGCGGCCCCGGCGGCGGCCAGCATTCACCGCTCACCCAGATCACCCCGGCCAACGTCGGCCGGCTGCGTATCGCCTGGTCGTTCCGCACCGGCGAACTGGGCACGGGCCTGCCGGATCCGGAGCGACGGCGGTTCGAAGCCAATCCGCTGGTGGTGGACGGTCGCATGTACCTCAACACCGGCACCGGCATCGCCTTCGCGCTGGACGCGGCCAGTGGTCGCGAGCTGTGGTCGTTCAACGCGAAGGTCGCACGCAACAAACGCTACAGCGATCCGGCCTCGCGCGGGGTGAGCTACTGGCGCGATCCGGAAGCCGCCGCCGGCGCGGCCTGCCGCGAGCGCATCATGTTCGGCACCCTGGATGCGCGCCTGATCGCGCTGGATGCCGCCAACGGCCAGCCCTGTGCCGGATTCGGCGTGCAGGGCACGATCGATCTGCGCACCGGCATCACCCTGCACGACGAACCCGACAGCGAATGGCGCAACTACGCGGTGACCTCGCCGCCGGTGATCGCCAACGGCGTGCTGGTGGTCGGCAGCTCGGTCGGCGACAACCGCGCGCATGCGCTGGAGGAAGGCGTGGTGCGCGGCTACGACGTACGCAGCGGCCGCGAACTGTGGCGCTGGGATCCTGTGCCGCGCGATCCCGCCGAGGCCGCCGCGCGCGGCTGGCAGCCAGAACAGGCGCGCACCGTGGGTGCAGCCAACGCCTGGGCGCCGCTGTCAGTGGATCCGGCGCTGGAGCTGGTCTACGTGCCGACCGGTTCGGCCAGCCCGGACTACCACGGCGGAGAACGCCTGGGCGAAAACCGCGATGCCAATTCGCTGGTGGCGCTGGATCTGCGCAGCGGCCGGCGCGTGTGGGCGCAGCAGCTGGTGCACCACGATCTGTGGGACTACGACCTGGCCTCGCAACCGGCCCTGGCCACCGTGCAGACCGCGCAGGGTCCGCGCGATGCGGTGTTGCAGGCGACCAAGACCGGTTTCCTGTTCGCCTTCGATCGGCGCACCGGCGAACCGGTGTTCCCGATCAGCGAAGTGCCAGTGCCCGCCTCGGATGTGCCCGGCGAGCAGGCCTGGCCGACCCAGCCGATGCCCGAGCCGTCGTTGCGCCTGGCGCGCCACGCGCCGCTGACGCCGGACGATGCCTGGGGCCCTACGCCCGGCGAGCGCCGCGACTGCGCGCAACAGATCGCGCGGCTGCGTTCGGAAGGCATCTTCACCCCGCCCAGCGTGCGCGGCACCATCGCCCTGCCCGGCTGGGCAGGCGGGGTGAACTGGGGCGGCATCGCGATCGACGCGCAGCGCCAGATCGCCATCCTGCCGGTGTCGGATCTGCCGATGCAGGTGGCGCTGATCCCGCGGCCCGACTTCGACTGGGACAAGGACGACGCCTATCCGGAGCAGGAGTTCAACAGCATGGACGGCACGCGCTACGGCATGCGCCGCGGTGTGCTGGCCTCGGCCAAGGGAACGCCGTGCGTCAAGCCGCCGTGGGGACGCGTGGTCGCGGTGGACCTGCGCGCGCGCAAGGTGCTGTGGGAGCGTCCGCTCGGAACGCTGGAGGAGGAACTGCCGTGGCTGCCGTTGAACGTCGGCATGCCGGTGCTCGGCGGCGCGGTCACCACCGCCAGCGGCCTGACCTTCATCGGCGCCTCCGCCGATGCGCGCTTTCGCGCCCTCGACAGCAGGACGGGCGAGATCCTGTGGGACGCCAAGCTGCCGGCCGGCGGACAGGCCACGCCATCGATCTACGCGGTGAAAGGGCGGCAGTACCTGGTGATCGCGGCGGGCGGGCGGGAAGGCCTGGGCCCGATGGGCGACTACGTCATCGCCTACACGCTGGATGGCGAGGGCGAGGAAGTGGTGTTCCAGCATGGTGTAGCGGTCCGCATGACGGTGCTGGCGACCGCCGCGCTCGCGTTGCTGGGGGGCGTGGTCGCCCTGTGGCGATACTGGCGGCGGCGCAGGCGCCAGCGCCGGCACACCACATGAACCAGGTCAGCGTCGCCAACCGCCAAGCCGGCGTGACATGACCTGGACCTGGGGGCTTCGCGCTACCTGCTATCTGAAACGCATGGCATCGACGTTGTTTTCATCTCCACTTCACACAGCCGCCCTGCTTTTTTCATGCCTGGCCGGCACGCTGGGCCACCTCGGAAGGGAGACAAGCTCATGACCACAGACGCGCGACATCCCCGTGAACCGCATTTCGCCGGCTGGCGCCTGTTGATGTGGGGCGCCGCCGCCTGCCTGCTGTCGTTGCCGCTGATCGCCATGCAGTTCACCGACGAGGTGAACTGGACGCTGTCGGATTTCGTCGTCTTCGGCGGCATGCTCGCCGTCGCCTGCGGCGCCTGCGACGTGGCGATGCGCAAGGGCGGCAACTGGCGGTACCGGGCGGGCGCGTTGCTCGCGGTCGGCACCGCGTTCCTGCTGGTGTGGGTGAACCTGGCGGTCGGGTTCGTCGGCAGCGAAACCAATTCCTACAATCTCTGGTATGCCGGCGTGCTGGCGATCGGCGTGGCCGGTGCGTTCATCGCACGCTTCCGTCCGGGCGGCATGGCCGCCGCGCTCACCGCCATCGCCATCGCCCAGGCCACGATCGGCCTGGTTGCCCAGTTCTCCGGCATGGATCATCCGTGGCCGGCGACGGTGGTGTTCACCGGCCTGTGGCTGGTGTCGGCGGCGCTGTTCCTCGCCGCGGCGCGCTCCGGTACACGCTCCTTGTCATGACCCCGCCAGCGTCCGGCATGCGTCGGACGAACGGCGAACGAGGGGTTCCGGTTCCGATGGCAGAATCGACCCACCGGATCGGAACCTGGTGGAGTGCCTTCCCATGAACAGCGATCGCCTCGACCGCATCCGCGATGGCCGCACCGATCTGGTGTTCGAGCATGTCGACGACGGCCATGCCGCCACCGACGCGGATGGAAATGGTGTTCGGCTCATCCAGTGGTGCGCGTACTACGGCGACGTCAGCGCCATCCGCTTCCTGCTTGCCCATGGTGAAACCCTCGCATCGCTCGGCGACAATCTCGGTCTGGGCGATGCGGTCTTCCACGGCCACTGGCCGCTGTGCCAGTTCCTGATCGAACAGGGCGCCAACCCCGGCCATGTCCTGCCCGACACCGGCGAATCGCCGCTGCATCTGGCCCTGTGCAAGGCCAATCGCCCCGCCTACGACGCCATCGTTGACATGCTGCTGGCCGCCGGTGCAGATCCCGATTGCGCCACCCTGCCGGGCATCGAAACCGGCAGCTTCATGCGCGATGCCCGCACCCAGGGGGAAACGCCGCTGCATCGCGCCGCCGCATTCGGCAGCGAGCGCGCCATCGATCTGCTGCTGGCCGCGGGCGCACGCATCGATGCCCGCGACCGGAATGGCGATTCACCGCTGGGCTGGGCCAGCTGGCACCTGCGGCCCGACGCCATCCTGCGCAAGCTCTGCTTCGGCGATCACTTCATCCATCCGGCGCGCAATTCCACCTACGACCATGGCACCGGCTGGGGCGTGATGGGCGTGGGCAAGCCGCATCTGTCGCGCCGCTAGCGCAGCTCAATGCCCGGCCGCCAGCCGCTGCGTGCGAGGAACGCCCGTGCATCCTGCAAACCGATGATGTCACGCAGCGCCTGCCGCTTGTCGCTGGCGTTCTGGTAATACGACTTCACGATCCGGTAGCCGACCCAATAACCGAGATCGCCCGGGTTTCCCGGTTTGCTGTTGTAGATCCAGTCGGACAGATCGCGCTTGTCCATGTCGGTCTGGAACTTGGTTTCGATGGCCAGCTCCTGCCCCTTCGTGTTCTGTTTCAGATGCAGGTACGCGACCTCGCCGGAGATCAGCTCGCCGACGAATTCGGCGGCACCTTCCATCAGCGCGCTCTCCAGCACCGTGGCCTGCTCGGTTTCGACGAACGCCGGCACCTGCTGGACGTGCACATATTCGTGCGCGATCACGTGGACGAAGCGGTCCTCCAGGTCGGGATTGAGCCAGTCGGTCGCGCACAGCGCTTCCAGTCCGATCTGCACGCCAGTGTCGGCGCTGGCGGTGCCGACCGGCTTGCCGCGTCCCACCGCTATCGTGACCGTGGGCAGGCGCGCTTCCGGATACAGTTCCACCAGTTTCCGCAAGGAAGCCCTGAGCCGGTTCCGGGTGTCCGGCAGCACTTCCATGCAGCGCTTGGCATCGATGTAGGCCTGCGGATTCTTCGCCAGGTTCGCGGCGATCGCCTCGCCGGTGATGCGGCGGGCCTTGGCGAAGTGGTGTAGTCCCTCGGATCCAGCATCCAGGTAATCGCGCTGCAATTGTTCGGCGCTCGGGTGTCCCTGGACGCTGTCGTAGAGCCGGTAGAAGCGCTCGACATCGTCGATATCGACAACCGGATCGCCGGCCTTCGCGTCCGCCGCCCATCCTTGCGATGTGGTCGCGCCCAGCACCGCGCACACCATCACCGCCATCAATGCCAAGCGCATGTTCCGTTGCTCCGTGGGGAATGCGGACCACGCTACGGAGGGGACAGGTACCGGATCAATGGCCGTTGGTCACGGTGACTCCCGCCATGCCGCGTCATCCGCTCCAGGCGCTAGGGCCCTGGCCGGCTTTCCAGACCGATGGCCTGCTGCATGCGCGCAACCACGCTGTCGTCGGGCGCGGCGTCGGTGTCGGCGCGCTCGGCATAGATGAGCATCAGTTCCTTGCGCTGCGCCGCGTCCGGCAAATGCACCAGACGGACGAACGCCATGTGCTGCGGCAACCTGAGCTTCGCGGCGGCGACCAACTGTTCGACCTGTTCCAGATCCGAGTCGGCGGGCGCCTCGTCGCTCAGCGCGCGACCCCAGGTGTCGAGATGGAAATCCAGTCCACCCATCTTCAGTGCGCGGGACTTGGCGTAATCGCCGGCATGGGTCAGTTCGGGCCGGCTGGGAATGTAGGCTTCCGACTGTATCCAGTACAGCCGCTGCACCATGCCCTTGGCGTCCTTCTGCGCGTATACATGCAGATCGCAATCGGCATAGCCGTACAGCACCCAGCGCCGGTTGCCGAGGTATTCGGCGGAAGCCGGCACCCGCACCGTGGCTGGCGGTTCGAACGATTCCACGCTGGCGCCATCGACGCGAAGGCGGGGTTCGACCGCGCCGGCGCCGGCAACCCAGGCCGCCAGCAGCACCAGTCCCGATACACCCGGAAGCACGCGCCGGGCACACCATGGGAGAACGAAACGACACGGGTTCATCTGCTGCCTCCACCGGATGGACGTCCGGCCCGCATGCTCGAGGCGATGCCGGACGCGTGCATGTGCCGGAAGTATTCCGGCCTTTCCGCCCGTCGCGGAATACAGGTTGAGTCCGCTTGCCTGTCCGCATGCTCGTGGCGACGCGGAAGACGTCATCCTTCACGCCAGTGCTGTTGCTGCGCAACGCACCCTCGCGCCGGCGATTCGCGTTGATGCGGTCATGCCATCCACGACAGGATCTGTCCGCTCAGATACAGGCCGACGCCGAACATCGCGTGCGTCACCAGGCTGTGCAGGCGTGTGCGGCCGGGATGCGGCGCGCGGCGGGCGGCGATGCCCAGCCCCATGCCGGGCTGCATCAGCAGAAACGGCGCAACCACGGAACCGATGCCGACCATCAGGGATAGCGGAAGCGTTGGCGCGCGAAGCCACGCTTCGCCTCCGAACACCAGCAGAATCGCGGCGAAGACAATCCCGGTCAGCACATGCGCCGCGATGCCAATCACCCGCTCGCCATGCACCGGTGGAGTGGCCGCGATGGGATCGTGAAGAAAACGGCCACGCGGCAACCACGCCACCCAGCGTCCAACCAGTGTGTAGTTCAGTCCCGGCACGCCCAACCAGCGCTGGCGCAGCCAGATCCAGGCATCCATCAGCGCGGTGGCGCCCAGGCCAAGCACAATCGCATTCACGACGAATTCCGACGGCGGCATCATCGCGCTGCACTCCCTCGGCGCGCATCGATCCACCAGCAGGCGGCGGTGAAGCGGACTTCGGATCCCCGCACGTAGGATTCGAACGCGGCACGCATGGCGCCGACGACCTGCGTCCGGGTTTCGGCATCCGCCTCCTGCAATGCCTGTCCCACCGGCCCCAGCCGGGTGATGTAGGAAACCAACCGGGATTCGGGCAGCGAGCAGATCGGATCGACCGGACGGATCTCGATGTCGCGCCAGCCGGCTTCCTCGAGCAGTCGATGGACGCGATGCGGGTCGGCGAACGCGAACTGGCCGGGACCATCCGCACGCCGCTCGGGCAAGGCAAGCCACGGTGCGGCGGCACGTTCCGCCGTGGTCATGAACGGATTGTCCGCGGCGCTGCGCCAGGCGATGAAACACAATCGTGCATCCGGCCTTGCCGATCGGTGAAGGTTGGCGAACGCCCGTACCGGATCGGCGAAGAACATCACGCCGAAGCGCGAGATGATCCGATCGAAGTGTTCCGCTGGAAACGGGTGTGTCTGCGCGTCGGCCTGGACGAACCGCACGCGCAGGTCTTCGCGCTGCGCACGCTCGCGGGCCAGCGCCAGCATCGGCGCGGAAATGTCGACACCGATGCACTCGCCCTGCCCCGCCAGCACCCGCGCCATTGCCAGGGTGGTGGCACCGGTGCCGCAGCCAATGTCCAGCACCCGCGCGGCAGGCTCGTTCAATGCCTCCCGCAGGATGGGAATGAACGGTTCCAGCATCGCGTCCAGCAGCGCCTGCTGGTCCACCCAGGCCTGGCCGCCGGCGCCATTCCAGAGCCTGGCCTGCTCATCGGCGATCGTCTTCGTATCCATGGTTTTCTGCGCCCGCTTGCGCCGGGGGAGGAGGAAGGGCACTGTGCGACTTCAAGTCGACTTGAAGTCAAGCCCATGCAGGAACTGGATATCGGCCAGGTGGCCGAACGCACCGGCGTACCCGCTTCGACCTTACGGTACTACGAGGAAAAAGGCCTGATCCGCGCCATCGGTCGTCATGGGCTGCGGCGCGTGTTCGACGCCCGCGTCCTGGACCGGCTCGCGCTGATCGCGCTGGGCCGGGCCGCCGGTTTTTCGCTGGACGAGATCGCGGCGATGTTCGCGCCCGACGGGCAGCCGCGCATCGATCGGCGGATGCTGCTGGACAAGAGCGCCGAGCTGGACCGCACCATCCGCCAGCTCGGCGCCATGCGCGACGGCCTGCGCCACGCCGCCGCCTGTCGCGCGCCCAGCCACATGGAATGCCCGACGTTCCGGCGGATCCTGAAGGCGGCGTCGGCGGGTGCGCTCGCCACGCCCGGCCGGAACGCCAGGAAGCATCGGTCGCGCGCGCGCGTTGCGAGCCCTCGATGACCCTTGATCGGGATCGAGGATGCGAAAACGACGAAGCCGGCTTGCGCCGGCTTCGTCATCATTGCGTGTTGGATGTGGAAATCAGTCCGACTCCCACCACATCCAGAAGGCGTCCCACAGGCGCTTGAAGAAGCCGGCTTCCTCGACGGCGTTGACCGCCACCAGCGGGGCCTGGGCGACGACCTTGCCGTCCAGGGTGACCTTCACGTCGCCGATGGCCTGGCCCTTCGTGATCGGCGCGACCAGGGTCTTGGGCACGTTCATGCTCGGCTTCAGATCGGCGTAGCGGCCACGCGGCACGCTGACCAGCATCGGCTGGGCCACGCCCAGCTGCACTTCCTTGGCCTGGCCCTTCCATACGCGCTGGCTGGCGATGACCTTGCCCGGCTCGTACAGGCGGTGGGTTTCATAGAAGCGGAAGCCCCAGTTGAGCAGCGCCAGGCTGTCGTCGGCGCGCTGCTTCTCGGAGGTCGAACCCATCACCACCGCGATCAGGCGCTGGTCACCCCGCTTGGCCGAGCTCATCAGGCAGTAGCCGGCACCGGAATGGTGGCCGGTCTTGATGCCGTCCACGCTGCCGTCGCGCCACAACAGCAGGTTGCGGTTGGGCTGGGTGATGGTGCCGACGGTGAATTCCTTGATCTTGTTGAACGCGTAGGTTTCCGGATAGTCGCGGATCAGCGCGCGGCCCAGCAGGGCCAGATCGTAGGCGGTGGAATAGTGCTCCGGCGCGGACAGGCCATGGGCGTTGGCGAAGCGCGAGCCCTTCATGCCGATCTTGGCGGCATAGTTGTTCATCAGCGACGCGAAGGCTTCCTGGCTGCCGGCGGCGTGTTCGGCCAGCGCGATGGCGGCATCGTTGCCCGACTGCACGGCCATGCCCTTTTCCATGTCCAGCAGCGGCGCGGTCTTGTTGACCGCGAAACCGCTGTAGCTGCCGTCGGTGCCGGCGCCGCCCTCGCGCCAGGCGCGCTCGCTCATCATCACCTGGTCTTCCGGACGGATCTTGCCGTTCTTCTGCTCGGCCGCCAGCACGTAGGAGGTCATCACCTTGGTGATGCTGGCCGGCTCGACGCGCTGGTCGTAGTTCTCGCCCGCCAGCACCTGGCCGGTGATGTAGTCCATCAGCACCCATGCGGTGCCGACCGGCTTGGGCGGCGGCGGGATGGCGACGGATTCGGCGGGCGGGGCGACCGGCGCCGGCTGCGGTGCCGGGGTCTGCGCGATCGCCGCGCCGAAGGCGGCGGTGGCCAGGGCGGCCAGGGCGAAACGGAACTTCATCTGCTGCGAACTCCTGACTGGGCGCGGGGCCCGTTCGACGAAAACGACATTTTAGGCAGGCATTGGCGGCTGGGAATCCACCAAGGCCGAAAAACAGGCGAAAAAACCGCAGCGCGGTTCAGTCGCGGACCAGTTGCGGGCGTCCGAAGCCCAGTTTGGCGATGCGGCCGGCCAGTTCATCGGCGCCGGCCGGGTCGGTCGCGCCGACCCGCAGTCGCCACAGCACCCGTCCGTTGCTCTGCACATCGCTCAGGCTGGCACCGGCGATGCCCGCCGCGACCAGCCGGGCCAGCGCCCGGTCGGCATTCTCGCGGCTGGCGAAGCTGCCCACCTGCAACTGCAGCGGCGCGCCCAGCGCGCGCGGGATCACGCCAGGCGCAATCGACGACGCGCCTGCCGATGTCACCGCCGTCGATGTCGGCGCGACCGCACGGGAGGGCGCGGGCGACGCGATCGTCGTGGAGACGGCGGTGGCCTGCGTCCCGGTGGGTGCCGGTGCAGCCGGCTTGCCGGTGGCCACGCGCACGCCATTGGCCTGCATCCACGCATCGAAGCGGTCGGCGCTGGCCGGATTCTTCGTGTCCGGAATGACCTGGTAGCGCCGGCTGCCGCGTCTATCCACCGTGGCGACGACCGCCGCGTTGGCCGCGGTAGCCGTTGCGGCGGCGGCCTGAGCCGCCGGATTCGACGCCGGCAGCTTCTCGACCAGCGCATCCATGCCGCTGCTGGCCGGGACGGCGGGCGTGGATGCGGAGGGCGCGGCGGCATAGCCACGCCCGTCCTTGCCCGGTGTCAGCGCGCGCACTTCCACCCGGCCGGTACCGCGCTGGGTGATGCCCAGCTTGTAGGCGGCGGCGTAGCTCAGATCGATCACGCGCCCGTCATGGAAGGGCCCGCGATCGTTCACCCGCACCACCACCGACTGGCCGTTGTCCAGATTGGTGACCCGCGCGAAGCTGGGCAGCGGCAGGGTCTTGTGGGCGGCGGTGAAGGCATACATGTCGTACACCTCCTGGTTGGAGGTACGGCGACCATGGAACTTGTTGCCGTAATACGAAGCGGTGCCCTGCTCGACGTAGCCATCGACCTTGTCCAGCACCTGGTACTTCTTTCCCAGCACGGTGTACGGCGAGCGGTTGCCGATCGGCGAGCGCGCCTCGGCGGTCACCATCGGCTCGGCGATGCAGTCCAGATCCGGCAGGTGGTCGGGGGTGGTGTCGGAGACGCCGGGCTTGTACAGGCCACCGGCGGTGTAGTTGCCGCGCGTGGACGGATCTTCCTGCGCCGGCGCATAGAACGAGCAGTCCTTGCCACTGGCGGGGCCGCGACCCTGGTGCGCGGTCGATGACCCCGGCTTGCCCTTGCCGGACAGTGGCGGGGGGACCGGTTTCTTCGGCGCCGTGCTGCAGGCCGCCAGGCTGAGGGTGAGCAGCGCGGGCAGAAGCCATTTCATGCGGGCGGAATCTCCCTGCCGGCGATGGCCTGGGACAGCTGGTACACGGCCATCGCGTACATCTTGGAGTTGTTGTAGCGGGTAATCGCGTAGTAGTTCTGGAAGCCCAGCCAATACTGCTTGCCGGCGCTGCCTTCCAGCGACACCAGGGTGGCGGTGGCGTCGGCGGCGACCGGCTCCAGCGGACGGTAACCGCGCTGGGCCAGATCGGCCAGGGTGTAGTCGGGGGTCCAGGTGTCCGGGTTGAACTCGGGATAGCCGGCCTGCAGTTCGGCGCGCGCCACCACCGGACCGCCCGGCACCCAGCCGCCGCGCTCGCCGCCCTTCTTGCGGAAGTAATTGGCGACCGAGGCGAACACGTCATCGACGCTGTTGAACAGATCCCGGCGGCCGTCGCCGTTGCCGTCCACCGCGAACTCGCGGTAACTGGACGGCATGAACTGGCCCATGCCCATCGCGCCGGCGTAGCTGCCGATAAGCGTGGTGATGTCCAGCTTCTCCTCGCGGCCGAGCGCGAACAGCTGCGCCAGCTCGTCGCGGAAGAACAGCTCGCGGCGCTGCTCGTAGGCGGCGCGCGCGGGATTGCCGCTGCGCGGATAGCGGAACGCCAGCGTGTACAGCGCGTCCAGCACGCGGTGCTTGCCGGTGTAGCCGCCGTAGCTGGTCTCGACGCCGATGATGGCGACGACGATCTCGGCCGGTACACCGTAGGCCTTTTCCTCGCGCGCCAGCGCGTCGCGATGCTTCGCGAGGAATGCCTGCCCGCCGCTGATGCGCGAGGCGGTGATGAAGTTGGGCCGGTACTCGCTCCACGGCTTGACCCGCTCGGCGGGTCGCGACATCAGCGCGATCACGTCGTCGCGGAACACCGCCTGCGCCAGCACCGAATCGATGTACTGCGGGTCGATGCCGTAGCGCGCCGCGGTATCGCGCACGAAGTTGGCGCGCGCGGTGGCGAAATCCTCCACGAGGATCGGCACGTCGGCCACGCGCTCCACCGAGGTTTCGGCCGGATTGGCCGAAGTTTTCGGAGCGGGTGACTGGGCTCCGCTCGCCGCGGGCGCGGCGGTCGGCGGGTTCTTCGGCGGAGTCGCGCAGGCAACCAGGCCGAAAGTGATCAGGCAGACAAGGGCGCGTCGAATCATCGGCGCGAGGGTAGCATGCTCAACGTGAGGAATAGTGAATGTTTTAGGGGCCGGGATTCGGGATTCGGGATACGGGATTCGTGAACAGCGAAAGCTCTGCTTCTGCTTTTGCAAATCCCCAATCCCGAATCCCCAATCCCGGCCCGATCAATACCCATGCACCGGCCGGTGCGCGCGTACCGCCATCACCAGGCCGAGGCCGGCCAGCAGCGAGACCGCGGAGGTGCCGCCGTAGCTCAGCAGCGGCATCGGCACGCCGACCACCGGCAGCAGGCCGGAGATCATGCCGCCGTTGACGATCACGTAGACGAAGAAGGCCAGGCCCAGCGAGCCGGCCAGCAGGCGCGAATAGGTGTCGCGTGCCTCGATGGCGATCCACAGGCAGCGCCCGATCACGAACAGGTACAGCGCCAGCACCACCGCCACGCCGATCCAGCCGAACTCCTCGGACAGCACCGCGAAGATGAAGTCGGTGGTGTGTTCGGGCAGGTAGTTCAGGTGCGATTGCGAGCCCTGCCCCCAGCCCTTGCCCGACAGCCCGCCACCGCCGATGGCGATCTTGGACTGGATGATGTTCCAGCCCGTGCCGAGCGGATCGTTCTCCGGATTGAGGAAGGTCAGGATGCGATCCTTCTGGTAGGGGCGCAGGAACCAGAACCACGCCACCGGCGCGGCGGCGGCCACGCTGCCCACGCCCACGCCCACCCACCACCACGGCAGGCCGGCCAGCAGCAGCGCGAACACGCCGCTGGCCGCGACCAGCATGCCGGTGCCGAAGTCCGGTTGCAGCAGGATCAGGCTGGTGGGAATGGCGATCAGGATGCCGGCGACGATCACCGTCCTGATGCGCGGCGGCAGCGGCTCGCGATGCAGGTACCAGGCCATCATCATCGGCAGGGTGATCTTCAGCAGCTCGGACGGCTGCAGGTAGAACACCTTCAGGTCGATCCAGTGGCGGCCATGCTTGCCGGTGCCGATGAACAGCACCAGCAGCAGCGGCAGCAGCGAGGCGATGAACACGCCGGGCGTCCAGCCGCGCAGGCGCACCGGCGATACCCGCGACAAAGCCCACATCGCCACCAGCCCGACCGCGAAGCGCGCGCCCTGCGCCAGCAACAGGCGCGACCCCAGGTCCTCCCCACCGGCGCTGTACAGCACCGCCAGTCCGATCGCCATCAGCGCGCCGAGCGCGCCCAGCAGCGGCCAGTCCAGGGTGCGCAACAGGTAGCGCAGCAGATCGATGGCCCAGCGCAGCATTTCGATCATGGCGCGCGTCCCGGCAGCGTGGGACCGGCCGGCGATGGCGCGGCGGGCGTGGCCGCGGGCGCATTCGTCGTGGCGGGTGGTGGGGTGCCTGGTGCGGCCGTCACCGGCAGTGCTTCGGGATCGCTGCTCGCCGCTTCCGGATCATCGACCCCCTCCGGCATCTTGCCCAGCATGAAGGCGTCCAGGATCTTGCGCGCGATCGGCGCGGCGGTGGTGCCGCCGTAGCCGCCGCCTTCCACCGCCACCGCGATCGCGATGGCCGGCGCATCGGCCGGAGCGAAGCCCACGAACAGCGAGCGATGGCGCAGGTGCATGGGCAGGCTCTTGGGATTGACCGCGGCGGTGCCGCGCCGGCTGATCACCTGCGCGGTGCCGGTCTTGCCCGCCATCAGGTAGGGCGCGCCACGCGCCATCGAGGCGCCGGTGCCGCCCGGCTGCATGGTCGCCATCATGCCTTCGCGTACGACCTGCACATTGGCCGGGCTCGGGCTGATCGGCAGCGGCGTGGCCACCGGCAGCGGCGTCCACGCGGCGTCGAAGCCGGTGCGCTGATCGCGCACCAGGTGCGGCTGGCGCAGGTTGCCGTCGGCGATCGCGGAGATCGCCCGCACCAGTTGCAGCGGGGTGACCTTCCAGTCGCCCTGGCCGATGGCGATGTTGACGGTGTCGCCGGGATACCAGCGCTCCTTGCGACTCTTGGCCTTGTAGGCGGGCGACGGCAGGATGCCGCTGATCTCGCCGGTCAGGTCGATGCCGGTCGGATGGCCGAAGCCATAGCGGGTCATGTAATCGTCGAAGCGTTCGATGCCCAGATCCAGCGCCAGCCGGTAGTAGTAGGTGTTCACCGACTGCGCGATCGACTTGCGCAGATCGGTCCAGCCGTGGCCGCCGCGATGCGCGTCACCCCAGCCACGGCTGGTGCCGGGCAGGTAGAACATGCCGGTGGACAACACCTTGTCCTCGGGCCGGCGCAGGCCGCTGTCCAGGCCGGCCAGTGCGATCAGCGGCTTCAGCGTCGAACCGGGCGCCACGCCGCCCAGCACCAGGCGGTTGAACTGCGGGCGCGAGGGATTCTCGTTGAGCGCCTTGAAATCCTTGCTGGAGATGCCGTTGACGAACAGGTTGGGGTCGTAGCTGGGCAGGCTGACCATCGCCAGGATCTCGCCGGTGCGCGGATCCATCGCGATCGCCGAACCTTCGTGTTCGCCGAACGCGGCGACCAGCGCCTGTTGAAGTTTCAGGTCCACGCTCAGGCGCAGGTCCGTGCCCGCCACCGCCGGCACCCGGCCGACCACCCGCAGCGCGCGGCCTTCGACGTTGGTCTCGACCTTCTCGTAGCCGACCTTGCCGCGCAGCGCCTCGTCGTAATAGCGCTCCAGGCCGGTCTTGCCGATGTGGGTGAGCGCGGCGTTGCCCTCGCCGAGGACTTCCAGATCCTTCTCGTCGATGCGGCCGACGTAGCCGATGATGTGCGCGAACAGGTCGCCGTAGGGATAGCGCCGGGTCAGGTACGGCACCAGCTCCACGCCGGGGAAGCGCCAGCGATCCACCGCGAAGCGGGCCATTTCCTCTTCGCTGACGCGCAGCTTGAGGGTGATCGGGCGGAACCCGCGCGTGCTCTTGCGGGTGGCCTCGAAGCGTTCGATGTCTTCCGGCGCCAGCGCGATGACCCGACCCAGTTCGGCGATCAGGCGGGCCGGATCGCCGACCTTGTCCGGGGTGACGTCCAGGCGGAACGCCGGCACGTTCTCCGCCAGCAGCACGCCATTGCGGTCGTAGATGGCGCCACGTCCCGGCACCACCGGGCGCGGCTTGATCCGGTTGGCTTCCGAACGCGTGGCGTACTCGTCGTGATCCAGCACCTGCAGCTTGAAGTACCAGCCGCCCAGGCCGAACAGCGCCAGCGCGACCACCGCGAAGCCCAGCATTGCGCGACGCCGGAACTGCTCGGCCTCGGCGTGCGGATTCTTGGCAGCGCGGCGGCTGATCATGGCCGGATCAGTTGCGCCGGCCCTGGCGCAGCATGTCCAGCAACACGTAGATCAACGGCCACAGCAGCATGCCCAGCAACGGCGCCCACCAGTAATTCCAGGGCAACCGGGGTTCACCGAGCAGCCAGTGGATGGCCGCGTCGACGATACGGTCGTTGATGAGCAGGCCGCCGATGGCGAGCGCCTGCTGGGATACCGGGAAGAACCGCAGCTGCAGGCGGAACCGCTGCAGGATGAAGGCCATGATCACCAGCCGCAGCGCCTGTTCGCCCAGCAGGCTGCCGAACATCACGTCGGCGACCACGCCCACGCCCATCGCCAGTCCCAGGCCGGCGCGCTCGGGTGTTTCGATCACCCAGTAGGCCAGCACCAGCGCCAGCCAGTAGGGACGCAGCGGCTGCAGCATCTCCGGCAAGGGCAGCAGGCCCAGCAACAGGGCGACGATGAAACTGAGCGGCAGGATCCAGCCGCTGCGGATACGGCTCATCGGGCAGGCTCCGTGGCCGGAGTGGCCTGACTGGCCGACGGCGGCGGCATCTGCGGGGAGGGCGCGGCGCTGGTGCGCGGCGGATTGGCCGATGTACCGGCGGGTGAAGGGGTGGTCGTTGCCGTGCCGACGGAGCCGGGTGTCGCGGCACCGGCCGCGTTGGCGGCGCCGCCCGTTGCCGGCGTCACGCCGTTCACGGCCGGCGTGACCGGCACGCTGTCCGGATCGACCGGTGCGTTGGCCGGACGCGTGGCCGGCAACGGCAGGCGCAGCGGCGGCGCCGAGCGCAGCAGCAGGACGTCGCGGCCGCGATCCAGTTGCGCGGCCGGGCGCACGTCGCCGACCAGGAAGGCATGGCTGTCGTCCGGCCTCAGGGCGGCGATGGTCCCGACCGGGAAGCCGGCGGGGAACCGCCCGCCCAGGCCGGACGTGACCACCACGTCACCCACCTTGACCCCGCTGTTGAGCGGGATATCGGCCAGTTCCAGCAGATCGCGGCGGCCGCGCCCGTAGGCGATCAGGCGCACGCCGCTGCTGGCGACCACCACCGGCACCGCGTGATCGGGATCGGTCAGCAGCAGGACGATCGCATGCGCCGGGGTCACCTGCGTGATCTGTCCCATCAGGCCGCCGGCGTCGATGACCGGCTGGCCGATGCGCACGCCGTCGCCGCTGCCGGCATCCAGCACAAGGCGCTGGCGGGTGGGATCCAGATCGATGTCGAGGATCGGTGCCAGCTGCACGTCCAGGCCACGACTCTCGGCCACGCCCAGCAACGCGCGCAGCTGCATGTTGTCGGCCGCCGCCGTGCTGAGCCGGGTCAGGCGGGCATTGGCCACCAGCAGCTCATTGCGCAGCTGGCGGTTTTCCTCCATCAGCCGGGTGCGGGTCACCGCATCGTCCTTGACCCGCGTGCCGACCCGCCCGGGCAGGCCCGCCAGCCACCACAGCGGCTGGGTCACCACGCTGACCTGCGCACGCGCCTGCGACAGCCAGCCGCCGCGGTGATCCAGCACGATCAGGGCGATCGCCAGCGCCAGATAGCCCAGCAGGCGCAGGGTGCTGGCGACTTCTCCGGGGCGGGAGGCGACGGGAGGACCGGCGTAGGCAGGCATCAGGGCCGGGAATCGGATGGGGGGAATCGGGAAAACCGGAATGCGCGCGGGCGGCATTCCGGGTCGGGAGTCGTTGCGGGTGTTTCAGATCCCCGTCGCGAAAACGGCGGGTGGACGCGCGAACCGGAACCACGGAAAGAACAGACACCCATTCCCCGCCCCCGATTCCGCATCCCCAGCATCATTCCGGCGCGAAGAACTCGTTGCCGTGCATGTCGACCAGCTCCAGGGCGCGGCCGCCGCCGCGCGCCACGCAGGTCAGCGGATCGTCGGCGACCTGCACGTGCAGGCCGGTTTCCTCGGAGATCAGGCGATCCAGATCGCGCAGCAGGGCGCCGCCGCCGGTCAGCACGATGCCGCGCTCGGCGACGTCGGCGCACAGCTCCGGCGGGGTCTGCTCCAGCGCCAGCTTGACCGCGCTGACGATGCCCGACAGCGGCTCGTGCAGGGCTTCCAGCACCTCGTTGGAGTTGATCTTGATCATCTTCGGCACGCCCTCGGCGAGGTTGCGGCCGGAGATTTCCATTTCCTGCAGTTCCGGTTGCGGGTAGGCGCAGCCGATTTCCAGCTTGATCCGCTCGGCGGTGGCTTCGCCGATCAGCATGCCGTGGTTGCGGCGGACGTAGTTGGTGATGAATTCGTCGAAGCGGTCGCCGCCGATGCGGACCGACTGCGAGTAGACGATGCCGTTCAGCGAGATCACGGCCACCTCGGTGGTGCCGCCGCCGATGTCGATGACCATCGAGCCGCGGGCCTCGGTGACCGGCATGCCGGCACCGATGGCGGCGGCCATGGGTTCCTCGATCAGGTAGACGTCACGGGCGCCGGCCTCCTCGGCCGACTCCTTGATGGCGCGGCGCTCGACCTGGGTGGAACCGGCCGGCACGCACACCAGCACCCGCGGGCTGGGACGCAGCACGCGCGACTTGTGCACCTTCTTGATGAAGTACTTGAGCATCGCCTCGGTGTAGGTGAAGTCGGCGATCACGCCGTCCTTCATCGGCCGGATGGTGGTGATGTGGCCGGGGGTGCGGCCCAGCATCTGCTTGGCCTCCGCGCCCACCGCGGCGACCGAGCGGGAGCCGCCGATCGCCCGGTCCTGGCGGACCGCCACCACCGATGGTTCGTTCAGCACGATGCCCTGTCCGCGTACGTAGATGAGGGTATTGGCCGTGCCCAGGTCGATGGACAGGTCGTTGGAGAACATGCCGCGGAGCTTTTTGAACATCGGGGAGTGGGTCCTGCTGGTGGCGGATCGCGCAGCGGGGCTGGCGATTTTTTGGGCACGAAACGAAGTCGGCTAGCCTAGCAACCCGCCTGTGCGCGGGCAAGGAAAAATCTCGTGAAAATGCGGGGAAAAACGCGCATGGCGACGGTTCGACCGATGCGGATGGATACCGCCGGCGGCCTCCACGTACGGTTCGCCGGGGGCGGATCAAGACTGGCCCCGCGCGCCCTCAGCCGGTAACCTTCGCACCGGCCCGCCCGAACCGGGGTGGCCGTCCCGTTTTTTTCGACCGGCCAGGCATGGCCGGCCGCCGTCCACCCGCCGAGCCTTGCCGATGTCCGCACTGATTTGTGGTTCCCTCGCCTACGACACCATCATGGTGTTCCCGGACCAGTTCAAGAACCACATCCTGCCGGACAAGGTGCACATCCTGAATGTGTCCTTCCTGGTCCCGCGCATGCGCCGCGAGTTCGGCGGCTGCGCCGGCAACATCGCCTACAACCTCAAGCTGCTGGGCGGCGACCCGATCCCGATGGCCACGGTGGGCCAGGACTTCGGCCCGTACCGGGAGTGGTTCCAGGAGCAGGCCATCAACCTGAGCCAGGTCAAGGTGATCGAGGAACTGTTCACCCCGCAGGCCTTCATCACCACCGACCACGACAACAACCAGATCACCGCGTTCCATCCGGGCGCGATGATGCGCAGCTACGAGAACCACGTGAAGGACGTGCCCGGGGTGACCTTCGGCATCGTCAGCCCGGACGGGCGCGAGGGCATGCTGCAGAACGCCGCCGAGTTCGCCGGGGCCGGCATTCCCTTCATCTTCGATCCCGGCCAGGCCATGCCGCTGTTCAACGGCGAGGAACTGCGCCAGTTCATCGAACTGGCCGACTACGTGACCGTCAACGACTACGAATCCAACCTGCTGCAGGAACGCACCGGCTGGAGCGAAACCGACATCGTCAAGCGGGTCAAGGCCTACATCACCACCCGTGGCCCGCACGGCTCGCAGATCCACACCCCCGACAAGACCTACGACATCCCGCCGGCCCACGAGCGCCGGGTCACCGACCCGACCGGCTGCGGCGACGCCTTCCGCGCCGGCCTGATCTTCGGCATCGAGAAGGGCTACGACTGGCTGACCATCGGCCGCATGGGCAACCTGATGGGCGCGCTCAAGGTCGAGCACCCCGGCACCCAGAACCAGCGCTTCGACTTCGACGAGTTCAACGAGCAGTTCAAGCAGCAATTCGGCTACTCGCTCTGATTCCGGCGCGGCCGGGATGCATCCCGGACCTGGTCCGCGGCGGCGGGATGAAATCCGTCACCATTCCGGCGTAAGGTGATGGCGAAGGGCGGGTAACACGACCGTCCGCGCAAGGCGGCAATGACAGGTACGCACGCAGGACATCCCCGCAAGGGGAACTCCCAGGACACCACTCCGGCGGTTCCGCCGTCCCGTTTTTCCCTCGTTTTCCGCCAGTTCGCGGCCGCCGTCGGCATCGGCCTGCTGGTGCTGGTCGCCTCCTGGCTCGGCATCCTCAGCCGTCCCGAGCACCAGCTGGCCTCGTTCTGGCCCACCAACGCCTTGCTGCTGGGCGTGTTCGCGCGCCGGCCCGCGCTGGCGACCCCGCTGGGCTGGCTCGCCGCGGCGGCCGGTTACCTGGGCGCGGACCTGCTTACCGGCAGCGATCTGTCCGCCACCCTGCGCCTGACCGGCGCCAACCTGGCCGGCGTGGCGGTCGGCTGCCTGCTGTTCCACCGGTTCCGGCGCGAGGATCTGGGCCTGCAGCGCGCGCAGTCGATGTTGCGGGTGCTGATGGTCTGCGCCGGGGCGGCCTTCGCCGCCGCGCTTTCAGGCTGCCTGATCGCTCGCTCGCTGATCGGCGCCGACCTGGTCCAGGCCATCGGCATCTGGTTCTCGGCCGAACTGGTCAGTTACGTGGCGCTGGTGCCGGTGATCCTGCTGCTGCCCTCCCCGCGACAGCTGCGCCACGCCTGGCGCGAACCGCTGGCGCGCTTCCTGAACATGCCCGGCCACCGCCTGCCCGCGTTGTCCCTGCTGCTGACGGTGCTGCTGGGCGTGGCGATTGGCGGTCCTGGCGCGATTGCCTTCCCAGTGCCGGCGCTGCTGTGGTGCGCACTGAGCTACCGGCTGTTCACCACCGCGACCGCCACCGCCCTGCTGTGCATCTGGACCCTGGTGGGCATCGCCAACGGCTGGATCGACCTGCACGTGCAGGACGACATGGCCGCGATTGTCTCGATGCGCATCGGCATGGCGCTGGTCGCGGTGGCGCCGCTGACCGTGGCCGGCGCCCATGCCGCACGCAACCGGCTGCTCAACGCGCTCAACCATGCCGCCAACCACGACGCGCTGACCCAGACGCTCAGCCGCAGCGCCTTCGAGCGCCGCGGCGAGGCCGCGCTGGAACGCGCCCGCACGCAGGGTGGCGGTCTCGCCGTGCTGATGGTGGATCTGGATCACTTCAAGGCGATCAACGATCGCCACGGCCATGCCGCCGGCGACACCGTGCTGGTCGCCTTCGCCGAACGCGCGCGCGGACTGCTGCGCGAAGGCGACCTGCTGGGCCGTTTCGGCGGCGAGGAATTCGCCATCCTGGCACCGGGCATCGGCGAGCGCGACGCGCTGCGGCTGGCCGATCAACTGCTGCGCGTGTCCGCGCAACCGTTCGCGCTGGAAGACGGCCGCCGCCTGGACATCACCATCAGCATCGGCCTGGCGATGCAGCCGCCGCTGGCCGACGGCGCCTCGCTGGAAACCCTGCTCAAGCGCGCCGATCGCGCGCTGTACCAGGCCAAGTTCAACGGCCGCAACCGGATGGAACAGGCGCCATTGCCGGCGTCGGAATCCTAGGTTCCCGGGTACGAGACGGACCGCGGCACGCGCGGGATCACTCCCAACCCGGCATCTGGCTGCCGTCCAGGCCGCCGGTCTCGAACACCGCCTTGCGGCTGCCGCCGGCTTTCACCGGGAACTCGATTTCCAGCATCCTGGTCTTGCCCGCCAGTTTCCACAGCGCGTTCTGGTCGGTGATGAACATGGCTATCGCCTCGTCGGTATCCGGGCGCCAGGCATCCATCGCCCGGGCCGGCGCGCCATCGGCGGTCACCTTGACCTTGCAGCCGCCCGGGCAGCGGAAGTCGCTGGCCTGCAGGACCAGGTAGCTGCTGCGCTTCCACTTGGGATGATCGCGGAAGATCAGCTGCACCGGCTTGGCGCCACTGCCGTCCACGTCGACCGGATCCTTGCTGTGGATGGCGGCGGTGCGCTGGGTGCCGCCATCGGTGGCGATCTGGGCGTAGTCCCACAATGCCTGCAGGCGGCGCTCCTCGCGCGCGCCCTCGGCCTTGGCCTTCACCTCTTCCAGCAGCGGCTTGATGCGCGTGGCCGCCTGGGTGTCCGGATACTGATCCAGCAGGGCCACGCCATGGATGCGCGCCATTTCCCAGTCGCGCGAGGCCTGTGCCGCATCGAACTTGCCGGCCAGCTGGGTGGCCGCCTCCTCGTTGGCGGCGGCCTGGGCCTGTGCGGCGGCGCGCTGCTCGGCCTCGCGGTCACCGCAGGCGGACAGGGCCAGGACGCTGGCCAGCATGGCCGGGACGATCAGGGTGCGTTTCATCGGGGGACTCCGTTGCGTATCAGGTAATCGACCGCGGCGGCGACGTCGTCGGGACGTTCCATGATCGACATGTGGCCGCAGTCGGACAGCCGCACTTTAACCGCTTGCGGGATGCGTTCGGCGTAAAGCTCCAGCGCGCTCGGATCGATCACCCGATCCTGCGCGCACCACAACAGCAGCGTGGGCTGGCGGATGTGCGCGGCGGCCTGTCCGGGCAGGAAGGCTTCCGACCCGCGGCCGATGCGATCCAGCACCGCCTGCTCGAACGGCGCCTGCGCTCGGCGCCAGTCGATCAGGCCGCGCGAGGCCGGCCAGGGAATCGACGGTTTGGCTTCCTCGCGGTGGAACACCGTATCGAGGTAGCGCTTGAGCGAAGCCTCGTCATGCACCGCGAACGGATTGTGTCCGGCCAGCACCTGCTCGCCGAACACGTTGTCGCGGAAGCGCACCCCGGCCGCATCGATCAGCGCGACCCGGTCCACCAGATCCGGACGATCCGCCGCGGTCAGGGCGACGATGCCGCCGCCCATCGAATGCCCGAGCAACACCAGCGGACTGCCGGGTCGGCGCGCGACCCGGGCGATGAACTCGGCCAGCCGCCGGTTCTGCGCGTCGAAACCGTAGTCCTCGCCCGCCTTGCGTTCGCTCGCGCCCCAACCGGGCAGATCCGGAATCACCACCCGGTACTGCCCCACCAGGCGCTCGGCCAGCGGATACCAGTTTTCCTTGCTGCCGGTGAAGCCGTGGATCATCACCAGCGTCGGCGCGGCCGGATCCTTCGCTCCACGTTCGGCATAGGCCCAGCGATGCCCGGCCACCTCGGCGTGATGCAGGCTCAATCCCGCCATCCAGCGCTGCCGCGCCAGCTCGCCGCGCACCAGCACCATCGGATCGCGCCATACCCAGATCAGCAGCGCGCAAACGAAAACGGCCGCCGTGACGGCGACCGTTTTCCAGGAGATGCGTGGGCGACGCATCGCTTACTTGCTTTCGCCCGCCTTGGCCTTGGCCAGCAGGGCCTCGACCGACGCGGTGGTGATCGGGTGGTAGCCCGGCTTGGCGCGGGCGAAGCTCTCCTCCGCGAAGGCCAGGCCGTCCGGGGTTTTCACCAGTTCCTCGTAGATCGGCATGATCAGCTTGCGGCGACCGACGCGCTCGATGAACTTGCCCAGCTCCGGGCGCGCATCCAGGTAGCCGCTGCGCACGGTCAGCGGATACCAGCGCATGGCGATCTCGCCATTCTGGGTGCCGGTGAAGTGGTAGGCCTTGTCCAGCTGCGCCAGCTGTTCGACGGTCAGCTTCTCGCCCATGCCGTTGATGAAGCTCACCCACTGCTGGGTCACCCAGCCCGAGGTCACCTGCGGGTTCGGCAACTGGCCGCTGCCCAGCCAGGCGATGCGCGCGGTGTCGGTATTGGAGAAACCGCGCGACTGCGCCTTGGCGGCGAACTTGGGAATGCCGGGCTCGTTGAGCCAGGCGTTCAGTTCGGCCTCGGTCACCGCGTTCGGGTTCTTCGGCAGCAGGTTCTTTTTCAGGTACTCGACGAACTGGTCGGTGGTCGCGCTCTGGAAGGCGTGGTCGTCGAACCAGCCACGTAGGAACGGATCGAAGGTGGCGCGGCCGAAACGCTCTTCCAGGAACTTCAGGAACCAGGCGCCCTTGACGTAGGCGACCTGGCTCAGCGAGTCATCCGGATCGCGGTCGGTCAGCGGCGGCAGCGCCAGCGCCTGATCGGCCGGCGACATGTTCTTCACCTCGTCCAGCAGTTCGGTCTGGTCGATCTGTCGCTCCATCTCGGCCAGTTCCTTGCCGTACAGCGCCTCGGTGATGCGGTCCTGCACGTAGGTGGTGAAGCCTTCGTTGAGCCAGATGTCCTTCCAGCTGGCGTTGGTCACCAGGTTGCCGGACCAGCTGTGCGCCAGCTCATGCGCGATCAGCGAGACCAGCGACTTGTCGCCGACGATCACGGTCGGGGTGGCGAAGGTCAGGCGCGGGTTCTCCATGCCGCCGAACGGAAACGACGGCGGCAGCACCAGCATGTCGTAGCGTTCCCAGCGGTACGGGCCGTACAGCGATTCGGCCACGCCGATCATCTTCTCGGTGTCCTCGAACTCCTTGGTCGCCTTCTCGACCATCGACGGTTCGGCCCACACGCCGCTGCGGTTGGAGATCGGCTTGAACACCAGATCACCGGCCGCGATGGCCAGCAGGTAGGACGGAATCGGCTGCGGCATCTTGAAGCTGTAATCGCCATCGCGCGACGCGGCCGGATCGTTGTCCGCGCTCATCAACACCATCACGTCCGGACGCGAGGTCACGTGCGCGCTGTAGGTGAAGCGCACGCTCGGGGTGTCCTGCAGCGGCACCCAGCTGCGCGCGTGGATGGCCTGCGACTGGCTGAACATGAAGGGCAACTGCTTGCCTTCGGTCATCGACGGCGCCAGCCACTGCAGGCCCGACGCCTGCGGCGAGGTCTTGTAGGCGATGCGCACGTGCGCGTTCTGCGCCGGCGCCTCGATGGTCAACTTGCTGCCGAAGATCTTGTCGGCCTGCGCCAGGTTGAACTGCAGCGGCGCCCAGGCGCCGGCGGCGTCCTGGCCTTCGACCTTCTCGATGCTCAGGTCGCGTGTGTCCAGGACCAGCTGCTTGGCCGCCTTGTCCTTCCATTCCAGGGTGTAGCTGGCAGTGCCGCCGAGTTGCTTCTGGTCGAAATCGACCGCCAGATCCAGCGCCAGATCCTTGATGACGACCTTGGTCGGCTCGGCGTAGGAGCTTTCGTCGTGGCTGCGTTCGGTCTTCACGGCGGTCGGCGCGGGCTTGGCGGCGGGAGCTTCGGGAGCGGGGGCGGATTCTTGGGAGCAGCCGGCCGCCAGCACGGCGGCGCAGGACAGGGTCAACAGTACGGCGCGCATCAGGGATTCCTGCGACAGGGAAGCGGCAAGTTTACCCGCCCGCGCGGCGGATGCCTTGATGCGGCGCAGCTTGGGGATGGCTCCAGAAGCAAATCCCCCTCGGTCCCCCTTTTTCAAGCGCTTCTCAACAGCCGAATGGCTGGTCAAGGGGGAGGAAAAGCCAGTCGCTGCAAGCACGTGACGACGTGATAGCCCCCTTTTAAAAAGGGGGCGGGCACCCGCGCCAGCGGGTGACGGGGGATTTGCTCTTGGCGCAGAACCTGCTCTCCCTTCCATGAGGGAGAAACCGCTTAAACGCGATAACCCGTATGCACCGCGACGATGCCGGCGCTGAGGTTCTTGTAGCTGGCGCGGGCGAAGCCGGCTTCGTCCATCATCGCCTTCAGCTGTTCCTGCGGCGGATGCTTGCGGATGCTCTCGGCCAGGTACTGGTAACTGCCGGCGTCGCGGGCGAACAGCTGGCCCAGCTTCGGCAGCACCTTGAACGAATGGAAGTCGTAGACCGGCTTGAACCACTCGGCGGTCACTTCCGAGAATTCCAGCACCCGCGCCTGGCCGCCGACCTTCAGTACCCGATGCATCTCGCGCAGCGCGGCATCCTTGTCGGTGACATTGCGCAGGCCGAAGGCGATCGTGACCAGATCGAAACTGCGGTCGGGGAACGGCAGCGCCTCGGCGTTGCATTGCACGTAGTCCATGCCCGACACCAGCCCGCGATCGGTCATGCGATCGCGGCCGACCGACAGCATGCCGGCGTTGATGTCGCCCAGCACGATCTCGCCGGTCTCGCCCACACGATCCTTCAGCAGCGCGGCGATGTCGCCGGTGCCGCCGGCCAGATCCAGCACGCGATCGCCGCGCTTGACCTGGCAGGTGCCGACGAAATAGCGCTTCCAGATCCGATGGATGCCCAGGCTCATCAGGTCGTTCATCAGGTCGTACTTGCCGGCGACCGAGGTGAACACCTCGCCGACCAGTTTCTGCTTGTCCCGGGCGTCGACGTCGCGGAAACCGAAATGGGTGGTGCCTGATTGGTAGGGGGATTCGCTCATGGGACGGATTATCGCACCGTCCGGGGGGATCTTGCCGGCGCGGCCGTGGGACAATACCGTGGTGACAACGCCATTCGTCTTCCAGAGGATGCCGACCCGCCCGTGAGCAGCCGCTATACCCCCCGCGAATGGCTGCCGCACGAGCGCCCCACGTTCCCCGGGTCGCCCTCCACCCCGCTGCACCCGGTCCGCCGGCGCATCCAGTTCGCCATCGTCGGCGTGGTGGTCGCGCTCACCGGCGGCCTGAGCAACGCCCTGGTCACCGCCAACCTGCTGAACCTGCAAGGCACCCTGGGCGCCTATGCCTGGGAGATGGCGTGGCTGCCGGCGGCCTACGTGATGACCAACGTCTCGGCCAATCTGCTGCTGGTCAAGTTCCGCCAGCAGTACGGCCTGCGGCTGTTCACCGAGATCTTCCTGGTGCTGTACGCGCTGATCGCGTTCGCCCACCTGTTCGTCAACGATCTCGGTTCGGCCATCGCGGTGCGCGCCGCGCACGGGCTGGTCGGCGCGGCGCTGAGCACGCTGGGCCTGTACTACATGATCCAGGCGTTTCCGGCGCGGATGCGGCTCAAGGCGGTGGTGATCGGGCTGGGCATGAGCCAGCTGGCGCTGCCGCTGGCGCGCATCTTCTCCACCGAGCTGCTGCAGTATGGCGAATGGCGCGGCCTGTATCTGTTCGAATTGGGCCTGGCGATCGTGGCGCTGGCCTGCGTGCTGGTGCTCAAGCTGCCGCCCAGCGATCGCACGAAGGTGTTCGAGAAGCTGGATTTCCTGACCTTCTCCCTGTTCGCCGGCGGCGCCGCCTGCCTGGCCGCGGTGCTGTCGCTGGGCCGCTATCTGTGGTGGACCGAGAATCCGTGGCTGGGGCTGACCCTGGCGATGGCGATCGTGCTGCTGATCAGTTCGGTGGCGATCGAGCATTACCGGAAGAATCCGCTCATCAACACCCGCTGGCTGGCCAGCGGCACGATGATGCGGCTGGCGCTGTCCATCGTGCTGATCCGCATCGTACTGTCCGAGCAGAGCATCGGCGCGGTGGGGTTCATGCAGAACCTGGGCCTGAACAACGACGAGCTGCACACGATGTACGCGTGGGTGCTGGTCGGCTGCGTGGCCGGCGTCGCCGTCAGCGCGCTGACCATCCGCCCGCAGCACACCGGCCAGCACCTGATGTTCGCGGTGCTGCTGATCGCCACCGGCGCGTTCATGGACGCGCATTCCAGCAACCTGACCCGTCCCGAACAGATGTATTTCAGCCAGTTCCTGCTGGCGTTCGGCAGCACCTTCTTCATCGGCCCGGCGATGATCAGCGGCATCGGCGCGATCCTGTCCCAGCCCGGCAACCTGATCAGCTTCGTGGTGCTGTTCGGCATGACCCAGAACATGGGCGGCCTGCTCGGCTCCGCGCTGCTGGGCACGTTCCAGGTGGTGCGCGAGAAATTCCATGCCAGCCAGCTCGCCGAGCACATCACCCTGCTGGATCCGCAGGTGGCCGCCCGCGTGCAGGGAACGGCGGCCGGCTATGCGCACACGCTCGGCGATCCGGTCCTGCGCAACGCGCAGGGCATGCGCGCGATGGGCGCGACCGTGACCCGCGAGGCCAACGTGCTGGCCTACAACGATGTCTTCCTGGTGGTGGCCTGGCTGGCCATCTTCACCCTGCTCTGGATCTACGCGGATCTGTGGTGGCGACGACTGAATCCGCCGCCCCCCACGCCCGCACCGCCTTCGCCTTCCCCTTCTCCACGGCCGACGCAAGCATGAACACAGCCGCCAATCCTCCTCCCGATGCCGAACCGGCCGCCCGCCAGGCCGCACGCCGCCGGCGCCGCCTGCTGGGCCTGACCGGATTCGCACTGCTGGCCCTGCTGGGCGTGGGCGTGGTGCTCTACGCCTGGCAACTGCCGCCCTTCACCAGCGCGCTCCAGACCACCGAGAACGCGATGGTGCGTGGACAGACGACCCTGATCAGCCCGCAGGTCAGCGGCTACGTCACCGACGTGCCGGTGCAGGATTTCCAGCATGTGCGCAAGGGCGCGCTGCTGGTGGCGATCGATGATCGGATCTACCGGCAACAGCTGGACCAGGCACGCGCGCAGTTGCAGTCCGCCGAGGCCAATCTCGCCAACTGGACCCAGCAGCACCGCAGCGCCGAGGCCAACGTCGCCCAGAGCCGCGCGGTGATCGCCAGCAACGCGGCGCAGGAACGACGCACCCGTTCGGCGCTGCGGCGCGCGGATCAGCTCGCCCACGAGCATCTGCTTTCCGAGCAGGACCGCGATACGGCCTTCGCCGCCAACGCCCAGGCCGAAGCCAACCTCAGCCAGTCCCGCGCCGGGCTGGAGGTCGCACGCCAGGGCGTGCGCAGCGTCGACGTCAACCTCGCGGTGCTGGAAGCGGCGGTCGCCAGCGCGCGCGCGGCGGTGCAACTGGCGCAGATCAATTTCGACAACACCCGCATCCACGCCCCGCGCGACGGCCAGCTCGGCCAGGTGACGGTGCGCCAGGGCGCTTACGTCACCAACGGCACCCAGCTGATGGCGCTGGTGCCGGACACGATGTGGGTGATCGCCAATTTCAAGGAAACCCAGATGGCGCGGGTGCGGCTGGGCCAGCCGGCCAGCTTCACCGTCGATGCGCTCGGCGGGGAACGCCTGCGCGGGCGCGTGCTGGAGATCTCGCCCGCCACCGGTTCCGAATTCAGCGTGCTGCCGCCTGACAACGCCACCGGCAATTACGTGAAGATCGCCCAGCGCATTCCGGTGAAGATCGCGATCGATTCCGGCCAGGCCGCCGCGGCACGACTGCGTCCGGGCATGTCGGTGGTGGTCAGCGTGGACACCGCCGCCGCGGACCGCTGAGCGGCGCGTACATCAGCGGATCCGGCGAGGATCGCGGAAGGGCTTGCGACGAAGCAGCGGCGGACGCGCGCCGATCCGACCCGGGCCGGCGACCGCAGGCGCGGGCGCACTGGCCGGCGGCGTGCCCACCCGCGCGGGCAACGGCCCGCCGGTGACCTGCCCGCCCGCGGTCAGCGTGACCAGGAATCCCCGCGCGGTGGCGCCGTCCACGCGCAGCCGGTAGCCACCATTCGGCGCGGACCACGTCTCGCCCACCTTGAACATCGTTCCCTCGTTGTTGGCCACGTTCGCCGGCGGCGTGTCGGCGTCTTCGCTGTAGGCGGTGCCGCCGCGCACGCGATGCACGATCACCGCACTGCCGGCCAGCGCCGCCTCGTAATTGCCCGACCGGCTGCGCGCCTCCAGCGTGTACGAAACCGTGAGCGCGGGATCGGCCTGCTCCGGCGTATCCAGCACCACCAACTGGCGACCGGTGCCATCGGCCAGGGCCGCATACTCCAGCTCGAACCGCCAGCTGCCCGTAAGCGTGGCGGGAACCACCCATTTGCGCGCGCCCGCCACCCAGCCCAGGCGGTCCCGCTGGATCATGTTGATGTGCTTGGGCCTCGTGCCGTAGACCGGATCGGCGACCGCGTTGCGCCAACCATCGCTCATCACGTCCCACGGATTGTCGTAGGTATCGTCGTCGCCATCCGAGTTGTCCGAATGCGGCAGCCCGTAGCCATGCCCCATCTCGTGCGCCAGCGGCGCGAGATTGGCGAACGACCACGGTGGATTCCAGGTGGCGCGCGGGCATCGGCGCGCGCCGTCCATCACCGCGCACGCGCCGCCACCCCAGGCATAGCCATCCAAATCGCCGTTGAACATCATGTTGATGCCCTGCGTGCCCGCGAAATCCACCTGCGCGTCCGCGGCGGCGACGCAATCCTGGAACAGGCGATCCAGATCCGCCTCGTCCTTCCCCTCGACCGTGGTCACATAGCTGGATCGCGGATTGGGCAGGCTGAACCAGCCATAGGCCGAACTGCCCGCCAGGTTGATCTGGCCATAGGAGACTTCGCTCCAGTAGTGGCCGAGCTGCCCGATCGCATTGCCATACTGGCTGGTGAAGAACGCCCGGTCCTTCTGCTCGGTGGCGATGTCGGAGAACTTGCACATCAGGGTCACCCAGCGGGTGTTGCCCATCACCGCGGCCGCGGCGGCAACCTGCTTGCCGCCCCGTACGGGCGCCGCCTGGGCCAGCCGATCCGCGGGCACGATCGCATCCACGAAGCGTTCCCGGGCGGAGATACCCCGCGCCTGCGCCGGCAACGAAACCGCGACCCGGCGATTGGCCAGTGCATACAGGTCCACCGCCGCGCGTTTGGCTTGGGCAGGATCGAGCGGGATGCGGCGGCCATCATCGGCCAGCAACACCGCACGCAGCCGCGCGGGGGGCGCTTTCTGCTGGCGCGGCACGGGCGCGGGATCGCCCCAGTGCAGCGCCAGGCGGCCTTGGACGATGGTGGCGCCCGCGGCCTGCGCTTGCACATGGGCCGCGCCCAGCGCAATGCCCAGCGCGACGATGCAGGCGGACCACGCGGTCTGCCAGCGCGACCGTCGACTATGGTGTTTCATGGCTTCTCCCCTTGTCGCCAGGTGCCCCGGCCGCAGCCAGACCGAAGCGGGACCCCACGCCCGTTCCGGCCTCCGAGCATGGCAGTATCACGCCCTGCCCGCCACCCGGAATCGTCCATGTCCATCGACTATCGCGCATTGCTTGAGACCGCCATCACCGAAGCCCGCCAGGGCCTGGCCGAAGGCGGCATCCCGATCGGCGCGGCGCTGTACCACGACGACGGCCGCCTGCTCGGCTGCGGCCACAACCGCCGCATCCAGGAAAACGATCCGTCCGTGCACGGCGAGACCGACGCCTTCCGCAAGGCCGGGCGCCAGCGCCGTTACCGCGACACCATCATGGTCACCACGCTGGCGCCGTGCTGGTACTGCAGCGGGCTGGTGCGCCAGTTCAACATCGGCACGGTGGTGGTCGGCGAATCGGTGAACTTCCGCGGCGGCATCGACTGGCTGCGCGAAAGCGGCGTCAACGTCATCGACCTGCACAGCGAGGAATGCATCGCCCTGCTGGGCGACTACATCCGCGCCAACCCCGAGGTGTGGAACGAGGACATCGGCGAGGATTGAGGGCCGCCCGCGGCCCGGCCGTCCCCGGGCGGCCACCCGGCATTGCCGCAGCGTCATCGGGGCGACACCGGATGCAGACCCGGACTGAACGATCGGCCTGCCATAGTCCAGTTCGTCCCGGCCATGGCCGGGCCACGGTGTCATCGGGCAACACCACTCAATCAAGGGAGTCGGCTCATGAGCACACCCACCCTCGTCCTGGTCCATGGTTTCTGGGGCGGCGCGGCGCACTGGCGGAACGTCATCCTGGAACTCTCGCGCAAGGGGCACGACCGCATCCGCGCGGTCGAACTCCCGCTCACCTCGCTGGCCGACGACGCCGAACGCACCCGCAAGATGGTCGCCCAGCAGCCCGGCCCCGTGCTGCTGGTCGGGCATTCCTACGGCGGCGCGGTTATCACCGAGGCTGGCGACCAGCCCAACGTCGCCGGCCTGGTCTACATCGCCGCGTTCGCCCCGGATGCGGGCGAAAGCCCGGGCGGCATCAGCCAGGCGCATCCACCTGCCGCGATTGCCAACCTCGCACCCGACAGCGACGGCTATCTGTGGATCCGGTACGACAAATTCCACGAGAGCTTCTGCCAGGATCTGGATGCCGACGACGCACTGGTCATGGCGATAGCGCAGAAAGCACCGTTGGCGAGTACCTTCGGCGACACCGTCACCGCACCGGCCTGGAAGAAAAAACCCAGTTGGTATCAGCTCTCGACCCAGGACCGCATGATCCATCCCGACAACCAGAAGCACATGGCCGAACGGATGAATCCGCGCGCGCTGCTGGCGCTGGATGCCAGCCACGCCTCGCTGGCCTCGCAGGCCGCGGCGGTGGCCGGATTGATCGACGAGGCGGCGCGGACGGCCGGCTGACGGGTTCGTCCCCAGGTTCCGGGTTCCACGAACGAAAACGGGCGGCGCATCCGCACCGCCCGTTCCGAAAATCGCCAGGCCGCCGCGAACGACGGCGATTCACGTAGTTACAGGATGTACCGGCTCAGATCCGGATCCTGCACCAGTTCGCCCAGGTGCGAGTCGACGTAGGCGCGGTCGATGGACACGGCCTGGCCGTCGCGGTCGGGGGCTTCGTAGCTCAGGGTATCGAGCAGGCGTTCCAGCACGGTGTGCAGGCGGCGCGCGCCGATGTTTTCCTGGCGCTCGTTGACCTGCGCGGCGATCTCGGCAAGGCGATCGACGGCGTCGTCGCTGAAGTCCAGCGCCACGCCCTCGGTCTTCATCAGCTCGACGTACTGCTTGGTCAGCGCCGCCTTGGGCTCGGTCAGGATGCGGATGAAATCCTGCTTGGACAGCGCCGACAGCTCCACCCGGATCGGGAAACGCCCCTGCAGCTCCGGAATCAGATCGCTGGGCTTGGCCAGGTGGAACGCGCCGGAGGCGATGAACAGGATGTGGTCGGTCTTGACCGTGCCGTACTTGGTGCTGACGTTGGAGCCTTCCACCAGCGGCAGCAGATCGCGCTGCACGCCTTCGCGGCTGACGTCGCCGCCACCGATGTTGTCACCGCGCTTGGCGACCTTGTCGATCTCGTCGATGAAGACGATGCCGTTCTGCTCGCAGGCTTCGATGGCCGCGGTGCGGATATCGTCCTCGTTGACCAGCTTGGCGGCCTCGTCCTCAATCAGCTGCGGACGCGCGGCCTTGATGGTCACGGTGCGCTTGTGGGTCTTGGCGCCGCCCAGGTTGGAGAACATCTGGCGCAGCTGCTGGCCCATCTCTTCCATGCCCGGCGGGGTCATGATGTCCACGCCGACATTGGCGGCCAGCTCCAGCTCGATCTCGCGGTCGTCCAGCTCGCCGTTGCGCAGCATCTTGCGGAACTTGATGCGGGTGTCGTTGTCCTGCGCCGACGGCTCGTTGCGCGCGGCTTCCGGATCGAAGCCGACGCCGACGCTGCGGCGCGGCAGCAGCGCGTCCAGGATGCGATCCTCGGCGCGCTCCTCGGCCTGGGTGCGCACGCGCACCTTGGCCTGCTCGCGATACATCTTGACCGCGGTGTCGGCCAGATCGCGCACGATCTGCTCGACATCCTTGCCGACATAGCCGACCTCGGTGAAACGGGTCGCTTCGACCTTGACGAACGGCGCGTTCGCCAGCGTCGCCAGCCGGCGCGCGATTTCGGTCTTGCCGACGCCGGTGGGGCCGATCAGCAGGATGTTCTTGGGCATCACTTCATTGCGCAGCGCCTCGGGCAGCTGCATGCGGCGCCAGCGGTTGCGCAGCGCGATGGCGACCGCACGCTTGGCCGAATGCTGGCCGACGATATGCCGGTCCAGCTCCTGCACGATCTCGCGCGGGGTCATGGTGGAAGATTCGAGATTGGCCATGGGGGATTCGTGATTCGTGGGAAACAGGGAATGAAAGAGGACGGGAGGACCAGGATCCGGACCCGCTTCCGCGAATCCCCAATCCCGAATCCCCAATCCTGGAACTAGAGCTCTTCAACCACCACGTTGCGATTGGTATAGATACAGATATCGCCCGCGATGTTCAGCGCCTCGACCGCGATCGACTTCGCATCGAGCTGGGTGTGCGCCAGCAGCGCGCGCGCGGCGGACAACGCGTAGGAACCGCCCGAACCAATCGCGATGATGCCGTCCTCCGGCTCGATGACATCGCCGGTGCCACTGATGATCAGCGAGGTTTCCTTGTCGGCCACCGCCAGCAATGCTTCGAGCTTGCCGAGGCGCCGCTCGGTGCGCCAATCCTTGGCCAGCTCGACGGCGGCACGCTGCAACTGGCCGTGCTTCTCGAGCTTGGCCTCGAACAGTTCGAACAGGGTGAAGGCGTCGGCGGCGGCACCCGCGAAGCCGGCCAGCACCTGGCCATCGCGGCCCAGCCGGCGCACCTTGCGCGCATTGCCTTTCATGACGGTATGCCCCAGCGTCACCTGCCCGTCACCGGCCACGGCGACATGACCGTCGCGGCGGACCGAGATGATGGTGGTGGCGTGGAACACGTTGGGATTCTGGCTTGGGTCCATGGAGGCCTCCGGGGGGTTCTCCCTGAGGTGGGGACGCCCGGGGGCGGATCAAGCGTGACTTTTGGGGAGGGATTTGCCTCCAATTGCGCAGGGTTCTGCTCGGACTAATCTGCCCTGAATCGAATCCCTCGGCATCCTGAATCGTCAGACCCAGCCTCTAGCGCGAGTAGTGACAGGAAACACGCAACACTGCCCGGTCCGATCCGAATATGAAAACCAGCGCGGGAAAACCTCCCCCACGCTGGCCCAGCGGTATCGGACTGGTAAAGAAATAGACCCATTTCCCCGTCGAAGCATCAACAAAATCAGGTTTGCCCAAGGCATCCCCTATCCGATCTTGGCCGGGCACATCGTCTTGCTCGGCGCAGCCATGGGCAGTGCGCGCAGTTGCCGGAGCTGCATCGCAAGGGAGTCAAGTAGTGGCGAGCTCATGGCGACGGTTCCGAAGATAGTCGATGCCAGCAAAAGTGCTGTTTTCATGGAACGAACGCTCCTGTCATACGCGGGCAATCGAAGCTGCGGGAATGGCCAACCGGCATCCACTGAGTGAACGGCTTCGGTTCATCGTCTTATCTCAGTCAACACCAACTCTCCTACCAATGGTCTTCCGACAGCATCTGGACACGCACCCCAAAGTGCATCCACCTGATTTTGCATCAACAATAAATCTAACGAATACGGCGGTTCGTACGCCAGTAATTCCTGTTCATGGTGGATGGGTGAACTAGATCTCCCGCAAGCGAAACTCGTAATGGATAACCCCCTTTGAAAAAGGGGGCGGGCGCCCGCGTCAGCGGGTGACGTGGGATTTGCTCTTCGCGCCAAAAGCAAATCCCCCTCAGTCCCCCTTTTTCAAAGGGGGAGGAAAAAGCGGTTTGTGGGAGGGAATAGCCCCTTTGACAAAAGGAGGCAAAGCAGCTTGTGAAAAGGAACAGCCCCCTTTGAAAAAGGGGGCGGGCGCCCGCGTAGCGGGTGACGGGGGATTTGCTCTTCGCGCCAAAAGCAACTCCCCCTCAGTCCCCCTTTTTCGCTTTCAACAGCCCAAAGGCTGGTCAAGGGGGAGGCCAAGCTCACCGCTTCCGCTTCGCCCTCGGATGCGCCGCGTCATACACCTTCGCCAGATGCTGGAAATCCAGATGCGTGTAGATCTGGGTGGTGGCGATGTCGGCGTGGCCGAGCAGTTCCTGCACGCCGCGCAGGTCGCCGGAGGATTCCAGGATATGGCTGGCGAAACTGTGCCGCAGCATGTGCGGGTGCACGTGCTTGAACAGGCCCTGGCGCTGCGCCAGCTGCTTGAGCCGGATCTGCACGGCGCGCTGGGAAATCGGGCCGCCGCCGCGACCGGGAAACACATGCGCCTCGCTGGTGCCGCCCTGTTCGGCGCGCCACGCCTCCAGCGCGTTGCGCGCGTGCGAGCCGACCGGCACCTTGCGCTCCTTGCTGCCCTTGCCGAGCACGGTGACGAAGCCGGAAGCCAGATCCAGATCGCGCCAGCGCAGCGCGCACAGCTCGCTCAGGCGCAGGCCGGAGGAATAGAACAGTTCCAGCAACGCGCGATCGCGCAGGCCCAGCGGCACGTCGGTCGGCACTTCCACCAGTCGCGTCGCCTCGTCGGCGTCCAGCACCTGCGGCAGCTTGCGCGGCGCCTTGGGTGCGCGCAGTGCGGCGGCCGGGCTGGCGGCGATGCGCCCGTGCTTCAACAGCCATTGATAGAAGCTGCGGCAGGCCGACAGTCGGCGTTGCAGGCTCTTGGGCGACAACCCGCGCCGGTGCTCGCTGGCGACGAAGCTGCGCAGTTGCTCGGTGTGCAGGCCGATCACGTCGGCGCCCTGCTCCGTGGACCACCCCGCGAGCGCGGTCAGGTCGCGGCGATAGGCATCCAGCGTATGCGCGGACATGCGCCGCTCGACCTGCAGGTGGGCAAGGAATTCCTCGACGACACCGACCGGTTCGTCAAGACCGGCTTCGCCCTGGCGAGTAGCCGGTGCGGGCTCGATATCCGACTTGTGTTGACGGTTCCTGCTCATCGACTGCCGCGCCAGCGTCCCGCGCAATGGATTCCAGCATACGCCGGAATGACGGATCGGAGAGTTGGACGAGGCGCCGGGACGCCTTGGTCCTCAGCCCTCGAATCGCTTCAGTGCCGTGGTCAGCGCCTCGCCCATCATGCGCAGGAACAGCGTGCCCATGCCCGGGTAGAAACGGTTGCCGTCCAGGCTGCCGACCGCCACCAGGCCCACGCCCGGCAAGGGCAGCAGGGCGGAAGACTGCACTTCCTCGGCGCGGGCGGCGTATAGCACGACGTTCTTTTCCGGCTGCAGGCGGCCACAGATCGGCTCGCCGTCCTTCAGGCAATCGCGGAACGGCGCCAGGATGGCGTTGCCTTCGGCAATCACCTGCAACCATTCCGCCTCTTCCAGGCCAGCCACCGGCTTGAGCAGCACGATGCTGACGCGGTCGCCGTTGAAGTCCTCGGCCAGCGAGGCGGCCATCGCGCGCAGGGTGTCTGCGGCGCTGTTCTGCTTGAGCAACGACAGGGTCAGCTGGTGCGTGCGCACCGCCAGCCGCTCGTTTTCCTGCGCGTTGGCGAACAGATCGTTCAGGCGCTTGGACAACTCGCGGTTCTTGTCGCGCAGCACTTCCAGCTGGTAGCTGGCCAGCGAAGCGGTGCGACCATCGTCGCGCGGCACCACCATGCTCAGCGCCAGGTCCGGGAACTGCTTCAGGAAGGTGGGGTGGCGGCGCAGCCAGGCGGCGATTTCGTGGGCACCCAGCTTCTCGTTCTCGTTCATGCGTTCCATTCCCCTTCGAATACGAATGCGGTCGGGCCGGACATCACCACTTCGGCATCGTCCGCCGGCCATTGGATGTGCAGATCGCCGCCCGGCAGCGATACCGTCGCGGCGCGATCGATGCGACCACGCTTCATCAGCACCACCGCCGCGGCGCAGGCGCCGCTGCCGCAGGCCAGGGTCTCGCCGACGCCGCGCTCGTAGACGCGCAGGCGGATGCGGTCACGCGCGACCACCTCGGCGAAACCGACGTTGACCGACTCCGGAAACCACGTCGACTGCTGCAAGGCAGGGCCGACCTTCAGCACCGGCGCGTCGGCCACCGAGGGCACCTCGACGACCGCATGCGGATTGCCCATCGACACCGCGCCAAAACTCAGCCGCAGGTCCTCGTCCACCCGCACGTCGTATTCGTCCTGCGCCTGCTCGAAACCGGCCAGCGGAATCCGCGCCGGCACGACCTGCGGCACCCCCATGGCGATGGCATAACGATCGCCGCCCAGGTGTTCCACGTCGTGCGTGGTCAGCGGACTGTCGACCCGGAAGCGCTCGCCGCTGGCGACGCCGTCGCGCACCAGCCAGGCCGCCACGCAGCGCGCGCCGTTGCCACACTGCTGCGAGGTGGAGCCGTCCGAATTCCAGATCCGGTAGGACGCCACCGCATCGGCGCTGCGTGGCGGCTCGATGGTCAGGATCTGGTCGCAGCCGACGCCGAAGTGGCGGTCGGCCAGGCGCGCGGCCAGTTCGGGCCCCGGAGGCGGGATGTCGCCGCGCAGATCGAGCACGACGAAGTCGTTGCCCGCGCCGTGCATCTTGGTGAAGGAAATCATCGCCGAGGCCGGAGGCCGTGCGCTCATGGCGTGCTGGGCGGGTTGGCCGGCTCCGCGGTGGGTTCGGCGGGCGGCGTCGCCGTGTCGGTCGAATCCGTCGAATCGGCCGGCGCGGTTTCGGTGCCTTCGGCAGCCGGTTCGACCGGCGCTTCGGCCGGGATCTCGGTCTCCGGCGCCGGCTTCTCCGGCAGGAACAGCGGACCCTTGGCGCCGCAGGCGGCGAGGAGCGCCATGGCGATGGCGGCGGACAGCAGACGGAGCGATCGGTTCATGCGGCGCAGTATAGCCAGCCGGGGATGAATCGGAATGGCGTCAGCGCGGCGGTTCCGGGCGGCGCCACAGCCAGGTCCCCACCGCCGCCATGCAGCCAATCGGCAGCAACACCATCCACAGCCGGTGGGATCCGGCGATCAGCATCACCGCCAGCAGGATCAGCGCGGAGGCCAGCATCGTCCAGGTCGCCGCCCACTTGGCCCGGCGCGACACCGCGCCGTGGGCCTGCCAGTCGCGGATCATCGGCCCGAAGCGGGGGTGCGACAGCAGGTAGTGGTGCAGGCGATCCGACCCACGCGACGCCGCATAGGCCGCGATCAGGATGAAGACGGTGGTTGGCAAGCCCGGCACGAAGATGCCCAGGATGCCCGTGCCCAGGCTGGCGTAGGCCAGCAGCCACCACGCCCAGCGGAAGCGTCGCGAGGAAGCCGGCGGCGGCGTGTCATCGTTCACCGGCACCTTTTACCGCATGTGGGCGGACCGCGTCAGCCACCGAGTGACGCATGCGGCGCCGTATCACATCATCCTTGTGAACCGGGCAGGCGCATCAACGTTCGATACCTGGTGCCGTTCGGCCGCTGTCATGGCGCCGGCCTGCCCCCGCCCCAGCCCTCCCCCGCTCGCGGGGGAGGGGGCAGCACTGTTTCCGTTGACAGGAAAACAAGTACGTCAGGAAAGCCCCTTCCCCCGTTTACGGGGGAAGGCCGGGATGGGGGCGCTCGATAAGGAAAATCACTCCATGAGCCAGGTGCAAAAAAAGAGCCGGGCATGGCCCGGCTCTTCTACAAGCACCGCGATGACGTGCAGGCGGATTACTTGGCCGTCGTATCGGCACCCAGCTGATCCAGCACGAACGCGTAGTACTCCGACATTTCCTGGTAGCGGCGGAAGCGGCCGGACTTGCCGCCGTGGCCGGCTTCCATGTTGGTGCGGAACAGCACGGGCAGCTTGCCGGTGTTGACGTCGCGCAGGCGGGCAACGTACTTGGCCGGTTCCCAGTACTGCACCTGCGAGTCCCACAGGCCGGTGCCGACGAAGATCGCCGGATACGCATGCGACTTGAGGTTGTCGTACGGCGAGTAGGTGACGATGTAGTCGTAGAACTCCTTCTTCTCCGGATTGCCCCACTCGTCGTACTCATTGGTGGTCAGCGGGATGGTCGGATCCAGCATGGTCGTCACCACGTCCACGAACGGCACCTGCGAGACGATCGCGCGGTACTTGTCCGGCGCCAGGTTGGTGATCGCGCCCATCAGCAGGCCACCGGCGCTGCCGCCCATCGCGGCGACGCGATCCTTGGCCGCGTAGCCCTGCTTGACCAGCGCGTCGGTGACGTCGACGAAGTCGTTGAAGGTGTTTTTCTTGTGCAGCAGCTTGCCGTTGTCGTACCACGCGCGGCCCATTTCCTGGCCACCGCGGATGTGGGCGATGGCATACACCATGCCGCGATCCAGCAGGCTGACCACCGGGCCGCTGAAACCCGGATCCATCGAGGCGCCATAGCTGCCGTACCCGTACTGCAGCAGGGCGGCGGTGCCGTCCTTCCTGAAGCCGTTCCTGTACACCAGCGACACCGGCACCTTGGTGCCGTCGCGGGCCTCGACCCATACGCGTTCGGTGGTGTATTTGGACGCGTCGTAGCCGATCACCGGCTGCTGCTTGAGCTGGCGGCGCTCGCCGGTCTTCGTGTTCAACTCATAGGTCGTGGCCGGCGTGGTCATCGACGTGTAGCTGTAGCGCAGCCAGTCGGTGTCGTGTTCGGAGTTGACGTCCAGGCCCATCGAATAAGCCGGCTCGTCGGCCTTCACGTACTCCTCCTTGCCGTCGGCACGCAGCAGGCGGATCCGCTCCAGACCCTCGGAACGCTCGCTGATGGCGGTGAAGCCGTCGAACAGTTCGAAGCCCTCGATGTAGACCTTGTCGCTGTGCGGCACCCACTCCTTCCACTGCTCGCGGGAAGTGGCGCCGTCGGGCGCGGTCATGATCTTGAAGTTCTGCGCCTTCCAGTTGGTGCGGATGACCCAGCGGCCATCCAGGTGGTCGGCGCTGTACTCGACGTCGCGCTCGCGCGGCGCCAGCACGGTGAACTCGGCCGGGTTGGCGGCCGGCGCGCAGCGCGATTCGGAGGACACCGTGCTTTCCACGCCGATGCAGATGAACTTGTCGTCGCGGGTACGGCCGATGCCCATGTAGAAACTGTCGTCCTTCTCCTCGTAGACCAGCACGTCCTGCGAGGCCGGCGTGCCGAGCACGTGCTTCTTCACCCGCACGGTCAGCAGGGTCTCCGGGTCGTTCTCGACATAGAACAGCGTCTTGTTGTCGTCGGCCCAGACCAGGTTGGGCGAGACGCCGGTGATTTGATCCGGGTACAACTCGCCGGTGGCCAGGTTCTTGAACCTGATGACGTACTGGCGGCGGCCGACCGCATCCTCGGCGTAGGCGAGGATGCCGTTGTCCTGGGTGACCTCGTAGTCGCCCACGCTGTAGTAACCCTTGCCTTCGGCCAGCGCGTTGACGTCCAGCAGCACTTCCTCGGCCGCTTCCATGTTGCCCTTGCGACGGGCATGGACGGGATAGTCCTTGCCGGTCTCGAAACGGGTGTAGTACCAGTAGCCGCGCTCGCGGTAGGGCACGCTGCTGTCATCCTGCTTGATGCGGCCGACGATCTCCTTGTAGATGGCGTCCTGCAACGGCTTGAGCGGCGCCATCAGCGCGTCGGCGTAGGCGTTCTCGGCCTTGAGGTAGGCCAGCATTTCCGGGTTCTTGCGATCGTCGTCGCGCAGCCAGTAGTACTCGTCATTGCGCTCGGCGCCGAACGGCGCCTTGACCACGTGCGGCTTCCTGGCGGCATCGGGCGGCGTGAGGTCGGCGGCGGCGGAAGCGAAGGGAGCGGTCATCAGTACGGTCGCGAACAGGAAGGAAGTCGGTTTCATGGATGGGGTCCGTTCCGGCGGGATGCAATGGTGGGAGGGCTGGGGCTGGCGGGCGCCTGTGGCGCGGTTTCCGGGCTTGCCCCCATCCGCCCTTCGGGCACCTTCCCCCGCTCGCGGGGGAAGGGAGCTGTTCGCCTTCCCTGCGAACGGGGAAGGCATTCACGCGCTTGCGGTTACTTGGCCAGTTGCTGCCACAGGAAGGTGTAGGCCAGCGCACTCATGTGCGCGGCCTGGGCATTGTTGGCCGCGCCACCGTGGCCACCTTCGATGTTCTCGTAGTAGCGCACGTCCTTGTTGGCTTCCAGCATCTTGGCCATCATCTTGCGCGCGTGGCCGGGGTGGACGCGGTCATCGCGGGTGGAGGTGGTGAACAGGGTCGCCGGATAGGTCTTGGCCGGATCGAACAGGTGGTACGGCGAGAAGGTCTTGATGTAGTCCCAGTCGGCGGTGTCGGGATTGCCGTACTCGGCCATCCACGACGCGCCGGCCAGCAGGTGGCTGTAGCGCTTCATGTCCAGCAGCGGCACCTGCACGACGATCGCGCCGAACAGTTCCGGGTACTGGGTCAGCATGTTGCCCATCAACAGGCCGCCGTTGCTGCCGCCCTGGGTGCCCAGGCGGCTGGCGGTGGTGATCTTGCGCGCGACCAGATCCTGCGCGACCGCGGCGAAGTCCTCGTAGGCCTTGTGGCGGTTGGCCTTCAGCGCGGCCTGGTGCCAGCGCGGACCGTACTCGCCGCCGCCGCGGATGTTGGCGACCACGTACACGCCCCCCTTCTCCAGCCAGCCCTTGCCGACCGCGCCGGAGTAGGCCGGGGTCAGCGAGACCTCGAAGCCGCCGTAGCCGTACAGCAGGGTCGGGGTGTTGCCGTCCAGCTTCAGGTCCTTCGGACGCACCACGAAGTAGGGCACCTTGGTGCCGTCCTTGGAGGTGGCGAAATGCTGCTCGATGACGTCCTTCGAGGCATCGAAGAAGGTCGGCATCGTCTTCAGCTGTTCCGGCTGCTTGCCGATGTCGGCCAGCGACAGGGTGGTCGGGGTCAGGTAGTCGGTGGCGGTCAGCCAGACCGCGTCGCTTTCATCCGAATCGACCGCGCTGACGCCGAGGGTGCCGAACGCGGGTGCGCCGACGAATTCGCTCTTCTTCCAGCCGCCTTCGCCGGGAGTCAGCACGCTGAGCTTGTTCTTGACGTCCTCCAGGACGTTGAGCACCAGGTGGTGGCGGGTGAAGGTGAAGCTGGCCAGCGAGGTGCGGTCGGTCGGCTCGAACAGCACGTCGAACTCGCGCTTGCCGGCCATGAAGTCGTCGAGCTTGGCGACCAGCAGCGAGCCGGCCTTGTAGGTCTTGCCACCGACGGTCCACGGTTCGCGCAGTTCCAGGGTCAGCCATTCGCGGAAGGCGCCCTTGCTGACCGAATTGGGCACGTCGATCTTGACCAGCTTGCCGTCGGCGCCGCGCAGGAACAGTTCGTCGTTGTAGAAGGCCAGTGTGCGGCTGACGAAGTCGCGCTGGAAGCCCGGGGTGTCGTCATGGAAGGCGGCGATGTACATGTCGTCCGGCTTGCCTTCGTAGACGACGGTGGCGGCCGACAGCGGGGTGCCGCGCTTCCATTCCTTGACGATGCGCGGATAGCCGGAGGTGGTCATGCTGCCGTCGCCGAAATCGGTGAAGACATAGACGGTGTCGGCATCCTTCCAGCCCAGGCCGCCCTTGGCTTCCGGACGGTAGAAGCCGTCCTTGAGGAAGGTCTTGGTGTTCAGGTCGAATTCGCGGGTCTCGTCGGCGTCGGCGCCGCCGCGCGAGAGCGCAATGAGGCAGCGGGTGTAGTCGGGCTTGCGACAGTCGGCGCCGTGCCAGACCCAGTTCTTGCCCTCGGCCTTGTTCAGCGCGTCCAGGTCCAGCACGGTTTCCCACTGCGGCTGCGGCTTGCGGTACTCCTCCAGGGTGGTACGGCGCCACAGGCCGCGCTCGTGCTGCTTGTCCTTCCAGAAGTTGTAGTAGTACGGGCCAATCTTCTGCACGCCCGGAATCTTGGCGTCCGAATCCAGGATGGCCAGGATGCTGGCTTCCAGTTGCTTGAACTCCGGCGTGGAAGCGATTTCAGCCTCGGCCTTCGCGTTCTGCGCCCGCACCCAGTCCAGCTGTTTCTGGCCTTCCACCTCTTCCAGCCATGCGTAGGGGTCGTTGGCCACGTTGTTCTGCTCCTGGGCGTGGCCACTGACGGCAGCGGCGGCGAGGCCTGCCGCCAGGCAGGCATGGACAAGCTTGGACATGAAGGAAACTCCGGATTGCGAAGACAATTCCTTCACGCTAGCACAAGTCCGTGGCCGCCCTCCCCTGTCGAACGTCAGTGCGCGTCAGGCCCACGGACGGCTCAGGCCGCCCGCAACCCGGCGGTACGCGGCATCCGCGCCCGGCGCCGGGCCTGCGGACGGTTCCGCCGGCGTCCGGCCGCGTCGCGGCGCATCGGCCATTGCGGCAGGCGGAAGCGGTGCAGCGCCCACCAGGCCGCCAGCGGCATGCCGACCAGCCACAGCGGCGCCCATCCCAGCCAGGGAATCTGCCCGCGGGCCAGCGGGAACAGCAGCACCAGCGCCAGGCCGATCGCAACCACGCGGCGCAACAACCTTTCGAGCTGCGGGTCCGGCGCGCGGGAGGGACGGACGTCGGCGGAAATCGAGTGGGCAAAGTCGCGCATGGCAGGGCTCCGATGGACAGGGCTCCAGCCTGCCGCGCCGCCTTCTCACGGATTGCGACGCGATGTATCCGTTCAGAGATTCTCGCCTTCATGCCGATATGCGATATTCGCCCTGCCCACCGTTCCGGCGGCGGGTTGTGACGATCCATCACCCAGGAGTCCCGCATGTCCCCATCGCTGTGCCGTCTTCGCGCCGTCCTGACGTGCGCCCTGATTGCCGCGGTGACCGCCTGTGCCAGCCAGAGCGAGACCCGATCGATGGGCCTGGAGGCACCGGTGCAGGCGACGGACATCGACCTGCCGCGGTTCATGGGCACCTGGTACGTGACCGCGCACATTCCCTATTTCGCCGAACGCGGCCACGTAACCGGCCGGTACGAGTACACCGCCCGCGAAGGCGACCGCATCGGCGTGCGCTATCTCCACCGCGAAGGCTTCGATGAACCTGAACAAGTTCGCGAAGCGCGCGCGTCGGTGAAAGGTGGCAGCGGCAACCGCGACTGGACCCTGTGGTTCGTCGGCGTGGTACCCGCCAAGTTCCGCATCCTGGAAGTCGCGCCCGACTACTCCTGGGCGCTGATCAGCTATCCCGAGCGCGACCTCGGCTGGATCTTCTCGCGCTCCCCCGACATGGACGACGCGCTCTACCAGCAGCTCATCCGCAAGATGCGCGACCACGGCGTCAACGCACGCCAGTTGGTCCGCGAGCCGCAGCTGCCTTCGCAGGTGGGCAAACCGGGGTTTGCAGAACCGAAGAATCCCTGATTCGGGATTCGGGATTCGGGATTCGGGATTCGGGATTCGGGATTCGGGAATCAAGCTGCGCTTTGCCTCCCCCTTTGTAAAAGGGGGACCGAGGGGGATTTGCTTTTAGCGCCAAGAGCAAGCGCTCCTCAACAGCCGAAGTGGCTGGTCAAAGGGGCACTCTCTCCCCATAAGGGATACAGCGTACCCGTAGAGCGGAGCTTGCTCCGCTGACCGAAACACTACCGCTCAACGCTTCCCGTAATTCGACAGCGCCAGTTCCAGCAGGGACTTGGCCTGCTCGCGCAGCACCGACGGTTCGATGATTTCCGCGTCCGCGCCGTAATGCAGGATGTCCATCAGCAATTCGCGGGAAACGCTGTAGGGCACCTTCAACTCGTAGCGGCCGTCGGGAAGGTGGCGCCCCTGCTGCTTTGAATGCCACTGCTCGTCGGCGACCCAACGCGCGGCCTTGGGGCTGAACAGGATCGTTGCCCATCCCTTCGGTTCACCGGAAAAGATGCCGTAGCTGGACGCCAGGTGCTGGTTGAGGTCGTCGTTGGCCAGATCCTGCGCCGCCTCTTCCAGCAGGCGCGCGCCGCCGATGCGATCCACCGCGAAGCTGCGCAGCGCCCTGCGCTCGTGGTCCCAGGCATCCAGGTACCAGTTGTCGCGGTAGTGGGTGATGCGCTGCGGTGACACGGTGCGGCGGGTGCGCTCGTCGGTGGAGCGGGCGCGATACTCGAACGCGAGCTGCTTGCGCTCCAGCACGGCCGAGGCGACGGTGCGGAAGCTGGCCTCGTCCAGCCGGCGTCCGCGATGCGGAATCACCCGCACCCGATCCACCGGCCACTGGGACACGCCCGCGTGATCGGCGAGCAGCCCCTCGATGCGCTTCTGCAACGGCGCCAGCGCGCCGGATAGCACGCCGCCGCCGGTGCGCACCAGCAGCTGCTGGGCCGCCAGCAGGGCATACAGTTCTTCCGAGCTCAGCCACAGGCCGGGCAGTTCGAACCGCTCGCCTTCGGCCGCGTCGTACCGGAAACCGGCTTCGCCGTCGCCCTCGATGGGCGCCATCAACGCGTCACGCAGGTAGGCCAGATCGCGATAGACGGTGGCGCGCGAACAACCGAGTTCCTCCTGCAGGCGCTTGACCGTGACCGGATAGCGCGAGGCCTTCAGGATGCGATGCAGGGCGGTGATGCGTTCGATCTTGTCCATGCCATGATTATGGCCGAGCCGTGGCCGTTTTCGACGCCCGGTTCGCGTTGGCATCGATAGGGTCCCGGCCGCTTGGGCCCGTGCGGTGCCTGGGGCCCGGGGCGTGAACGCGCCGCCCGGACTCCCCCAACGCACGGACCCAAGCGGCCGCCGTTCCCACACCCGGAGTTCCACCATGTTCCCCAGCCGCGTGTCGCCTCCCCGACCATCCCGATTCCTTCCCTTGCTGCTGGCGGCGGCTGCCCTGGCCCTGGCCGCGGCGTGCTCGCGGCAACCGGAACCGGCCGCGACCGGAACGCCCGCCCCCGGACCCGACGCCGCGCGCGCCCCGGCGCCCGCGGCGCCGGCCGTGGATGCGCTGGGCGAGGTCACCGCGTCGATGGAGAAATTCCTGGCGGCGCGCAGCTTCCACGCGGTGATGACCGTGGAGGGCAGCCAGCCGATGCAGAACGAAATGGACTTCGTCGCACCGGACCGCTACCGCATGATCATGCCGGTCGGTACCCAGGTGATCATCGGCGACACCATGTACATGGAAATGCACGGCCAGCAGACCAAGGTGCCGATTCCCGAAGGCACCGTCAGCCAATGGCGCGATCCGATGAAGATCCGCGAGAACCGCAGCGGCCTGTCGGCCGAGTTCCTGGGCGAGGAGGATCTCGCCGGCCAGCGCGCGCGCCGTTATCGCGTGCGGCATACCCAACCCGAGCCCGGCGAGTTCCTGTACTGGATCGATCGCGAGGGACGTCCGCTGCAGCTCCAGCACAGCGGCGAGACCGCCAACGGCGGTCCCTACACGATGACCCTGGCGTATTCGCGCTTCAACGATCCCACCATCACCATCGAGTCGCCCTAGACGGTCGCGGCCGATACGCCGGCCGCGTGATCGCGCTGCGCCAGGTACTTGCCGAACGCGTAGCCGGAGCCGGCGATGGCGCAGGCCAGCGCCACCAGCAACAGACCGATGAGGATTTTCCTGGGCATGGCGGATACCTGCGCTTCCGGGACAGGTCGTGTCGCCGGCATGTTGTCGCGGCGGTGCGGGGACCGGAAAGGTCCGAAAGTCACATCGAACGAAACACCCCCACGTCTAACTCCCGTTTAACCCGCGCACGGCCACACTCCAAGGTCAGGAAAGGGGAGCGACAGGGTTGTCAGACCGCTTCAAGCACAACGGCATCGCCGTATTCGTCGTGGTCGCATTGCACGCGTTGGTGATCGGTCTGCTCTGGCGCCTGCCGGCTCCGGCGGCGATGACGGATGGCGAGTCCCGCCTGCGGCTCCGTTTCTGGCCGCGTGAATCGCCGATCGCGGCGCCGGTTCCCTTCTCCGCCCCACCGGCAACATCCGATACCCCCAGATCCCCGCTTCCGGCGGCCGCTCACCATCTCCCATCCCGTCCGGCCGCGAGCCGGACCGACGACACCATCATTCCCCTGCCCGCCAATACGGATACCGGTACCGGCGGCGCGGCCGATCTCCTGGCACAGGGCGTCGCCTGGGCACGAGTGGGCGACCCGATGCCGGATTTCGGCAGCGACCCGCTACGGCAACGCCGGGCTCGGCTGCCCGGCGGCGAGCGGCCCGGGCGATTCGTGATGAGCCGTTCGGTCAGCCCGGAGCAGGTAGTGAAGTTCATTGGCGAGTTGTTCGCCGGCCCCGGCTACGACACCGATCCCTGCCGGCGCATCCGCCACAACGTGGACAGCCTGATGACCGACCTCAGCGACCAGGGGCGCGAGCGGCTGGGCTGGGAACTGGATGAATACACATTCCGATGCATGCGCTGAACCTTCTCCGTCACATCGGTGTGCGAAAACGTGAAACGCACCTGATCCGGGGGCGTCCAGACGCCACAAATGTGAATGAAAGCATGGCAGAATCGGTCACGAATCTGAATCCAAACAATCACTTGCCTTGAGGCTGGATGTTCGGATTGTTATCCTGTAACCGTTTTCAACGTTCACATGGCGACGACGCCGGAATCGCGTCCCCCGCCCGCCGAGGCCTTTCATGCCCCGTCCCAACCTGCTTGCCCTGTCCCTTTCCCTGCTGTGCCTGGCCGGCGCGCCGCTTGCGCATGCGCAGGAAAGCGACCCGCAGGTCAACAACCTGAAGACGAGCACCCAGGCCACCGGCGCGAAAGCCAAGGCCGGTGGCGCGGTGACCCAGAAGGAATCCCTCGCGGTCAGCCACAAGGGACCGCCGCTGCCGGTGCCGCCGCCGCGCCCGATGGCCGAAGCGCCGGCCGAGCCGCTGCAACCCAGTTCCCCATGGAGCGGCGGCGGCGAACTCGGATTCGCCTCGGCCCACGGCAACAGCACCACCGAAAGCCTCAATGCGCGCCTGGATCTGAACTACGCCGATGGCGGCGCCTGGAAGTACAGCGGCAGCCTGTCCGGCCTGCGCGCCAGTTCCGAATACAAGTCGACCCAGCCCGACGGGACGATCAAGCGCGATCGCCGCACCACCGCCAACCGCTACACGCTCACCGGCAACGGCGCCTATCGCACCGATTCGCGCGGCACGGTCAATACTTCGCTGCGCCATGAGGAAGATGATTTCGGCACCTTCAGCCGGCAGACCTCGGTCAGCGTCAGCTACGGCAATCGCGTGGTCGACAACGATCGCGCGCAACTGGATCTGCAGGTCGGCCCGGGTTTCCGCCGCGCCTACGACACCCTGGAAGAGCGCAACGAATCCAGCATGATCGGCCGCGGCCTGGTGGACCTGCGGGTTTCGCTGAGCGAGAACACCGAACTGGTCAACAAGCTGCTGGTGGAATCCGGCGAGTACAACACCTTCGCCCAGAACGATCTCGGCCTGTCGGTGACGATGAACTCGCACCTGGCACTGAAGGCCGGCTGGCAGGCACGCCACAACAGCGACGCCGCCGAGAACCTCAAGCGCACCGACACCCTGACCACCATGAACGTGGTCTACAAGTTCAAGTAGAGCGGAGCTTGCTCCGCTGTCCGGATACCCTGCTTCGCCAATCGCGGTGTCGACGGGGCCTGCTTTTTCCATGCCAGGTCTATCGGTACGATCGGTAGCCGCCTTTGTATCTCTTCTCGCCCCGCCATCCGGCTGCTGAGAAGCAAAAAAGGCGAGCGGGTGAACTTGCCTTCCCCACTCCAGCAGGCAAATCCCCCGTCACCCGCTGGCGCGGGCGCCCGCCCCCTTTTTCCAAGGGGGCTAACGGCTTTTACCTCCCCCTTGACCAGCCATTCGGCTGTTGAGGAGCGCTTGCAAAAGGGGGACTGAGGGGGATTTGCTTTTCAGGCCAGCGCAGCATCCAGCAGATCGCCGGCGCCATCCGCCAGCAACCGCGCGGCAACCGCCTTGCCCAGTTCTTCCGGAAACCGCGACGCGCCGGTGCCGTCGGCACGCACCGCGCGGCCATCCACCGCCGATCCCACCAGGCCATGCAGATGCAGTTCGGCGCCGTCGGCCGAGAGGGCCGCGAAGGCCGCCACCGGCACATGGCAACTGCCATGCAACGCGCGGTTCATCGCCCGCTCGGCTTCCACGCAACAACGGGTATCGGCATCGTCCAGCGCGGCGAACAGTGCCATCGTCGCCGCGTCGTCGTCGCGGCATTCCACCGCGACCGCGCCCTGTGCCGGTGCCGGCAACCACGCCGGCGGCAGCAGGCGCGCGCGGATGCGCGCGTCGAAGCCCAGCCGCTGCAGGCCGGCGCAGGCCAGCACGATCGCGTCGTACTCGCCCGCATCCAGTTTCGCCAGGCGGGTGTTGACGTTGCCGCGCAGGTCCCGCAGTTGCAGATCCGGCCGGCGCGCGCGCAGCTGCGCCTGCCGGCGCAGCGAGGACGTGCCCACGATCGCGCCCTGCGGCAACGCGTCCAGATCCGCATAGCGGTTGGAAACGAAGGCGTCGGCGGCATCGGCGCGCGCCAGGATCGCGGCCAGCGCGAACGGCGGCTCCAGTTCCATCGGCACGTCCTTGAGCGAATGCACCGCGCAATCGGCTTCGCCGCGCAGCATCGCCAGTTCCAGTTCCTTGAGGAACAGGCCCTTGCCGCCGATCGCCGCCAGCGAGCGATCCAGCACCTCGTCGCCACGGGTGCTCATCGGCACCAGTTCCACTTCCAGGTCCGGATGGGCGGCGCGCAGGCGTTCGGCGACGTGTTCGCTCTGCCAGAGGGCGAGCGGGCTCTTGCGGGTGGCGATGCGGAGTTTCATCGGCGCATTATCCCGCACACCGCGCCGGTGGGCACGGTCCATCGGGCAACCGGCGCCCCGAAGGCGGCGTCAGAGATGCTTGACCGTCTCGCGCAGGCCGGCCACGCAGCGGCGGCTGACTTCCAGCGGGGCCTTGCCGTGGCGCAGGATGGCCTGGACATGGCCGTCGCCGGCGCGCTTGAGTTCGACCAGTTCGTGCCGCGCCACCAGGCAGTTGCGGTGGATGCGCACGAAGCGGCCGTTGAATTCCTCTTCCAGCGACTTCAGCGATTCCTCGATCAGATCCTCGCCGCGGGCGTGGTGGACCACCACGTACTTCTCCTCGGCCTGGAGGTAATGCACTTCCTCGATCGGAATCAGCCGCAGGCTGCCGCGCATCCGCGCGCACAGATGGGTACGGACCTGGCGCGCCGGACCGGGATCCTGCGCGCCGCCGCCGTTGGCGCGGCCGGCGATGAACATGCGCGCGCGCTCCAGCGCCGCCGCCAGACGTTCGGCCCGGATCGGCTTCATCAGGTAATCGATTGCCGCGGCCTCGAAGGCGGATAGCGCATGCGCGTCGTAGGCGGTGCAGAACACCACCGCCGGGCGCGGATCGAAGGCAGCCAGATGGCGCGCGGTTTCCAGTCCGTCGACACCGGGCATGGCGATGTCCAGCAGCACCACGTCCGGCTTGTGCTCGGCGCAGGCCTGCAAGGCGCCCACGCCGTTCTCGGCCTCGGCCACCACTTCCACGCCGGGCTGTTCGGCCAGCAGTGCGCGCAGGCGCTCGCGGGCCAGCGGTTCGTCGTCGGCAATGACCACCTTCACGGCACGGGCTTCCTCACGTTCGAACGCCAGGGACGTCCTCGCCGATGGTAGCCCCCGTCGTTGCGGACGTCATCCATGGCGAAGAATCGCGATTTCTCGCGGATTTCTCCCTACAACGCGAAAACGCGCGACATCCAGTCACCGAGATCGCGGATTTCCTCGGCGCAGACCTGGTGGGCCATCGGATAGCGGTGCCAGTCCACGGCGAATCCCATGGCCTGCAGGGCCTGCGCGCTGCGTTCGGCATGGATGAGCGGGATTACCGGGTCGCCGATGCCGTGCGCCATGAATACCGGTTGGCACGTCGCGGCCGCGTCGAGATGGCGGTGGGCCTGGTCGATGCCGGGCAGGTAGGTGGACAGGGCGATCACGCCGGCCAGCGGCTGGCCGCGGCGCAGCGCGGCCGACAGGGCGATCGCGCCACCTTGCGAGAAGCCGGCCAGCAGCAGGCGTTCCGGGGCGATGCCACGGGCCAGTTCGCGCGCGATCAGGGCCTCGACCTGGACGATCGAGGCTTCGATGCCATCGGCCTCGGCACGGGTGGCGAAGTCCATGCCGACGATGTCGTACCAGGCGCGCATGCGCACGCCGTTGTTGATGGTCACCGCGCGCACCGGCGCGTGCGGGAACACGAAGCGCAGCGCGGGCCAACCCGGGCGTACCAGTTCCGGCACGAGCGGCGCGAAATCATGGCCATCGGCGCCCAGGCCATGCAGCCACAGCACGGACCAGGCCGGCGCGGCGCCGGTTTCCTGTTCGACGGTTTCCAGCAGTTCGGTGGTGGTGTCGTTCATGCCGTCATTGTCGCCGCAGCGAACGACGGGTGCCAGCGCCGGTTACTGCGGCGGCAGGCGGAACCGCACGGTGCGCTGCCACGACTGCGTGCGTCCTGTCGCCTCGAAACGCCAGCGCGAGGCCACCGCGACGGCGGCCGCGTCGAACACGCCCTGCGGCCGTGCCGCGGTCAGGCGCACGTCGCCGACGCTGCCGTCGGGACGGATCACGAACGCCAGTTCCACCTCGCCCTCCACGCGATTGCGCAGTGCCGGCAACGGATAACGCGGCTGCGCGTCCTGCAGCAGGCGCGGCGAGGAGGAGGTTGTGGCCATGCGCGCGGGCGCGGCTACCGGGCTCGCCACCACCGCGCGCGCGGGCTCCGGCGGGGGAAGCGCCGGCGCCGGCGGCGGCGAAGCCATCGCGGCGTTGGGGGTTTCCGATGCGGTCGGGCGAGGCACCTGCGCCGGTGCGGACGCGACGGGCGCGGAGGTCGGCGCAGGGCCCTGCGATCGGCCGGCCTGCGGCGAGACGTCCTGCGGCGGGAGGCGCGCTTGCGTGTCCGCGGTGGCCTGCGCGGGTTCCGGCGCCGCCGGCAGCGCCGTCAAGCCGGCCTGCAGACGCGGCAAGGCCGGCGCCTGCGGATCCAGCCGGCGCAACAGTTCGAACAGGCGCGCGGCCTCGGCGCCGTCGCGACGCTCCAACGCCTGTTCGGTGGCGATCAGCAGGTACGGCTGGATTTCGGTCAGCGCGGCAAGGATGGCGGCGTCATCGGGACGCCGCACGCGCGCCGCCAGGTAGAACTCCACCGCGTTGTCGCCGGCCGGCGCGTACAGGCGGTTCGCCTGTAGCGCCTGGCTGGCCAGGCGCTGCAGTTCGCTGTTGTCGATGACGCCGTCCGGCGACACCGCCGGCTGCGCGGCCGTGGGCACGATCGCCGATGCCTGGGCATCGGGCGCGGCCACGGGCGGCGTGGGCTGGCAGGCGCCGAGCGCCAACAGAACGGGAAGGATTCGGTAACCGCGTGATTTCATCGTGAGACTGCCCCCTGAGCGGGCGGCAGAGTACGCGGCCTGGATGACGGAACCGCGTCAAAGCGATGATCCGGCGCGGTTCCGGCGCATCGCTCCGGCGATCACAGATCGAAGGCGAGCATGTCCCGCCCGGTGGCCGCGCGCACGATGCGCTGGTAGACGCCCGTGCCGCCGCCGCCATTCGTCATCACCACCAGTCCGCGCCGTCGCTGCGGATCTCCGACGGTGAAGGTCTTGTAGCGACCCGCGTTGGCGCCGCCGTGGAAGAACCAACGGGCATCGCCGTCGATGCGTTCCAGATTCCAGCCCAGTCCCTTGTCCAGCCAGCCGGCGCGCAGCGGCATCTGCGGCGCCAGCATCGCCTGCCGCGTGGTTTCAGTGATTGCACGCGGCGGGCCCGCATCCGGACGCATCACATGGGCGATGAAACGCGCATAGTCCTGCACCGGCCCACGCAGGCTGGCGGCGGCGTTGGCGAGCAGATCGCCGGGCCAGATGAACATGCCCGTGGGCGCGGCGGCCTGCGCCCGCGGCAACGCGCGCACCGCATCGTCCCAGACCCATTCGGGCAACGGCTTGCCCTGCGCTTCGGCGATGGGTTGCAGCAGCGACCATTGGCTACGGAAGGTCTGCACGACCGGTGTCGCGCCAGGCGCTGGCTGGCCCATCACCGAGTGCCGCGCCGCATGCGCGTTCCAGGTATAGGTGCTGTCGCGCATGCCGGCCGGTTCGAACAGGTGGCGCCGCGCCAGCCGGTCCAGGCTTTCGCCGGTCACCGTCTCGGCCACCCGTTGCAGCCAGAAGAAGGCCTCGCCCGAATAGTTCACGCCCTTGCCGGGTTCGGCCAGCGTGCGCAACGGTTCGCGATCCGGATGTTCGCGCCAGTTCGGCAGGCCGCTGCTGTGGCGCAGGACGTCGCGCACGGTGATCCGATCCAGGCGCGAATCATCCTTGGCCAGGTAGTCGGGGCGATGGTAATGCGCCAGGGTCCGGTCGAGTTGCAGCACGCCCGCATCGACCAATTGCAGCGCCACGTAGGCAAATACCGGTTTGCTCAGCGAGGCGCATTCGAACACGCTGTCCGCGTCCACCGCGGTGCCGCTGTCCACATCGGCCACGCCGAACGCGCGGTGCCAGACCAACTCGCCCTCCTCGACCACCGCGATGCCCACGCCGGGCACGCCGAACGCGCGCATCCATTCGGGCAGATCGGCGAGGAAGGCATCGGAGGGAATCCACGGATGGTCGTAACGGGCCGCGTCCGCCGCGCGCAGCGGAGGCGATCGCAGTGCCGCCATCGCCGCGCAGGCCGAAGCGGCCACCAGGAAACCACGCCGGCCCATCCGGCCGGCAGCACCTTCGCGCATCTGCATCGCTCCCCGTGGTCAAGGGACCGATTGGATATCAGTCCGCACCGCCGGGCAAGCGGATTCAGTGCGTGGCGCGCGTCCCGGCCGGCGGCGGCGCGCCCAGCGCGCGCAGTTGCTCCACCGCGTTGCGGTTGGCCGGATCGCGTTCCAGCGAAAGGCGGTAGTTGCGGATCGCCGCCTCGCGATCGCCGGTGATCGCATAGGCCTCGGCCAGCGAATCGAAGGTGTTGCCGCTTTTCGGGTACAGCACGGTGTTGAGTTTCAGCACCTCGATGCCTTCCCTGCGCTGACCGTCGGTCACCAGCCGGTAGCCCCAGGCATTGAGATCGTCCTCGCGCAGTTCGAAGTCCGGATCCTGCCGCTTGAGCCCGGCGACGATGGAGACGCCCTGGTCCCAGCCGCGCGCGATCAGGCCACGCCGCAGCGCCTTGACGTTGCGCGGCAGTCCGCCGCCGTTGGCCACGCTGAAATCCGGCAGGTAGAACCCGGCGATCTCGTCGATGAATTCCTCCGGGTTGGCCCCGGCCAGATTGGTCAGCACCACCACCGACAGCCCATCCCGCGGATAGACGAAGAACGCCGACCGGCGGCCACCGATGCCCGCCACCGCCGGATGGTCCTCGCGGTCGATCAGCGGCCAGCCCGATGCCCACGACGTGAGCCGGCCATCGTTGAACCGGCCCGGCGCCCACAGCTCACGCAGGTGTTCGCGGTCGAGCAGGCGGCCGTCCTGCAGGGCGATCAGCCAATGCGCGACGTCCTCGGCGCTGGCGTTGATGCCGGCACCGGTGCGCAGCATGGCCGGGAACTCGTCGAACGCATGCTGCAACGCGCCGGCGGCCGGCGAGGTGGCGCCGCCCGGATAACGGTAGGGCTGCGCGCGACGCGGCGTGACGTCGCGCGAGTCGCCGAAGCCGGCGTGGCGCATGCCGGCCGGCGCGAACTGGCGTTCGGCGATGAAGCGGGTGAACGGAACACCGCCCAGCGAATCGATGATCCGGCCCAGCAGGACATAGTTGGTCTGGTTGTAGCGATAGGCGCTGCCGGTGGGGAATGCCATCGGCAGTGTGCGTACCGTCTCCCAGGCCGATTCCTCGCCGCCTTCGCCCACCAGCGAGCCGGTACCCTGCGCGCGCGGCGGCACCAGGATGTCGGGCAGGCCGGACGTGTGGTTGAGCAGTTGCCGCACCGTGATCGCCTGCCACTCGCGCGGCAGATCCGCCAGGTGGCGCGGCACCGGATCGTCCAGCGACAGCTTGCCGGCCTGCGCCAGTTGCAGGATCGCCACGCCGGTGAAGGTCTTGGTGGCCGAGTTGATCGAGAACACCGTGTCCGGCGTCACCGCCACGTCGTCCTGCAGGTTGGCCTTGCCGTAGCTGCGGGAAAAAACGATGCGACCGTCGCGGATCACCGCCACCTGCATGCCGGGGATGCGCCGGTTCTGCATTTTCGTCCGCAGGTAGTCGTCGAGCCCGGCCGGCGCCTGCGCCGGAGCCGCGGCACTGGCCGGCCTGTCGCCACCGCCGCCGGTGGCCGGCAACTGCAATGAACCGGTCGATATCTGCCACAGGTTCATCAGGGCGGCGAACAGCAACGGCAGGGTTTTCATGCGCTTCCGGTCCTTTTTTGCGCTCCGCATCCGGCGGGCGACGTCCTGTTTCGATGCCGCGTGCGCGCGGAGGGTTGAAACAGGGGCGAAGAAAGAGGCGGGCCGGACCTTCTGTCCGACCCACCTTTCCCGGGATGCGGCAAACGCGGGAAGCGTCGCAGCCAATCAGGGCGCGAGTACGCGCCGGCCGGCCTCGGTAACCCAACGGCGTACCTCTTCATCGGCGGAGCCGGCCAGGCGGAACACCGACACCGCCTGTTCCAGCCCCTGCGCCTGCTGCCGCAGATCGCCAGCCGTGGCCGCCACCTCTTCCACCACCGCCGCGTTCTGCTGGGTGGTCTCGTCCATCTGGGTGATGGTCTGGTTGACCTGTTCGATGCCGGCGGACTGCTCCTGCGAAGCGGCGGCAATCTCGGCCATGATGTCGGTGACCCGCTGGACCGAGG
>NZ_JACVAG010000003.1:0-509155 GCF_014851695.1 Pseudoxanthomonas sp. PXM04
ACCGATACCCCGGCGCCGGCCAATGCGCCCGCGCCGGTCGCGCCGTCCGGTCCCGCGCCGGTCGCCGGCGTCGACTACGAGCTGATTCCGAACGGCCAGCCCTACGCGCCGCTCAACGGCAAGATCGAAGTGGTGGAAGTGTTCGGCTATGTCTGCCCGGCCTGCGCCAGCTTCCAGACCCAGATCATGCCGTGGCGCAAGACGCTGCCGGCCGACGTCCGCCTGACCTACGTCCCGGTCGCCTTCGGTCCGGAATGGCTGCCGTACGCGCAGGCCTACTACGCCGCCGAGAGCAAGGGCCTGGTCGAACGCACCCATGACACGGTGTTCGCCAAGATCCACGCCGAGCGCAGCCTGCCGGGCGAGGGCAGGAAGCCGGACCCGGCCAAGGTCGCCGAGTTCTATGCCGGTTACGGCGTCAACGCCAAGGAATTCCTGGGCCTGATGAACAGCTTCGGCATCAATGCCAAGGTCAACCGCGCCAAGCAGTTCGCGATCCAGTCCGGCGTCAACAGCACGCCCAGCCTGGTCGTCAACGGCAAGTACAAGGTGAAGGGTCGCAGCTTCGAGGACATGCTGCGCATCACCGATCACTTGATCGCGCAGGAACGCGCCGCCAAGTAAGCCGCACCCCAGGTTCCCCCGCCCCCACCATGACGACGATGCCCGGCAAGCGCCGGTTGCGGGTGCTCAGCGCCAACATCCAGGCCGGCTCCAGCACCCGCCGCTACAGCGACTATGTGACCCGCAGCTGGTCACACGCGCTGCCTGCTGGCAACAAGCGGGGCAGCCTGGACGCCATCGCGCAGCTCGCCGGCGAACACGACATCGTCGGCCTGCAGGAGGCGGATCCGGGGAGCCTGCGTTCGGGATTCACCAACCAGACCCACTATCTGGCCGAGCGCGCGGGCTTCGACTACTGGACCCACCAGCCCAACCGCAACGTCGGGCGGGTGGCATCCAGCGCCAACGGCCTGTTGAGCCGGCTGGAACCGGTGGAGGTCAGCGACCATGCGCTGCCCGGCCGCATCAGCGGCCGCGGCGTGCTGGTGGCGCGGTTCGGCGATGGCGACGAAGGCCTCACCGTCGCCGTCGCGCACCTGTCGCTGGGCGCCAACTCGCGACGCGCGCAGTTGTCGTTCATCGCCGAACTGCTGTCGGATCATCCGCACGCCGTGCTGATGGGCGACTTCAACTGCATGCCCGACACACCGGAAATGGACGTGCTGTACCGGAACACCCGGCTGCGTCCGCCGCAGCACCGGATTCCGACCTTTCCCAGCTGGCGCCCGCAGCGCGCCATCGATCACATCCTGATCAGCGAAGCGCTGGTCGCCGACGGCGCGCGCGCGATGCCCGCCGCCAACTCGGATCATCTCGCCCTGGCGATGAGCATCGACGTGCCCGCCGAAGCCCTGCGCTGAGCAACGGATTCCCGGCCGCGGTCAGCCCGCGACCAGGATGCTGATCCCCATCACCACCATGAAGATCGCGAACACCCGCTTCAGCGCGGTGCCGCCGATGGCGTGCGCGAGCCGGGTGCCCCACGGCGCGGCCAGTACCGACGCCACCGCCACGCCGATTGCCGCCGGCAGGTAGACATAGCCCACCGCGTGTGCCGGCAGGGCGCCGGGAGGGGCATGCAATGCATAGCCCAGCGCGCTGCCAATCGCGATCGCCACGCCGCAGGCGCTCGACGTGCCCACCGCGCGGACCGGCGCGATACCGTGCCAGACCAGCACCGGCACGGTCATGCTGCCGCCACCGATACCGACCACCGCCGACACCGCGCCGATGCCGGTGCCGACCGCGGTCATCGGCCAACCGCGCGGCGGTGGCGCGGGCCCCGCCGCGCCGGCACCGTTGCGTGTTTTCCCGAACGCCATCTGCGCACCGGCGATCAGGCAGTAGATCGCCACCACCCAGCGCAGCACGTTGTCGTCCAGATACACCGCCAGCCCGCTGCCGAGCCAGCCACCCAGCAGCAGTCCCGGCACCATCCAGGCCACCGTCGGCCACATCACGCTGCCGCGCCGGTGATGCGCGTACGCGGAGGAGGTCGCGGTCAGCACGATGCTCGCCAGCGAACTGGCCAGCGCCGCGTGCATGGCCGCTTCCTTCGGGATGCCGAACAGCGGCAGCACCCATACCAGTGCGGCCACCAACACCAGCCCGCCGCCGATGCCGAGCAGGCCGGCCAGCACCCCGGCAACCACGCCCAGCAACGGGAAAATCCAGAAATGCTCCAAACGCAATCTCCTTCCATCAAGCACGCACGCGACCGTTCAGCCGGCTCCGGTATATTCCGGCCATGAACCGTCCCACCCCACTCATCGTACTCGCTGCGGCGCTCGCGCTCCTGCCCCTGGCCGCCGTCCACGCGCAGAACCTGGATGCGCAACGGCCACAATTGCGCGCGGCGCTGGAAGCCGCCGAGCGTGGGCAGTTCAACGCCGCGCAGTATGCAAGCCTGGCCTCGCACCCGATCTATGGCTGGGTCGAACTGGCCTCGCTGCGCCGCGACGTCGACAACCTGCCCACGTCGCAGGCGCAGGGTTTCCTCAAGCGCTACGAAGGCCAGGCGGTGGCGGAGAACTTCCGCGCCCTGTGGCTGGCGTCGCTGGCCCGCCGGCAGGACTGGCCGACGTTCCTCGGCGCATGGAAGCCCACCGAAAACACCACACTGCGCTGCGCCGAGCTGGATGCGCGCCAGGCCACCGGCCGCGCCGACGCGCAGTGGGTCAAGGACGCGCAGGCGTTGTGGCGCGGCGCGGCCAAATCGCTGCCGGACGGTTGCGATCCGGTGTTCGCGATCCTCGCCAACAAGGGCGGCCTGCCGCCCGCGCTGCGCTGGGAGCGCATCGACGCGGCCGCCGCCGAGAGCCAGACCGCGGTGATGCGCACCGCCGCGCGCGGCCTGCCGGGAGACGAAGCCGTGCTGGCCAACGACTACGCCGCCTTCATCGACGCCGTGCACGCGCGCGCCTTGAACTGGCCGAAGACCGATCGCAGCCGGCGCATGGCCAGCTATGGCCTGGCGCGGCTGGCCAGCCGCGACCCCGGCGCCGCCGAGACCCAACTGCCCCAATACGCCAGTGCGCTGGGCATGACTGAAGCCGATCGCGGCCGCGTGCTCTACCAGATCGCCCTGTGGACGGTGGCGTCCTACGAGCCGGATTCGGCGCGCCGCCTCAATGCCGTTCCCGAGTCGGCCTACGACGAACGCCTGCACGAATGGCGCGTACGCGAGGCGATGGCGCGTGGCGACTGGCGCGCCGCGCTGGTCGCGTTGCGCAAGATGCCGGCCAAGCAGCGCGAGGACTCGCGCTGGCGCTATTTCGAGGCACGCATGGCCGAGAAGACCGGTGACGCCGCCGCCGCGCAGCCCTTGCTGCGCGAGGCCGCGCGCACGCCGACCTTCCACGGCTTCCTCGCCGCGGACCGGCTCAAGCAGCCCTACGCGCTGTGCCCATGGATTCCCAACGATGGCAAGGCGGCCAAGGACGCAATCGCCCGCGATCCCGCCATCGTCCGCGCGATGGAACTGTGGAAGCTGGAGCGTTCCGGCTGGGCGGTCGCCGAATGGAACAGCGCGCTGTCGCGTTTCGACGACACCCAGCGCCGCATCGCGGTGGAAGTGGCGCAGGACAACGGCTGGTTCGATCGCGCCGTGTTCTCGCTGGGCAAGCGTCCGGACGAACAGCGCCTGTACCAGTTGCGCTTCCCGCTGCACCACGGCGAGACCATCCGTCGCGAATCCGCCCGCCATGCGCTGGACCCGGCCTGGGTGGCCGCCGAGATCCGCGCCGAGAGCGTGTTCAATCCGCGCGCCCGTTCCGGCGCCAACGCGATGGGCCTGATGCAGGTCGTGCCCGCCACGGGCGCGGCCACCGCCAAGCGCCTGGGCCTGCCCTGGGGCGGCGCCGCCAGCCTGTACGATTCGGACACCAACATCGCGCTGGGCACCGCCTACCTGCGCGAAATGGAAAACAAGTACGGCGTTCCCTATGTCGCCATCGCCGCCTACAACGCCGGTCCCACCCCGACCGCGCGCTGGCAGTCGCAGCGACCCGGCTACGATCCGGATATCTGGATCGAGACCATCAGCTACAAGGAAACCCGCGAATACGTCGCCCGTATCCTCGCCTTCAGCGTGATCTACGACTGGCGCCTCAACGGCAATGCCCTGCCGGTCAGCGACCGCATGCTCGGCAAGCTCGACGGCAAGCGCCGCGAGTTCGCCTGCCCGGATGCGCGCATGCCGAAGAGCTGATCCTCCCGCCACTATCCGGCATCATGCGCGCATGAAGACCTATCTCGTCGGCGGCGCGGTGCGTGATCGGTTGCTGGGCCTCGAGGCCGGCGACCGCGACCATGTGGTGGTCGGCGCCACGCCCGCGCAGATGCTGGCGCTGGGCTACAAGCAGGTGGGCCAGGATTTCCCGGTGTTCCTGCATCCGGACAGTGGCGAGGAATACGCGCTGGCGCGGACCGAGCGCAAGCGCGGACGCGGGTATCGGGGGTTCGAGGTCGATGCCGATCCCTCGGTCACCCTGGAAGAGGATCTGCAGCGGCGCGATTTCACCATCAACGCGATTGCCGAGGATGAGGACGGCCGCATCGTCGATCCCTGCGGTGGCGCGAAGGATCTGGACGCACGCCTGCTGCGGCATGTGGGCCCGGCCTTCGTCGAGGATCCCCTGCGGGTACTGCGCGCGGCCCGCTTCATGGCCCGGCTGGCGCCACTGGGCTTCACGATCGCGCCGGAAACGATGGCGCTGATGCGGGAGATGGCGGCCAGTGGCGAGCTCGACACACTGGTACCGGAACGGGTCTGGCAGGAACTGCGCCGCGCATTGGCCTGCGCGCGTCCCTCCGCCTTCCTGCGCACCCTGCACGAAGCCGGCGCGCTGGCCAGCGTGTTGCCCGAGGTGGACGCACTGTACGGCGTGCCGCAGCGCGCCGAATACCATCCCGAAATCGATACCGGTGTGCACCAGCAGATGGTCAGCGACATGGCCGCGAGACTGGCGCCGGGTGACGATCTGGTCGGCTTCGCCGCGCTCTGCCACGACCTGGGCAAGGCGCTCACGCCGGAGCAAGAGCTGCCGCGCCACGTCATGCACGAACAACGCGGGGTCGCGCCGGTGCTGGCATTGTGCGAACGGTTGAAGGTGCCGCTGGAACACCGCGACCTGGCAGTGATTGCCTGCCGCGAGCATCTCAACGTGCATCGCCTGGACGAACTGCGCGACGCCACCGTCTTCGAACTTCTGTCGCGCTGCGATGCGTTCCGCCGGCCCGAACGCATCGCGAGGCTGGCGCTGGTTTGCGAGGCCGACAAGCGCGGCCGGCTCGGCAACGAGGACACGGACTATCCACAGGGGCCGGCGCTGGTGCGCCTGCTCGCGGCCGCGATGGCGGTGAATGCCCGCGAGTTCGCCGCCGCGGGTCTCAGCGGACCCCGGATCGGCGAGGAACTGAGACGCGCCCGTATCCACGCGATTGCCGCCGCACGCCAGTCCATCGCGCCCGCCGGGACCTGATCCCCCCGGGGGCTGCGACGCAGCGTTCCATGAGATGCTTGCAATTAAATAGCGCGCTATGTAAATTGCACGGCCATGAGCAAGCCGACCGCCGCCGCCAAAGCGTCTCCCGCCAATCCGTTGGCGCTGGACAACCAGCTGTGCTTCGCGCTCTATTCGGCGCAGTTGGCGCTCAACAAGGTGTACCGGCAGTTGCTGGGCAAGTTGGGCCTGACCTACCCGCAATACCTGGTGATGCTGGTCCTGTGGGAAGGCGACGCGCTGACCGTCTCGCAGATCGGCGAGCACCTGTTCCTGGATTCGGCGACCCTGACTCCCCTGCTCAAGCGGCTGGAGGCTGGTGGCCTGATCGTCCGGGAGCGCGCACGCGAGGACGAGCGCCAGGTCATCATCAGCCTCACCGCGCAGGGCCGCACGTTGAAACAGAAGGCTCGAAGTATTCCGGAGGCGCTGCTATGCGCATCCGGCTGCAATCCCCGCGAAGTCACGGGGCTGAAGTCCCAGTTGGAAGCCCTGCGTGACAATCTGGGAGCAAATGCATGAGTCGCTTTTTCTTTCCCATTTAAATAGTACGCTATTAAATAGCAAACAAATTACCGGTCGTGGCGCCCGGCTCCGCCGCCACTTTCCTCCACGGAGACTCCCATGTCGATCGAGAAAGTCCTCTATACCGCCCACGCCACCGCCACCGGCGGCCGCGACGGCCGCGCCGTGTCCTCGGACAACGTGCTGGACGTGAAGCTCACCACGCCGCGCGAACTCGGTGGCGCGGGTGGTGACGGCACCAATCCGGAACAGCTGTTCGCCGCCGGCTACTCAGCCTGCTTCCTCGGCGCGCTGAAGTTCGTCGCCGGTCAGGCCAAGGCCAAGCTGCCGGCCGAGACCCGCATCGACGGCAGCGTCGGCATCGGCCAGATCCCCGGCGGCTTCGGCATCGAGGCCGAACTGCGCATCCACCTGCCGGGCTTGCCGCGCGAAGAGGCCGAGGCGCTGGTGCAGCAGGCGCACCAGGTGTGCCCGTACTCCAACGCCACCCGCGGCAACATCGACGTACGTCTGGTGGTCGTCGACTGATTTGCCTTGAGGCGCGTCCGCCGGTGTTGGCCGGCGGACGTCAGCCGCGATTGGGCGTGAGCTTCAGCAGGCGCGCATCCGCTCCGTCTTCCAGCAACCAGATCGCGCCGTCGGGCCCCTGTTCGACTTCGCGGATGCGACGTCCCATCGGATAGCGCTTCACTTCGCGCGGAGTGTCACCGAACTCCACCTGGATCAACGCCTGCGACGCGAGACCGCCGATGAAACCACGCCCACGGAAGTACGGAAACAGATCCGCCTGGTAGATGATGAACCCGGCCGGCGCGATCACCGGCGTCCATGAAATCTCCGGCGCGTTGAATTCGGGTCGGGTCGGATGATCCGGAATCGGGCTGCCATCGTAATTGTCGCCGTTGGAAACGATCGGCCAGCCATAGTTGGAGCCGCGCTCGATCAGGTTCAGTTCGTCGCCGCCAGCCGGTCCCATTTCGTGCGCCCACAGCCTGCCCGACGGATCGAACGCCAATCCCAGTACGTTGCGGTGTCCAAGTGACCAGACCTGCGCCGCTACCCCGCCCTGGTTGGAGAAGGGATTGTCGGGCGGCACGCTGCCATCGTCATTGAGCCGGATGATCTTGCCGAGATTGCTCTGCATGTCCTGCGCGGGCGAAGCCTTCTGGCGCTCGCCGGAACTGATCCACAGTTTGCCCCGCGCATCGAACAGCATGCGGTGGCTGTAGTGGGCGTCGCCGGTGACCTTGGGTACCTGCCGCCAGATCACCTGCAATCCTTCCAGCCGTCCGGTGTTGGCGCCGGCATCGATCACCAGCCGCGCCCGCGCCACCGCCGCGCCGCGCGTGCTGTTGGTGCCGGGCTCGGCAAAGCTCACGTAGATCATCCCGTTGTCGGCGAACCGCGGGTGCGGGATCACATCGCCAAAGCCACCCTGGCCGCCATAGGCCACGGTGGGCACCCCGCTGATCTCGCCACTTTGCCCGGTGGCGGGATTCAACAGGCGCAGGCGGCCGGGCTTCTCGGTCACCAGCAGGCGCCCATCCGGCAGGAAGGTCATCGCCCACGGCTGGTCGAAGCGCGCGACCTCGGTGCTGACGAAGGGCGGATCGGGAATCCGCAATGCGGGCTGCGTCCCGCCGGTCACCTGCGGTGCCGGCGCGGCCTGGGCGGCGGCCGCGATCGGCGGGGACGGCACATGGCCCGCGAGCACGAGTGGTGTCGACGCGGGTTCGTTCCGGTCATCGTCGGGCGCGGTCACCGCGACCGCATTGCCATCGCAGGCGATCAACGACAGGGTCAGGCAGGTGACGCTCCAGGCGGACAGGTTCATGGCCGGATTCCGGTCGGGGATGCCCCCTTTTACTCCGGTCAGGCGAAGGAAGTCGTGATCCGATGCGCGTCCCGCGTCGTGGCCTCAGACCTTCAGGTACCAGCGCCGGTGATCCATCAGCCGGACGATCGCCCACCAGACCAGGACGAACGCCACGGCGAAGGCCAGCGAAGGCAGGTACGGGCCGAACCGGGGTGTCATCCAGTCGGCGAAACCGTGCCGGTAGATCGCCTGCATCCAGCCCAGCGCGGAGAACGCATAGACCATGATCGCGGAGCCGGCATAGGCGGCGATCGCATTGACGCCGAAACTGCGTCCCCAGGGGCGCAGGCCCTTCCGATCGATCAGCACGTGCGCGACCCAGAGCGCCAGCAGCGCCCAGCCCGCCGTCCACACCACGTAGGAGGACGTCCACAGGTTCTTGTTCAACGGCAGCCACAGCGACCACAGTCCGCCGATCGCCAGCGCCAGCGCGGCCGCCGGCAGCAGCCGCCCGACCCGCTGGTGCCGCAGCCAGTCGCCGGCGCGCACGCCCAGCAGGGTCGTGGCGATGGCTGGCAACGTGCTGAGCAGTCCTTCGGGATCGTGGCCTCGCCCGGTAGCCGGATCGAACTGGTACAACAGGTGTCCGAACAACGCGGTGTCGACACGGCTGGCCAGATTGTCCAGCGGCGCGTAGGAGCCGCCGATCACCAGCAAGGCCCAGTACCCCAGCAACAGGACGACCGCCATCAGCCACTGGCTGCGCGGACGCAGGTACAGCGCCATCGCGCCGGCGGCGATGAAGCACAGGCCGATCCGCTGCAACACGCCCCAGGGCCGGAACCACGGCTTGTCGAGCCACCAGAACGCCAGTAGGTGCAGCAGCAGGCCGATGGCGATGATCTTGGTGCCGCGCCAGAGCACCGCGCGCAGCAAGGCACCGCGATCGCCGCCGGCTTCCAGCCGCGGCGAGACACCCAGCGAAATCGACACGCCGACGATGAACAGGAAGAACGGGAAGATCAGATCGGTCGGCGTGCAGCCATGCCACTCGGCGTGCATCAGCGGCGCATACACATGCCCCCAGTCGCCCGGATCATTGACCAGCAGCATCGCCGCGACGGTGAGGCCACGCAATGCATCCACCGAAGAGAAGCGCTGCGGCGCCTTCGTGCTCATCTCCACTGCGCTCCGTCGGCGACCGCGATATCAGCCCGCGTGCGCGGCGTGCTGGCCGTCAATCCAGGTCGCCGCCACCTGCAACCGATCGTCCAGCGCGACCAGGTTCGCGCGGAAGCCGGTGGCGATACGGCCGTGGGTGGCGGACAGTCCGAGGAACTCGGCCGGATAGGTCGAGGCCATGCGCGCGGCTTCGGCCAACGGCAGTCCCAGCAGGTTCACCGCGTTGCGCACCGCCATCGCCATGTCCAGCGCGGAACCGGCAAGCGAACCGGCCGCGTTGCGGACCACGCCGTCCACGGCGGTGATGGTCTCGCCATACAGTTCGTAGCTGGGATCGTCGGAACCCACCGGCGGCATCGCGTCGGTCACCAGGAACACCTTGCCGCGCGGCTTGGCCGCCAGCGCGACCCGCAGGCTGCCCGGATGCACGTGGTGGCCGTCGGCGATGATGCCGACCCAGCTGTCGGGATCCTCCAGCGCGGCGCCGACCGCGCCGGGCTCGCGTCCCTGCAGCGGCGACATCGCGTTGTACAGATGGGTGAAACCGCGGATGCCCGCGGCCAGGCCGGCGCGGATTTCCTCGTAGCTGCCGGCGGTATGGCCGGCGGCGACGACCGCGCCGCGCGCCACCAGCGCATGGATGGTTTCGGTCGGCAGGCGTTCGGGCGCGAGCGTGATCAGGGTGACGCCATTGTCCAGCGACGAGGCGAGCTCGATCTCCGCCGCGTCCGGCACGCGGAACTTGCCCGCATCGTGGGTGCCCTTGCGCGCCGGGGCCAGGTACGGCCCTTCCAGGTGGATGCCGAGCACCCCGGGCACACCCTCGGCGATCGCCTGGCGGGTCGCGGCGACGGCTTCGCGCATCACTTCGAGATCATCGCTGATCAGGGTCGGCAGGAAACCGGTGGTACCGAACCGGCGGTGCGCTTCGCCAATGCGGCGGATCGCCTCCACCGTCGGCGTATTGTTGAACAGCACGCCACCGCCGCCGTTGACCTGGGCATCGATGAAGCCCGGCACCAGCCATGCACCGCGCAGATCGTGGCGCGGCAAATCGGCGGGCAAATCCGCTTCCGGCAGTATCGAAACGATATCGCCGCCGTCGATGACCACCGCCACGCCCTCGGCGAAGCCCTGCGCGGTCAGCACGCGGCCCTGGACAAGCGCGGTGCTCATACGGTTTCGGTGACCTTGTTCAGATGCGGCGGCACGTCGGGGTTGTAGCCGCGACGCAGCGCCAGCGCGTTGATTGCACGGTAGTAGCTCTGGATGGTCAGCAGCGGAGAGCAGGCCGGATGCGGTGCGCGCACCAGCGGCAGCGACTCGCCGGGACCGGCGGTCGGATCGGCTTCCTCCGAAGCCACCCACACCTGCGCGCCGCGGCCGCGGAACTCGCGCGCCAGCGCCAGGGTTCCGGCGCCGGTTTCATCCGGCTGGGCGAAGCACAGCACCGGGAAGCCCGGACCGACCAGTGCCATCGGACCGTGCTTCACTTCGGCCGAGCTGTAGGCTTCGGCGTGCAGGCCGCAGGTTTCCTTGAACTTGAGCGCGGCTTCCTGCGCGGCGGCCAGGCCCAGGCCACGGCCAAGCACGAACAGGTTGTGCGCATCCACCAGGCCGTCGGTGACCGGCGACCAGTCCGCCGCCCACGCCTGCCGCAGCGCGTCCGGCAGCAGCGGCAGCGCATCGCGCAGGGTCGCCTCGTCCTTCCAGTACGCGCCCAGTTGCAGGATCGCCGCCAGCGAACTCAGGTAGCTCTTGGTCGCCGCGACGCTGCGCTCCGGACCCGCGTGCAGCGGGATCACCGTGTCGGCCAGTCCCGCCAAAGGCGAATCCTCGACGTTGACGATTGCCACCACCCGCGCACCGGCCTCGGCGGCGGCGCGCGCGTTGTGCAGCAGATCCGGACTCTTGCCCGACTGCGAGATGACGATGTACAGCGCGTCCCTGAGCTTCTGCTTCGCTTCGTACACCGAGCCCACCGAGGGCGAGGCCGACGCGGTGACGAAACCCAGCTGGGTTTCGAACAGGTACTTGGCGTAGGTCGCGGCGTGATCGGAACTGCCGCGTGCGCAGGTCACCACGAACGGCGGCGGATTGGCGCGCAGATCCGCGGCCAGCGCGCGGATCGTGGCCTCGTTGCGCTGGTACTGCGCGGCGACCACGTCGGCGGTCTGCTGCGCCTCCTGGAACATCAGCGTATCGGCGGGAGCGGGAAGTGGGGAAACGTCGGTCATGTCGTGGGGTCGGGGCGTTCGGCGCGCAGGCGGACCGGCGCGGTGGATCCGCGCACCACCAGTTGCGGCACGAAGCCCTGGTTGTGCACGGGAGTGGGGTTGTCGTCGTAGGCGTCCTGCCGCAGCGTGGCGATCAACAGGCGCGCGGCCTGCTTGGCGATGTCCTCGGTGGCCTGCTTGGCGGTGGTCAGCGGCGGCCAGGACTGGCGCGAGAACGGACTATCCTCGAAACCGGCGATGGACAGGTCGTAGGGCACGTTCATGCCCGCCGACTTGGCCGCCGCCAGCACGCCGGCGGCGATTTCGTCGTTGGAGCCGAAGATCGCCGTCGGCGGTTCGCGCAAGGCCAGCAGCCGGCGCGCACCGCGGAATCCGTCATCGAAGGTGTAGTCGCCGGGCACCACCAGGTGCTTGTCCAGCGGGATGCCGTAATCCTTCAACGCCTTCTCGTAGCCGTTGTAGCGCTCGATCGAGGAACGGTGCGCAAGCCCGCCCCAGAGGAAACCGATGCGCTGGTGGCCCAACTGGATCAGGTGCTCGGTGATCTCGTAGGCGGCGTCGTGATCGTCCACGTACACGCAGGGCTGTCCGTCCTGCGGATCCTCGGTGGCGGCGATGATCCGCACCATCTTGACGCCGCGCGCGGCCAGCGCGTTCACCAGTTCCATCCGTTCGGACATCGGCGCGGTCAGCACCAGTCCGGCCAGGCGCGAGCGCTGCACGAACTCGGCCAGTTCCTCGGCCAGCAGCGGTGAAGTCGAGTCGCAGGGATGAATCTGCAGGCCGAAACCGGTTTCCCGGCACGCCGCCAACACGCCGTTCTGCACGCCGATGATGTGGTACGGGTTGGGGTTGTCGTAGACCAGCCCGATCACGAACGGCGTGCCGCTGCGCAGGTTGCGCGCGGATTGATCCGGTTCGTAGTCCAGTTCGGCGATGGCGTGCAGGACGCGCGCGCGCGTGCCCTGCATCACCGACGGCTCGTTGTTGATGACCCGCGAGACCGTCTTCAGCGAAACCTTGGCCCGCTCGGCGACATCCTTGATGGTGGGCCTGCGCATGCCGTTCTCAGCCATGGGAAATCTCCACGCGGTCCATGGCCGCTCAACCCGCCTTCACGCGGCCGACATTATGGCCGCGCAGGGCGAAGAACAGGATGTACAGGTAGCAGGGCACCGCCAGCGCGGTGAACACCAGCTGGAAATCGTGGCTCTGCTTGAACACCGCGAACAGCTGCGGAATCACCGCGCCGCCGGCGATGCCCATGATCAGCAGCGCCGATCCGGTTTCGGTGAAGCGGCCCAGGCCCTGGATCGCCAGCGGGAAGATCGCCGGCCACATCATCGCGTTGGCGAAGCCGAGCGCGGCAACGAAGCCGACCGACACATAGCCATGGGTCAGGAACGCGCCGATCGCGAACACGATGCCCAGCACGGCCGACACGCTGAGGTAGCGCTCCTGCGAGATGAAGCGCGGGATGGCGACCAGGCCGAACAGGTAGCCCAGTAGCATCGCGAACAGGGTGTAAAGCGTGAATATCTTGGTCTCGTCCAGCGGCAAGCCGAAACCTTCTCCATAGGTACCGATGGCATCGCCGGCAAGCACTTCCACACCGACATAAACGAACAGGCAGATCACGCCCAGCAGCAGGTGTGGAAACTGGAACACACTGCGGCGAGTCGTCTCTTCACCACCAGCTCCGTTGGCATTAGCTTCGGCGGTGTTCACTTCCGGCAACGGCGAGAACAGGATGCCGACCGCCAACAATACCAGCAGGCCGGCCATCACCATGTAGGGGCCGTAGACGCGGGCGGCGAACTCGTTGAGCAGGAGTTCCTTCGCCTCCGGGGCGGCAGCTTCGACCTGCGCGGCGAGGTCGCCCATGCCGTGCATCACGAAAGCCGCCAGCGCGATGGGCGCGAGCATGCCGGCGACCTTGTTGCAGATGCCCATCACCGCGATGCGCTGCGCCGCGCCCTCGATCGGGCCAAGGATGCTGATGTAGGGATTGGCCGCGGTCTGCAGGATCGCCAGGCCGGCGCCGATGGTGAACACGCCACCGAGCGCGCCGGGATACCAGCGATGGGTGGTGAACTGGCCGAACACCAGCGCACCGATCGCCATCACGAACAGCCCCAGCGCCATGCCCTTCTTCATGCCGGTCTTGCGCAGGATCACCGAGGACGGCAACGCCAGGCAGAAATAGGAAATGTAGAACGCGCTGGGAATCAGGAAGGCGTAGGTCTCGCTGACATTGAACGCCAGCTTGGCGAAGGTGATCAGCGGCCCGTTGAGCCAGGTGACAAAACCGAAGATGAAAAACAGCAGGCCGATGATGGCAATGGACACGTATTGTCGCGAGCCTTGTACCGCAGTCATGTCTGGCGAACTCCCCTCTCTCTGATTGTGATGGCCGATCCGCGACCGGCGTCCACGCCCTGCCGCTGCGTGGCTCCCTCTGGAAACAACGTTGTCACAGAATCGTCCGCGAAGCCACCCGCGACCGGTTTCTCCTTGCACGCGTACAGCACGCTGGGGTTTCCGGATTTGTGGCACCGCAACAACGGGCACGGCCCGAAGGACGCCTCAAACCCTTAAATCTGAATGTATTTCTTCAGTTTTGAAACTGAACAGGAGAGTCTGCATCGGATCACACGCAAATTTGATCCGAGCACCACCCGCCCTGCCTGTATTTGATGACAGAGTGTTGACAACGTTGTCAAACCCCTCCCACACTCCGGCGCCATCGGGGCTGTTCGTTTTCGCCCTTTCGCGGACATGTGGGGAGACGTGTGGTCGCAATCGCCAATCCATTGCCGGTGGATCCCATGAGCCGGGCAGGCGACGCCTTCATTGCCGCGGATGTCGGCGGCACCCACGTCCGTGTCGGACTGGTACGCGGCGGCAACGATCCGGCCGTGCCCATCAGCGTGCTGGAATACCGCAAATACGCCTGCGCCGACTACCCGGGGCTGGCCGACATCCTGCAGGACTTCCTGGCCGGCCTGGGTGGCCTGCCTGTGAATCGTGGCGTGATCGCCAGCGCCGGCTACGCGCTGGAAGACGGTACCGTCATCACCAACAACCTGCCCTGGCGCCTGTCGCTGGCCGAACTCCGCGCGCGCCTGGGTTTCGATGACTTCCAACTGGTCAACGATTTCGAAGCGGTCGCGCACGCCGCCGCGCAGGTCGACGCCAGCCAGGTGCTGCAGCTCGCCGGCCCGGTCGGCGCGCCGCCGCGCGGCCCCATCCTGATCCTGGGTCCGGGCACCGGTCTGGGCGCGGCGGTGTGGATTCCGTCGGGCAAGCGCTCGGTGGTGCTGGCGACCGAAGCCGGCCAGGCCGCGCTCACCGCCGGCAACGCGCTGGAAATGGCGGTGCTGACGGAAATGCTGAAGACGCGTCCGCACGTGCCGATCGAACAGGCGTTGTCCGGCCCCGGACTGATGAACCTCTATACCGCCCTGTGCGCCGTGCGCGGTGGCGTGACGCCCGCCCATTCGCGTCCCGGCGATATCACCGCCGCCGCCCTCGCGGGCGAAGACGCGCAGGCCCGCGAGACACTCGACGTGTTCTGCGGCCTGCTCGGCAGCGTGGTCGGCGACATGGCGCTGCTGTACGGCGTGCAGGGCGGTGTCTACCTGGCCGGCGGCATCCTGCCGAACATCCGCGAATTCCTTCTCCAGAGCAGCTTCGTACCGCGTTTCCTCAACAAGGGAACGATGCGCGAGGCGCTCGAACGCATTCCCGTGAAGCTGGTCGAGCACGGGCAACTGGGCGTCATCGGCGCCGCCAGCTGGTACCTCGATCAAACCGAAAACAACTGAAGAAAAAAGAAAAGAAACGAAGGCGTCGGCACAGGCGCCCGCAAAAAGAAACGGGTCGGAGCGGTCAGCCGATTCCCTGGCAGCAAAGGCAGCAATACGGCTCCGGATCACGCCCCGGCCGACAACCAAAAATCATGATGGGAGAGACACCATGAATCACCGTAAATCGCTACTCGCCGTCGCCGTCGCGACGGGCCTCGCGGTCTCCATGCACGCCCAGGCGCAGGATGCTGCCACCCAGCAACAGGCCCAGCCGGCCGCGCAGCAGCAGGCCACCGATCTGGACACCGTGGTCGTCACCGGTATCCGCGGCTCGATGGAGAAGTCGCTGGATACCAAGCGCGAAGCCAATTCCCGCGTGGAAGTGGTCACGGCCGAAGACGTCGGCAAGCTGCCGGCCCATAACGTGGCCGACACCCTGCAGCGCCTGCCGGGCGTGAACATCAGTTCGTCGTCTTCCGATGAAGGCGGCTTCGACGAAGCCGACCGCGTCAGCCTGCGCGGCACCAGCCCCAGCCTGACCCAGACCCTGATCAACGGCCACACGGTCGGCTCGGCCGACTGGTTCGTGCTCAGCCAGGGCAACAACGTCGGTCGCAGCGTCAGCTACACCCTGCTGCCCTCCGAACTGGTCAGCTCGGTGGAAGTGCACAAGTCCTCGCAGGCCAAGCTGCCCGACGGCGGCACCACCGGCTCGGTCAACATCATCACCCGCAAGCCGCTGCAGTTCGCCGACAAGATCACCGCCGAAGCCTCGCTGGGCGTGGTCAACGCGGAACAGGCTGATTCCACCGACCCGCAGATCTCGGGCCTGTTCAACTACAAGAACGACGCCGGCACCTTCGGCGTGATGGTCCAGGCATTCAGCCAGAAGCGCGAACTGCGCCGTGAAGCGCAGGAGGTTCCGGGCGGCTTCTTCCAGATCTCGGCCACCGATCCGGCCGGCATCAGCAATCCGGATCTGGTTGGCGTCTGGGCCCCCGGCCTGCTCGGCTCGACCCTGTTCGAACAGACCCGCGAGCGCAAGGGCGGCCTGATCGAACTGCAGTTCAAGCCCAACGACGACCTGACCCTGGGCCTGAGCGGCTTCCGTTCGGACATGGACGCCAACAACTACAACCGCAACTTCATGATGTGGGGTGGCAATTTCGCCCGCGCATGGGCTCCGGATCCCGGCTACGTGGTCAAGGACGGCGTGCTGACCAACGCCACCTACACCGGCCAGGCCGGGCAGAACTACGCGGTGTACGACATGATCTACCGCGAGGCGTCGGCCAAGAGCGAATACGTCACCTTCGACGTCGACTGGCAGATCAACGACAACCTGAGCTCCAAGTTCCAGGTCGGCACCACCAGCGGCGAAGGTTCCACCCCGCGCCAGTTCATCGCCGAACTGAACATGGCCAATGGTGGCGGCGCCAGCTGGACCAGTCATGGCGCCGGCTCGCCGGTGGACTGGAACGTGGGCGGCGATCTGAGTCCCGCCAGCGCCACCTGGGGCGGCACCTGGGGTAACCAAGAGGTCACGGCGAAGGACGACGAGGACTGGTTCACCGCCGACTTCACCCACTACTTCAACAGCGGCGTGCTGTCATCGCTCGACTTCGGTGCGCGTTACGCCGACCACACCCGCGAAGCGCTGTCGCCGGAAGGCGCCAGCCCCGGGGCTGGCATCTGGGACGCACTGCAGAATGGCGCCACCGCGCCGTATCCGGGCGGCTTCGCCAGCAGCATCGGCGGCAGCTTCCCGCGCGATCTGTGGTACTTCACGCCGGGCGCGCTGAAGGACGCGATCATCAACAACTCGACGTGGCTGTACAACAACGATGGTCCGACCGGTCGCCACAACTACGGCGCCGAGTGGAAGGTGGAGGAGAAGAACCTCGCCGCCTACATCCAGGCCAACTTCGTCGGCGACAACTGGAGCGGCAACATCGGTCTGCGCTACGTCAACGTCGACCAGGACATCAGCTCCTACCAGGCCGTCGCCAACGCGGCCAATGCCGATGTCTCCAGCCTGTTCGGCCAGTGGATCCGCAAGTTCACCAACAACAAGCACAGCCGTGTCCTGCCCAGCGCGAACATCAAGTTCGACATGGGCGAGAACCTGGTGTTCCGCTTCGCCGCCTCGCAGACGCAGACCCTGCCCGACTTCTCCGCGCTGGGCGCTTCGTCCTGGGGCTCGGATCTGAACCGCACCGGTGGTGGCGGCAATCCGAACCTGGATCCGGTGGTCTCCACCAACTTCGATGCCAACATCGAGTGGTACTTCATGCCGCGCGGCCTGCTGTCCGTCGGCGCCTATTCGATGAACATGAAGGACTACGTCGCCTTCGGTACGGAAAAGCAGATGCTGTTCAGCGAGTTGACCAACCAGCTCGAGGAATACCTGGTGTCCGTGCCGGTCAACTCCGACGGCAAGGTCACCGGCGTGGAATTGGCCTACGAGCAGCCGATCGGTGACAACTTCGGCGTGGTCGCCAACTACACCTACGCCAACGGCAGCACCTCGCACACCTGGGCCGACGGCAGCGACAATCTGCTGGGCACCTCGAAGAACACCTACAACGTGGGCGCCTACTTCGAGAACGACACCTTCGGTGCGCGCGTGAGCTACACCCGCCGCTCCTCGTTCCTGATCGGCCTGTCCGGCGCCAACCCGTACTACCAGGATGACTTCGGCACCCTGTCGGCGGCGCTGAGCTACAAGTTCAACGACCATCTTAGCTTCTCGCTGGATGCGCTGAACCTCAACGATCCGACCATCAAGTACTACCAGAGCGCGGCGATCCCGACCTCGTTCTACAGCAATGGTCGCCAGTACTACTTCAATGTCCGCCTGAAGTTCTGATCGCGGCAATCTGACAGAGCGCTCCCTCTGCAGGGCCTGGACTTGTCCAGGCCCTTTTTTTTGCTCGCCATTCCGGACTACAGGCGACGGAAAGCCGGCCGGGCCTCGATTGCCCGGGCACACACGGTTCGAGATCGCCTGCGGAACCACTGAAGACGCGACCTGCGATGTGCCTATCGCGCTCCCAATCCGCGGGCATGGCAGCATCCCGCGCCGATGAGTGACGACGACCGCGCGGACTGAAGACCACGGCACCGTGGTCCATCCAGCCGATGCGAATACACCCGTCGTGTTCGTCGCCGGATAGCCGCGCAGCCGCCGCGCGTTCGCGCTGGACGCGAAGCACCAGTCCGGCGCACGTCGAGCGTACTGGCGATTCGCGTGGACAAAGGCGCTTCCATCGGGCCGGCGGGAATGCGCTGTTGATGGACCCGACGACCTTGAAAGACGTACCCGACCTTCCCTGTCGCATGCCGGCACCTGGCGTGGTTTCAACAGCCGCACCTCGTGCCAAATCGCACCGGTCAACCTGCGGTACGGGGACATGCCGACCGATGCCATCGATTCACCGGCGGCACCGCGCCCGACGACGCCTTGTCTTCAACGAGCCACGTGGAAGGACGCGACTTCCGAGTGGCTCACAGAGGATTTCGTGCCAGATAATTTTTTACAAGCAACAGCACGAAAACGACAATTCCCGGATATCCATAGGGGCATTTCCGGACACTCCAGCGCCAGAACCAACAAAAACCCAGTCAAATCAACCATCTTATTGATGCGGCGCAGCACGTCTTTTATGAAAATTTTTTGCAATTTGCTTGACAACGTTGTCAGCACTCTCCCACACTCGGCTTCGAAGGGGGCCTGAGGGGGCTCCCGTCTGCGGGACATGTGGGGAGACGTGTGGCTGCCATCACCAATCCAGCGCCCAGGGTGGAATCGCGACTGCGGGAACAGTCCCTGTCCGCCGCCGCCATGACCTGCTCGCCCGTCCGCTCGGGCTCGATGCGCGCCGCCGATGCCTCCGTTCGACCGGTCATCGCCATCACCGACCTGGTCGCCGCCCGCGGAATACCGCAGGGCAACCCGCTCGAATGCATTCCCGCGAGGCTGGCCATGGATGGGCAACGGGACGTCGCCGACGCCCCCCGTTGGCAGCCCGGCCGGATCGCACCTCGGTAAGACAGCGGCGAGTTGCCCGCCGTGGGAGTCAGGCAACCGCACGACCCGCCAGCAAGGCGGGCCGACCACAAAAATCATGATGGGAGAGACAGCATGAGCAACCGCAAGACCGCACTATCCGCCGCAATCGTGATGTGCCTGAGCATCACCGCTCACGCCCAGGACGCCGCGCCAGCGCAGGCCGCCGCCGACACGGGCGAAGCCGTCGAACTGGACAAGGTCGTCGTCACCGGCATCCGCGCCAGCCTGCAGCAGTCGCTCGACACCAAGCGCAACGCCGACGCCATCGTCGACGTGATCACCGCCGAGGACGTCGGCAAGTTCCCCGCCACCAACGTGGCCGAGGCGATGACGATCATTCCCGGCGTGGCGATCGACCGCGCATTCGGCCAGGGCGAGAAAGTCAGCATCCTGGGCACCGATCCTTCGCTCAACCGCACGCTGCTCAACGGCCAGTCCATCGCCTCCGGCGACTGGAACATGTCCGAATTCCCGACCCGCACCTTCAACTATTCCCTGCTGGCGCCACAGCTGGTGGGCAAGGTGGAGGTGTTCAAGTCGCCGGAAGCGCGCATCGACGAGGGCTCGATCGGCGGCACCGTGATCATCAGCACCCGCAAGCCGCTGGACATGGCCAAGGACATCACCATCGCCGGCCAGATCAACTATGTTCGCAATGACCGCGTCGAGGACACCGACCCACAGGCTTCCGCCCTGTTCGGTTGGAAGAACGACGCCGGCACTTTCGGCTTCATCGTGTCCGCGCAGAAGGCCAAGGAACAAATCCGCCGCGACGGCATCGAGTCCTATGGCACTGTCACCGCCGCCCAGTTCCGCGACGGTTCCGGCGGCGCGCCGGGCTCGGTCGGTTCCGGCAACTGCACCGGCACCTGCGAACAGACGCTGACAAACAACATGACCGCGGTCGGCCCCAACTCGATGAGCGCGCATTTCTTCGAGCAGGAACGTGATCGCCGTACGTATTCGGCCTCGTTGCAGTTCAAGCCGGTCGAACAGCTGGATATCGAACTCAATGCGCTGAAGATCGACTCCAGCTACGATCACTCCACGCAGTCGATGTTCGCGATGCAAGGCAACACCTGGAACAGCCTGAGCAGGCTGACCGACGTCACCGTCCAGAACGGCCTGATGACGCGCGGCACCATGAACGACGGCCTGGTCATCTTCGACCTGCAGCATCGCGAAGCCTCCGTCGAGTCCGAAACCTATGATCTGAAGGCCACCTGGAACGACGAGCGCTGGTTCGCCTCGACCCAGTTGGGCTCGACCAAGGCCGATGGCGGCCCGCGCCAGGTGTTCGGCGAATTCCTTGCCCGCGCCGACTACACCTGGGACATCAGCAATGCGCCCAAGCATCCGGGCAGCCTGACCTTCCACGGCGCCAATCCGTTCCTGGATCCGGCGTCCTTCCAGATGGATGCGGGCTGGGGTGGCAACGTGGTGGAGAAGCCGACCCTGGACAAGGAGAAGTACGGCCAGGTCGATTTCGGCCTCAAGCTCGACTCGCCGGTCTATCTGCTCCGTTTCGGCTACAAGAAGCGTGATCACGAGACCAGCCAGATCCAGCGCGGCGTGATTCTTTCCGGCGTCACCACCGCCGCATCCCGGTTCAGCCCGCGCTGGCTGCCGGGCAACTACCTGGACGGCTTCAGCGGCTACGGCGATCTCGGCCGGCGCTTCACCATCGACGGTTCCCAGTTGGCCGACTATATCCTCGGCGGTGAATGGCTGCCGCCCGGCCAGAGCATGACGCCGATCTCCACCTTCAACTCGGCCGAGTTTGTCCGCAACACCTGGTCGATCAATGAAGACATCCAGGCTGCGTACGTCCAGGCCGATTTCAGCTTCGGCAAGCTGCGCGGCAACGTCGGCGTCCGCCATGTACGGACGGAATCGGAGAACGGCAGCTGGAAGTGCTCGGTCAACGTCGCCAACTGCGCGGTCAGCCAGTACGTGCCGCAGGTGCTGAAGAAGAAGTACAACAACACCCTGCCCAACGTGAATCTTGTCTACGACGTCAACGACGAGTTCGTGCTGCGCTTCTCCGCGGCGCAGGTGATGGCGCGTCCCAACTACGCGGACATGTCCAGCTACCTGTGGCTGGCGGACGCCACCCTCAAGGGCGGTGGCGGCAATCCGGACCTCAAGCCTTACCGCTCGACCAATCTGGACCTGTCAGCCGAATGGTACTTCTCGCCGAACTCCATCCTGGCCGGCTCGATTTTCTACAAGGACATCTCCGACTACGTGCTGATGACCTCGGGCAAGGAAGATCACTGGAACATCAACCAGAACCAGGTCAGCACCTACGACGTGGATCGCCCGCGCAATGCCGGTGACGCCAAGGTCAAGGGAGCGGCGATCGCCTACCAGCAGGACATCGGCGCGGGCTTCGGCGTCCTGGCCAACTACACGTTCTCCGATGCCCAGGCCAACAGCGGCCGCGACCTGCCGTTCAATTCCCGCCACCAGTTCAACATCAGTCCCTACTTCGAAAGCGGCAACTGGACGGCCCGGATCACCTATGGATGGCGGGACAAGTACTTCACCCAGGTCAGCGGCGGGCGCGAAATCTGGGTCAAGGACTACGCATCGCTGGATGCCAGCGTCGGCTACCGCGTCAACGACTTCCTGAGCGTCAGCCTGGACGGCATGAACCTGCTCGACGAGGAGTACCACAGCTATTCGGGCGTGGAGCAGCTGACCCGAGGCGTGTATCGCACCGGCCGCCGCTTCATGACCTCGCTGCGCGTGCAGTTCTGATGCCATCGCTTTGCCTTTGACATTATTGTCTCTCCACGGGTCCAGGACTTCTGGGCCCGTTTTTTTTGGAACAGGGAATCCAGGAAAACCATGACATCCCCAAACCATCACTTTCCGCGCCGTTTCGCCCTGCACCTGGGCCTGCTGACCGCGTTGGTCGCGGCGCCAGCCCTGGCTGGAGATGCCGCAACGTCTCCGGCGTTCGCGCTGATCCCCGCTCCCGCCAGCCTGCAGCCGAACGAAGGCGCTTTCATGCTGGATGCCGGCACCACCTTGCATGCCGAGGGTGAAGTCGCGCGCAGGGTCGCCGGCCAGTTCGCGGAATTTCTAGCGACAACGCGCGGCACGCGTCTTGTGCTTTCCGGTCCGGGAGAAGGCGGCGTTGTCTTCGCACTCGACCCGACGGCGTCGACTTCCTCGCGGGAAGGTTATCGCCTGGAAGTGACGCCTGAGCGGGTCCGCGTCACCGCCGCCGACGAACGTGGGTTGTTCTATGGCGCGGTCACCCTCTGGCAACTGGCGACGCAGTCTTCCGCGCTGCCGGCGCGGATACCGGCAGCTAGCATCCAGGACGCCCCCCGCTTCCCCTGGCGCGGCTTCATGCTCGACTCCGCGCGGCATTTCCAGTCGCTCGACGAGATCAAGCAGATTCTCGATGCGATGGCGCTGCACAAGCTCAATACCTTCCATTGGCACCTGACCGACGACCAGGGCTGGCGCATCGAGATAAAGAAGTATCCGAAGCTGACCGAAGTGGGTGGCTGCCGGGTCGCCGCGGGCGAGGCCGGCGTCGGCGCCGATGGCCAACCGAAGCCCTATTGCGGTTTCTACACCCAGGACCAGATCCGCGAGATCGTGAAGTACGCGGCCGATCGCCACATCACCGTGCTGCCGGAAATCGATGTGCCGGGCCACGCGCAGGCGGCCATCGCCGCGTATCCGGAACTCGGCGTGCTGGGCAGTACACCACCGGTATCCAACCAGTGGGGCGTGCACAGCTACCTGTTCAATACCGAGGAAAGCACGATCACATTCCTGGAGGATGTGTTGACCGAGGTGATCGCGCTGTTCCCCGGACGCTACGTGCATGTCGGCGCGGACGAGGCGGTCAAGATCCAGTGGGAAAACTCCGCGCGCGCGCAGGCGCGCATCCGCGAACTCGGCCTGAAGAACGAGTTCGAGATGCAGAGCCACATCATCAAGCGGCTGGAGAAGTTCCTGGAAGCGCACGATCGCCGCCTGATCGGCTGGGACGAAATCCTTGAAGGCGGCCTGCCGCCCGAGGCCACTGTGATGTCATGGCGCGGTACCGAAGGCGGACTGGAAGCGGCCACGCAGGGCCACGACGTGGTGATGACACCCAAGTCGCACCTGTATCTTGACTATCACCAGACCACCTCGCCGAACGAGCCGCCGGGCCGGCCGACCCAGGTACCGCTGGAGAAGGTCTACGGTTTCGAACCGGTGCCGGAAGCGCTCGCGCCTTCGCTTCGCCATCACATCCTCGGCCTGCAGGCCAACGTGTGGACCGAACACACACGCCACTATGCGCGCCTGCAGCATCATCTGTATCCGCGCCTGGCCGCATTGGCCGAAGTGGGCTGGACGCCGATGGCGCGCAAGGACTACGGCGACTTCCTCAAGCGCCTGCCTGCGCAGTTGCAGCGCTATCGGTCACTCGGCATCGCCTACGCGAAAACACCGTTCGAAGTGGTTGTCACCGCGCAGGACCTGCGCGAGTCCGGAAAGGCGCAGGTCACGCTGGCCAACCCGCTGGGCTACGAGATCCGCTACACCCTCGATGGCAGCGTGCCCGCCGCCACCTCGCTGCGCTACGCGCAACCCTTCACGGTGACGCCGCCGGCGCAGGTGCGCGCCGCCGCCTTCTTCGACGGCAAGCCGCTGGCGGATGTCACCGGGCAGCTCGTGGATCGCGAATGGCTGCTGCGCCGGACCAGCGACGCGCTGGCGAGCTGTCCGGAAGGTGGCCGCCTGCTGCTGCGGCTGGAGGACGACGGCCCGCGCGAGAGCGCGCGCGCGATGTTCAACGTCACCATCTTCAATCCATGCTGGCAGTGGCCACAGGCGGATCTGGCGGGCATTGCGAAGTTGCAGGTGCGCGCCGGGCGCATTCCGTACTACTTCCAGCTGGCGCACGACGAGGTCAACCGCAAGTTCGAGCCGGCCCGCTCGGCGCACGGCGAGTTGCTGGTCCGCGCCGGCAACTGCAAGGCCGAACCGTTCGCCACGGTGCCGCTGCCCGCCAGCCCCGACGCCGACGGATTCGTCACCCTCGATGCGAACCTGCCGACAGGACTCTCCGGCAGACAGGACTTGTGCCTGGTGTTCACCGGCGATACGCGCCCGGAGATGTGGGTGCTGGACGAGGTGCGGCTGGTACCGCGCTGACGCACCGCGCATCGCCGTGACCTGGCGCGGGGATCCTGCACTCCTCGCTCCGCCCCTCGTCCACGCGCGGACGGGGGGCGTTATTTGTCTGTGCCGCAAGCCTGCCTACACCGGCCTGCGGACCTTGCCCTCAAGCCGCAGAAGCAGGTCCCGCAACGGCGTCAGCGCCGTGGACAGGCCCAGCAGCACGCCGACGGTGTTGGCGATGGCGTCGAAGGGATCGCGCATGCGGTCGGTGGTGTAGGCGCCCTGGGCGAATTCCACGCCGATGCCCACGATCACCAGCGCAAGCCCGACGGTCATCCAGCCGCCGCGGCTACGGAACAACTGCACCGCCCCGGCCGCCAGCAGGAAGTAGGCCAGGCCATGCTCCAGCTTGTCGGTGCCCGAGGGCATGTCCGGGAACGGCGGCGGCGGTCCCAGCGACAGCGCGACCACGGTCGCGATGGCCAGCAGCCACAGGCACAGCCACAGCCGGGGATGGCGGAACGGTTTCAGCAGGGTCATCTCACAGGCGCCAGGTCAGATCGTTGGCAAGGAAGGCCGGACCGAACTCGACGTCGCGCGCGAATCCCATCACCTGGAACCGCTCGCCCATCTCGCTGGGCAGGGTCAATTTCTTCGCCTCGTTGCGAAAACGCAGTTTGGCGGTCTCGTCGGCCCTTTCCTCGATGTCCTGCAGGCGCTCAGGCAAGCCGTTGCCCAGCAGGAAGCTGGCCTGATCGCTGTAACCGGCCAGTTCGAAGCCAGCCTGGGTGCCGGCCTCGGCCAGCGCGGTGAAATCCACCGACGCGGTCAGATCCTGCAGGCCCGGCCACAGGTAGGGATCGGCATGCACGTGCTGGCGGTAGAACGCGCGCAGCGTGCCCTCGTCGCGATCCGGCAGGTAGTACTCGCGGCGCGGATAACCGTAGTCGACGAACAGCATCGCGCCGGCGCGCAGTCCACCCATGACCGCCTGGATCCAGTACGGCAGTTGCGGCAGCAGTTCGGAGCGGTAGCCGTCGGGGAAAGGCTGTTCGAGATAACGTTCGACGTGGCGGACCGCCGCCGCCAGCAACGCGTCGGCCGGACGATCGGTGCGGACGAAGTGTCCTTCGTCATCCAGTGCCACGTGTTCCTCGAACACCTCGCCATCGCGCAGGGTGAAGCGCGGCGTGGGCAGCGCGTCGATCACCTCGTTGGCGAACAGCACGCCATTCCAGGCTTCGCCCGGCGGTCCGTCCAGCCATTCGACCAGCGCGAACACCGGTGGAATCAGCCGCTGTGACAGGCGCTCGCGCTGGCGTTCTCGCAGGTCGGCGCTGGGTTCGAGGATGGCGTAGCGCGCCGGCAGCGCATCCAGCTCCAGCAGTCGCTTGAGCATCACTTCGGCGAAGGCGCCGCTGCCCCCGCCCAATTCGAGAAACTCGGCGTCCGGTCCGAGTTCCTGCAGCACCGGCGCGACCGCGCTGGCGACGCAGGCGGCGAACAGTGGACCGAGCTCGGGCGCGGTGACGAAGTCGCCGGCATCGCCGAATTTGGCGCTGCCGGCGCTGTAGTAGCCCAGGCCGGGCGCATAGAGACAGCGCTCCATGAAACGCGAGAACGGCAGGAAGCCGCCGCTGGCGCGGATTTCCTCGCGCAGCAGGGCCGCCAGCCACTCGCTGTGGGCGAGCGCGTCGGCATCGGGAAGGGGTAACTGGGCCGGCATGGGGCCACTCGATGTCTGCGGATCCGGGACGTATTGTACGTGCCCGCGGTTCAGCCTAGCCAAGCGGCGAGGCCGCGCCTAGAATCATGATGCACGGCAACAACGGAACCGCCATGACCTATTGCGTCGGCATCGAGGTGGACGAAGGCCTGGTCTTCGCGTCGGATACCCGCACCAGCGCCTCGTTCGATGATGTGCGCGTGTACCGCAAGATGCATAGCTTCGAATACCCCGGAGAGAGGGTGTTCGTCATCCTGTCGGCAGGCAACCTTGCCACCACCCAATTGACCATCTCGCGTTTGCAGCGCGACGCCGGAGATGCCGCGGCCTCCCGCAGCCTGCGTAGCTTCGCCCACCTGTATGAAGTGGCCGAATACGTCGGCGACGTACTCGTGGCCAGCCAGGCCAAGGTCAGTGACGAAGCGCAGCAAAGCGGCGTAAGCGTGCAGGCCACGCTGATCCTGGGCGGCCAGATCGCCGGCGAGCGGCCGGGGCTGTACATGATCTACCCGCTCGGCAATTGCATTGCCGCATCGCCGGAAACCCCCTACCTGCAGATCGGGGAGTCCAAGTACGGCAAGCCCATCCTGGACCGGATCCTGCGCCCGCAGACCACGCTGGAGGACGCCGCCCGCTGCGCGCTTGTATCGCTGGATTCGACCATCCGCTCCAACCTTTCGGTCGGCATGCCGATCGATCTGACATTGCTGCGCGCGGGTGATCTCAGGCTGACCCAGACGCTCCGGCTGGAAAGCGACACGCCCTTGTATTCGGAAATCCACGAGACCTGGTCGCGCAAGCTGGAGGCGGCGGTGCACGGCCTGCCGCGTTTTCCGTGGGAACCCCCGCGCGAGGTCGAGGAACCGGCTTCCACAGTGCCGGCAATGCCGCCACGGCGCTTGCCGTCGCGACAGGATCCGGGCGACATGCAGGGCCAGCAGTAAACGCTCCGCATCCGTGGAAGCTGGCGCCGACAATGTCGGCTCAACCGTGAAAGTAGCCTTCGGCGATGGCGTCGTGCAGTCGTCCCAGGTTGACCTGGATCTCATCCATGAACGCCGCCGGATTGCGTTGCGCCAGCGATACCGGATCGGCGTTGCGGGTCAGCCCGATCACCCGGTTGAGATGGCGATCCACTCCCGGCCGCGGCGGCATGGTCGGCAACACGTTCTGCACGCGTGACAGACAGAACTGCACACTGCGCGGAAACTCGCCGTTCTGCAGCAGGAAACGCAGCGCCAGCTCGGCGCTGACCCGTTGGCGCACATGGCGACGGAACATCTGGTAGGCCGCCAATGAACGCAGCACGCTCATCCACTGCATGTTGCGGAAAGTCTCGCGATCCTCGTCATTGCGTGGCCTGACCAGGCCCGAGGCGCCTGCGTCGATGATGCGGGTGGTCATGTCTGCCTGTTCCAGCGCGGTGCCCAGACGCAGGAACTGGAAGCCGATGTCACGGCTGACGTTGGCACTGAGCAGACCGGACACCTTGAGGCAGCCATCGACGATGCGGTTCAGGAAATCGACGCGGTAACGGCGGCTCAGGCCACGCTCGCCGGTGGTCTCGATCTGCTGGTGCAGATCGTTGATGGCTTCCCAGACCTCCTGCGGAAGGCTGTCGCGGACGCTGCGCAGGAGTTCGCGCGCGGCATCCACCGAACTGCGCAACGACGAGGGGTTGCGGGATTCCAGCAACAGGAAGCGCACCACGTCCGCGTCGCCCACGTCGTCACCGGACTGGGGAAATTGCTGGGCGAAAAACTCGCCGGCGCCTACCGTATCGATCATCGGCCGCCAGGTAAAATGCACCGAACGCGGCAGATCCAGCTGCAGTTGGCTGCCGACGCCCACGAGCCGCGCGGTGTTCTCCGCGCGCCGCACATAGCGACTGAACCAGTACAGGTTGTCGGCCACGCGCGACAGCATCAGGCCTCCTCCTCGTCGACATCGACAACCCAGGTGTCCTTGGCGCCGCCTCCCTGCGAGGAGTTGACCACCAATGACCCCTTGGTCATCGCCACCCGGGTCAATCCACCGGTGGTGACATGGATGTCCTGCCGCGACAGCACGAAAGGACGCAGATCCAGGTGCCGGGGTGAGGGTCCCTGCTTGGAGACGATGGGGGCGGTGGACAACGACAGCGTCGGTTGCGCCATGTAGTTCCGCGGATTGGCTTCGATCAGCTGGCGAAACCTGTCGCGCTGGCGCTTGGTGGAGCGTGGACCGATCAGCATGCCGTAGCCGCCGGATTCATTGGCCGGTTTTACCACCAGATTTTCCAGGTGATCCAGCACGTACCTGCGTTCCTTGGGGTTGTGGCACAGGTAGCTGGGTACATTGGGCAGGATTGGTTCCTGGTCCAGGTAGTACTTGATCATCTTCGGCACGTAGGCGAACACCACCTTGTCATCGGCGACGCCGGCGCCGGGGGCGTTCGCCAGCGCCACCTTGCCGGCGCGCCAGCTGCGGATCAGGCCGGGAACACCCAGCACGGAATCCGGATGGAATACTTCCGGATCGATGAACAGATCGTCCACCCGCCGATAGATGACGTCCACGCGCTGCGGCCCGTACACCGTCCGCATGTAGGTGCAGTCATCATCGGCAACGAACAGGTCGCTGCCTTCCACCAGTTCGATGCCCATCGCCTGCGCCAGATAGGCGTGCTCGAAATAGGCGCTGTTGAACACGCCCGGCGTGAGCAGGACGATGCTGGGCGTGTCCCCCGGCCGCGGCGACAAAGCCGCCAAGGTGTCGTACAGCTGCGAAGGATATTCATCGACCGGCAGGATGGCGCTGGTTTCGAACAGTTCCGGAAACACGCGCTTGGCAACCATGCGGTTTTCCAGCATGTAGGACACGCCGCTGGGAATGCGCAGGTTGTCTTCCAGCGCATACAGGGTGCCGTCGCCGTCACGGACCAGATCGGAACCGCAGATATGCGCCCATACCCCCAGTGGGGGCGAAATGCCAACGCAGTGCGCCCGGAAGTTGACCGAATCCTTCAGCAGCATCGCCGGGAATACTTTGTCGCGGACGATGCGCTGCTCGCCGTAGATGTCGCCGATGAACAGGTTCAGCGCCTGCATGCGCTGCTTCAGGCCGGCTTCGGTGCGCTGCCATTCGCGGCGATCGATGACCCGCGGAATCAAGTCGAACGGGAGCGTGCGGTCGACGTTGCGGCCATCGGAATAGACGGTGAAGGTGATGCCGTGGGCACGGGCGACCACGTCGGCGGCAAGCTGGCGCTGGGCGAGTTCGCGGCTGCCCAGACCGGAGAGGTAGTCGACCAGACGGCGCGCGGCGGGACGCGGGCTGCCGTCAGGCTGGATCAGCTCGTCAAAGGTGGTGGTACGGTACTTGGCCCAGTCCATCCGCTCTTTCCGCGCCGCCACCGGCGACATGCCGGCGGGGTTACTGCATTGCAACATGCGCGAAACCCCGCGAGGCGTCAAGCGGCATGCCTCCCTGGGGCCGACCGGCGACAATGGGGCTCGTTTTCCAGGAGGTTCCACATGCCCGAGTCGTCCCCCGTCGCCCTCGTCACCGGCAGCGCCAAACGGGTGGGTGCGGCCATCGCCCGCGGCTTGCACGCCGATGGTTACGATCTGGCCCTGCACTATCGCCATTCCGGCGAGGCGATGCAGGCGCTGGCCAGCGAGTTGGAGGCCGCGCGCCCGCACAGCGTGCTCACCCTGCACGCGGACCTGGCCGAATTCGATCGACTGCCGGAACTGATCGCGCGCACCGTCGGCCACTACGGCCGGCTCGACGCCCTGGTCAACAACGCCTCGGCCTACTACGCCACGCCGATTGGCCAGGCCACGCCACAGCAGTGGGACGAATTGTTCGCCTCCAACGCGCGCGCGCCGTTCTTCCTTGCGCAGGCCGCCGCACCCCACCTGAAGGCCAGCCACGGCGCCATCGTCAGCATCGCCGACATCTACGCCGAGCGCCCGCTGGGCGGACATACGGTCTACTGCATGGCCAAGGCCGCGCTGGTGATGATGACCAAGTCGCTGGCACGCGAACTCGGGCCGGAAGTGCGGGTGAACGCGGTCGCGCCGGGCAACGTGCTGTGGTCCGAGAATCCGGTCAAGGCGGAAACCCTGGAACTGGTGCATGCGCGCACCGCGCTCAAGCGCCAGGGCGCGCCGGACGACATCGTCTCGGCGGTGCGCTGGCTGCTGGGCGGCAACGGTTACATCACCGGGCAGGTGATCGCCATCGACGGCGGGCGCTCGCTGTTCATCTGACCGGGGCAACCTGCGCCGCGAGGTCCACGAATACCGGGTGCCCGAGCTTGGCCGGGTTTTCCCAGCGCAATTCGCCGTCCGGGGCATACTCGCGGGCCAGATCCAGATCGATGGCGCAAGCCGCATCACCGGGATGCCGGCCGAGTTCGACCTCCAACGCCTTCAGGCGTGCGTTGAATGCGGTTCTTTCCAGCGCGGTTTCGAACAGCAGCGCCTGGTTGGCGTAGCGATGCGGATCGCCCGCCACCACGCTGCCACCGCTGATCATCGGCGACAGCGCCAGGATCCTGCCCTCGCCGGCCAGCGCGGCGCGCGCACGGGCCAGTTGCGCCTCGCCATCCGTGCCGCTGCCCAGGATCAGCAGGTAGCGGTGCGCGCTCATGCCGGAGGCGAGGTCCGCTGGTCCGCCTGTTTCAATGCGGCGGTCGCCATCAGCGCGGCGGTGACGCCCGCGTCGGAGGATTCCTGGAACACCCGCAGCCCAAACTCCGGCAGGATCGCCAGCAGGTGGTCGAAGATGTCCGACTGGATGTTCTCGTAGACGCCCCAGCGGATGTCGCGGGTAAAGCAGTAGATTTCCAGCGGCAGGCCGGTGGATTCCGGCTGCTGCTGGCGCACCAGCAGGGTCATGTCCTGGTGGATGCCCGGATGCTGGCGCAGGTAGTTCTCCACGTAGGCACGGAACGTGCCGAGGTTGGTCACCCGGCGCGCGTTCACCGGATGGATGCCGCGCTGTTCCAGATCGCTGTTCCAGGCGGAGATCTCCCTGCCCTTGTCGTTCAGATAACGGTCCAGCACGGTGAAGCCGTGCATGCGCCGCAGTTCCTCGTCGGTAAGAAAGCGCACGCTGTGCTGGTCCAGGTACAGCGCGCGCTTGATCCGGCGTCCACCCGCGTCGCTCATGCCACGCCAGTTCTTGAACGAATCGTTGATCAGCTTCTTGGTCGGGACGGTGGTGATGGTCTTGTCCCAGTTCTGCACCTTCACCGTGTGCAGGGCGATATCGATCACTTCGCCGTCGGCGTTGAGCTGGGGCATCTCGATCCAGTCGCCCACCCGCACCATGTCGTTGGAACTGATCTGCAGACTGGCCACCAGCGACAGGATGGTGTCCTGGAACACCAGGATCAGCACCGCCATCATCGCGCCCAGCCCCGACAGCAGGATCAGCGGCGAGCGGTCGATCAGGGTCGCCACCATCAGCACCGCCGCGATGGTGAACACCACGATCTTCAGCAGTTGCAGGTAGCCCTTGATCGGCCTGTTGTGGGCATCCGGACGGCGCTGGTAGATCTGGTTGACCAGATCCATCGCGCCGGAGAAGGCCAGCGCCAGGGTCAGGATGATGAAGGCGGTGCAGACGTTGCGCACCACCGTGACCAGGTGTTCCGGCAGATCCGGCACCGCCACCACGCCGGCCGAGAGCACGATTGCCGGGATGACGTTGGCCAGGCGTGGAATCACCCGCAGGCGGATCTCGTGCGGTTCGCCCAGAGGCAGCGAGTTGATCATCCGCCGCAGTCCCCGCAGCAGCACGCGCTTGGTCACCCAGTTGGCCAGCCAGGCGGCCAGCACCAGCGCGCAGATGGTCAGCGTGGTGTAGGCCCAGGGATAGGGTTCCAGCCAGGCGCGCAGTTGTTCCAGCCGCTGGTTCATGCCGGCTGCACCGAACCGCGTTCGATGATCACGCCCACGCCCGCGGCATTGGCCACCGCGCCGGGCTTGGTCAGCCGCAGGCGCAGCCAGGCCACTCCGAATTCGTCGATCACCAGCGCGGCGCAGCGCTCGGCCAGGGTTTCGACCAGACCGAATTCGGATGCCTGGATGAAGGCGGTGAGGCGGCGGCTGATCGCGTCGTAGTCGAGCGTGTCGGCGACGTCGTCGCTGGCGGCGGGCTTGCGGTTGTCGAACCCGAGTTCGAGATCCAGGCGCAGGGTCTGGCGGATGCGCCGCTCCCAGTCGTAGATGCCGATCACCGCGTCGGCCTGCAGGCCGTCGATGAAAACCTTGTCCATGTGCAGCGGAAATCGAGAATGCGGAACCGGCATGGTACCCGCCCGTGGCCGAACCTTCCCTGTGCCGCGCCTGCGTCGTGCCTGTTACCCGCCTGCTCTCGCCTGTTACCGGGTGATTTCCGCCGGTTCCAGCGCCACCACCGGCGACAGTGTCGCCATGTCCCAGCGCGGCGTCACCTTCACTTCCGCGCTCTCGTGCTGGCCGGCTTCCAATCGCAACGCGCCGGCGAAGGCGATCATGGCGCCATTGTCGGTGCACAGATCCAGTCGCGGGAAACACACCCGCCCACCCGCGCGCCGCGCGGTCATCTCCTGCAAGCGCGCGCGCAGGCGCTTGTTGGCGCCCACGCCGCCAGCGACGATCAATGTGCCGCAACCGGCCTCATCGAGCGCGCGCCCGCACTTGATCGCCAGCGTGTCGACCACCGCATCCTCGAAACCACGTGCGATGTCGGCCTTGGTCTGCGGCTGCTGGTCGCTGTCGCGCCAGGCCAGCAGCACCTGGGTCTTCAGGCCCGAGAAACTGAAATCCAGCCCGGGCCGGTCGGTCATCGGGCGGGCGAACCGGAACCGTCCGGGCGTGCCGGATTCGGCCAGTTTGGCCAGTTGCGGGCCGCCCGGATACGGCAAGCCCATCAGCTTGGCGGTCTTGTCGAAGGCCTCGCCGGCCGCGTCGTCCAGGGTCTCGCCCAGCAGCCGGTAGCGGCCGATGGCGTCCACCGCCACCAGTTGGGTATGCCCACCGGAGACCAGCAGGGCCACGAACGGCGGTTCCGGCGGGTCATGCTCGATCAACGGGGCCAGCAGGTGGCCTTCCATGTGGTGCACCGCCACCGCCGGCAGGTCCAGTGCCCAGGCCAGCGCCCGCGCCACGCCGGCGCCCACCAGCAGGGCGCCGACCAGGCCGGGGCCGGCGGTATAGGCGACCCCGTCCAGATCGCGGGTGTCCAGGCCGGCCTCGGCCAGGGTCTGGCGGATCAGGGGCAGCAGCTTGCGGACGTGATCGCGGCTGGCCAGCTCGGGCACCACCCCGCCATACTCGGCGTGCAGGGCGATCTGGCTGTAGACCGCATGGGCCAGCAGGCCGTCCGCCCCGGCCCGGCCGGTGTCGTAGACCGCCACGCCGGTCTCGTCGCAGCTGGTTTCGATGCCTAGGACCTTCATGGGCGCTATGTTGCACTTTTCCGAGGGCCGCCGCTATAATGCGCGGCTCACCCGGTATGTCCGGGTCGTTTCCATCAACGAGATTACGTATGCCCAGCGTCAAAGTCCGCGAAAACGAGCCGTTTGAGTTTGCGCTCCGTCGCTTCAAGCGCACCTGCGAAAAGGCCGGCGTGCTGGCTGAAACCCGCAAGCGCGAGTTCTACGAGAAGCCGACCCAGGAACGCAAGCGCAAGGCCGCTGCCGCGGTGAAGCGCCAGCTGCGTCGCTCCTCGCGCGACGTCACCAAGCGCCAGCGCCTGTACTGAGCGACGGCGGTTCGCCAGAAGCCGGCACGCGCGAGCGTGGCCGGCTTTTTGCGTTTCTGGATCCCGTACATTCCCCATCCCTTTCCTGCCCCCCGGCAGGCCCCCGGAGAACCCCCATGCCCCTGAAGCAGCAGCTCACCGACGACATGAAGGCCGCCATGAAGGCGGGCGACAAGGACACCCTGGGCGTCATCCGCCTGGTCAACGCCGCCATCAAGCAGCGTGAAGTGGACGAGCGGGTGGAGCTGGACGACGCCGCGGTACTGGCCGTGCTGGAGAAGATGGTCAAGCAGCGCAAGGATTCGGTGAACCAGTACGAGGCCGCCGGCCGCGAGGACCTGGCCGCGGTCGAGCGCGCGGAAATCGTGGTGATCGAGCGCTACCTGCCGGCCAAGCTGGGCGAAGCCGAGATCCTGGCCGCCATCGACACGGCCATCGCAGAGACCGGTGCCAGCGGCCCGGCCGACATGGGCAAGCTGATGGGCGTGCTCAAGCCGCGCCTGGCCGGCCAGGCCGACATGGGCCAGGTTTCGGCGCTGGTAAAGAAGAAGTTCGCGGGCTGAGCCCGCCTGGCCGGCGGGATGGCGGCGCGGCGCCGGCCGCTCCGCCTTCGCCGGTATGCTTGGGCCTCCCTCCACACCCGGCGGAGCAAGCTCCGCTCCACGATGTCCCCGACGATCCTCCTGCGGGCGGCGACCCGCGCCGACCTGCCGCACATCCTCGCCTTCATCCGCGAACTGGCCGAATACGAGCGGCTGGCCCATGAAGCGGTCGCCACCGAGGCGCTACTGGACCAGCATCTGTTCGGCCCGCGTCCGGCCGCCGAAGTGGTGATCGCCGAGGTCGATGGCGAACCCGCCGGCTTCGCCCTGTTCTTCACCAGCTTCTCCACCTTCCTCGGGCTTCCGGGCCTGTACCTGGAAGATCTGTTCGTGCGGCCGTCGTTCCGCGGGCTCGGCGTGGGCAAGCGCCTGATGATCGATCTGGCGCGGCGCGCGGTGGAACGCGGCTATGGCCGCTTCGAATGGTCGGTGCTGGACTGGAACGAACCGGCCATCCGCTTCTACCGCGGCCTCGGCGCGCTCGGCCAGGACGAATGGACGGTACAGCGCGTCACCGGCGACGCCCTGCACCGGCTGGCGGCAACCCCGGCGGACTGATCGCGCCGCACCCCGCGCTCACGGCGCGACGACAGGCGCCTGTCATGCTGGCAGCGTGTCTGGACCGATGCCGAATCCGATGCGGGGCCTGCGCGATCAGTTGCTGCGATGGCTGAAACGGTTCCACGGCAGCCTGCCGGTCGCGCTGGCGCGACGGTTCATCGAAATCGACGTGATGGCGCAGGCGGCGTCGCTGGCGTTCTACGCGTTGCTGTCGCTGGCGCCGCTGCTGGTGCTGCTGTTGTGGCTGACCACCGCGCTGTATCCCAGCGCGCAGGAGGCGCTGCTGCGGCAGATCGGCGATCTGGCCGGACGGGATGCCGCCGACATCGCCACCACCGTCCTGCGCAACGCGCGCAACCGTCCCAGCGTCGGCTCGCTGGCCGGTGGCTGGAGCACGGTGCTGCTGTTCATCGGCGCCACCGCCGTGTTCGGCCAGTTGCAGCAGGCGCTGAACCTGATCTTCCGCACCGACGCCCAGCGCCTGGAAGGTCCGTGGGCATGGTTGCGCAAGCGGATCTTCTCGTTCGGCGTGGTGCTCGGGCTGGGTTTCCTGCTGTTGGTGTCGATGACCCTCAACACCCTGCTGCAGGTGCTGTTCGCGCGGGTGCCGTCGCTGTTGCCCGCGCTGGGCGACCTGGCCTCGCTGGCGCTGTACGTGTTCGCCTTCGCGTTGCTCTACCACTACCTGCCGGATCGGCGGGTGGCGTGGAGACGCGCCTTTCTCGGCGGCGCGCTGACCTCGGTGCTGTTCATCGCCGGCCGCTGGGCGATTGGTCTGTACCTCGCGCAGGCGGCGCCCGGCAGCGCCTATGGCTCGATGGGCACGCTGGTCATCCTGCTGGTCTGGATGTACTACGCCACGGTGGTGTTCCTGGTGGGCGCCCTGCTGACCGCGCTGATCGACGAACGGCTGGCCCGGCGCCGGCAGGCGGGCGCCCACCGGGCGTCCTGACGTCACCGGCCGGGCGTGGAATACTACGCAGTCCATGGCCCGCATCCCCGACGCCTTCATCGACGAACTGCTCGCCCGGACGGATATCGTCGAGGTGATCAGCACGCGCGTGCCGCTGAAGCGGCAGGGCAAGGAGTACTCGGCCTGCTGCCCGTTCCACGACGAGCGCTCGCCCTCGTTCACGGTTTCGCCGACCAAACAGTTCTATCACTGCTTCGGCTGCGGCGCGCACGGCACCGCGCTGTCGTTCCTGATGAATTACGACCGCCTGGAGTTCCTCGACGCGGTCGAGGAACTGGCCCGGCGCAACGGCATGGAAGTGCCGCGCGAGACCCAGCAGCGCAACCAGGACAACGACACCCGCGATCTGTTCGGCGCGCTGGAAGCGGCCGCGCGCTTCTTCCAGCGCCAGCTGGAAGGCAGCGACAAGGCACGCGCCTACCTGGACGGACGCGGCGTGGACGCGGCCACCCGGGCGCAGTTCGCCATCGGTTACGCGCCGGATGGTTTCTCCGCACTGAAGGACGCGCTCGGCACCGACGAGCGGCGGATGAAGCTGCTGGATCGCGCCGGCCTGTTCTCCAAGAACGATCGCGGCCACACCTACGACAAGTTCCGGGATCGGGTGATGTTCCCGATCTACGACCGTCGCGGACGGGTGATCGCCTTCGGCGGCCGCGTGCTGCAGAAGGACGACGGCCCGAAGTACCTCAATTCGCCGGAGACCGCGCTGTTCCACAAGGGCCGCGAACTGTACGGTCTGTGGCAGGTGCGCCAGGCCAACCAGAAGATCGCGCGGCTGATCGTGGTCGAGGGCTACATGGACGTGGTCTCGCTGTTCCAGTTCGGGGTGAAGCAAGCGGTCGCTACGCTCGGCACCGCGACCACGCCCGACCACGCCGAACTGCTGTTCCGCAACGCGCCGGACGTGTACTTCTGTTTCGACGGCGATGCCGCCGGCCAGCGCGCCGCGTGGCGCGCGCTGGAATCGGTGCTGCCGCGCATGAAGGATGGCCGCCAGGCGTTCTTCCTGTTCCTGCCCGACGGCGAGGATCCGGACACCATCGTGCGCCAGGAAGGCGCCGCCGCGTTCGACGCACGCTTGCAGCAGGCGATGCCGCTGTCGGAGTTCTTCTTCCAGGAACTGGGCAAGGACATCCGCCTGTCCACCCTGGACGGCAAGGCGCGCCTGGCCGAGCGCGCGCGCCCGCTGCTCGCGCAGATTCCGGACGGCGCTTTCGGCGATCTGATGCGGCAGCGGTTGGGCGAGATCACCGGTGTCGGCGCCGCGTCCGCGCCCCCTCCCGCCCGGCCCGCTTCGCGCGCTCCCGCGCATCGCTCCGCCAACAACAAGCCCAGCCTGGTGCGCAGCGCGATCGTGTACCTGCTGCACAAGCCGTCGCTGGCGCTGGCGCTGCAACCGCCGCATGCGTTCGCCGGCCTGCGCCTGCCCGGCATCGAACTGCTGGTGGAATTGCTGGATATCGTGCACACGCGGCCGGACATCACCACCGGCGTGCTGCTGGAACACTTCGCCGAACGCGAGGAGCTGCCCCACTTGCAGAAACTGGCGATGCAGGAACTGCCCGGCGACGAGAACATCTGGCAGGCCGAACTGCTGGACGCCGCGCACCAGATGGAAAAACAGCTGTTGCAGCAGCGTATCGACGAACTTCAGGTGAAACAGCGCAACATCGGCCTGGACGAAGCCGACAAATACGAATTGCGCGCCCTGCTGCAGGCGCGCGTGGCCCGCTGAACGAGGAGATTCCCATGAACCGTGGATCCCGCCGCACCGTTGCATCGTTCCGTCACCTGCTGGGAGGCGCCGTGCTGCTGTTCGCCCTGCAGGTCCAGGCCGGTGATTTCACCCAACCGCGCCCCGGCCTGCATACCGGCGGCCAGCCCACCGCGGATCAGCTCGCCGATTTCTCCAGGCAGGGCGTGCGCACCGTCATCGATCTGCGCGCCCCGGGCGAGGATCGCGGTTTCGACGAAGCCGCGGCCGCCGAACAGAACGGCATGCGCTACGAGCGCCTGCCCATCGCCGGCGCCGACGACCTCACCGCCGCCAACGCCGCGGCACTGAAGAAACTGTTGCAGGAAGGTGGCGACAACGTGCTGTTGCACTGCGCATCCGGCAACCGGGTCGGTGCATTGCTGGCGCTGATGGCCAAACAGGAAGAAGGCGCCAGCAACGAGAAGGCACTGGAACTGGGACACCAGGCAGGCCTGAAATCACTCGCGCCGGTGGTCGAGCAGAAGCTGCAGGCACCGTAAGCATTCACGGGACGACCGGACGCGCTCCGGTCGTTCCCGCATCGCGGCCAACCTCCGACACTGGCCGGGAATGACGGAACGTGGTTAACCTCGGGCTCTTTCATCCCGGGGAGAACCTTCGCATGACCCTTCCTTCCGGCAGATGCCTGCCGTTGCTGCTCTCCGTGCTCGCGCTTCCGGCGCTGGCCCAGAGCACCGCGACGCCCTCCCAGGCGCAGGCACGCGAACAAGTCGGCAATCGCACCACCGAATACGTGCCGGCGATTCCCGCCGAACTGACCGAGCGCCTCAATCGCTACCAGAACACGCGCGGCGCCGGCTTCGCCGGCTGGACCCGCGAGGGCTGCGTGCTGATCACCACCCGCTTCGCCGAGACGAACCAGGCCCATCGTGTCTGCCAGCCGATGGGCATGCGCGAGCAGCTGACCTTCTACCGCGAGCCCATCAACAGCGTCGGCACCGCGCCGGCGAAGTCCGATCGGGATGGCTTCGTGTTCGGCAAGGACGTGGGCGGCAACGAGTTCTGGCAGTTGCACTGGTTCGACCTGGCAACCCGCGAAACCACCCTGCTCACCGACGGCAAGGCGCGCAACCAGGGGCCGTTGTTCTCGCATGACGGCAAACAACTCGCCTGGAGCAGCACCGCCCGCAACGGCAAGGACACCGACGTCTGGGTGATGGATCTGGCCACCCGCAAGGCGCGCACGGTGGTCACCGAAGGCGGCCAGTGGAGCGCGATGGATTTCTCGCCGGATGGCAGGACGCTGCTGGTCAACCAATATGTATCGGTCAATGAAACGCATCCGGGCAAGGTGGATCTGGCCAGCGGCAAGCTCACCCTTTTCCCGGTCGAGGGTGGCAAGGCGGCGTCCGGCGGATTCCGCTACGCGGGCGATGGCCGCGGGGTGTTCTACGTCTCCGACGAGAACCTCGACGGCAAGCCGCAGGAGTTCAGCACCCTGCGCTACCACAATCCCGCCACGGGCGAATTCAAGGTGGTCAGCGCGGACATTCCCTGGGACGTGGATCAGCTGGACGTTTCCGACGACGGTCGCCATGTCGCCTACGTGAGCAACGAGGACGGCATCGATCGCCTGCATGTGTTCGCCTGGCCGTCGTTCCAGCCGGTCGCATTGCCGGAACTGCCCATCGGCATCATCGGACGCATGGGCTTCTCGCCCGACGGCGGCAAACTGGCGCTGACCCTCAACACCGCCACTTCGCCCAGCGATGTCTATGTGATCGATCTGGCGGCGGCGAAGCTGGCCCGCTGGACGCGCAGTGAAGTCGGCGGACTGGATGCCGGCGGCTTCGTCGCGCCCACGCTGGTGCGCTATCCGACCTTCGACCAGGTGGACGGCAAGCCGCGTACCATCCCGGCGTTCTACTACAAGCCGGCCAAGCCGGCGAAGAATGGTCGCCATCCGGTGCTGATCGACATCCATGGTGGCCCGGAAGGCCAGTCGCTGCCCGCCTTCAATGCCGGCATCCAGTACCTGGTCAACGAGATGGGCATCGCCGTGCTGGTGCCCAACGTGCGCGGATCCTCCGGCTACGGCAAGACCTACGTGCAACTGGACAACGGCTTCAAGCGCGAGGACTCGGTCAAGGACATCGGCGCGCTGCTGGACTGGATTGGCCAGCAGCCGGAACTGGATGCCAGGCGCGTGGGCGTCTACGGCGGCAGCTATGGCGGCTACATGGTGCTGGCGTCGCTGATGCACTACAGCGACCGCATCCGCGCCGGCATTGACGTGGTCGGCATTTCCCACTTCGGCACGTTCCTGAAGAACACGGAAAGCTACCGCCGCGATCTGCGCCGGGCCGAATACGGCGACGAACGCGATCCGGCGATGGCCGAGCACTTCGAGAAGATCTCCCCGCTCAACCACGCCAACCGGATCACCTCGCCGCTGTTCGTCGCCCAGGGACGCAATGACCCTCGCGTGCCCTATACCGAGGCAGAGCAGATCGTGAAGGCGGTACGCGGCAATGGCCAGCCGGTCTGGTACCTGGAATTCTCGGACGAAGGCCACGGCTTCCAGAAGAAATCCAACAGCGACTACTTCAGTGCCGCCTCGATGCTGTTCTGGCAGCGCCACCTGCTGGAGTGACGCACCCGCCACGCGTCCGGAAAACGGAAAGGCCCGCTCGCGCGGGCCTTTCTTCATTGCGGTAGGTTCATCCCGCGACTACAGCCAGTGATCCACCAGCAGGAACGCGAACAGCGCCATCAGGTAGACGATGGAGTAGTTGAACATCCGCATCGCGAAGAACTCGTCCGGCGGATCCAGCAGGCGCCAGGCGTACCACAGGAACACCAGCCCCAGCACCAGCGCGCCGCCCAGGTAGAACAGGCCGCTCATGCCGAACACCACCGGCAACACGGTCACCTCCACCAGCAGCACCGTGTAGAACAAGATCTGCCAGCGTGTGTAGGTGACGCCATGGGTGACCGGCAGCATCGGCACCAGCGCGCGCGCGTAGTCCTCGCGGCGGAAGATGGCCAGCGCCCAGAAATGCGGCGGCGTCCACACGAAGATGATCAGCACCAGCAGCAGCGCGTGCGCCCAGTCCCACTCGCCGCGCATGCCCGTCATGGTGGCCCAACCCAGCAGCGGCGGCGCGGCGCCGGCGATGCCGCCGATGACGATGTTCTGCGGCGTCGCCCGTTTCAGGAACACGGTGTAGACCACCGCGTAGCCGATCAGCGAGGCGAAGGTCAGGATCGCGGTGATGACGTTGACCCATAGCACCAGGATCGCCATCGACAGCGCCGCCAGGCACAGCGCGAACACCAGCGCCTGCCACGGCTTGACCTGCCCCACCACCAGCGGACGCCAGGACGTGCGCGCCATCTTGGCATCGATGCGGGTGTCCAGCAGCTGGTTGATCGCCGCCGCGCTGGAGGCGGCCAGCCAGATGCCGAGGAAGCCCAGCGCGCCGCGGCGCAGCTGATCCAGGTCCGGCAAGCCATCGATGGCCAGGAACATGCCGACGATCGCGGTGAACACGATCAGCGCGACCACGCGCGGCTTGGTCAGGTCCCAGTACTGGCGCAGTGCGATGCTCATTCGGGCTTGCGCAGGCGCGCGATCAGCGAGACCAGGGTGAACAGCAACAGCACCGCGCCGGCATTGTGCGCGACCGCGACATGCAGCGGCAGGTTTAACTTCACGTTGAGGATGCCGAGGGTGAACTGGGCAATGATCAGCAGCACCAGCAGGGTGGCCCAGCCACGCATGCCCGGCGTGCGGAACAACCGCACGCCCAGGCCCAGCACGTACAGCGCGACGATGACCGCCATGATCCGGTGGGTCATCTGGATGGCGATGCGTGACGCGCCGTCCAGCACGCCGCCTTCGTAATCCACGCCGATGCCGCGCCACAGGACGAAGCCTTGGCTGAAGTCGGCCGGCGGCCACCAGCGTCCCACGCACTTGGGGAAATCCAGGCCGCATGCGACCGCGGCGTAGTTGGCGCTCACCCAGCCGCCCAGCGCGATCTGGATGCCCAGCAGCACCAGCCCGCCAATCACCCAGCGGCGCAGCGACACCGCATCGGCCAGCTTGATGGGCTGATCGGTGGCGCGCCAGGCCATCCATACCAGCAGCGCGAACGTGGTCAGGCCACCGAGCAGATGCCCCATCACCACGATTGGCTTGAGCAGCCAGGTCACCGTCCACATGCCCAGCAGCGCCTGGAAGATGATCACCGCCAGGGTCAGCGCACTGACCCGCGCCAGATCCAGGTTGGACCAGCGCAGCGCGGCGAACAGCAGGATCGCCTCGCCGATGATCGCCAGCACCGATGCGGCGACATGTTCGCCATGCATGTACAGCGGGATCGCGGTAGCGACGAACGCCGATGCCAGCAGGATGGTGGCGATGCCGAAGCGGCGCCGGCGCGCGGCCAGCAGCGACAGGATCAGCACCAGCATGCCCAGGGTGGCGGCGATGTGGCGGTGCACCTGCTCGCGCCAGGCCTTGTGCGTCTCGAACGGACGGATCGCGCTGGCGGCGTGTTCCACGACTTCATGCGTGCTCTGCGGCCAGGTGGCGCGGCCATAGCAGGTCGGCCAGTCCGGGCAGCTCAGGCCCGCGTTGGACAGGCGAACGAAGGCGCCGAAGATGATCACGCACAGCGCCAGGCCGACGGCGAGCCAGGCGATGCGATGGAAATGGCGATACAGCACGGGCCGGGCGACGGCATTCATCTCGGGCGCACCCTCAAATCAGTTTCAGCAGCTTCGCGACGTCCTTGTACAGGCCGCCGGCGTCGAAGCCGGGCGGATAGCGCAGGATCACGAAACCATGGGGATCGATGACATAGACGGGCACGCCCTTGGGATCCTGCAGGCGCGGCAATGCCGCCAGCAGTTCCGGCGAAGCCTGCAACTGGCGGCGTGCCTCGGTCGCCGGCGCTCCCGCCGGCAGCGGGCCGATCCAGAGAATCTCCACCTTGTCGGCGTTGTGCCCGAACAGACGCCAGACCTTGTCCAGGTCCTGCGCCAGCTTCAGGCAGTCGGCGGCGCAATCGGCTGGCGGCGCCACCACGATGCGCCAGATCCGTTCGCCCGGCTGCCAGGCGTAGGGCTGGCCATCGACCAGGCGGGGCACGATCTGGCGGGCGTCGGACGGCGGTTGCAACATTTCGCCGTTGTTCTTGTGGCCAGCAGGCTGCCAGCCGGCGAAGCGCAGGACGCCGGCACCGAACACGGTGCCGAAGAACAGGGCGAACAGCGCGACCAGCATCCAGCGTCCGCGGGCGCGGCCGGCATCGGGGGGCATCGAAGTCATCCGGCTATTTTCTCATGCACGGCGGCTCAGCGCTCCTGCTGTCGGCGACGGCCACGACGACTCACCACCAGCGCGGTGATCAGCACCGCCAGCGCCAGCCCGAACCACTGCACCGCATAGCCGAGGTGGCGTTCGGGCGGCAGCGTGTTGGGCAGGATGTCGAGATCGCGCGCATAGCCCAGCGGCAGCGCGGGATTGGGCCGGAACACGCGCGGCGCGAGCGCCGGCAGTTCCAGGTCGCGCGCCAGTGCGGCCATGTCCAGTCCAGTGACCAACCGGTCCCCGCTGGACTGGGTCGCGCTGACTGCCTTGACCAATCCCTCGGCGGGCGGAGGCGCGAGCAGGCCGCTCAGGGTGTACGCGCCCTCGGGCACCGGAATCGCCGGCAGGCGCCGATCGCCGGGCAGCGGCAACCAGCCCAGCTCCACCAGCAGCGGCGGCGCGCCTTCGGGCTGGAACACCCGGTAGGCGCGGATGCCCGCGCGCCCCTCGCGGTTCTGGTTGTCCAGCAGCACCGCCGGCCCCGGCAGGAACCGGCCATGACCGGAGGCCCAGGCGTAGTCGCCACGCGATCCCGGCCGCGCGGCGTCGGCCAGCGGGACCGCCCGGCGCTCACTCAGGATCTTCTGCGAGGCCGCAAGCATGGCCTCCTTCTGCTTGGCGCGTCCCAGCTGCCAGGTGCCCAGGCCGCAGAACAGCGCGATCACGGCCAGGGCCAGCGCCCAGCCGACCGCCAGCGGCATCCGCCGGCGGCTCACGCGCGATTTCCCGTCGGCTGCAATAATGTGTTCATGCCCGCTGCACGCCCTTCGAGGCACCCATGAATGATTCGTTGAAAACCCTGCTGATCATCGCGTTCCTGATCCTCATCATCTGGAACCTCGGCGCCGGGCTGTATTACCTGCTGGTGGACAAGGGCCAGAGCAAACGCACCGTCAACGCCCTGACCCGCCGCATCGGCCTGTCCGTGGCCCTCATCCTGCTGGTCATCCTCGCCATCTACATGGGCTGGATCAAGCCGCATGGGGTGGGAGCCTGATGGCGCTTTGCGCCGGGATTCGGGATTTGTGATTCGGGATTCGAAAGCGGCCTTCGAATCCTCCAGATGAAAAAAGGCGACGGGCTGACCGTCGCCTTTTCTGCATCGGGGACCGGAAACGAATCCCGAATCCCCAATCTCCAATCCCGTCCTTACAGCACGTACACGAACAGGAACAGGCCCAGCCACACCACGTCGACGAAGTGCCAGTACCAGGCCACGGCTTCGAAGCCGAAGTGGTCGTCCTTGGTGAAGTGGCCGCGCGCGCAGCGCAGCCAGATGATCGCCAGCATGATCGTTCCCAGCGTCACGTGCGCGCCGTGGAAGCCGGTCAGCATGAAGAAGGTCGAACCGTAGATGCCCGAACCCAGGGTCAGGTTCAGCTCCTTGTAGGCGTGGATGTACTCCTCCGCCTGGAAGAACAGGAACACGCAACCCAGCAGGACGGTCAGGCCCAGGAACACCAGCAACTGCTTGCGGTGGCCCGCCTTCAGCGCGTGGTGGGCGATGGTGATGGTCACGCCCGAGGTCAGCAGGATCAGGGTGTTGAGCAGCGGCAGGCCCCAGGCCGGGATGGTCTGGAACTGGCCACCGACCTGGCCGGGGCCGGCGCTTGGCCAGGCCGAGGAGAAGCCGTCCCACAGCAGCGCGTTGGTCATCACGCCGTCGCCTTCGCCGCCCAGCCACGGCAGCGCGAACTGGCGGGCGTAGAACAGCGCGCCGAAGAACGCGGCGAAGAACATCACTTCGGAGAAGATGAACCAGACCATGCCCATGCGGAAGGACACGTCCACCTGCTTGTTGTAGTTGCCGCTGACCGACTCCCGGATCACGTCGCCGAACCACATGAACAGGGTCGCGCAGAGCAGGAACACGCCGGCGAAGAAGGTCCACTTGCCCCAGGCGGCGTCGTTGAGCCAGCTGGCCACGCCGACCATGGTGACGAACATGGAGATGGAGCCCACGAACGGCCACTTGCTGCTGTGTGGCACGAAGTAGATGTTGGCGTCTGGCGAATGAGCTTGTGCCATGGCGTGTCTTCCGGTTCCTAAGGCTCGATCAGGGTGCCGCGTGCGGCGAATTGGACGCGTTGCCCGCGCCCAGTTGCGCGGTCATGGCATCGTTCTTGTAGAAGGTATACGACAGGGTGATGGTCTTCACGTCGGCCGGCAGATTGGGATCGACGATGAAGCGCACCGGCATGTCGCGCACTTCACCGGCCTGCAGGGTCTGGGCGGTGAAGCAGAAGCATTCGGTCTTGGTGAAGTAGCCCGAGGCGCGCGCCGGGGCCACCGACGGCACCGCGCTGCCCACGATCGGCCGCTGGCCGTCGTTGCGCGCGAAGTACTTGGCCTCGTACAGCTCGCCCGGCACCACCTGCATGGTCAACTGCTCGGGATGGAACGCCCACGGCAGCTTGGAGTTCACGCCACCGTCGAACTGCACGGTGACGACGCGCTTGGCCTTGACCTCGGCGACCTGGGCCTGGCCCGGTCCCTTTTCCAGGCGCACGCCGAACACCTTCTCGCAGGCGATCCGGTACAGCGGCACCAGCGAGAACGTCAGCACGAACACGCCCAGCGCCACGCCCACCAGCTTGAGCAGGCCCGCCGAATTGGACGCCTTGCCGCTCATGCGCTGAGCACCGCGCGCAGGATGAACAGCACGAAGATGGCGAAGGCCAGCCCGCCCACGATCCACGCCGTGCGCAGCACCGCCTTGCGGCGGCGCGCGGTTTCTTCCGGCGAGAGCATCGGAGCGTTCATGGACTCAGCCACCCGTCACCCGGCTCAGTGGGTCACGTCGCCGTGCGCCAGGTCGCCATCCTTGATGACCGGCGGGGTGCTGAAGGTGTGGTGCGGCGCCGGCGACGGCACGGTCCACTCCAGGCCACGGGCGTTTTCCCAGGCGCGCGCATCGGCCTTGGCACCGTTGCGCAGCGAGCTCCACAGGATGAAGGCCATCATGAAGGGCGTCAGGAACATGCCGAACGCGCCGATCGAGCTGACCAGGTTCCAGTCCGCGAACACCGGGTTGTAGTCCGGGATACGGCGCGGCATGCCGGCCAGGCCCAGGAAGTGCTGCGGGAAGAACAGCAGGTTGACGAAGATCACCGTCCACCAGAAATGGAACTTGCCGGCGGTCTCGTTGTACATGCGGCCGGTCCACTTCGGCCACCAGTAGTAGGTGGCGGCGATGATGGAGAACAGCGCGCCGGTCACCAGCACGTAGTGGAAGTGCGCGACCACGAAGTAGGTGTCGTGGTACTGGAAGTCCGCCGGCACGATGGCCAGCATCAGGCCGGAGAAGCCACCGATGGTGAACAGGATGACGAAGCCCACCGCCCACAGCATCGGGGTTTCGAAGCTCAGCGAGCCCTTCCACATCGTGCTGACCCAGTTGAACACCTTCACGCCGGTCGGGATGGCGATCAGCATGGTGGCGAACATGAAGTAGATCTCGCCGCCCAGGGGCATGCCCACCGTGAACATGTGGTGCGCCCACACGATGAACGACAGGAACGCGATCGAGGCGGTCGCGTACACCATGGCCTGGTAGCCGAACAGCGGCTTGCGGCTGAAGGTCGGGATGATTTCCGACACCACGCCGAACGCCGGCAGGATCATGATGTAGACCTCGGGGTGGCCGAAGAACCAGAAGATGTGCTGGTACATCACCGGGTCGCCGCCGCCGGCGGCGTTGAAGAAGCTGGTGCCGAAGAACTTGTCGGTCAGCAGCATGGTGACCGCGCCGGCCAGCACCGGCATCACGGCGATCAGCAGGAACGCGGTGATCAGCCAGGTCCAGCAGAAGATCGGCATCTTCAGCAGGTCGATGCCCGGGGCGCGCATGTTGAGCACGGTCGCGATGATGTTGATCGCGCCCATGATCGAGCTCACGCCCATCATGTGGATGGCGAAGATGCTGAAGGCCACGTTGGCGCCGCCTTGCAGCGACAGCGGCGGATACAGGGTCCAGCCACCGGCCGGCGCGCCGCCCGGCAGGAACAGGGTCATCAGCAGCAGGGTGAAGGCGAACGGCATGATCCAGAAGGACCAGTTGTTCATGCGCGGCAGTGCCATGTCCGGCGCGCCGATCTGCAGCGGAATCATCCAGTTGGCGAGGCCGACGAAGGCCGGCATCACGCCACCGAAGATCATGACCAGCGCGTGCACGGTGGTCATCTGGTTGAAGAACTCGGGCTTGACGAACTGCAGGCCCGGGGTCATCAGCTCGGCACGGATGATCACCGACATGCCCGCGCCGATGATGAACATGATGAAGCTGAAAATCAGGTAGAGCGTACCGATGTCTTTGTGGTTGGTCGAAAAGAACCAACGCTCGATGAAGCTCTGCTGGTGACCGTGGTGATCGTCGTGGTGATCGACGGCGGTGTGGGCCATGTTCGTGATCTCTTGCAGCTGAAGCGGACGATTAAGCCTGCGCCTGGGGCGCGGCCGGCTCGCTGGTGGGGGCGGCGTCGGTGGCCGGGGCCGGAACGGCCTGGCCATCGGCGGGCACGGCTTCCGCCGGCGCGGCGGGAGCAGCCGGGGCCGCCGGGGCCGGCTTCCTCTCTGCCAGCCACTTCTGGAATTCTTCCTTCGGCACCGCGCGCACGACAATCGGCATGAAGCCGTGGTCCTTGCCGCACAGCTCGGCGCACTGGCCGCGGTACACGCCCGGTTCCTTGATGTCGGTCCAGGCCTCGTTGACGATGCCCGGGATAGCGTCCTGCTTCCAGCCCAGCGCCGGCACCCACCAGGCGTGGATGACGTCGTCGGCGGTGATCACGAAGCGGATCTTGGTGTTGACCGGCAGGACGAGCTCGTTGTCCACGTCCAGCAGGTAGTGCGGGTTCTTGGCCAGGTCCGGCTTCTCGCCGCTCTGGCGGATGCGGTCGGACTCGCGGTCCAGGCGGCTGGTGAAGGACACGTCCTCGCCCAGGTATTCGTACTTCCACATCCACTGGTAACCGGTGACCTTGACGGTCATCTCGGAGTCGCGGGTGTCGTACATGGCGATCAGCTTGGCGGTCGCCGGCCAGGCCATGACCACCAGGATCAGCACCGGGATGACGGTCCAGATGATTTCCGCGGTGGTGTTGTGGCTGAACTGCGCGGCCACCGCACCCTTGGACTTGCGGAACTTGAACATCGCGTAGCCCATCGCGCCGAACACGATGATGCCGATCACGATGCACACGATCAGCGCCACCATGTGCGCGTCGTAGGCGTGCTGGGACGAGGCGGTGACGCCCTTGCCCATGTTCAGCTGCCACGGCTTCGGGTCCGCCGACTGCGCCCACGCCAGCGCCGGCGAAGCCAGCAGCGCGCAGGCCGTCATCAAACGCTTCCAATACCCATTCACTTGCGTCATTGCCTAGACCCCAAATGCGTCATCGGTTGCGACCGCTCGCGGCCGCCAGTAAATCCTGCAACTTGTCCGCCAGCTGCCGGCGCTCGCCCGGACCGAGGAAATTGCCCACCTCGACCCGGCGACCACTGGAAGCCAGCGAAATCCTTTCGCCATCCGCCTCGATACGGAGCCGCACCCAATAAGGATGCGCCCGGAACACCGGTCCGGCCTCGGGGGTGCGGCTGACTTCCACGACCTCCGGACCGATGGTGATGTCCTCACCCCGCTCGCCGCTGCGCCATAGCCAACGCAGCGCCGCGCCCACGAATGCGCTGTGCAGCAGGGCGAAGGCCGGTGCGAAGGCGTTGCCGGCCAGCCAGCCCAGCAGGGCCACCAGCCACATCGCCCCGGCCAGCGCGGCGAACAAGGCCACGAACTGGCGGGCCGTCAAAGCCCGGGGCGGTCGCAGCCGGAGCCGCGCGCCGTGGATACCCGGCAATGACGGAAGCACTTCGATCATGCTGCCAACCGCGCAACGAGGCCGCGGAAAACCCCTAAATGTTAGCCTCACCCCCCTGTTGCGGCAAGTTGCAATGATCTCGGTCAATCGGCCGGACCCCGCGCGCGCCGTTTCCGGCGGCCCCGGATGGCGTGAAACCCGCGCCATCCGGTTCCATCCATTCGCGAACGGTGGTCCGGCTCACTACACTATCGGGCTCCATCGCCCGCTTCCGATCACGTTCATGAGCTCCCAGCCCCAGTCCGGCACCGAGGCGGCCCCGCCGCCGGCGACCGCCGGCATCGTTTCCCCCGAACTCCCTGCCCCGCCGTCGGCCCTGCGGGCCGCCATCACCGCGGCCTGGCTGCGCGACGAAGCCGAACACGTGCGCGAACTGCTCGCCCAGGCCCGGCTGCCGGCCGACGAGCAGGCCCGCGCGCAGGCGCTGGCCGCCGATCTGGTCGCGCGGGTCCGCGCCCGCGCCCAGGATCAGGGCGCCATCGAGGCCTTCATGCGCCAGTACGACCTGGGCAGCGAGGAAGGCGTGCTGCTGATGTGCGTGGCCGAGGCGCTGCTGCGCATTCCGGACCAGGAAACCGCCGACAAGCTGATCCGCGACAAGCTGGGCGACGCCGACTGGGAAAAGCACCTGGGCCAGAGCGATTCGGTGCTGGTCAACGCCTCCACCTGGGGCCTGATGCTGACCGGCCGGCTGGTCAATCTCAACGATCTGACCCGCCACGACGTGCCCGGCGCCTTCAAGCGCCTGATCGGCCGCGTCGGCGAGCCGGTCATCCGGCTGGCGGTGCGCCAGGCCATGCGCATCATGGGCCACCAGTTCGTGATGGGCCGGACCATCGAGGAAGCGCTGGGCCGTTCGCGCAAGGGCGACAACGCCAACTACCGCTACTCGTTCGACATGCTGGGCGAGGGCGCGCTGACCTCGAAGGACGCCGCGCGCTATCTGGAGGCCTATCGGAAGGCCATCCATTCAATCGGCAAGACGGGCCCCTTCCCCGACGTCTTCGCCGCTCCCAGCATCTCCATCAAGCTCTCGGCCCTGCACCCACGCTACGAGCACGCCAAGCGCGCGCGGGTCATGCGGGAACTGGCGCCGGGCATCCTGGAACTGGCGCAGCTGGCCAAGTCGTACGGCATCGGCTTCACCATCGACGCCGAGGAAGCCGACCGGCTTGAACTGTCGCTGGATCTGATCGAGGCCACCTTCTCCGACCAGTCGCTGGACGGCTGGGAAGGCTACGGCCTGGCCGTGCAGGCGTACCAGAAGCGCACGCCCTACGTGATCGACTTCCTCGCCGATCTGGCCCGCCGGGTCGGCCGGCGCATGCCGGTGCGGCTGGTCAAGGGCGCCTACTGGGACGCCGAGGTCAAGCGCGCGCAGATCGACGGCCATCCGGGCTATCCGGTGTTCACCCGCAAGCCGAACACCGACGTGTCCTACCTGGCCAACGCGCGACGCATGTTCGAGCACGGCGACGCGCTGTATCCGATGTTCGCCACCCACAACGCACAGACCATCGCCGCGATCCGCTCGATTGCCCGGGGCCGCCCGTACGAGCACCAGAAGCTGCATGGCATGGGCGACGACCTGTACGCCGAAGTGATTCCCGCCGACCGCCTGGGCGTGCCCTGCCGCGTCTACGCGCCGGTCGGCTCGCACGAGGATCTGCTGCCGTACCTGGTCCGCCGCCTGCTGGAGAACGGCGCCAATTCCAGCTTCGTCAACCGCATCACCGACGAGAACGTGGCCATCGAGGACCTGATCCGCGACCCGGTGGAAACCGTGTCCGCGTTCGATTCCATCCCGCATCCACGCATCCCGCTGCCGCGCGATCTCTTCCGCAACCAGGCAGCCCCCATCCCGACTTCTGACAGGAACAACTCCATGGGCGCCAACCTCGCCAACGACAACGACCTGCGCGTGCTGGCCGAGCGCGTCAATGCCGCGGTCAAGCCGTGGCGCGCGGCGCCGCTGGTGCCGGGCGCGGTGGTCGCGGGCGCGGCGCTGCCGGTGACCAACCCGGCCGATCGCCGCCAGACCGTGGGTGAATGGCAACCGGCCGACGGCGCGGCGGTGGAAAAAGCGCTGCAGAACGCCGTGGCCGCACAGCCGGCCTGGGATCGCACCCCGGCCGCCAGCCGCGCCGCGATCCTGGAGCACGCCGCCGACCTGCTGGAACAGCGCATGCCCGAGTACATCGCGCTGTGCGTGAAGGAAGCCGGCAAGACCCTGCCCGACAGCGTCGCCGAAGTGCGCGAGGCGGTGGATTTCCTGCGCTACTACGGCGCCCAGGCGCGCGCGCAGTTCGGCGCCGCCGAACGCCTGCCCGGCCCGACCGGCGAATCCAACGAACTGCAGCTGCACGGCCGTGGCGTGTTCGTCTGCATCAGTCCGTGGAACTTCCCGCTGGCGATCTTCCTGGGCCAGGTCAGTGCCGCGCTCGCCGCCGGCAACAGTGTCATCGCCAAGCCCGCCGAACAGACCAACCTGATCGGCCACGCGGCGGTGAAACTGCTGCACGAAGCCGGCATCCCGGAAAGCGTGCTGCAGTTCCTGCCCGGCGACGGCGCCACCGTCGGCGCCGCGCTCACCAAGGATCCGCGCGTGGCCGGCGTGGCTTTCACCGGTTCCACCGAGACCGCTCGCGCGATCAACCGCTCGCTGGCCGCGCGCGATGCCGCCATCGGCGTGCTGATCGCCGAGACCGGCGGCCAGAACGCGTTCATCGCCGACTCCTCGGCGCTGCCGGAACAACTGGTCAAGGACGCCATCGGTTCGGCCTTCACCTCCGCCGGCCAGCGCTGCTCGGCCGCGCGCGTGCTGTTCGTGCAGGACGACATCGCCGACAAGGTGATGACCATGCTGGCCGGCGCGATGGAGGAACTGAAGGTCGGGGATCCCGGCTTGCTGTCCACCGACGTCGGCCCGGTGATCGACGCCGACGCGCTGAAGATCCTGGAGGACCACGCCGCGCGCATGGCCACCGAAGCCCGCCTGATCAAGCAGGCCAACCTGGGCGAGGACGCCGCCCACGGCACCTTCTTCGCGCCACGTGCGTGGGAGCTGAAGTCGCTGGACCAGCTGCATCGCGAGATCTTCGGACCCGCCCTGCACGTGGTGCGCTGGAAGGCCGATCAGCTCGACCAGGTGATTGACGCCATCAACGCCACCGGTTTCGGCCTGACCCTGGGCGTGCACTCGCGCATCGACGAGACGGTCGATCGCATCGCCGCGCGGGTCAAGGTCGGCAACGTCTACGTCAACCGCAACCAGATCGGCGCGGTGGTGGGCGTGCAGCCGTTCGGCGGCCAGGGCCTGTCCGGCACCGGCCCCAAGGCCGGCGGTCCGCACTACCTGCCGCGCTTCGCCACCGAAAAGACCGTGACCGTCAACACCACGGCCGCCGGCGGCAATGCCTCGCTGCTGACCTTGGGCGACTGAGTTCCGGCAGAGGCCGCCAGGCCGTCGTTCCCCCTCAGGGCCGCCTCGCGCGGCCCTGTTGTTTTGTGACGTAGTGCCGATAACATGCCCATGGGGATCCAGGGGCTGGCAGGCGGATGAGTTGGGCGGTTTTGCTGACGCTATTGAGCGACTGCCTGCTGGCGGTCGTGCTGTTCGTCCTGTTCTGGTACGTGGCGCGGGTGTCGCGCAACATCCAGGGCGTGTTCACCTGGGGCGCCGCGCACGTGGTCTACACGATCGGGGCGACCCTGTTCGACGCCGGCACGGCCACTTTCGCCGACACCGGCCTGGCAACCGCAGCCGCGCTGTCCACCCATCTGGGTTCGGCCGTCCTGTGCGGCGGGATGGCGGCGCTGGGCTGGGCGGTCGTGCAGTTCGCCCGGCGGCGCGCACTGCACCGGCTGGAAATCGCGGTCGTGCCCATGGCCGTCGCGCCGCCGCTGCTGGTCTGGGGCCTGGGCGGTGGCTGGGAGGCGCAGAGCGTCGTCCTCAATTGCGTGGAATTGCTGGTCCTGTTGTGGATGATCTGGCACCTGCATGTCCTGCGCGAGGATCCCTACCGGCTGCCGGCGCGGATGATGATGCTGGGGTGTGGACTGCTGGCGGTGCTGTACGGCAGCGTGGTGCCCGGGTGGTCGCTCAGCCATTTCGGTTTCGACGAGATCTGGGTCAGCGTGGACCTGTCGATCTGGTTCATGCTCAATTTCTGCATGCTGATGCTATGCAGCTTCCGCGCCGCCGAATCGCTCAAGCTCAGCGCCATGTTCGATCCGCTGACCGGTGCGCTGAACCGGCGCGGCCTGCACGGCGAACTCAGCAGTTGGCCGGATCGCGACCAGCCCGGACTCAGCGTCATCGCCATCGATCTGGATCATTTCAAGGCGATCAATGATCGCCATGGCCACGACACCGGCGATCGGGTCCTGCAACGCTTCAGCGAAACCGTGCGCAGCGGCCTGCGCAGCGATCAACTGTTCGCCCGCATGGGCGGCGAGGAATTCGCGGTGGTCATGCCGGGAACCGATCGCGAAACCGCGCGGCACCTGTCCGAGCGCCTGCGCAACCAGATGATGCGGCTGGAGTTCAGTCCTCCCGAGGGGCGCCCGTTCCGGGTGACGATCAGCCTGGGCATCGCTTTCGGGGGAAGCGACGGAGAGCCGTTCGTGGAGCTGATGCGACGCGCGGACGACGCGTTGTACGCGGCCAAGCGCAAGGGCCGCAACCGGGTCGAGATGCAACCCTGAATGCGGCCGTGGCGCTCCGCCGCGCCGCCTTCCCGCCGATAGCCGGAATTGGCCGCGTTCTGCGTTGGTACGGGGAACAGGACGTTGCACCGCGCCAAAGGCAAGACCGGCTTGATGACCACCGATTTCTACCATCTGCTGATTAGCGACTGCGCGCTGGCGGCGGTGCTGCTGGGACTTTTCTTCTACGTGTCGCGGGTATCGCGCGGCGTGCGCGGCATCACCGCCTGGGGCGTGGCCCATTTCGTCTACTCGCTGGGCGCGGCCCTGCTCGACGGCACCTCGCAGGTGGCTTCGCGTTCCGGCGCGCAGGATCTGGCGCATGCCATCGCCGGGCTGGGTGGGCTGCTGGCCTGTGCCGGCCTGATCGGCCTGGCGTGGTCGGTGATCCAGTTCGTGCACCAGCGCGCGCTCCTTCCCGGTGAACGCGCGCTCATGCCGCTGGCCCTGGCGTTGCCGCTGGGCGGCTGGCTGCTCTACGGCCATGGGGATATCCAGGACGCACAAGGCGCGGCGATGAGCGCGGTGGAGGTGTTCGCGCTGGCGGTGGTGATCTGGCAGCTGCGCCTGTTGCGGGCCGGCCCGGACCACGTGCCCGCCCGGCTGATGATGACCGCGTGCGTGGCGCTCCTGTACCTCTATGGCCGCGATCTCGCACATGCGCTGACCGGGCGTTATGGCCCGAATCCGTCATGGGTGAACGCGGATCTGTCGATCTGGTTCATGCTCAATTTCTGCATGCTGATGCTGGCCAGCTTCCGCGCCGCGGAAGCGCTGCGCCAGAGCGCGCTGCTGGATCCGCTCACTGGCGCATTGAACCGCCGGGGCCTGGACAGCGAACTGCGTTCCAGCGCCCGCTTCGTCACCCTGGAAGGCGGGCTCGCGGTGATCGCGCTGGACCTGGATCACTTCAAGGCGGTCAACGATCACCACGGCCACGAAACCGGCGATCAGGTTCTGCAGCGGTTTTCAGACGTGGTGCGCGGATGCATCCGCAGCAACGATCTGTTCGTGCGCCTGGGCGGGGAGGAATTCATGCTGGTGCTGCGCGAGACCTCGCCGGAAGTCGCGCATCGGCTGGCCGAACGCATCCGCACGCAGGTGATGTCGCTGGAATTCCCCGCGCCCGCTTTCCGGGTCACCGTCAGCCTGGGCATCGCCCACACCCGCTATCGCCACACCGGATTCAACGATCTGGTGCGGCTGGCGGACGAGGCCCTCTACGCGGCCAAGCGCAATGGACGCAATCGCGTCGAACTGCGGATGCATCCCGCGCCTGTGCTCTAGCTCGGGCAACACGCCCGCATTCAATGGCGCGATCACGGAAAAGAAAAACCCCGCCGAAGCGGGGTTTTCCGGTGTCGCGTCGGCAATGCCGGGATTCGATCAGAACTTGTAGTTGATCGAAGCCGCCAGCACATCGCCCGCCACGTCGTAGGAACCGGACAGCGTGCTGCCGGTCGCCGAGACCTGATCGACGGTCGGGTCCTTGGTGAACAGGTGGGTGTAGCCGAAGCTGTACTCCGCCTTTTCCGACGGCGCCCAGGTCAGGCCGAGCGACAGCCACTTGCGGCTGGTGTCCGGCACGCGCACGTCGCGGTGCTCGGCGGTGGTCGGGGTCTGGTCGTAGGCCACGCCGCCGCGCAGGGTCAGCGTGTCGCTCAGGCGGTAGTCCGCACCGATCGAGCTGAAGGTCGTGTCGCGGTAGTGGAACGGCAGCACGTTGTTCGGCTGGTTCGACTGGAAATCGACGGTGACCGCGTCGAACGAGGGCGCCCAGAAGGTGCGCGTCACGTCGGCCATGATGGTCAGCTTGTCGTTGACCTGGCGGGTGAAGCTCAGGGTCGCCGAGGCCGGCAGTTCGATGGTCGCGCGGCCACCGGTGTTCACGAACAGGCCGCGCGCGGCCAGCACCGCCTGGCCCTGGGTGGCCCGGGCATTGGTCGCCGTGAAGGTGGCCTTGCCGTTGGTGATCTCGTGCTTGACCTTGGAGCGGTAGCTCAGGCCGATGTGGGTCTGGTCGTTGACGCTGAACAGGCCGCCGACGGTGAAGCCCCAGTCATTGCTGCTGCCTTCGAGCTGGCTGTACAGGTCGGCGTTGCCCGGCAGGAAGCCAAGCGCGCCGCCGCCCTGCGAGAACATCACCGCGCCCAGATCGACGGCGTTGCTCAGATCCACTTCCAGGCGCTCGACGAACACCGACGCGCCGAAGGACACGTACGGGTTCACGTCATAGGAAATCGCCAGGCCGAGGTCGGCGGTCTTCAGGTCGGTCTTGACGCCATGGTAGCGGCCGACCCAGTTGCGGTCGTATTCGGTCTTGAAGCCGAACGGCACGGTCAGCGACGCGCCCAGGTGGGCCTTTTCGCCGATCATGGTGTGGAAGTACGCGGCCGGAACCGCTGCGATGGTGCCGGCGTCGCCGCCGTTGCCGCCGGAGATCGGCATGCCGGTGCCCGCACCGGTCGGACCGGCGAGGCGTCCGCCGCCCTCGAAATCAGCCGAGAAGCTGATGGCGCTGACGTCGGCCTGGAATTGGGTTTCCTTCATGTGGCGCATCGCGGCCGGATTGGTCGCGATCACCGAGGCGTCGCCCGGGGCGCTGCCCGAACCGGCGAACGCGCGGCCGAGACCCTTGGCACTGTTTTCCTTCAGCTGGAACGCGGCGCCGTGCGCCTGACCGAAAGCCAGAACGCCGGCAATGCCGAAGGCCAGCGCGGAAATACGGGCAAAACTGTTGACGGAATGCATGGTGTCTCTCTCCGGAGGACGTGGGTTACGGTCAATGCGCCGCTGGAAGCGACCGGCGTTATGCCCGCCGGTTCGTCCGCCGGAAGCCCCTCCCGACATACGACGCCGTATGCAGTATACCCATGTCTTCTAACCGAAAGCTAACAAACTCTTGGCACGGTCCGAGGGGTTTTCCTGAACAGGGAAACGACACGGGTGACAGGCACTGCGAGTTAAAGTGAGGCGGCATGTTCGTCTCCTTGCCCTCCCGCCGGAAGCCTTCGCTGCGCTGGGCCACGCCCGCGTTGCTGGGCCTGTTGTGGCTGGCGTTCCTGTGGGCGGCGATGCAACCGGATCGTGCGTTGCTGCTGCAGGAATGGGGCGCGTTGTCCGGCGGCCTGACCTCGTTGCCGGCCTGGCTGGCCGATCTCCAAGACGGCAGCGTGCTGCGCCTGTTCACCGCCTTGTTCCTGCATGCGGACTGGGCCCACCTGCTGGGCAATCTGGTGTTCCTGCTGATCTTCGGGATGCCGGCCGAGCGGACCATGGGGCCGTGGCGGTTCCTGATCCTGTTCCTGTTGGGCGGCGCGGTCGCCAACCTGGCCGCGGTCCTCACCATCGGTGCGCCCGACCGGGTGGTGATCGGCGCCAGCGGCGCGGTCTCGGCGGTGATCGGCGCCTACCTGGCGCTGTTCCCGACCGCCAAGCTCGGCGTGGTGCTGCCGCTCGGGCTGTTCCTGGAATTCGTCAAGGCGCCGGCCTCGCTGCTGATCGGCATCTGGGCGCTGCTGCAGGTGGTGTTCGCCTACACCGGCCCGGCCTTCGGCGCGGTGGCCTGGTCGGCGCACATCGCCGGATTCCTGTTCGGGGTGGTGTTCGCCCTGTTCGTCCGCGCCGCCATCGCCCGGCGCCTGCGCAAGCGGCAGGGCTATTGAAGCGGCGGCGGGGCGGCCTCACTTTCCCCCCATCGCATCGGTTTCCCCACTCCCCGCCCCATGGCAAAGAAGCTCTACAAGGTCACCTTCCTCAACCACAACAAGGTCTACGAGTTGTATGCGGGCCACGTGGGCGCCAGCGGTCTGTGGGGCTTCACCGAAGTGGGCGAGCTGGTCTTCGATCTGCACGACGGGCTGGTGGTGGATCCCACCGAGGAGCGCCTGCGCGACGAGTTCGGCGATACGCGTGTCCTGCACCTGCCGATGCAGAGCATCATCCGGGTCGAGGAAGTCGAGCGCAAAGGCCAGTCGGCCATCCGCGACGCCGCCACCGGCGAGAAGGTGGTCACCCCGTTCCCGCTGCCGGCCAAGCCGCGCTGACCGGCGCCGGCGGGTAACCGCCAGTACGCTCCGCCGTCCCCGCCGACCGCCTATGATGGCGCGTCGAGTCCCGGGGTTGTCTTGATGTCCACGCCGCAGTTGTCCGTCTACTTCTTCCTGCAGGCGGGCATCATCATCCTGGTCTGCCGCCTGGTCGGCCGCCTCGCGCAACGTTTCGGACAACCGCAGGTGGTCGGCGAGATGATCGCCGGCGTCACCCTGGGCCCCTCGCTGTTCGGCGCGCTGATGCCCGAGACCCAGCTGGCGCTGTTTCCCAAGCCGACCCTGGACATGCTGTATGTCGGCGGACAGGTCGGCGTGGGCATGTACATGTTCCTGGTCGGCACCGAGTTCCGCGCCGATCATTTCCGCGCGCGCTACCGCAGCGCGATGGCGGTGTCCTGGGCCGGCATCGCCGTGCCGTTCCTGCTCGCATTCGCGCTGGCGCCCTGGCTGCAGCACGTGCCGGGGCTGTTCTCGGACAAGACCCGCTTCCTGGAAGTCGCGTTGTTCCTCGGCGCGGCGATCGCGATCACCGCGTTCCCGATGCTGGCGCGCATCATCCACGAGCGCGGACTGACCGGAACGCCGCTGGGTACCCTGGCGCTCACCGCGGGCGCGATGGACGACGCCGCGGCCTGGTGCATCCTGGCGATCGTGCTGGCCAGTTTCGGCGGCAGTTGGGCGCAGGCATGGCTGGCGATCGGCGGCGGCATCGCCTACCTGAGCTTCATGTTGCTGGCGGGCCGGCGCCTGCTGGCACCGCTGGCCACGCGCGTGCCGGAGCAGGGACCGCTGCCGTCCTCGGTGTTGGCCTGGGTGATGGCCCTGTTCTTCCTGTGCGCATGGGCGATGGACGCCATCGGCATCCACGCGGTGTTCGGCGGCTTCATCCTCGGCGCCTGCCTGCCACGCGGCGTGCTCACCGAACGCCTGCGCGAACTGCTGCAGCCGATGGTGGTGGTGGTCCTGCTGCCGCTGTTCTTCACCTATTCCGGCCTGAAGACCCAACTGTCGGTGTTCATGGATCCGGCGATGCTGCTGCCGGCCATCGCGATCCTGCTGGCCTCGTTCGGCGGCAAGGCGATCGCCTGCTGGGCGGCGGCGCGATTGTCGGGCGAGCCGCCGCGTGACGCGATGGCGATCGGCGCCCTGATGAACGCCCGCGGCCTGATGGAACTGATCATCATCAACATCGGCCTGCAGGCCGGCGTCATCGAACCGGGCCTGTTCTCGATCCTGGTGATCATGGCGATCCTCACCACCCTGATGGCGACACCGTTGTTCAATCGGATCATGCGCGACCGCCGCGCCGCCAGCCCGCCGATGGCCGGGGATCCCTCGCTGCCCTGACCGTGCGGTTCGCGGGGATGGATGGCCTAGAATCGCCACTCCCTTCCCGCTCCCCGATCGGCCATGCGCAAGGATCTGCACGAAGGCAATCGCCATTCCTGGAATGCCGCCACCGTGGCGCACAACAGCCACAAGCGCGATCAGGCGTCGTTCTTCCGCGCCGGCGGCAGCACGCTGTTCCCGGAAGAGATCGCGCTGCTGGGTGACATCGCCGGCAGGAGGCTCATCCACCTGCAGTGCAACGCCGGCCAGGACAGCCTGAGCCTGGCCGGACTCGGTGCGCAGGTCACGGGCGTGGACATCAGCGATGCCGCGATCGAGTTCGCCCGCCAATTGGCGGGCGACGCGGGCATCCGTGCCGGGTTCGAGCGCGCCGATGTATACGATTGGTTCGAACGGGCACGGGCGGATGGACGGCGGTTCGACATCGCCTTCAGTTCCTACGGCGCGTTGTGCTGGCTGTCGGATCTGGATGCATGGGCAGGTGGATTGGCGGAAGTGCTGGAACCTGGCGGACGCTTCGTCTGCGTCGAGTTCCATCCGGTGGCGATGATTTTCGATCCGCAATGGCAGCCGAAGTATCCCTACTTCGCCCATGGCGAACCGCTGGTCTGGGAGGATGGCGTCAGCGACTACGTGGCACTGTCCGGCGAGGCGCTGGCGCCTTCCGGCAACCAGCCCGGCGTACGGGATTTCCGCAATCCGCATCCGAGCTACGAATTCCAGTGGAGCCTGGGCGAAGTCGTGGATGCGTTGTTGCGCGCGGGGCTGCGGCTGCGCCGGTTGCAGGAGTATCCCTACGCCAACGGCTGGCGTGGATTCGACGGCATGCGCGAAGCGCAGGGCCGGCGGATGTATCCGCCGGCGACGATGCCCAGCCTGCCATTGATGTACGGCCTGGTGGCGGAACGCTCCGCCTGACGCCGCCGGCTCAGCGGCGCGCCGGCGGTGCCTTCGCCGACGTGGCCGGTGCGGACGCGAGCTGCTTCTTCAACTCGGCCAGGGCGGCGGCGATCGGTTTCTCGCCGTCCAGCACTTCGCCCGCGGTATAGCCTTCCTGGCCCTCGTCATCGCCACGCAGGTGACCGGGCAGGGTGGCCTCGCTGTAGTCGATGATCCCGGGTTCGCCGTCTTTCGTTTCCGGATGCAGTTCCACATCCGGGACGATGCCGCGCGCCTGGATCGACTTGCCGCTGGGCGTGTAGTAGCGGGCGGTGGTGAGCTTCACCGAATCGCCGTTGTCCAGCGGCAGCACGGTCTGCACCGAACCCTTGCCGAAGGTGCGGCTGCCGACCACGCGCGCGCGCTGGTTGTCGCGCAACGCGCCCGCCAGCACTTCCGAGGCGCTGGCCGAACCGGCATCCACCAGCACCACCACCGGCACGCCTTCGAGCAAGTCGCCGGGCGTGGCGTCGAAGCGCGAATCGCTGACCACGATGCGCCCGCGGGTGGAAACGATGTTGCCCTTGTCCAGCAGATCGTCGGCGATCTGGACCGCCGCCAGCAGCAGGCCGCCCGGATTGCTGCGCAGATCCAGCACCAGCCCGCGCAGCTTGCCCTTCGCCTTCAGGTCGGCCACGTGCTTCTGGAAGTCCGCCGCGGTCTCAGTCTGGAACGCACTGATGCGCACGTAGCCGTAACCCGGTTCCAGCATCCGGCTGCGCACGCTGGCGATGCGAATGACGTCGCGCACCAGGCTGACGTCGAATGGCTTGGCGGTGCCTTCACGCACGAGCGTGAGGGTGACCTTGCTGCCGGGCTTGCCGCGCAGCGGTTCCATGCCATCGGTCTTCTCGATCGGCTTGCCGTCGATGGCCACGATCACGTCTCCGGCCTTGATCCCGGCCTTGGCCGCCGGCGTGTCGTCGATCGGCGAGACCACAAGCAGGGTATTGTCCGGCTGCTGCAGCAGGTCCACGCCGATGCCTTCATAGGCGCCGGAGGTCTGCTCGTCGTAGGCCTGCGCGTCTTCCTTGTCGAAATAGATGCTGTGCGGATCCAGATCCAGCAGCAGGCCACGGATGGCGGACTGCATCAGCTTGCGATCCTCGACCGGCTCGACATAGGCCTCCTTGACCGCATTGAACACGGCCACGTACCGGCGGATTTCCTCCAGCGGCACCTTCGAGGGCGCGGTCTCGGCGGCGGAGGGATCGTCGCTGGCGCCCACCTCCGGTTCCTTGGCGGTCTCTTGCGCGAACGCGGGCGCGCCGGCGAGGGCGAGCAACAGGGCCAGGGGCAGGAAAGAACGCATCGAAACTCCGTGGGAAAGCGGCGGAACCATGGACCCCGCGCGGTCCACGGAGTTCGCCCGATTATGCGCGAACCGGCGGTGAATGGCGTTCCGGTTCAGCGCCGCTGCAGCCAACTGCCCGGGTCCACCGGCTGGCCGTTGCGGCGCAGTTCGAAGTACAGCGCCGGCGTGCCCTGGCCGCCGGACGTGCCGACCTTGGCCACCGGATCACCACGCTTGACCTGGACGCCGGTGTCACGCAACAGGCTCTCGTTGTGGGCGTACAGGCTCATGTAGCCGTTGCCGTGGTCGATGATCAGGATCAGTCCGTAGCCGGTCATCCATTCGGAGAACACCACCGTGCCGTCGGCCACCGCTGTCACCGTGCTGCCGGCCGGCGCACCGATGAGCACGCCTGAACTGGTACGACCGTCCGGCATCCGCCCGCCATAGCGGGCCAACAGGTTTCCGGACAGCGGCCAGCCCAGCCCGCCAACCTTCAACGCGGGCGCGTTGGCCACTTCCGGCCGTGGGCGCGAAGGGGTTTGCGCGCCTTGCGTGGCGCCCTGGCGGGCCTGCGCGCGCGCGCGCTCCTCGGCCGCCTTGCGCGCGGCCGCACGGCGCTCGGCTTCGGCGCGCGCCGCCGCCGCCCGCAGGTTGGCGAGCAGGCGCTCCAGCGACCGCACATCCTGGCCGAGCGCCTTTTCGCGGTCGGCACGGTCCTGGTAGCGCTGATCGAGATCGGCCACCAGGCGGGCCCGGCTCTGCCGATCCTTCTGCAACTGGTTCATCTGTCCGCGCAGGCGCTGGCGATCGGTATCCAGTTGCGCGCGCCGGCTGGTGATGTCCTGTTCGACCTGCGCCAGCGCCCGCAGCTCGGTGGTCAGACCGTCGATGCGGGCGGCGCGATCCCGCTGCAGGTAGCGGTGATAGGCCAGGGTACGGCTGGCGTCGGCGGCGCTGTCCTGCGACAGCAACACCTTCAGCGGCGCGTCGCCGCCGGTCATGTAGGCCGAGCGCACCAGCGCGGCCAATTGTTCCCGCTGTCCACCCAGCCGCTTCAGCATGTCCTCGCGGCGTTGCTGCAGTTCGGCCAATGCGGCCTCCTCGCGCCGCAGCGAGGATTCGGTTTCGGACAGCGTGCGGCTGCTGCGGCCAACCTGCTCGTCGGCCTCGCGCAGCTTGCGCGAGGCATCGCCGCGTTCGCCCTCCAGCTTGCGCCGCTCCTGGGCGATCGATTTCAGTTCGCCGCGCGCCTTTTCCAATTTCTTCTGCGCGTCGCGCTGGCTCTGCGCCGACACGCCTCCGCTGATCACGCCCAGCGCGATCAGCAGGCCGAGGCCGGTGCGGAGCAGGCGACGCGTCATTGCGCGGCGGCGATCAGCGACTGGCCGGACATCTCGGCCGGTTGCGGCAGGCCCAGCAGATCCAGCAGGGTCGGGGCGACGTCGCGCAACGCGCCACCCGCGCGCAGCCTCGCCGCGCGCTCGCCGACGTAGACCAGCGGCACCGGCCCAACCGTATGCGCGGTGTGCGGCTGTCCGGTTTCCGGATCCCGCATCATCTCCAGGTTGCCGTGATCGGCGGTGATGATCAGCGCGCCGTGCGCGGCGCGCACCGCGGCGTCCACCGCACCAATGGCCTGGTCCACCGCCTGCGCGGCGAGGATGGCGGCCTGCAGATCGCCGCTGTGACCGACCATGTCCGGATTGGCGATATTGCAGATGATCACGTCGAAGCGGCCGGAACCGATCGCGTCGACCAGCTTGGCGGTCAGCTCGGGGCAGCTCATTTCCGGCTGCAGATCGTAGGTCGCGACCTTGGGGCTGGGCACCAGGATGCGCTCCTCGCCGGCGAAGGGATCCTCGCGCCCGCCGCTGAAGAAGAACGTCACGTGGGCGTACTTCTCGGTCTCGGCGATGCGCAGCTGGGTCAGGCCCTGCTCGGCCAGCAGTTCGCCCAGCGTGTGCCGCAGGTCATCCGGCGGGAACGCCACCGGCGCCGGCAGTTTCGCGTCGTACTCGGTCAGGCAGACGAAGCGCGACAGCCGTGGGCGGCGGGCCTGGAACCCGTCGAAATCCGGCGAGACGAACGCGGCCGTCAACTGGCGCGCGCGATCGGCGCGGAAGTTCATGAACACCACTGCGTCGCCATCGGCCATCGGCTGCGCGCCGTCGATCACCGTGGGCAGCACGAACTCGTCGTTCTCGCCGCGCGCGTAGGCCGCCTGCAACGCGGCCACCCCGTCGGCGGCACGGTATTCGCTCTGCGCCTCGACGATGGCATCCCACGCCTTGCGCAGGCGATCCCAGCGCTTGTCGCGATCCATGGCGTAGTAGCGGCCGCTGACCGTGGCCAGGCTGGCATTGCCCAGGCGTGCGCAGACATCCTGCAGCGCGCGCAGGCTGGGTTCGGCCGATTGCGGCGGGGTGTCGCGGCCGTCCAGGAAGGCATGCACGGCCACCTTCGGCACACCGCGGCGATGGGCCAGTTCCAGCATGGCGAAGATGTGGTTCTCGTGGCTGTGCACCCCGCCCGGCGAAAGCAGGCCGAACACGTGCAGGACATGCCCGCCGGCCTTGGCGGCATCGCAGGCCGCCGCCAGCTCCGCGGTGTCGAAGAAGCTGCCGTCCTCGATGGCGGCGTCGATGCGGGTCAGGTCCTGGTAGACGATGCGGCCGGCGCCCAGGTTCATGTGGCCCACCTCGGAATTGCCCATCTGGCCGTCGGGCAGGCCGACATGGCGGCCCTCGGTGTGGATGAGGGTGTGCGGCGCGGTCGCCAGCAGGCGGCGCCAGTTCGGCAGTTCCGCCTGTGCCAGCGCGTTGTCGGTGGGATCTTCACGGTGGCCCCAGCCATCGAGGATCAGCAGGACGACGGGCTTGGGACGCGGGGAGGCGGACGGCGTTGGGGACACGGTGGGGGTTCCGGTGACTTCAGGCAGGTGAAGATTGTAGCGAAGCGTGCTGCGATGGCGGCGTTACCCTGAACGCGGCGGGAGGTCCCGTCGCCAGGCCCGGTTAAACCCTTTGGGCGGCCCCGGCATCCAACCCGTACTTTCGACGAACAGGACTTCACCATGACCCGTACTTCCCCTGCCCTGCTGCTGACCCTGGCACTGGCGGCCACACCCGCCTTCGCCGGCAACGACATCTCCAAGGTCAACGGCTCCATCACCGCCCAGGCCGGCCAGAGCCACGGCGACCTCAGCACCGTGAACGGCTCCATCGTCGTCGAGGACAATGCCACGACGGGCTCGGTCGAAGCCGTCAACGGTTCGCTCAAGATCGGCGATGGCGCCCGCACCGGCGGCATGGGAACGGTCAACGGCGGCATCCGCGCCGGCAGCAAGGTCCAGGTGGACGGCGACGTGGAAACCGTCAACGGTCCGATCTTCCTGGATCGCGGCAGCCGCGTGCGCGAGGGCGTTTCCACGGTCAACGGCGGCATCGGCCTGGTCGGCACCGAAGTCGGCGGCAGCATCGAGACGGTCAACGGCGACGTCACCGTGGGCGTGGATTCGCACGTGCGCGGCGGGCTGAAGGTCGAAAAGCCCAAGGGCAACTTCAACATCGAGCGCAAGCGTCCGCCCCGCATCGTGATCGGCCCGAACGCAACCGTCGACGGCCCGCTGGTGTTCGAGCGCGAAGTGGTCCTCTACGTCCACCGTACGGCCAAGATCGGCCCGGTCACCGGCGCCACCGCACGCCCGTTCGATACGCCGACCGCGCCGGCCGACTGAGCGCCGGGCACATCGCGCGGGACGATCGCATACACTCGGGATTCCTGGATTTGAGGAATCCCGATGTCCCGCAAGCTCCCTCTGGCGGCGGCCGTGCTGGCCGCCACCACCCTGCTCGCCGCGTGCAAGAAGCCTGACGCCGAAGCACCGGCCGCCACCGCGCCCACCGCGCCGGCACCCGCGGATCACGCCTTCGCCCCGGCCATCAACGAGGCCGACTTCGCCCAACTGGTGAAGACGCTGTCTTCCGACGAATTCGAAGGCCGCGGTCCCGGTTCCACCGGCGAGGAGAAGACCGTCGCCTACCTGGAAGCGCAGATGAAGCGCATCGGCCTGCAGCCGGGCAACAACGGCAGCTTCTTCCAGGACGTGCCGATGGTGGAGACCACCGCCGACGAAGGCACCGTGCTGAAGCTGGAAAGCAACGGCAAGACGCGCGAGCTGAAGTTCGGCGTGGATTTCGTTGCCGGCACCCGCACCGGCGAGAAGGAAGTGAAGGTCGACGCCAGCGAGATGGTGTTCGTCGGCTACGGCGTGGACGCGCCGGAACAGCAGTGGAACGACTATGCCGGCCAGGACTGGAAGGGCAAGACGGTCGTCATGTTCGTCAACGATCCCGGCTTCCACACCGGCGACGAGAAGCTGTTCGAAGGCAAGCGCATGACCTATTACGGGCGCTGGACATACAAGTTCGAGGAGGCCGCGCGCAAGGGCGCCGCCGCCGCGTTCATCGTCCATGATACGCCCGGCGCCAGCTACGGCTGGGACGTGGTGAAGAATTCCTGGTCCGGCGCGCAGTACGACCTGCCGGCCAAGGACGATCCCGAGCGCCGCATCCCGGTGCAGGGCTGGCTGACCGCCGACGCCGCCCGCCAGTTGTTCGCTGACGCCGGCCTGGATCTGGACACCTCGTACAAGGCCGCCAATCAGCGCGGCTTCAAGCCGGTCACGCTGAAGACCAAGGCCTCCATCGATCTGAAGAGCACCATCAGCGAAAAGAACTCGCGCAACGTGGTCGGCGTGCTGCCGGGCACCGATCGCAAGGACGAGGCGGTGCTGTACATGGCGCACTGGGATCACCTGGGCAAGCATGAAGGCGAGACCGGCGACAACATCTACAACGGTGCGATCGACAACGCCACCGGCGTGGCGGGCATCCTGGAAATCGCCGACGCCTTCGCCCATCAGGAACCCAAGCCGAAGCGTTCGCTGGTGTTCCTGGCGGTGACCCTGGAGGAGTCCGGCCTGCTCGGCTCCAAGTACTACGTCGCCCATCCGACCTTCCCGCTCGCCAAGATCGCGGCGGTGATCAACATCGATGCGATGTCGGTGGCCGGCAAGGCAAAGGACATCACCGTGGTCGGCTTCGGCAGCTCGGAGCTGGAAGACGTGCTCAAGCCGATCGCCACCGCGCAGGGCCGCACCCTGCACGGCGAGACCTCGGTTCAGAGCGGCTTCTACTTCCGCTCGGATCATTTCAACTTCGCCAAGGCCGGCGTGCCGGCGTTGTATGCCGATGGCGGCGAGGATCTGGTCGAGGGCGGCACCGAGGCCGGCAAGAAGGCGGCCGAGGACTACGCCAGGCACTACCACTCGCCGAGCGATCAGTACTATCCGGAAACTTGGAAGCTGGATGGAACGGTGCAGGATCTGGAAGCGCTGTACGGCGTCGGCAAGGACATCGCCGGCGGCGACAAGTGGCCGAACTGGTATCCGGGCAATCCGTTCAAGGCGGCCCGCGACAAGATGATGCAACCGGCGGCGAAGTAAGCCTCCGCGGCATTGACGGCAACGGCGCTCCAGGGCGCCGTTGCTGTTTCCGGGGTGGGGTCCGACCGGCGAGTACTTCCGATCGGAACCTGTTTCCCACCGCGGCCCGTTCCGCCGCCGAAGCCGGGAAGTACATCGAAGCGCTCCATCGCGCGGGCTTCGGCTAGGCTATGCGGCAATCCAAGGAGGAATCCATGTCCATCGCTTACTGGTGCATCCTGATCACCGCCCTGCTGCCCTATCTGTGGGTCACCATCGCCAAGCGTTCGGGCGAGCGCTACAACAACCGCGCGCCGCGCGAGTGGCAGGCCAGGCAGGACAATCCGCGCTCGCATCGCGCCCACGCCGCGCACCTCAATGGTTTCGAATCCTTCCCGGCCTTCGTCGCCGGCGTGCTGATGGCGCAACTGGCCGGTGTCGATCCCGCCACCATCAACCTGCTGGCGATCGTCTTCACGGTAACGCGCGTGCTGCACGGCGTGCTTTACATCGCCAACCAGGCCGCGCTGCGCAGCCTGGTGTGGGCGGTCGGATTCGCCAGCGCACTGGCGCTGATCGTGATGGCGGCATTGAAGATCGCCTGACCGAACAGCAGCGGAGCGAGCTCGGCTGAAGGGATCGGTCAGCGCAGCGATTCGTCCCAGCCGAACAGCGCGAAGGCGCGGCGGAATTCGGCGTCCAGCGGCGCGATGGCTTCGATTCGCGCGCCACTGAGCGGATGCAGGAACGACAGCCGCACCGCATGCAGCAACATGCGATGCACGCCGTGCATGCGGAAATTGCGGTTGTGGCGGCCGTCGCCGTGGCTGCTGTCGCCTATCAGGTGGTGGGACAGGTGCTTGAGATGCCGGCGGATCTGGCGGAAGCGCCCGGTTTCCGGCCGGCAGCGCAGCAACGCGTAGCGTGAACTTGAGAACCCCGCGGACGGCAGGGGCAATTCGCCGGTCGCCAGCCGGGTAAACCGGGTCGACGCAGGTCGCTTCTCCGGCTTGCCGGGTCCGCCATCGAGCGCATAGTCGAGGTCGATCTGCGGTTCCGGCCACCCTCGGCAGATGGCCAGGTAGTCCTTTTCCACTTCGCGCGACATGAATGTCCGGCCCAGCGCCGAGGCGACATCGCGATCAAAGGCGATCAACAGGCAACCGCTGGTCGCGCGGTCAAGCCGGTGGATCAGGAAGATCGGCCTGCCGAAACGCTCGCGCAGGCGGTCGGCCAGGAACTCGGTCTCGCCGCGCGCCAGCTTGCTGTCATGGACCATCAGTCCCGCCGGCTTGTCGATGATGGCCAGGTCCGCGTCCTGGTACAGCACGCCGCCAATGTCGTGACCGCTCTCACTATCGCTCATGTAACGTCCGGCTCCCGCAAATCTGCGACACTGCGGGTTGCCGTTTACAGGGAGTCCTGCATGCAACCACGCCGCCTTATTCTCGCATTGGGCCTGGCATTGACGCTAAGCCTCGGCATGGCGCCGGCCTCCTTCGCGGATACCGCGCTGCCCCGCGGCGTGATCGCCGGTCCCAGCGTCGAAGGCATCAGCGAGTACCGGTTGGGCAATGGCCTGCGGGTGCTGCTGTTCCCGGATGCGAGCAAGCCCACGGTGACGGTGAACCTGGTCTACGGCGTCGGTTCGGTACACGAGAACTATGGCGAGACCGGCATGGCGCACCTGCTGGAGCACCTGCTGTTCAAGGGCACGCCCACCCACGCCGACATCAGCGGCGAGATGAAGAAGCGCGGCATCCAGTTCAATGCGACCACCGGGCTGGATCGCACCAATTACTTTGCGTCCTTCCCCGCCGACGACGCCACCCTCGACTGGGTGCTGGGACTGGAAGCCGATCGCATGGTCCACTCCAATGTCGCGCGCAAGGATCTGGACAGCGAGATGACCGTGGTCCGCAACGAACTGGAAGCGGGCGAGAACAATCCCGGCGGCGTGCTGTTCCAGCGCATCCGCTCGACCGCGTTTCTGTGGCACAACTACGGCAACAGCACGATCGGCGCGCGTTCGGACGTCGAAGGCGTGCCGATCGAACGCCTGCAGGGCTTCTATCGCACCTGGTACCAGCCGGACAACGCCACCCTGATCATCGCCGGCCGCATCGACCCGGCGGCGACGCTGGCGCGGGTCGCGGCCCATTTCGGTCCGCTGGAGAAACCCGCCCGCGCGCTGCCCGCCTTCCATACCGCCGAGCCCGCGCAGGACGGCGAACGCCAGGTCGATGTGCGCCGTGCCGGCGACGTGCGCATCGTCGCCGCGGCCTACCACATTCCCGCCGCCGGCCATCCGGACAGCCCCGCGTTGAGCGTGCTGGGCAATGTGCTGGGACACACGCCGGGCGGCCGCCTGCACAAGACGCTGGTGCAGCCGCGCCTCGCCGCCGGCAGCGGCGCCGGCAGCGAATCACTGCGCGATCCCGGTTTGTTCACCGCGTTGGCGGTGCTGCCGAAGGATGGCGACGCGGCCAAGGCCGAGCAGGAACTGCTGGCCCAGGTCGAAGGCGTGGCGCGCACGCCGGTGACCGAGGCGGAAGTCGAGGAAGCCAAGCAGCGCATCGCCAATGCCTACGAACTCTATTTCACCGACGTCAACGCGGTCGGCATGGGCCTGTCGGAGTTCCTGGCGGCCGGGGACTGGCGCCTGCTGTTCGTCACCCGCGACGCGATCGCCAAGGTCACCGCCGCCGACGTCAACCGGGTGGCCGCCGAATACCTGAAGACCAGCAACCGCACGCTCGGCCGCTTCATCCCCACCGATCCGCCGGAGCGCGTCACCATCACCCCGCGCCCGGAAATCGCCAAGCTGGTGGACGGCTATGTCGGGCGCCCCGCCGTCTCGGCCGGCGAACAGTTCGATCCCACGCCGCAGAACCTGGAGGCGCGCACCCAGCGTTTCATCCTCGGCAATGGCCTGCGGGTGGCCCTGCTGCCGCGCAAGACCCGCGGCGAGACGGTGGTGGTGGATGCCAACTTCCGCTTCGGCGACGTCGCTTCGCTGACCGGCCGGCAGGATGCCTCCGGCCTGGCCGGCGCCATGCTGATGCGTGGCAGCACCACGCTGAGCCGGGAACAGATCGATCAACGGTTCGAGGCGCTGAAGACCCAGGCCAGCGTCAGCGGCGGCCTGCAGGGCGCGGGGATTTCGCTGCTGAGCCGGCGCACCCAACTGGCCGACGCGCTGGCGCTGGCGGCGGACATCCTGCGCCACCCGGCCTTCCCCGAGAGCGAGTTCGAACAGTTGCGCCTGCAGGCGCTCACCGGCATGGAAGCCTCCCGCAAGGAGCCCGGCGCGGTCGCGGGCCAGGCGTTGGCGCATCATTTCGACCCCTGGCCGAAGGGCCATCCGTTGCACATCGAAACCCTCGACGAGGCCATCGCCGCGGTGAAGGCGCTCAAGCGCGAGGATCTGGCGGCGTTCCATCGTGACTTCTACGGCACCGCCGAGGGCGAAATCGCCGTGGTCGGCGACTTCGATCCGATGGCGGTGCGCGCGCAGCTGGAATCCCTGTTCGCGGGCTGGAACTCGCCGCATCCGTATGCGCCGATCAACACCCGTTACACGCCGGTCGCCGCGACCCACCAGCGCCTGTCCACGCCGGACAAACCCAACGCGGTATTGCTGGCACGCAGCAACCTGTCGCTCAAGGTCACCGACCCCGACTATCCGGCGATGCTGATCGCCAACCGTATCTTCGGCGGTGGCGCGCTCAAATCGCGACTCGGGGATCGCATCCGCCAGAAGGAAGGCCTGAGCTACGGCGTCTCCAGCGCGGTTCGCGCCGACGACAGCCGCGAAGGCACCGACGACAATGGCAGCTTCAATATCCAGGCCATCGCCGCGCCTGAAAACATGGCCAAGGTGGAAGCCGCCATCCGCGAGGAGCTGGCGCGGCTGGTCCGCGACGGCATCACCGGGGAGGAGCTGCGCGATGCCGTGTCCGGCACGCTGACCGAGCGGCGCCAGGGCCGCGCCGAAGACGGCGCCGTCGCCGGCATGCTGTCCGATCAGGCGTACTTCGGCCGCACCATGCAGTTCACCGCCGACCTGGATGCCGCCTACGCCGCACTGACGTTGGAACAGGTCAATGCCGCCATCCGCAAGCACCTCAAGCCGGAAACGCTGAGCGTGTACCTGGCCGGCGATTTCGCCAAGGCGGCCGCGACACAATCCGCCCAGTAGGACCGAAAGCCGGGACGGACGGGACCCTGCCCGGGTCCCTCCCCGCCCGTTCTGCCGTGGGCGGATTAAGACGGCTTTAAAGCGCGCGGTTTACCATCGGTTCCCCTGTTTTTCCGGAACCTCGCCGTGACCCCGATCCTGCTGGTGGAAGACGACCGCATGCTCGGCGACGCCGTGGCCGCCGCACTGCGCCAGGATGGCTGGGACGTCGCCCGCGCCGAGGACGCCGGCGCCGCCAAGACCGCGCTGATCGACCACGCCTTCGCCGCGGTCCTGCTGGATCTGGGCCTGCCGCGCGGATCCGGCCTGGATGTCCTGAACGCGCTGCGCCAGCGCTACGACACCACCCCGGTACTCATCGTCACCGCCCGCGACCAGCTCAGCGATCGCGTGCGCGGCCTGGACGCCGGTGCCGACGACTACATCGTCAAGCCGTTCCAGACCGACGAGCTGTGCGCGCGCCTGCGCGCGGTGGTGCGGCGCAGCCAGGGCCGGGTGGCGCCGGTGCTGTCCTACCGCGACGTGGTCCTGGATCCTGCCGCCCGCGCGGTCACCCGCGGCGGCCAGGCGGTGAAGCTGGGCGTGCACGAGTACCGCACGCTGATGGCACTCATGGAACGCCAGGGCCGGGTGGTGGCGCGCGACGCGCTGGAATCGCTGGTCTACGGCGGCGACGGCACCATCGAGAGCAACACCATCGCCGTCTACATCCACCAGTTGCGACGCAAGCTCGGCGACGACTTCATCACCACGGTGCATGGATTCGGCTACCGCGTCGGCGAGGTGGAATGAGGATGAGGCGCCACCATTCGCTCAAGGGCAAGCTGCTGGCCACGTTGATGGGTGTCAGCCTGATCGGCTGGCTGATCTGGCTGGGTTGCCAGTACGTGCAGGTCTCGCGGCAGCAGAACGGGCATTGGGATCAATCGCTGCGCGAAATCGGCCAGCAGATCCTGATGTCGATGCCGAGCGACGTGGACACCGTCGGTGGTCGTTCGCGCCTGCAACTGCCGGCGGATTTGCCCGCCCAGCCCAATTACAAGTTCGACAAGATCCGTTTCCAGGTCTGGAGCCTACAGCGCCGCGAGAGCATCGTGTCGTCCAATGGCGCGCCGAAGACCCCGCTGCAACCCAGTTTCCGGACCGGACTGGCCAACACCCGCACCGCGGGCGACAACTGGCGCGTCTACGCGGTCACCGACGCCAGCGGACGCGTGCAGGTGCAGGTCGGCATGTCGCGCAAGCAATTGCGGGCCGAGGTTGCCTGGTGGGTGAAGATCACCCTGCTGTCGGCGGTGGCGCTGATGGTGGGGCTGGCGCTGGCGATCTGGGCGGCGATCGGCTGGAGCCTGCGGCCGGTGAATCGCCTGCGCAATCTGATGTCGCAGCGCGATGCGCTGGACCTGGCCCCGCTGCCCACGGCCGGCATTCCGCGCGAGATCCAGCCGCTGGTGCAATCCTTCAATGGCCTGCTGTCCCGGCTGGCCGACGCGATGCACGGCGAGCGCCAATTCCTGGCCGACGCCGCGCATGAACTGCGCACGCCGCTGGCGGCGTTGCAGACCCAGACCCAGGTCGCGCTGCGCGCCGGCAGCGAGGCCGACGCCCGGCAGGCACTGGGCCAGCTCGCCCACGGCATCGAACGCACGTCGCGGCTGGCGCAGCAGTTGCTCGACTCGGCCCGCATCGATGCCTCGCAGCGTCGCCATGACCACGCGACGGTCGAACTCGCCGACGTGGTGACGATGGTGGTGCGCGAGTTCGAGATCATGGCCTCGCGCCGGCAGCAGACCATCGTGCTGAACACCGCCGTCGCGCCGGTGTCCGGTGATCTCGACGACCTGGGCGTGCTGGTGCGCAACCTGATCGACAACGCCATCCGCTACAGCGGCGAAGGCGGCCGGGTGGTGGTGGCCTGTGGTCGCGGCCTGGACGGCGCGTGCGTGGAATTGACCGTCACCGACAACGGCCCGGGCGTGCCGCGGGAAGAGCGCGCGCAGATCTTCGACCGGTTCTTCCGTGGCAGCAACGGCAATGGCGAGCGCGGCAGCGGCATCGGCCTGTCACTGGTCCGGCGCATCGCCCAGGCCTATGGCGCGGAAGTCACCCTGGACGACGGGCTCGACGGACGTGGCCTGTCGATCCGGGTGCGGTTCCCGGATCCGGGACGCTGACGCCTCCGCTCAACGCGGCAGGCGCCACCACGGCGTGAACGCCTGCGGCGCGTCGACCGCGACCGCCTGCCCGATCATCGGCGTGCTCAAGGCCACGCCACGCTCGGCGGCGATCGCGCTGACCGATTCCATCGGCGCGTTCCAGTCATGGAAGGCCAGATCGAAGGTGCCGTTGTGGATCGGCATCATCCAGCGACCGCGCAGATCCAGGTGCGCCTGCACGCTCTGCTCCGGCAGCATATGCACGCCTTCCCACAGCGGATCGTAGGCGCCGCATTCGAGCAGGGTCAGATCGAACGGTCCCAGCCGCTCGCCGATTTCGCGGAAGCCGGCGAAGTAGCCGGTGTCACCACTGAAGAAGATCCGTTGGCGCGGCGTCTCGATGACCCAGGAGGCCCACAGGGTGGGATTGCGCTGGAACGGCGCGCGTCCGGAGAAATGCTGCGCGGGGGTGGCAGTCAAGTGCAGGCCACCCACCCGCACCGACTGCCACCAGTCCAGTTGCGTGATCCGATCCTTGGGCACGCCCCAGCGCGCCAGCAGATCACCCACGCCCAGCGGCGTGATGAAGCGTTCGGCACGCGCGGCCAGTGCCCGGATCGTCGCCTTGTCCAGGTGATCATAGTGATCGTGCGACAGGATGACCCCGGCGAGCGGCGGAAGCTCGGACAGTGCGATCGCCGGCGCGTGAAAGCGCCTGGGTCCCGCCCATTGCACGGGCGAGGCACGCTCGGAGAACACCGGATCGGTGATCCAGTAGCCGCCTTCGAGCTTCAGCAGGATGGTTGAATGGCCGATGCGATAGAGCGTGCCATCCGCGGCCGCGTCCAGTTCCGCACGGGTGATTTTCCGGACCGGCAATGCGGCGGGCGGCACGGTGCGATCGGATTTTCCGAACATGAAGCGCCACCACAGACCGGGGATTTCCCGCGTGGCCGGCTGGCGTGGTTCGACCGGATTGTGGAACGCGCGCTCGCGGTACTGCGGTGACTGCGGATAGGGGACGGTGCTGCAGGCGGACAGGGACATGTAGAGCATTCCGGCGATCAGGAACAGGAAGAAGGCGGCGACGCGCCGGCCGGGGCGCCGCCGGGGGGAGGAACGGCGGCGCCCGCGGCTCATGATGCGGTCGGAGTGGACAGGCGGAGCATGCCGCAGCGGCCGTCGCCGATGCTGGCGCCGCTGAGCTGCAGCGGCGGCAGGCCAGCGCCCTGTTGCCACTGCACGGCGAAGCATCCCAGTTGCACCGCCGTCGCGCTCGCCGAGGCCAGCAGGCGTGCTTCCACGTCGCGGCCATGATGCGCCGGATCCACGTACAGCGATTCCAGTCGCAGGTAGTAGCCGCGCTCCAGCAACGAGAAACCGACGGTGGCGGCGGCATAACCGACCGCGGCCTCGCCGTCGCGCGCGATCCAGGCCCAGGCGCGCAGCGGTGGATCGAACAGCGCTTCCATCAGTTCGAGCAGGCCCGCGGACGTCTCCCGGTCGTCCGCCGCCGGACTCCGGCCGCGGTCGCGCTGCAGGTCGCACAACGCCATCAGCACCTCGATATCGCGACGGGAAACCCGGGCGACGGTGTAACCGGCCGTGGCGGGAAAGGTGGGTGGCGATACACGACCGCGTGGCACGAGAGCGGGGAACAGGTTCACGGGATTCCTCCGGGTGGGGGCTGCACTGCGTCGCGGCGCATCCTGCGCCGGCGGCATTAAAAGGGCTTTAAGTCACCCGCTTCCCGTCGGCACCGGCATGCCGGCGTTCATGAAGTCGGCCGGCTGAACACGCGGCTGGCGCGAATGCGCTTAGGATTCCGGCCTCCCCTCTTCCGGAGCGCCTCCATGCCTGGTCGTGTCGCATCTGCCGGAGGGTGCCTCCTGGCCTGCCTGTTCGCCGTCGCGCCCGCGCATGCCCAGGTGCTCGGCATCGCCCTGGACGGCAAGGCGCGGATGAACAACGGCGAGGTGGAAATACTCGGGACACCCGCACCGGATCGCGCGGCGTTCTACGACACCACCAACGGACAACTGCGCCTGCTCGGCGAAGTCGAGGTGCCGATCAGTTTCCAGGGACCGCCCTCCAGCATCGCGATCAGTGCGGACGGGCGCGAGGCGCTGGTCACCGCCTTCACCCGCGCCGATCCCGAACGCGCCGGCGCCTTCACCGCCAATCCCGCGATGGCGGTGATCGATCTGGCCTCGACACCGATGCGTGTGTCGCAGACGCTGACCCTGGTGGCGGCCCCTTCGTCGGTGAGCCTGCATCCGGATGGCCGCCATGCCTGGGTGCCGCATACCGGCGCCGACAGCGTCAGCGTGCTGGAGAAACGCGCCGGCATCTGGGAAGTCGTCGAGGTGGTGCGCTTCGAAGCGGGCAGCGCGCCAATCGCGACGGCGTTCAGCGCCGATGGCGCGCATGCGCTGGCAAGCCTGCCAGGCAGCCAGCGGATCGCCTGGCTCGCGACGGACCAGGGCCGACCGGTCCTCCCCGCCCGCCACGAAATGAGCGCCGGCGTCGGCCCCACCGCGCTGTCGTTCTGCGGCGACACCGGACTTGCGGTGGTCGCGAATTACGGCAAGGTGACCGGCGATGTCGACACGATCAGCCTGATCGACACGCGCGGCGCGTTGCCGCGGGTCATCGACACCGCCTCCGTCGGCATGTCACCGGAAGGCGTGGCTTGCGCGCCCGATGGCCGCCATGCGGCCGCCGCCCTGCAGAACATGAGCACGCTCCCGCGCTCGCATCCGCTGTATTCGCCGGACAGCCGGCTGGTGGTGCTGGCCATCGAGTCGGGACGGCTGCGACGCGTGGCGGAAACCGGATTCGGCGGTTGGGCGCAGGGCGTCGGATTCCTTGATGATGCACGCACGGTGTTCGCGCAGAGCATGATCGATCGCCGCGTGCACGTGTTCCGGCTGGACGGTGAGACGCTGGTCGCGCAGCCGGGATTGACGTTCACGTCCGGCTCGCCGGCCGCCTATGGCCTGTCCGGCCGCTAGCGCGGATCTTCCGCGCGGGCGGCGACCCGCTTACTCGCCCGTGGACTGTCGCACCAACGACGCCAGGATGCGCAGATCCTCATCGTCCAGCACGTCGGTCTCGGTGCCGCGGAAGCGCCGATGGAAGGCGCGCACGGTGGCGGCGCGATCGGTCAGCGGATAGCCGATCAGGCGCAGCGCGTTCCAGGGATCGAATCCCGCCGGCGCCGGTGGCGCGTCGGCGGCCGGCCAGATGCCGAAGCCGGCTTCGGCCAGCCGCTTCCACGGGAAGCGCGTGCCCGGATCCTGCTTGCGGGTGGGCGCGAAATCGGCATGCGCGACGATCTGCGTGCGCGGGATGTACAGCCGCTCGCACAGATCCTCCAGCAGCACGATCAGGCTGTCGATCTGCCCGGCGGGAAACTCGGATCGCCCGTCGTTGTCCAGCTCGATGCCGATGGACACGTTGTTGACGTCGGTGATCGTGCCCCAGCGTCCGCCACCCGCGTGCCAGGCGCGCAGTTCATCGGCGACCAACTGGTAGCGTTCGCCGTCGCGGCCGATCAGGTAGTGCGCGCTCACCGGCCCGCCGGAATTCTCCGTCCGCAGGGTCTCCAGGCTCTCGGCCACCGAGTTCTGCTCGGTGGCGTGGATGACGATCAGGATCGGTCTGCGCGCTTCATGGTTCGGCGAGGGCGCCCAGTGCGCGAGCGGATTGTGTTCCGGTTTCGGTACGTGCGTGCAGGCGCTGAGCGCCAGGACCGTCATCGCCAGCAATACTTTCAGGAATACCGGTTTCCGCATCGGGTCATCACTCGCTGATTGCCAAGATCGTCATGGAGCAGTTGTAGGAGCGAAGTGAGTCGCGAAAGCGCGGCGGGCATCCGGTCGCGACTTGCGCCGCTCCTACAGGAGAGCCGGTTTCCGGTCACCGGCGCGGCCAGGCCGCCAGCAGCGCCCACAGGCCGCCGATGCCGGCGATCCAGGCCGAGGCCGGCACCGAGAAGATACGCGGGCCACCGGCTTCCAGTCCGTACAGCACCGCCGCCACCAGCAGCAGGCCCACGCCGAGGATGGCGGCGACGATCCGGCGCTGCATGCCGCGCAGTGTCGTCGCCAGATCGGCGAGATCGCGCGAGCGCATCGACAGCTCATGCCTGCCCTCGACCTGCTGGGTCAGCCAGGCGTGCACCAGCCGCGGCATGTCCGGCGCGTGGGTCATGATTTCCGGCAACCGCTTGCGGAATTCCTGCACCGCGCGCTGCGGGCTGTAGCGCTCCAGCAGGATCTTCTCCAGCACCGGCCGCGCCACCGCCCAGATATCCAGGCGCGGATCCAGCTGGCGGCCGACGCCCTCGATGTTGAGCAGGGTCTTCTGCAACAGGATCAACTGCGGTTGCAGGGTCAGCTCGTACTTCTGCGCGGTGCGGAACAGCTTGAGCAGCACCTCGGCCAGCGAGATTTCCGACAGCGGCCGGGTGAAGTAGGGCTCGCACACCGCGCGCGCGGCCGCTTCCAGTTCGTCGATGCGCACGGTCGCCGGCATCCAGCCGGCCTCGACATGCAGCTCGGCGATGCGCCGGTAGTCCTTGTTGAAGATGGCCATGAAGTTCTCGGCCAGGTAGTACTGGTCCTCCGGCGAGAGCTGCCCGGTGATGCCGAAGTCCAGGGCGATGAAGCGCGGATTGGCGCGGCGCGCCGGATCGCTGTCGACCCAGATGTTGCCGGCATGCGCATCGGCGTGGAAGAAGTTGTCGCGGAACACCTGGGTGTAGAACACCCGCACGCCCTTGGCCGCCAGCGCGCGTCGATCCACGCCGGCCGCGTCGAGCGCGGCCACGTCGTCGGACGGGATGCCGTGCACGCGCTCCATGGTCAGCACGCGCTCGCTGGTGTGCGTCCAGATGATTTCCGGTACGTACAGATCGTCGGAATCCTTCCAGAAACGCCGCATCACGCTGGCGTTGGCGCCCTCGCGCTGCAGATCCAGTTCGGCGGCCAGGGTGGATTCGATTTCCGCGACGATCTCGCGCGGGCGGATCTTGTCGGCGCTCGGATGAGCGCGCTCGACCAGCGCGGCGACCGACTTGAGCAGGGAGATGTCGGCGGCGATCTGCCTCTCGATGTCCGGACGCAGCACCTTGACCACGACTTCGCGGCCATCCGGCAGGGTCGCCGCATGCACCTGGGCAATCGAGGCCGACGCCAGCGGCGAGGTATCGAAGTGGGCGAAGGCCTCGCCGATCGGCCGGCCCAGCACCTGTTCGACGATGGCGCGCGCGGCGTCCCCGTCGAAGGGCTTGACCCGGTCCTGCAGCAGCGACAGTTCCTCGGCCACGTCCGGCGGCACCAGGTCGCGGCGGGTGGACAGGATCTGGCCGAACTTGACGAAGATCGGCCCCAGTTCCTGCAGCGCCAGCCGCAGGCGCGCGCCGCGCGGCTGCGCGGCGATCTCGGCGGAGGCGCGCGGCACGAACGGGCGCGCCAGTTTCAGCCAGCGCTCGGCGGGCGTGTCGTCGAGCAGATCATCGAGTCGGTAGCGCAGCAGTACCCGTCCAATCTTGCTGGCGCGCAGCACCGGCCTCATGCGGCGCCTCCGCGCCGGGCCGCCAGCCGCTGCACGCGCGCGGCCAGCCGTTCGACGTCGTCGCGCAGCGCGTCGACATCATCGTGGAAGGCATTCAGTTCCGCGCGCGCGACGACATCGCGCGATTCCTCGGTGAGGTACTCGGCGGTGTTTTCGGCGAATCCGCGCGCGGCGGTGCGCGCCTGGCGCAGTCCGGTGCGAAGGGCGTTGGCGATCTGCACGCCCAGGATGTCGCCGAATACGGCCGTGAAAGGTTGCTGCCAGTCCGGGTCGAAACGCTCGGCCAGCGTCTGCAGGCGGCGCGCCAGATCGGCATCGCCGGAAATGCGCATGCGCCCCACCGGTGCGGCGTTGTCGCGGCGCAGGAACGGCAGCTGCGATAGGACGCCACCGAGGGTGGCGCGCACGGCCAGGTCGGGTTCGTGGACCTCATGGACCGGGCCGACCTGCAGTTCGCCGCCGCCGACCCGGATTTCCATCGCCACCGCGGGCGACTCCAGCGCCAGCGCCACGCGCCGGCCCTCCAGTGGCGCCAGGCCGGCGCGGGTATCGGGATCCAGGGCCAGCGCGCGATTGAGCGCGGCTTCCAGCGCGCGGCCGGCGAAGGGCTTGAGCAGGTCGAAGGGCGAGGCGGACATGCCGCCATTCTACCCATACGCCCGCGCCCGGCCGCGCGCGGGACCGGCGTGCTACACGCTGCGGCCGCGGAACAGGGAGATGATGGCCAGGATCAGGAAGACGACGAACAGGATCCAGGCGATATTGCTGGCGGCGCCGGCGATACCGCTGAAACCCAGCACCGCCGCAATCAGGGCGATAACGAAGAAGATGACGGCATAGCGCAGCATGGGATCTCCTGAAACACGGGCGCGCTCCATTCGGCGCACGTCCATGCTGGAGTCCGCGGAGTCACGGAGAAGTGATGGCGGCGTTGTCGCGGAGTGATGACTTCAGCCGGGTGATGCCTTCGTTAAAAGACACCCTCGGCACATAGCCGAAGTCCTCGCGCGCGGGCGTCATGTCGTACCAGTGGGTGGTGCTGAGCTGCTCGGCCAGGAAGCGGGTCATCGGTGGTTCGCCCTTCAGCGGCAGCACCGTCCACAGTGCTTCGCAGACCCCGCCGATGCGGTAGGCGGCCTTGAACGACAGGTGCCTGTCCACGCCCGGCGCGCCCGCCGCGGCGAGCAGGGTGTTGAGCAGTTCACCCATCGGCTTGGGTTCGCCATTGGAAATGAAGTAGGCCTTGCCGGCGCAGCGTGCACCCGGCGCCAGGTGTTCGAAGGCATCGAAATGCGCCTGCGCGGCGTTGTCGATGTAGGTGGTGTCCACCCGGTTGCTGCCGTCGCCGACGATGCGCAGGCGCCCGGATTTCGCGCGTTCCACCAACCGCGGCAGGATCTGCTGATCGCCCGGCCCCCAGATCAGCCGCGGGCGCAGCGCCACCGTCGCCAGCGCCGGACCGTTCGCCGCCAGCACCGCCTTCTCGGCGATCAGCTTGGTGGTGGCGTAGGGTGCCTTGAAGCCTTCGCCATACGGCACGCTGTCGGCGGTGCCGCCTTCGACCGGATGGGTGGCGCGATGGGTCACGCTGGGTGTGGAGGTGTAGACCAGCCGGCCGATGCCATGATGGCGGCAGGCGGCCAGCACGTTCTCGGTGCCGACCACGTTGGCCTGGTGATAGAGCCGGTAGGCGCCCCAGGCACCGGCCTTGGCAGCGTTGTGGAAGATCGCGTCGACGCCGGCGGCCGCGTGCATCACCGCGTGCGCATCGGCCAGATCGCCCTGCACCTGGCCCACCCCCAGCGCGGCCAGTGCGGGATAGTGGCCTCGGTTGAAGCTGATGACGTGGTGGCCGCGTTCGACCAGCCCCCGGCACAGGGCCTGGCCGAGGAATCCACCGCCGCCGGTGACCAGGATCTTCATGCGCGCTGCTCCAGCTGCTGGGTCGCCCAGACCGCCAGTTTCTCGCGGCCGATCTTGGCGTTGTGGCGGATGTCCACCGGGAAGCCCGGATGGCAGAGGAAGGTCTCGATGCCCGCCGTGTGCGGATGGCGCTGCGCGAGCGTGCGCAGATCGGCGGCCACGACGTCGCGGCGCATCGCCGCGACTTCCGGCAGCAGTTCGAAACACAGCACCGGTCGCTGGCGTCCCGGTTCGCCCACGCCGACCAGCGCGGTGCGACGCACGTCCGGGTGGGTGTTGAAAATCGGTTCGGCCTGTTCGGTGTAGCGCGGTCCCTGGGCGGTTTCCACCCGCTGGGTCTTGCGGCCGCAGAACCACAGCCGGCCCTCGCCGTCGAAATAGCCGACATCGCCCATGCGATGGACGATGCGTTCGCCGCCATCGCCCAGGCGCTCGCGGATCTTGGCATTCCGGGTGGCGGCGTCGCGGTTGAAGTAGGTGTCGGTGGCGGTCGGACCGGCGACGGTGATCTCGCCCACTTCACCTGTGGGCAACACCCGCGCCGCGTCCCAGTCGGCGACGACGCCATCGTCGATGCCGATGATGCGCACCTGGTTGGGCGGCACCGGCCGGCCCACGCAGGTGCCGGCGCCAGCCTCGGTGGCCTCGCGCGTGGCTTCCAGCTCGCGCCCTTCGATGACCGCCACCGGCAGGCATTCGGTCGCGCCGTAGGGTGTCCAGAACTGCGCGTCGTCCGGCAGCAACGCGCGCATGCGCGCCACCGTGTCCGGCGGCACCGGCGCGCCCGCGGAGGTCACCCGGCGCACCGTCGGCAAGGGCTGGCCATGGTCGGCGAGCACCTTCATCAACGCCGGCGAACCGAACAGCTGGGTCACGCCGAACCGCGCGATCGCCGCGTGCAGTTTTTCCGGATCGGCATTGGCCGGCCGGGTCGGATCCATGTCCGGGATGATCGAGGTCAGGCCCAGCGCCGGATCGAACAGCGCGAACGGCGGGAAGGTCGGCAGGTCCACGCCGCCGGGCTGCATCGCGAAGGCCTCGCGCAGCAGTTCGATCTGGGCGACGAAATGGCGATGGCGGTACACCACGCCCTTGGGCACGCCGGTCGAGCCGCTGGTGAACAGGATGCCGGCCACGTCGTCGGGCGCGGTCGCCGCCAATTGCGGACCGGCGCCCCGCCCCGCGCGTTCCAGCCGGGCCAGGGTGGTGCCGCCCCAGCCCCAGCGCGTGCCGACGGTGACGATCCGGCGCGCGCTTCGCGCCCAGCCCAGCAGCAGGCGCGCGAGCTGGGCGAGCGGGATGCCGATGAAGGCTTCCGGCGCCGCCTCGTCCAGGCATTGCTTCAGCGCGCGCTTGTCGATGCCCGGATCCACCAGCACCGGCACCGCGCCGGCCTTGAACAGGGCGAACATCAGCAGGAAGAACTCCGGCGTGGGCCGGACCATGACCACGCTGCGGGTGCCGCGGCCGATGCCGTGGCGGCCCAGGCCGGCGGCGAGGGCATCGCTGCGGGCATCCAGTTGGGCATAGGTGAGTTCGGTGGCATAGCGGCCATCGCGGCCCGGGCAGCGCATCGCGACGCGGTCGGGCTGCTCGCGCGCCAGCCGCGGCAGGGAGGCGGCGATGTTGCAGGGTTCGGTCATCCGCCCATTGTCGCCGCTGGACGGTACTTGCGTCAGCCGAGAGAGGCCTCACAATTCCGCACCCCCTGCCCCCTCCTCGCGCACCGCCCGAGCCTTTCCCATGCATCCCTGCCTGACCTGCGGCGCCTGCTGCGCCTATTTCCGCGTCAGTTTCCACTGGAGCGAAACCGACCCGGCCCTCGGCGGCCCCGTGCCGTCCGAACTGACCGAGCCGTTCGACCCGCATCGCGTGGTCATGCGGGGCACCTGGGAGCAGAAGCCACGCTGCGTGGCGCTGGACGCGGAGATCGGCGTACGTTCGCGCTGCAGCATCCATCCGCAGCGACCGACCGTCTGCCGCGATGTGCCGGCGTCATGGGAATTCGGCGAAGCCAGTCCGCAGTGCGACAAGGCCCGCATCGCCTGGGGCCTGCCGGCGCTGACTGCGGCGGACTGGCGCTGGCGCGACGGCGCGGCCAACGACGACGACAGCAATCCGGACGATCACGACAACGATCCCTCGACGCCGCTGCCGCCGATACGGGCGGCCTGAGGCGGACAGCGGCGCGTAGCCGGCGCTCAGCCGGCCAGCGGGTGCCGTTCCAGGAAGTCGCGGATCAGCGGCACCAGCTCGGCCGCCTTGTCTTCCAGCACGTAATGGCCGGCGTCGTCCCAGACGTGCGCCTCCGCCCGCGGCAGCGCCGCGCGAAAGCCGGCCAGGAAATGCTGGTCGAACACGAAATCCTTCAGGCCCCAACCCAGCAGCGCGGGCCGGTCGGCGAACTCCGGCAGGCGCCGGCCGGCTTCTTCCAGCAACGCCCAGGCCTTGTCGCCGGGACCAAGCGGAATGTCCTGCATGAAGCGGACCGTGGAAATGCGGTTGGCCCAACTGTCGTAGGGCGAGACATAGGCGCGGCGCACCTCGGCCGGCATCTTCTTCTCAACGCCCAGGTAGGACGCGCCGCCGGAGAAGGCGTTGAACGCGCGGATGATGAACGCGCCGAATTTCCAGTCGCGGCCCAGCGCGATCTGCCAGGGCATCGGCTTGGCCTTGGGCAGCGGGAAGGCCGCGGTGTTGGTGATCACCAGCCGCTTGACCTGATCCGCGTGCGAGAGGGCCCAGCCGAAACCGATCATGCCGCCCCAGTCGTGCACGGCCAGCGTCACCGGACCGGTAACGCCCAGGTGATCCAGCAGCGACGCCACATCGTCCACGCGCGATTGCAGGGTGTAGTCGTAGCGCTCGTCGGACGGCTTGTCGGACAGGCCCATGCCGATGTGGTCCGGCACGATGCAGCGGTAGCGATCGCTGAGCCCCGACACCAGATTCCGCCAGTAATAGCTCCACGACGGATTGCCGTGCAGCATCACCACCACCTCGCCATCGCGCGGGCCTTCGTCCAGATAGCTCATGGACAGGCCGGGACGGACTTCGAAGCGCTGGGGAGTGAAGGGGTAGCCGGGAAGATTCATCGCACGGTGCCGCGGTAAACAAAAGGGCCGGCGAACCGGCCCTCGGGAAAGGTCAGTGGGCCGGTGTTACCAGACCACTTCGGCCATCGAGCAGTTCAGCCCGGAACCGATGCCCAGCAGGGCGATGCGATCGCCCTTCTTCAGCCGGCCCAGTTCCTTCAGCTTGCTCAACACGATGGGCACGCTGGCCGGGCCGATGTTGCCGTGCTCGCCGAAGATGGTCAGCACCTTCTTCGGATCGATGCCGAACGCCTTGATGAAGGCGGCGGTGTGCACCTGGCTGACCTGGTGGATGACGAACTGATCCAGTTCGTCCACCGCCCAGCCCAGCGCTTGCTTGGCGGCGATGAAGGTCTTCTGCGCCAGCTTGATGCCCTCGATCAGCAGCATGCGGGTGTCGGTGACCATGCGGTCCAGGTTGCCGCGGCAGAGCTTGTTCCACTCGGTCGCCGAACGGGTCACGCCGCCCTTGTAGCGCGGCGCTTCCGGCACCAGCTCGGCGCGCGCCATCACCATCGCGGCGGCGCCGCAGCCCAGGGTCAGGGTAGCGAGCTCGTTGCGGAACTGTTCCTCGGTGATGTCCGGCGCGACCATCCGCTCAAGGGTCTTCTTGTAGGCCAGGTTGGCGGTCTCGCCGTCCACGACCAGGGCGTAGTCGATCTCGCCGCGCTCGAGCATGCGGGCGGCGATGTCCATGCCGTTGATGAAGGCCAGGCAGGCGTTGGCGACGTCGAAGTTCTGGCAGTTCTCGCTCAGGCCCAGGTTGCCGGACACGATGCTGGCGGTGGACGGCTCCAGGTAGTCGCGGCTGACCGAGGTGTTGACCAGCAGGCCGATGCGATCGGCGGACACGCCGGCGTCGTCCAGCGCCTTCCTCGCCGCCAGCGTCGCCACGTCGGACGCCTGCTGCTCGTCGTCCCACAGGCGGCGTGCGTGGATGCCGGCGATGTCGCCGAGCACATCCGTGCGGATGCCCAGGCGCTCAAGCGTGGGCTTGAGCTGCTCGTTGATTTCCTTGGAAGTCAGCGTGTGCGGCGCATCAACGTGCGCCAGTCCCGCGATGGAGACGTTCTTGAAGAGCATCGAAAGTAGCGCCAAGGCTCAGGCCGAAGGGGGCGACAAGGTTACCGGCTTCCGGACTTCACCGCATCTTTATGCAGGTTCTGACAGTAGGCCGAACGGGCAATTTACGTGATGATTATCACATTTTCCGTACGCTGCCGTTTGGGCGGGCCGCGCCAAGGGTGGCAGCAGCCCCATTCCGACCCGCCGACCGGCACTGCAGGTGCCGGGGCGGCCCTTGCCGGAGCGGGCATCGGCGATGGCCACCGGCGGCTTCATCCGGATGCCGCGCAGCGCCGGCGGCACGGCAAACCGTTGTTCCTTTCAGGAACTTCAGCGTCCGCAGCGATACGCCGCGAAGCGCTGTTCGCCATTGGCGGGGTCGCCCAGCGGCTGGATGGTGTCGGCCTGGATGCCCGGTGCCTCGTTGCGCGCCAGGGTTTCCAGCTCATCGCGCACGCGCAGGTTGTTGCGTTCGTAGAAGGCCACCTTGTCCTTGACCGAGACCGAGACCTCGCCCTGCTTCTGGCAGTTGGCGGGGGCGGCGCCGGCCGCGACGACCCGGATCCCCTTGGCGTTCGGCGCCAGCGGCACCCAGGTGCAGGCCGCCAGGGTGGTGACGGCGGCGAGGAGAATGAAAGTGCGCATGGATTCGCCTCTGTGCGGGAACGGCGGGCATTCTCGCCCAGCCGGGATGAATCATGGGTGGCTTCCGCCGCACGGGCGGCGGAAGCGTGCGGAACATCCTGCAACCACGCGCCCCTCCCCAGGAGGAAGGGGCGCGAAGGAGCTTACTTCCTGGCGGCCGTCACCGGCTTGCCATCGGCATCGAGCACGGTGACCTCGCCGATCTTCAGATCCCGGATCGGCTGCTGGATCTTGGCCAGATCGCCGACCACCACGTAGGTCAGCGCGTTGGGTTCCAGGGTCTTCGCCGCCGCGGTCACGTCCTTGGAGGCGATCGCCTCGTTGCGCGCCTTGTAGGTCAGGATGTAGTCGTCCGGACGGCCGTAGCGCAGGTTGCTGGTCACCTGGCCCATCACCGCGGCCGCGGTTTCATAGGCACCCGGCAGCTCCAGCGTGTTGCTGGCGCGGATCTTGGTGACTTCGGCGTCGGAGGCCGGCGCCTCGCCGGTGGCGAAACGGGTGATCTCGGCCTTCAGTTCCTTCACCGAATCCACGGTCTTGTCGCTCTGCACCGCCGCCTGCGCGAACCACGGACGCTGGCCCAGGGTGTTGGTGGCGCCGCTGTAGGAACCATAAGCCCAGTGCTTGTCCTCGCGCAGGTTCATGTTGAGGCGCGAGCTGAACTGGCCGCCGAGCACGCCGTTGGCGAAGTCGAAATCGATCGTGCCCTTGTCGCCGGTCGGCGGAATCAACTGGCCGACATAGATGTTGGACTGGATCGCGCCGGGCTGGTCGATCAGGAACACGCGCGGCGCGCCCGGCTTGGCCACGGCCGGCACCGCCGGCAGCGCCGGCGCGTTGGGCGCGGTCTTCCAGTCACCCAGGCGGGCGTCCAGCAGCGGCACGATCTGGGCCAGGGTGGTGTCGCCCACCACGATCACGCGGGCCTTGTCCGGCTGCAGCCAGTCGCGCTGGAACGCGACCAGATCATCGCGGGTCAGCGACGCGATCGATGCCTCGGTGCCGCTGCCGGTGAACGGAATCGCGTACGGATGGCCCTGGCCGTACAGCAACGGCGGCATCACCCGCAGCGCGGCGGTCTGCGGACGCGCCTTCTCCTGCTTGATGCCGGCGATCCAGGTCGCGCGCACCCGCTCGAGTTCGCCCGCGTCGAAGGTCGGACGACGCAGCACGTCGGCCAGCAGATCCAGCGATTCGGGCAGCTTGTCGCTCAGCGCCGACAGGCCGACCGAGGCGCTGTCCAGGCCGGCGCCGGTGGTCAACTCGGCGCCCAGCGCCTCCTTGCGTGCGGCGAACTGCAGCGCGCTGTAGTCGCCCGCGCCCTCGTCCAGCATCTGCATGGTGAAGCTGGCGGTGCCGAGCTTCTTGCCCACGTCCGCGGTGTAGCCGCCGGGGAACTGCACCGACAGTTGCACGACCGGCGTTTCATGGCGCTCGGCCAGCACGACTTCCATGCCGTTGGACAGCTTGGCGCGGTGCAGGGCCGGGAACTTCAGATCCGGGAACGAAGTGGTCTTGGGCACGCCCTGGCTGCGATCGACGTCGGTCTTGACCGTCTTGAACTTCGGATCCACCGCCGGGATTTCCGCCGGCCGGGTCGCCGGTGCGGCCAGCACGGTTTCCGGCAGCGAGGACAGCGGCTTGTCGCTGGGCTGCACCACCAGCGTGTGCGAACCCGCGCCCAGCCATTTGCGCGCGGCGGCCTGGATGCTGGCCGGGGTGGCCTTCATCAATTCATCGAGTTCGTCGCGGTAGCAATCCGGCTTGCCCTGGTAGACCGTGCAGGAGGCCAGCACGTCGGACTTGCCGCCGAATCCGCCGATGCGCTCGATGCCGCGCACGAAACCGGCGCGGCTGTAGGTGCGCGCCTGCTCGACTTCGGCGGCGGTCGGGCCTTCGCTGATCAGGCGCTGGATTTCCTCGTCCAGCACCTTCTCGACCTTGGCCGGATCCACGCCATCCTTGACGGTGGCGCTGACGATGAAGGTACCGGCAATCTCGCTCATCCACGGCGAGGTGCTGACCTGGTCGGCGATCTTGTCGCCATGCACCAGCCGGGCATCCAGGCGCGAGGAAGCGCTGCCGCCGAGGATCTGCGAGAACAACTCCAGCTGGGTCGCGTCCGGCGTGCCCATTTCGGCGACCGGCCAGGCGCGATAGATGCGTACCTGCGGCACGCGATCGGGCACCGTCTCGCGGGTGTCCTGCGCGCGCTTGGGAATGTTGGACTTCATGTCGGCCAGCGTCGCGCTGGCCGGGATGTCGCCAAAGTAGCGGGTGACCTTTTCCTTGGCGGTCTTCAGGTCGATGTCGCCGGCCAGCACCAGCACCGCGTTGTTCGGGCCGTACCAGCTGCGGAACCAGGTTTTCACGTCGTCCAGGGTGGCGGCGTCCAGATCCGCCATCGAGCCGATGGTCTGCCAGCTGTAGGGGTGACCCGGCGGATACAGGGCCTCGAAGATCTTGGTGTAGATGCGGCGACCGTAGGGCTGGTTCTCGCCCTGGCGCTTCTCGTTCTGGACCACGCCACGCTGCTCGTCCAGCGCCTTCTGGTCGATCGCGCCGAGCAGGTGGCCCATGCGGTCCGATTCCATCCACAGCGCCATGTCGAGCGCGGTGGTCGGCACGTTCTGGAAGTAGTTGGTGCGGTCCTGGTTGGTGGTGCCGTTCTGATCGGTGGCGCCGACCAGCTCGAAGGGCTCGAAGAACTCGCCCTTGTGGTTCTCGCTGCCCTGGAACATCAGGTGTTCGAACAGGTGGGCGAAGCCGGTGCGGCCGGGCTGCTCGTTCTTGCTGCCGACGTGGTACCAGACGTTGACCGCGACGATCGGCGCCTTGCGATCGGTGTGCACGATCACCCGCAGGCCGTTGGGCAGGGTGAACTCCTCGTAGGGGATGACGATGTCGGTGCCGGCCGGTTTGGCCTGGGCCAGGGCGGGGACCGGCGCGTAGGCCAGGCCGCCAAGGGCGGTGCCGAGGGCGACGGCAAGCAGCGCGGCGCGCGGCCGACGGGATGCGATCATCGTGTGACTCCTTGTATACAGGTACGGGATTCCCCAAGAACCCCGGATGCTAACCCGGTCGCGGGGGCCATACACTAGGCCTCATGGCACGTGCCCCTCAAAGCGAGGTGTCTCATGGATCGTCGCCACTGCCTGGTCACCGGCGCCAATCGCGGGCTGGGGCTGGAGTTCGTCCGCCAGTTGCTGGCCCGCGGCGACCATGTCATCGCCGCCTGCCGCCATCCCGGCAAGGCGAATGCGCTCAACCTGCTGGCTGGGGAGCACCCCGGCCGCCTGCAGGTACTGCCGCTGGATCTGGCCGAGCCGCGCACGCATGCCGCACTCGCCAACGAAATCGCCCTGGTGACCGACGAGCAGCCGCTGGATCTGCTGATCAACAATGCCGGCGTCCTGCGTGGCGGCGAGCGCTTCGGTCAGGTCCATGCTTCGGATCTGGAAACCAGCTTCCGCACCAATGCCGCCGGCCCGTTCCTGCTGACCCAGACGTTGGCCCCGCAATTGGCCGACGGCGCGACCGTGGCCAACATTTCCTCGGAAGTCGGTTCCATCGCGCTGCGGCAGGAATTCCGCACGCCCAGCTACGCGATGGGCAAGGCCGCGCAGAACATGGCGACCTCGCTGCTGGCCCAGGCGCTGGCGGCGCGGGGCATCACGGTGGTCGCGCTGCACCCGGGCTGGGTCCGCACCGACATGGGCGGTGCGCAGGCCGCGCTTTCCGCGCAGGAATCGGTCGCCGGCCTGCTGCACGTGATCCATCAACTGTCGCCCGGGCAATCCGGCGGCTTCTTCGACTGGCAGGGCCAGCCGCTGCCGTGGTGAACGTGCCCTGATGAATGTGCCCGGGTGAACCTGTGCCAACGGAACCGGCCCCAGCGCAACCGTTTCCGCCTAAACGGCATCCAAACCAGCAAGTCCCGGAAATGACCGGATGACGGTGGGAAGGGCGTGTTGGAGGTCACATCCCGCCGCCAGGCACGTCCTGATAACCAGAAAACGGACGGCGCCACCCGGACACTGGCCGGACACGGACACGAAGAAAGAAACGAATTTCCTTTTGAATCAATAATTTGCAGTTGGCACGAGTCCTGCTTTACTTCAACTGCGAACAGCAGCAACCCAAGCAATCCTGACTAAACGCTGAACAAAGGAACTCCAAACACAAGTTCCGCTTGATCTGTCTGATTAGGTGTACTACCTTACTACCACACCACCCCACAACATCACTACAGAGGCAAAACAATGAACACCAAGACCCTGCTCCCGCTGACCGCCGCCGCCGTGTTCGCGCTGTGTGCCGGTTCCATGGTCCTGTCGGCCAACAGCTACGCCGACAACAACCTCCAGGCGCAGTCCGCCACTCCGGCCAGCACCCACGTGGTCGACCTGCCGGCCGTGACCGTCAAGCCCGAAGCCGCCGACCTGGCGCACTACCTGACCTACAAGGATGCGAAGGTGGTGAACCTGCCGGCCGTGACCGTGACGCCTGATGCGCGCGACCTGGCGTACTACCTGGCCACCCAGACCGCCAGCATCGTCGACATGCCGACCATCACCGTGCGCCCGTCGGCGGAAGATCTGCAGCAGTTCGCCGTGCAGGCGGGTGTACTGGCCCAGCAGCTGGCCGCGCGCTGATTACCGGATTGATTCACGCAACCGCTTCAAGCTTCCACCTGCTTCATCGCTCCATCCTCCGGTAAAGCGCGTTCCAGCCGCTGCAGTACCCGCACTTCCGCCGCGCACCGTCCCGCGACGCGCGCGCAGGCCGCACCACCGAAGCCGTCGATTCCCGTTGAATCCGGCCACGAAGATTTCCACGATCCCCCGGTCGCCAGGACAAGGAAGCCGCATCCCGCGATGCGGCTTCCCTCCAAAGCATGACAGGCACCCACCGGATCGCGGCCGGCTCCCTTCCGCTCGCCGCATCCATGGGAACCTTCCGGTCCGGCCCGTAGAATCCGCGCATGACCGCGCTTTCCCTCGATGTCCTGCTCTACCAGCCGGAAATTCCTCCCAACACCGGCAATGTCATCCGCCTGTGCGCCAACACCGGTGCGCGACTGCACCTGATCCGGCCGCTGGGTTTCGATCTGGACGATCGGCAGTTGCGCCGCGCCGGCCTGGATTACCACGAATACGCCAACCTGCAGGTCCACGATTCGCTCGACGCCGCATTGGCCGCGCTCGCGCCGGCGCGACTGTTCGCATTGAGCACCCGCGGCACGGTCCGGTTCGACCAGCCCCGCTATCAGCCGGGCGACGCGTTCCTGTTCGGTCCGGAGACCCGCGGACTGCCGCAGGACGTGTTGGACGCGCTACCGGCCGAACACCGCCTGCGCCTGCCGATGCGTCCGGACAACCGCAGCCTGAATCTGTCCAACACGGTCGCGGTAATGGTGTTCGAAGCCTGGCGCCAGCAGGGATTTCCGGGCGGTGCCTGATTCGGTGATTCAGTGGCGCGCGTACGATCCGAAACGCGCCAGGCGGTAGGGCGCCAGCGCAATCGCATTCACCTCGCCCGTCATCATCCGCGCCATCAATTGGCCGCTGATCGGTCCCTGGGTCAATCCCAGGTGGCCGTGTCCGGTGGCGATGAAGATGCGCTCGTCATCCACGCGGTCCAGGATGGGCAGCGAATCCGGCGTGCAGGGCCGCAGTCCGGACCAATCCGAGGTGGGTTCTCCGACCAATGCCGGAAACAACCGACGCGCCTGCGGCGCCAGGCCGTGGATCAGGGCCGGGCGAGGCGGACGCCCCGGCGCGGTCATCTCCTTGAATCCGGTGACCCGCACGCCAGAGCGCATCGGCGACACCACCATGTAGCGTTCCGCCCACAGCGTGGGACGGCGCACGCCCACATCCTGTCGCGGATAGGTGGCGTGGTAACCGCGCGCGGCCGCCAATGGCAGGCGCAAGCCGAACGTCTGCAGCAGCGTCCCGCTCCACGCGCCGGCGGCGACCACGACCTGATCGGCATGGAGGTCACCGCCCGAGGTACGCACGCGGTAGCCCGCGCCTTCCCGCTCGATGGCCCGTGCGCTGGCGATCAGGATGTCGGCACCGCGGGCGCTCAGCCAGTTGAACAATCGGCGACAGAACTCGCCTGGCTCGCGCACGAACAGCGAATCGCGTTGCAGGACACCATGGCGCACGAAATCGGCCAGGCCAGGTTCGAGCGCACGCAGTTGCGCGGCGTCCAGCACATCGAACGTGACACCGTGCCGCTGCATGTGGGCGCGCCCGCCGGCGGCGCGCTCGAACGTCGCATCCTCGCTGTAGACATGCAGGTAACCCGTATGGCCGACCAGATCCGTCGCGCCGATGGCTTCGGCCAGATCCAGCCACGCGCCACGCGCGCCCTGGTTGAGTGCCTGGGTCGCGTCGATGATCGCCGGCAGTTGTTGCGCGCGGCCCGCCCGCAGGAACCGCCATAGCCAGCCGGCGTAGTGTGGCCACGCACCCGCGTCGAGCTTGAAGGGCGCCAGTGGATCGCCCAGCCCGCGCAGCGCTGGCCCAAGCATGCCGGGCATCGATTGCGGCATCAGGTTGCCGACCGATACCGCACCGGCGTTGCCATGGGAGGCATCGCCCGCCGGTCCGCGCGGATCGATGAGCAGGCAGGACAGGCCGCGGCGCTGCAACTGGAATGCCACCGACAGGCCAACGATGCCGCACCCGATCACCGCGACGTCGATGACGCGCGGCGGGGGCCGCCAGGAATCGGAACTCATTGCACCGGTATGTCGTAGGCGGTGGTGGGCGTGGGTTCCGGCTGGAAGGTGTAGTGCCACCATTCCAGCGGGTAATTGCGGAAACCGCGCCGCTCCATTGCCGCACGCAGGCGCTGGCGGTTGGCTTTCTGCTCACCATCGATGCGCGGGTCGTCGGTGTTGGCCAGGGTATCGAAGCGATCGAATCCGGTCCCCATGTCCAGCAACTCGCAGCGCGCGCCGTCGCACCGTTCCAGGCCCAGATCCACCGTGGCGCCGCGGCTGTGGCCGGAACTCTCGGCGATGTAGCCATCCAGCAGCTTCGACTTGTCCAGGTTCGGATAGAAGCGCGCCTTGGTACGCTGATCCGCCGGATCCCGCGCCCAGCGCACGAAATCCTTCACCGCGCGCACCGGCCTGTAGCAATCGAACAGGCGCAGGCGATAGCCGTCGGCGGCCAGATCCGTCGCCACCTGTTGCAGCGCTTCGGCCGCCGGCCGCAGCAGATAGCACTTCGGCGCCTGGTAACCGTCCACGGTCCGGCCAACGAAGTTGTCGTCACCTGCATAGCGGATTTCCAGGGTCGCCAGCGGGATCCGCTCGCCCACGTCGACCAGATCGACCTGGTCGAAGCGCGTCGCCGTCGACACCGTCACCTCGCCGGCCCGGGCGGAAGCCACGCCCGCGATCACCAGCAGGCCCACACACAACGACTTGCCGAGACGCATCATGTCAATCGCATCCGCCGGTCCGCTGGAAATCCAGGTCCGCATAGTCATAGCTGAAATCGGCGTCAGGATCGACGTGGGACAGGGTCATGCGTGGCGGCGTCCCCGCCGTGGCAGGATGAAACGCCAGCCAGGGCTCGGCGTCGACGCTGTCATCGTCCCAGTCCACCAGCCAACGGTCACCGACCTTCATCACCCGGCCCGCCAGCATCGGCGAACGCGCCGACTGGAATCTCACACCGTCGTCCTTCATGCACAGGGCTACTTCGCCGAACCACGGATCACGGTATCGCCCCGTCTGTCCCGCCAGTTCCGTTCCGGTCGCGGGTCGACGCGCGGAGGTGTCCGGTTTGCGTTTCTGCGCCGGTATCGCCGCGTCCTCGCGCGCGATGGCCTCGGCGTAGTGGGCCACCGACACCTTCTGCGTGGGTGCGGTGTAGTGCTTGGTCAATACTTCGCCCAACACGGAGCGGGCGTCCTCGCCTTCGCCATTGATCAGGATGACGATGCCGACTTTCCTGTCCGGCAGCAGGATGACCGAGGAATACATGCCGGCCAGCGTGCCGGTGTGTGCGACCTTCCAGACGCCGTCGACATCGGACAGGCGCCAGCCATAGCCGTAGGCGGAGAAGTGGCTGTTGTCCCACTCCCGCATCCGCGCGGAAACCGGCATCGGCATGTGCGCCGTCCACACCGCGCGGCGCTGTTCGGCGCCGAGCCAGGCCGGCTGCCGTTCCGGCGACAGCCACATGCGCATCCAGGTCAGCATGTCGTTGAGGCTGCAGCGGATGCCGCCGGCGGCCATCGAGGTGATGTCGGGAACGATGGCGCCGTCTTCGCGAATCGGCACATTGCCCGCGGCGGTGCGCATATGCGGCTGGGCGACGTTGCCAACCTTTTCGCGGTTCCACTCGCCGACCTGGCAGCGGGTCATTCCCAGTGGTTCGAAAAGCTCCTTCCGCACCAGAACATCATAAGGCGCACCGCCCGCCGCCGCCGCCACTTCGCCAGCGACCACGTACAGCAGATTGTCGTATGCATAGTGCGAACGGAAGCCGTGGGTCGGCTTGAGATGTTGCAGCCCGGCGACGATGTCCTGACGGGTGAAGTCATTGGGCTCCGGCCACAGCATCAAATCCCCGGCGCCAAGACCCAGGCCGCTGTTGTGGATCAGCAGATCCCGCACCTGCATGTTCCGCGTCACCCACGGATCGTTCATGCGGAACTGCGGCAGGTACTTGGTGACCGGATCGTTCCATTCCAGCTTTCCCTGATCGACCAACCGGGCCAGCACGGCGGCGGTCATGGCCTTGGTGTTGGACGCGATCTTGAAGAGGGTGTCGGGGTTGATGTGCTGGCCAGTACCCACGGCCAGTTCGCCTTCGGTGCGCTGGTAGACGACCTCGCCGTCTTCGATTATCGCCACTGCCATGCCAGGCAACGCATAGCGCGCATAGGTGTCCGAAAAGGCATGCTCGAACAGGTCGGAAGCCTTCGTGGTCGAACACAAGAAAAGGCCCGCCAGCACCAGGTAGGGAAGCGAGCGAAGCTTCCGGTTGTGAGATGGGAATATGGCCATCGGGCATGCGGCCGGCCCGCGATCGCGGGCCGGCCGGCTCCTTCGTCAGTAGCTCAGCGAAACGGTCAACTGGCCATAGCGAGGAGATTGCAGGAAGCGTTCCTTGCCGAAGAAAGGATCCCGATCGCCAATGCCGGGTTCGAGCTCTTGGTAGACCCAAATCGGCTGCTGCTTGTTGAATACATTGAAAAACGCCAGCTTAGCCTTGAACTTGGCTGCTCCGAAAGATCGTTCGTAGGCTACGTTTGCTCCCACATCGAATGTCCACGGCATGCGGCCCGCTCCACCACGCGGCGAATACTGGTAGACCCGGTCCTGCGACACCTCCGAATCACAATTCGCCACACAGATGTAGTAGCTGTGATAGGGGGTGGCGTCATACGGATTTCCCACACCGAATGCGGTGATTGGACCACCGGAACGGGCATCCAGAGTAGCGCCTACCTGCCAGTAGTCATTCAATGCGTAGACACCACGCAGTTTGATCTGGTGGCGATGATCATTGGCCAATGGTCCGTAGCCTCCAAAGTTCACCCAGGGATCATCAAAGTTTTCGGTACGACCGGTATCACCGAAGTTGGTGTCTGTGTTGACCGGCCCTTCTGCATTGCCCTGGCTCCAGGACATGGTGTACGACGCATTGAACGCCCACTTGCCATCCCACGCCCGATCGAACTGCAGCTCGAGTGCCTTGTAGGTGCGCTTGGGTTCCACCCAGCCGCGCTGGCCGAGGTAGTTGCCATCCGCATCGTACATGGCCCAGCCTTCACGCTTGGTATCCACCGTCACCCAACCATCGGCGTCGCCGTCACAGTTAGTATCTCCCCAGACGGTGACTTCCTTGCCGGGGTTCGCCATTACCCAACCGATGTAGCCATCTCCGCCGCACGCACCCGTCGCGGAGATCTCCATATCGTCGATGGCGTTGTTGAGGCGACGATACACACCGCGCAAGGCCCAGGACCAGGTTTCGCTGATCTGCTGCTGGAAACCCATGATCAGTTCGTCCTGGTACACCTGATCCATGTCACGGTCGACTTCTGCACGGAGATCGCCCACGGTGCCGTTGCCCTGTCCGTCATAGAAGCCAAACTGCGGGCCGAGGATCGGAACCGCGTACTGGCTGCCGCCCTGATCGCGGATTTCCCACCCATCGAAGCCATAATAAGTGCGCGCATCCAGCAATGCACCCGCCTGCTTGATGTTGATCACATTGGCAACCGGCAGGAAGTAGCGTCCGACATTGCCGAACAACTTGGTCGTCCCATCCCCCTTGACGTCGAACGAGAAGCCGAACCGCGGCGCCCACATGTTGTCCATCTTAATGTAACTGCGCCCTTCCGCGTCCTTGTTGTCGAAGGCTTCATTGCGGATTCCGAGATTCAGCATCAGGCGATCAGTGACCTGCCAGTTGTCCTCCAGATAGAACGCGGTATTGATGGTCTCGAAATTACCGGACACCGAATACTGGCGCGTGCGGACGTAGGCTGTATAGCCTGGCGGAACGACACCACCACCAGAGTTCGGAATGGTTGCCCCCGGCGTGGTGGTGTAGACGTTGTATTGAAGCCCACCGGGGCCGGGATAGTACTGATCGAGTTCGGAAACATTCTCCTCCCGGTCATATCCGAAGCGCAGCAGGTGATCACCCAGTTGCCATTCGAAGTCGGCGCGCATCTGCTTGCGGGTATCTCCGCGGTCATAGACCGAGGAGTTGGTGGTACACCCCACCGGCACGCCTGGATTCGGCACCCCTCCCGCCCGGGTCACGTAATTGCACGAGGCATCCAATGGCGACCCCTGCTTGCTTTGCCGCTCATTGCGGCCATACATCAGCTTCATCGAGAGGTCGTCTGTCAGGGAGGAAGACCAGGTCGCGGCCCAGTTGCGGCCACCGGTCTCCTCATAGATCTCGTTTATCTTTTCTCCCTTTCCATTCCCGTCGAAGTCGTAGTCATAGACCTCGCTGTCGACCCGATTCTGGTTGGAGAATGCCATCAGACTCAGTCGGTTCCGGTCGGTGATCTGCCAGTCGATGGTCGTACCCCAGAAACCGTCGTTGCCATCGCCTTCCGTGAGAGTGGCGCCGGCATCATCCGTGTTGACGGGTTCCTGCTTGCGGCCCTCGTACATGGCGAAGAAGAACAGGCGATCTTGGATGATGGGTCCCGATGCCCACACGTTGAGCTTGGTGGAATCAGACTTGTCGCGGCTGCGTGTCAGGTAGCGTTCGCCGTCAAAGTAACTGTCGCGTGCCGACGCCTGCCACTGTTCCGGCGTCCATACCAATTCCGCTCCATAATGGAACTCGTTGCCGCCAGACTTGGCTACCGCATTGACGACACCACCGGTGGTCCGGCCGAACTCTACGGAATAGCCCCCCGTCTTGACCTCGAACTGGTCGTAGAACGAGAACGGCGCTTCGGAGAATCCCACGCGATTGTAGAAATCGGTGACGTTCAGGCCGTTGACGTAGAAGGCGTTCTCCGCGACCGAGGACCCGCCGAATGAAATACCGCCAAAACCGGCATTGCCCTTGCCCACGCCCGGCGCGAGCAATGCCACCGACGCAACATCGCGGTCCACTGGCAGGCGGGACAACTCCTCCGCGCTGATATTCAGTGCGGACTCGGTCGATCGGACGTCCACGGGCGTGATGATGCGCGATCCAACCACCTGCACGGCAGCCATGTCGATGGCGCCTTCGTTATTCAGGTTGATGGTCGTCGCACTGCCCAGGTTGACGGAGATTTGCACGGGCTCCCCAACCGGCCGCCCGCCGCGGACGACCTGCAGAGAGTAATTTCCCACCGGCAATTGGGCGAGGCGATATTCACCGTTTTCGCCTGCAGTGACCGTTCGTGTCAGGCCGGTCGCGGTGTTGGTCACCGTGATCTGATCCCCGGCCGTGGTGCGGCCCACCACCGAACCATTCACGGCCTGCGCCATCACCATCGGCGCCATCGACGCGATGCACGTGCCCAGCGCGATACACAGCGCTGCTTTCTTCAAGGTCTTGCCATTCATCCCCGCTCTCTCCTGCTAGGTGTTGAAGTGATCCCGCCCGGTTTACTGGTCACTGCCCGCGATGGGCAGCATGGTCCATTCGAACTGGTAGTCCCATTGATCGAAATAGAGGTTGCCTCCGCGCCACTCGGCCTCGCCTCGCTGCGAATCCACCGTTTCCGAGCGGAAATGCTGCTTGGCCGGCACCAGCGGCTGCGAGAAGTCGTTGTTGAAGCTGATGCGGTAGGCGTCCAGGCCGCCGAAGTAGAAGTCGCGCAGGCCCGCGTCGTCGCTCTGCAACGCGCCGGTGGTGACGTCCATCGGTACCCAGCCATAGGGCGCCAGGTACATCCAGCCCCAGTCATGCATGTTGTCGTAGCCGACCTCCTCGTCCGAGTAGGTCCAGCCCGACTGCCAGCGCGCGGGGATGCCGTTGTAGCGCAGCAGCGTCATCAGCAGCAGGGTCTGCTGGCCGCAGTCGGCGTGATCCGAATGCAGGGCGTAGTCGCTGATGTTGGAAATGGTCGAGTATTCGCGCGCGCCGCCCCAGGGGATCCGGTCCACCGCGTCGAACAGCTTCCTGGCGATGCGGTAGGGGTTCTTCTCGTCTCCGACCACCTGTGCGGAGAAGCGCTTGATGTCGTCCGTGAATGCGATGTGCGGCCCGCGTTCGCCCAGGTAGGGCGCGAGTTCCGGTGTCGCGGCGGTCGCTACGACCTTTTCCGGATCGAGATCGAAGTGGCGCGCGTGGATGGTCAGTTCATAGCTGATGGAGAACCGCGTCGGCTGCCCGGCCCGTGCGGTCTGCTCCATATAGACGGTACGTTGCGGCGTGCCTTCGGGCGCGATCCGCGATTTCTCCGGCGTGCTGCCGATGAAACGGATGTGTTCCTGCTGTCCCGCAATCGCCTGCGGATATGGAATCCAGGCGCGCACCGTTTCGCCGGCCGGAACGGCATCCGGTTTCACCACCAGTGATTGGGTGACCCGCAAGCGGCGCGGCGCGATGCTGTTGGCACCAGTGGCGCGTGCCTGTTCCAGCGCCTCGCGATGATGCGGGTGCAGGCGTTCGAAGGGGCCCTCGGAGAACGGCTTGACCGGCGGCGCGCGACGCGCGGCGACGTCCGGATACAGGCGGAACAGGTTCGACACCGAGCGGCTGAAGTAGCGCTTCTCGCCGTCGATGGTGAGCCGCTCGATCCGGTTGGCCTGATCCCAGTTGGCGAATTCCTCCGGCTTCAGATCCGGAATCTGCTTGCGCAGCTGTGCCAGTACATCCGCTTCGGTGAGCCGGAAATCCAGCCGGATCCGGCGCATGCGCTCGCGTTCGTATTGCAGCGCGTCACGCTGTTCATCGTCCAGGCCGGGCTGGGCGAGCGCACGCGCGATGGCCTGTTCGGCCTCGGCGAAACGGCCCGCATCCACCTGGGCGACGATGGCCGGTGGCGCCGGCGGCGGCAATTCGCCGGCAGCGCTGGACGCGACGAGGGCCATCAGGAGTAATATCGGCCATGCAGTCGCACGCACGCGCACGGAACGCCCGGCACTCCGGTGCTCCCTTCGAATGGAACGGTTTCGCTGGCCCCCGCTGGCGTCCACGTCGATCACTTGCCCCTCAGCCGACTGGTCACCGTTGTGTAACACGACCGGAGAACCCGGTCAATAATTTATTCTTGAATCTTTCAGAAAAAGAAGTAAATATTCCTCGGAATCGACCCGGTCGTTTGCCGTCCGTGCAACACCAGGCCGTCGCATCCGTTCCGAGGGGAGGCAAATGAAACAAGACACCGGTGGTCCGGCCCGGCGACATGCCGCGCCAACATTCGCCTCGCGGGTTGCGCACCCGGCCTCCGGAATGCGGGGCCGTCGCATGCCTGGCCTGCTCCTTTCCGCCCTGTTGGTCCTGCCGGCGGGCGGATTGCTGGCCCGCGAACCGGCACCCGCGCTGCCGGTTCCCGCGCACGCCGTCATTGGAGTGGAGGACCGGCACCTGGATCCGCAGTACTGGATCGACAAGCTCGCGCAGCCGGATCGCGTCGTCCTGGAGCCGCGGGCGATCGCCGCCCAGAACGAGCGCCTGCACGAGCTGGACCGCTCGGTCCACGACATCGAGGAATTGCCCGCGCATTTCAGCGCCGAGGAATTGCGCGAATGGGTGGGCAAGCTGTCCAGCCCGCCCACCCGAACGCTGTATGACGCGAAGGGACAGCCGGTCGACAAGGCCGCGCTTGACGCCATCGTCGCCAATGCCGCGCTCGACTCGGTGCCGGCGCGGACCGACGTGCGCTACGCGCTGGTGGTCAGGCGCGCCGACCTGCGTACCTTCCCGACCCGGCTGCGGGTCTTCCGCGAGCCGGGCGACACGGACATCGATCGCTTCCAGGAAAGCGCGCTGTTCCCGGGCACGCCGGTGGTGGTCCTGCACGAAAGCCGCGATCGCCAGTGGTCGTTCGTGATCAGCCCGCTGTATGCGGCCTGGATTGAAAACGCCTACCTGGCCGAAGGCGCGCGCGAACAGGTGTTCGGCTACGCCCATCGCACGCCGACGCTGATCGTCACCGGTCCGACGGTGCATACGGTGCATACGCCGGAACAACCCGGCGTGTCCGAACTGCAACTGGACATGGGCGTGCGCGTGCCGCTGTTGAGTGACTGGCCGGCCGACAAGCCGGTGAATGGCCAGCATCCGTACACGTCCTGGGTCATCCAGCTGCCGGTGCGCGGCACGGACGGCAGACTGGAGCTGGTCCCGGCGCTGCTGCCGAAGAACGCCGACGTCGGCACCGAGTACCTTCCACTTACCCCGGCGCGACTGTTGCGGCAAGGTTTCAAGTTCCTCGGCGAACGCTACGGCTGGGGCCACTCCTACAACACCCGCGACTGCAGCGGCTTCGTGTCCGAGGTCTACCGCAGCTTCGGGGTGGAACTGCCGCGCAACACCAGCGACCAGGGCGTGAGCCCGGCGCTCAACCGCATCGCCTTCACCGACAAGGATGATCGCGAAGCGCGCATGAAGGTCATCCGCGATCTGCAGGTGGGCGATCTGATCTACATCCCTGGCCACGTGATGATGGTGATCGGCAAGGAGAACGGCCAGACCTACCTGATCCACGACACCACCGGCATCACCTACAAGGATGGCCGCGGCCAGCTGGTCCGCGCCTCGCTCAACGCCGTGTCGGTGACTCCGCTGGAGCCACTGCTGGCCGGTGGTGACAAGACCTTCATCGATCGCATCTACAGCATCCAGAGAATCCGCCCCTAAGGCCCCCATGAAAATCACCGACATCCAGTTCGGCATGCTGCGCGTGCCGCTGAAAACCGCCTTCAAGACGGCCCTGCGCACGGTCGATATGGTGGAGGACATCGTGGTCATCGTGCGCACCGATACCGGCCATGTCGGCTACGGCGAAGCGCCGGCCACCGCGGTGATCACAGGCGATACCCATGGTTCGATCATCGAGGCCATCGCGCGTTTCATCAAACCGCGCCTGATCGGCCAGGAAATCGCCAACCTCAACCACATCACCCACCTCATCCAGACCGCGCTGGAGCGCAACACCAGCGCCAAGGCCGCGGTCGAAATCGCCGTCTACGATCTGTTCGGCCAGCTGTATGGCGCGCCGCTCTACAAGATACTCGGCGGCGGCGATCCGGTGATCACCACGGACATCACCATCAGCGTCGACTACATCGACAAGATGGTGGCCGACTCGATCAACGCGGTCGAGCGTGGTTTCGAATCGCTGAAGATCAAGGTGGGCAAGGACATCGGCCTGGACATCGAGCGGGTCAAGGCAATCTATTCGGCGGTGGAAGGACGCGCGCTGCTGCGTCTGGACGCCAACCAGGGCTGGACCGCCAAGCAGGCGGTCTTCGCCATGCACAACCTGGAAGACGCCGGCGTGGTGCTCGAACTGCTGGAACAGCCGGTCAAGGCGCAGGACATCGATGGCCTGAAGTACGTCACCGACCGGGTACATACACCGGTGATGGCCGACGAGAGCGTGTTCGGCCCCACCGAGGTCATCGACCTGATCAAGATGCGCGCGGCCGACATCATCAACATCAAGCTGATGAAGACCGGCGGTATTTCCAACGCGGTGCGCATCGCCGACATCGCCTCGCTGTACGGCGTGGAATGCATGATCGGCTGCATGCTGGAAACCAGCATCAGCGTTGCCGCGGCGGTGCACCTGGCGGTCGCCAAATCGCAATCGATCACCAAAGTGGACCTGGACGGCCCCTCGCTGTGCCAGTTCAACCCGGTGGAGGGCGGGGTCATCTTCAACGAATCGGAGATCTCCATCACCGACGCGCCGGGGCTGGGCATCCAGACCATCCATGGCCTGGAACTGATTTCGGTCTGACCCCTGGACCGACCCGACACAGGATGGGATAAAGAGCGCACATGCCGCCCCTGGTCAAAATCCGATCCGAACGCGACCACATGTCGGCGATCGAACGCCGCATCGCCGACTTCATCCTCGAGAACGCCCACCTGCTGCGCGACTACTCCTCGCAGCAACTGGCCAGCGCGCTGGGCATCAGCCAGTCCAGCGTGGTGAAGTTCGCGCAGAAGTTCGGCTTCAAGGGTTATCCGGATCTCAAGTTCTCCATCGGCGAGGCCGTGGCCCGCAATGGCGGCGCGCCACAGCCGCGGCAGGCCGAAGACGCGGGCGACGCGGAAGGCGAAAACAGCGCCTACCAGCGCCTTGAAGCCGGCCTGCGCCGTGGCAAGGCCGCCGCCGAGGAAGAAACCCGGCTGCTCAATCCGCCAGCCAACATCGAACACATCGCCGGCCTGATCCATGGCGCGGGCAAGGTGTTCGTCTACGGCCTGGGCGACGACGGCCTGTTCGCGCGCGAATTCGCGATGCGCCTGTCGCTGCTGGGCGTGCTGACCGTGCACCATGCCGATCCCATCCTGATGATGGCCAACCTGTCGGCGGCCCGTCCCGGCGATGTGCTGCTGGTGTTCTCCGAGTTCGGCAAGCTGCCCACGCTCTCGCAGATCAGCCGGCAGTTCCAGGACGCCGAAGGCAAGGTGGTGTCGATCACCCGGCATACGTCCAACCCGCTGCGGGCGCATGCCGACACATCGCTGGTGGTATCGGCGCATGATTCCGCCCCACACGTCGAAGCGCTGCTCTATCGTTCCTCGCTGCAGTACCTGCTGGACGTGTTGTTCGTCCTGCTGTGCCACAACCACGACGACCGCCATCGGCAGTTGAACATCAATCTGGAAAGGATCCAGCACCTGCTGGATTCCTGATCCCCGTCCCGGAGCCGCCATGGCCTCTGTGTTCCGCTTCGCGCTGTCGAACCTCGTGCTGGCCACCGCCCTGGCGGCCAGCCTTCCGGCCCATGCGGCGTCCTCCCCGGCGACGGCGCAGGTGGCATCGGCCTGGCGGCAGGCGCAACAACTGATCCTGGTCGTAACGCCAGGCTGGGACGCCAGTGGCGGGAGGATGCAGACGTTCGAACGCCTCGGCGAGGGCTGGCGTGCCACGGAATCGCCGGTACCGGTCACCATCGGCCGCAGCGGTGCCGCGTGGGGACGTGGCCTGCATCCCGCGCAGGCGGACGGCCCGCAGAAACGGGAAGGCGACGGCAGGGCGCCAGCCGGCGTGTTCACCCTGGGCGAAGCCTTCGGCTATGCCGCCCAGCGCGACACCGGGCTAGCCTATGCGTCCATGCGCGCGTCGCATTACTGCATCGACGTGCCCGCCTCGCCGCTCTACAACCGCATCGTCGACCGCGACGCGGTCGGCGCGGCCGCGGTCGAAGGATCGACCGAACCGATGCGCCGCGACCTGCACGCCGATGGCGATGTCCGCTACAAGGAAGGCTTCGTGATCCAGCACAATCCCGACAACGTCAGTGGCGCCGGCAGTTGCATCTTCGCCCATCTGTGGAAGGCGTCCGACGAACCGACCGCAGGCTGCACCGCCATGGCCGAGCCGATGATGGATCGCCTGCTCGCCTGGCTGGATGACAAGCGGCATCCGGTGTTCGTGTTGCTGCCCGAGGCCGAGTACCGGCGCCTGCGCGCCGACTGGCAATTGCCCGCGATCACGGAGGCCGCCCCATGAGCGACGCCACCCCCAATCCCGGCTTCGTGCGCGCGGTCAGCCGCTGGCAGATCGTCGGACTATCGATCAATGACGTCATCGGCAGCGGCATCTATCTGCTGCCGGCCGCCACCGCGGTGCTGCTGGGTCCGGCCAGTGTATGGGCGGTGCTGCTGGCAGGCCTCGCGGTTGCCCTGCTCGTGCTGTGCTACGCGCAGGCAGCCAGCTATTTCGATCAGCCCGGCGGCAGCTACCTGTATGCGCGGGAAGCGTTCGGCCCGTTCGTCGGCTTCGAGATCGGCTGGATGGTCTGGCTGACCCGCATCGCCTCGGCCGCGGCGCTCAGCAACGGCCTGGCGGATGCGACCGCGCGGTTCTGGGCGCCAGCCGCGTCCGGTGGCGGACGCCTGGCGGTCGTGGTGGGCTCGCTGGGCCTGCTGACCCTGATCAACGTCATCGGCGTGAAGTCGGCCGCACGCACCGGCGTGGCGCTGGTCATCGGCAAGCTGCTCCCGCTGGCGCTGTTCATCCTCATCGGCGTGTTCTACGTCGATATCGATCTGCTTCGCAGCGGGGAACTGCCGCCGATGCGCAATCTGGGCGAGGCGGCATTGCTGTTGCTGTTCGCCTATGCCGGTTTCGAGAACATCCCCGCGGCGGCCGGCGAGTTCAAGAATCCGCGGCGCGATGTACCGTTTGCGCTGCTCACGATGATCGCCACCGTCACCCTGATCTATGCGGCGGTGCAACTGGTCGCGCAAGGCACCCTGGCGGGATTGGCCCTGTCGAAGACGCCGCTGGCGGATGCCGCCGCCAGTTTCAGCGGCGAGGGCCTGGCCCTGATCCTGACCGTCGGCGCGACCATTTCCATCCTCGGTACGAACAGCAACACCATGCTGTTCGGTCCCCGCGTGCTGTACTCGCTGGCGGAAGACGGCTTCGGCCCGCGCGCGCTCGCCAGCATCCACCCGCGCTTCCATACCCCCGCGGTGGCGATCGTGACCCAGGGCGTGCTCGCTCTGGCCCTGGCGCTGTCCGGCTCTTTCGTGCAGCTCGCGCTGCTGTCGGTGGTGGCACGCCTGTGTGCCTACATCGGCACCACACTGTCGGTGCTCGTGCTGCAGCGCCGCTACGCCGACCATCCAGGCGCGCTGAAGTTGCCCGGTGGCCCGCTGATTCCGCTGGCCGCGCTGATCCTGTCGCTCGGCCTGCTCGCCAGCGCCAACATCGGCAACCTGCTTGCCGCCGCGGTCGCATTGGTGATCGGTGCGGTGCTGTATCTGTTCCGGCGCAGGGTGCCGGCGAACGCCTGACGCGGTTCCGGCACAAGCAGGGTCGCCGACGCCCTCATTCCAGCCGGGATTTCATCTGCGTGATCTCGGCTTCCTGGCCGCGGATGATGCCGTCGCACAGGCGGCGCAGATCCGGCGCATCCAGTTCCGCCTTCCGGCACATCAGGACGGCGCCCGCATGGTGGGGAATCATCGAGCGCAGGAACTGCTGGTCACCGATGGCCCACTGTCCGCGGATTCCCAGCCAGCACACCAGTGCGACGACAAGTGCGCAAAAAGCCAACAGCAGGTTGAGCCGGCGATCCGGATACATGCTCCGCATCAGCAGAACCTCGATCAGCAGCATCGGCGCCGCCATCAAGCCGGCCATGTAGATTTGGTTGAGATTGTGGAAGACGTTGCCGGGACGATCGACCATCGCATACATCAACAGGTACATGACCGCGAAGGACAGCGCGATCATCACCAGCAGGCGCCGGTAGTGACCCGATGCCCGATGATTGCCGTCGTGCGCTTTTTCGTGCGGGGATGCGGCCATGACCTGCTCCTCGTTTCCTTTCCTCGACACCCGCAACGCTAGGTCGTCGCCGGTGTGGGATGCGTGCAGGAATCCCGCACGTGATGAAAGGCTGACTTTGCACGCCGACCTGCGTTTTTCGGCCGCCTGCTCATGTGCCGAAAGTTCCGCAAATCACTCTTCAATTTATGTACTGCTCAGTTTGATATTCAGGGCACATTGAGGGCGCTAACGGATAATTCACATCACCAGCAGCGAACGGATCACTTCCTCAGCGCTGGATACCAACTAAAAAAATAGAGGTTTGAGCGTATGAAGAAGTCCTTGCTTGCCCTGACCCTGCTGGCCGCCCTGCCGTTCGCCGCCTCCGCGGCCGATGGCGTCTCCTACAACTACGTGGAAGGCGGCTACACCAAGACGAACATCGATGGTCCGGATTCCGACGGCTGGGCGCTGAAGGGCTCGGTGGCCATCCACCCGAACTTCCACCTGTTCGCTGATTACAGCCAGCAGGAAGTGGACGACGTGAAGGTCGACTTCGACCAGTGGCGCGTCGGCGTCGGCTACAACCACGAGCTGTCCAAGCGCGTGGACCTGCTGACCCGCGTGGCCTACGAGAAGGTCAAGACCGATCGCTTCACCACGCCGTCCGGCATCCGCGTTCCCGGTTTCAGCGCCGATGGCTACAGCGTCGAAGTCGGCGTGAACAGCGCACTGACCAACCGCCTGAACGGTTATGCCCTGGCCGGTTACGAAGACGGCGACGACTATGACGGTGACTTCTACGGCCGCCTCGGCGCGCAGGTGAAGTTCACCCCGAACTGGAGCGCCTCGGCCGACGTGAAGGTCGTCGACGGTGGTGATACCCAGTGGTTCGTCGGTCCGCGCTTCAGCTGGTAATCCAGGAAGCCACACCGCCTCCCGCGACGTGTCTCTCTCTCCCCGCGTCGCGACCCGAAGCCCGGCCACAAGCCGGGCTTCTCTTTTCTGGTCCAAGCGGCGCGAATGCCGTTTCTCCGGCCTCGAAGATGGAGATGGCCCGCCATCCGGTGGTTGAGGAGCGGCTACATTTCGCGCCAAGAGCAAATCCCCCTCGGTCCCCCTTCTTCGAAGGGGGAGGCGAAGCGGGTTTCCCTAGGCGGTCGAGTCGTTGATAGCCCCCTTGACCAGTCATTCGGCTGTTGAAAGCGAAAAAGGGGGCGGGCACCTGCGCAGCAGGTAAAGGAGGATTTGCTCTTGGTAGAAGAGCAAATGCTCCTCAACCACCGAATGGCGAGTCCACTTCCCGGCAACCATAAAAAAGCCCGGCCAATGACCGGGCTTTCTGCATTCTCGATCCGCTCGACGGCTTACTTGAAGAGCGTCTCCGGATATTCCGGTTTCTGTTCGCGCGCCAGCAGTTGCTGCAGGCCCAGCGTGGGCGTTATCTCGCCATGCAACACGGCACGGACCGCGCTGGAGATCGGCAGGTCGATGCCGTGCCGCTCCGCCTGGCGCATCACTTCGTCGGCGGCCTGCATGGATTCGACCACCTGGCCGATTTCGCGGATCGCTTCCTGGATCGGCTGGCCACGTCCCAGCGCCAGGCCCAACCGCCGGTTGCGCGAGAGATCGCCGGTGGCGGTGAGCACCAGATCGCCCAGGCCAGCCAGGCCCATCAGGGTTTCCGGCTTGCCGCCGATTGCCGCGGCCAGCCGCAACATCTCGTTGAGGCCGCGGGTAATCAGGCCGGCGCGCGCATTCAGTCCCAACTGCATGCCATCGGCGACGCCGGTGGCCACGGCCAGCACGTTCTTCATCGCGCCGCCCAATTCGGCGCCGACCATGTCGTCGCCGGTGTAGGCGCGGAACGCCGGGCCATGCAGCACTTCGGCCATCAGCTGGGCGAAGCCGGCGTCATGTCCATGCACGGTGACCGCGGTCGGCAGGCCGAGTGCGACTTCCTTGGCGAAGGACGGGCCGGTGACGACGGCCAGCGGCACGTCCGCGCCCAGGATTTCCTCGGCGACCTCATGCAGGAAGCGTCCCGAACCGGGCTCGAAGCCCTTGGTGGCCCAGGCGACGCCGGCGCCGGCCGGCCGCAGCGGGGCGACCAGCTTCAGCGTTTCGGTGAACGCATGCGACGGCACCACCACCAGCACCAGTTCGGCGCCTTGCATGGCGGTGGCGAGATCGGTGGTGGCGCGCAGGCTTTCCGGCAACGCGATGCCCGGCAGGTAGCGCGGGTTCTCGTGCTGCGCATCGATCGCGGCCGCGACTTTTTCGTCGCGGCCCCACAGCACGACCTGATGGCCGTTGCGGGCCATCAGGGTCGCCAGCGCGGTGCCCCAGGAGCCCGCGCCGAGGACGGCGATCCTCAACGAATCAGCCATGCGTCACCCCCATCGGCGCGGTTCGCGCCACGACGGGATTGTGCCTCATGAATCAGGCGTTGCCCGCCGGTTCCGTGTTGGCCAGTTCGCCGTCGCCACCCTGCTGCGCGGCGCGCTGGCGCAGGGTTTCGGCGTACAGGGCGTCAAAGTTGATCGGCTGCAGGAAGAACGGCGGGAAGCCGCCGGACTGGACCAGGTCGCTGACCAGCTGGCGCACGTACGGGAACAGGATGTTCGGGCACTGGGTGCCGAGCAGCACGTCGACCGCCTGCGGCTCCAGGCCGACCAGGCCGAAGATGCCGGCCTGCTGGACTTCGGCCACGTACGCGGTCTTGTCGCCGGCCTTGCAGGTCAGGGTGACGCCGAGCACGACTTCGAACGCGTTCTCGTTCAGGCGCTGCACGCGCTGGTTGAGGTTGAGCTGCAGGTCCGGCTGCACGTTCTCGGTGAAGATGGCCGGCGCACCCGGGACTTCGAACGAAACGTCCTTGACGTAGATCTTCTCGACGGTGAACGCGGCGCCAGCTTCGGCCGGCGCGACGGCGCCGTTGTTGGTTTCTTCGGACATTTCGAAACTCCGGGAATTCGGTTGAACGGAAAGTAAAGAGGGTGATTATGGCATGTCTTGGCGACGCACCCGCCCGGAATCAAGGGCGGCTCAGCGGCCCTTGATCAGCGGCAGGTCGGCCTGCTGCCAGGCGGCGATGCCGCCATCCAGCCAGTACACCTGGGTGAAGCCGGCCTTCTTCAGGCGCTTGGCCGCGTCCGCGGACGCCTGGCCATTGCGGCACACCATCACCACCGGCAGCGCCTTGGCCGGGGACAGCAGCTTGCTCTCCGGGTCGAACTGGCTGGGCGCGACGTTGCGGCTGCCGGCGATGTGCCCCTTCTCGAAATCGCCGGTGGCCGACAGATCCACCACCAACGCGTTCTCACGGTTGATGAGACCAGTGAGCTCGGCCGGGCGCAGGGCCTTGTAGCCGCGGAACAGGCGGGCGATTTCGGTGTAGATGATCACCGCGGTCAGGCCGACGAGCAGCAGCGACAGGACCGGGCTATGGGCGACGAACGCCTGCAGTTTTTCGAAACTCACGGGAATACGCGGGTCTGGGCAAACCGCGATTGTCGCATAGCGGCGCGGACTGCGGCGGGGGCGCTATTCGCCTCCCCAGAAGTCCGGCAGGCCACCGACCAGCCACCAGCGCTTGCCCTCGGCGTCCCAGCGCCAGCGCTCGCGGTAGCGCAGGGTTCGCTCGGCCTGGGTATGGCGGTTGATCACCCGGACCTCGATCAGGCGCACGACCACCTCGTCCGGTTCCACCAGGCTGGACAGGTCGCGATAGCCGGATACCTGGACCTGCTCGTAGCGCCGCAGCTCGAATTCGCCCATCGGGTGCGCCGCGGCGTAGGCGGGCTCGACGAAGGTCCATGCGCCTTCGAAATCGCCCCAGCGAATCGCCGCCGCGTAGGCGTTCTGGGCCTGTTCCAGCTTGGCCCGCTGCCGCCCTCCCGCGGCCTGCACACCGAACGCGGCGATCGCCAGGAACACCAGCAGTACCCAGCGCAGGCTCATCGGCATCGGTTCCCCTCCCCCACAGGTGCCTCCATCCTACCGCCTCGCGATGGCGACGAAACGACCGCTCAAGGTGGTGGCCGCGCCGCCATCGGGCAGGTACACCACCGCCTCGACCTGGATCCGCGCCCGCCCGCGCTGGCGCAGGGTGACCAGGAAGGTCTCCCAGGACTCGCCCGGCGCCAGCCGGGCTTCTGCCTGCAGATCCGAACGCAGCGGCGCGAGATAGCGGATGTTGCTGTCCGCCACATACACTTCGGCGGATTCGCCGGCCAGATCCAGGCCGAGCGTGACCCGTCCCCAGCCGGCCACCGTCATCAGCGAAGTCAGGCTGCCGCCGAACGCAGTGCCCTTGTCATTGACGTTCCGCGCCAGCGGAGCCGTCAGGCGCAATACGCCATCCGCATAGCCGGCAACTTCCACCTGCATGGCGGCGACCGGCGGCATCCCGCGACAATACGCACGCAGGCGATCCAGCGCGGCTTCGGCATTCATCACGGATAATCCGCCCATGGCTTCGGATAAAGACGCAGGATGGTACGTGATCTCGCTGCGGCCGCAGGGCGGGCATGAAGCGCTGCGCCGCGCGGCGGCGCGGCGCGGCGCCGGGCTGCTGGCGTTGTCGCCGTGGCGGGTCGCCGTGCGCGGGGACGAAGCCGCGCGCGCAGCGCTGGCGCGTGCCCTGCAAGGCGACCTCGTGCTGTTCACCAGCCCGGCGGCCGTTGCCGCCGCCGCGAGCCTGCAGCATCTGCAGGCCGCGCCGGGACAGACATGGCTCGCCGTGGGCAGTGGCACCGCGCACGCGCTGCGTCGCCAGGGCGTCGCTCGGGTCTCGGCGCCTGCGCGGATGGACAGCGAAGGCCTGCTGGCCTTGCCCGAACTGCAAGCGATCGCGGGCAAACGGATCGGCTTCGTGACCGCGCCGGCCGGCCGCAACCTGCTGGCGCCCGGCCTGGCGGAGCGCGGTGCCCGCCTGGAACGCGCCGACGTTTATGAACGAACGGACGTGGCCGTGTCGGCGCGCAGCCTGCGGGCGCTGGAACAGTTGCGCGCGCCGGCCTGCGTGTTGATCAGCAGCGGCGGTGCGCTCGAACGGCTGGTGGCGCAACTGCCGTCGACCGCACTCGAAACGCTGCGGCGCCTGCCGGCGATCGCTGCCAGCGAACGACTCGCGACGCAGGCATCGCAAACCGGTTTCGCGCGCGTGCTGCAGGCCGCCGGACCTCGCAACGCGCACATGCTGGACGCCGCGGAAACCGCCCTGTCGCGGCCCGATCCGCTAGCATGAGCCCACGACGCCCGCCAGAACGACAACAAGGACGGTCGAGTGAACGACGAAAACCCTTCCCCTTCTCCTTCCGGTAACCGGGATCGCCGCGGCGGCCGCGGTGCGTTCATCTGGCTGCTGGCGCTGATCGCGCTGGCCGCCGTCGCTGCGCTGGGCTGGCGCGGCTGGAAGGCGCGCGACGCGCAGGCACAGGCGCAAGCCGCCGATGCCGCGCAGCGCCTGGGCGCCATCGAACAGCGGCTGGAATCGGTGCGTCGCGATCAACGCACGCTGACCCAGCGTGTCCAGGACGCGGCCGCGACCAACCGCGTGTTGCGCGATGAAGTGCTGGGCCTGGGCCAGCGCGGCGCCCTGCTCGAGGAAAGCGTCGCCAAGCTGTCCGACCCGAGCCGCCACGGCGCGCAGGCCCTGCGCCTGGACGAAGTGGAGATGCTGCTGTCGCTGGCCGGGCAGCGGCTGAGCGTGGCCGATGATCGCGACGGTGCCCGTCGTGCCTACGCATTGGCTGCCGGCGCGCTGGAAGGCATCGACGATCATCGTCTGCTCAATCTGAAGCAGACCCTCGCGCAGGAGCGCCAGGCATTGGAGGCGCAGGGTGCGGGACCACGCGCGCGCCTGAGCCGGCAGTTGGACACTTTCGCCGCGGGCCTGGCGGGGTTGCCGCAGCGCACGGCAGCGGCATCGGCAGTGACCGAGCAACGCCGCTGGCAGCGCTGGCTGGCGCCGCTGGTGGATGTGCGGCCGAGCCGCCAGGCGGCGTTCGTCGCTCCCTCCGATCGCAATGCCGGCGAAGCCGCGCTGCGCATCGAGATCAGCCTGGCGCACGCGGCACTGGAACGCGGCGACGCGGCCGGCTTCCTGGCCTCGCTGAACCGCATCGATCAATGGATCACCCGGTTGTGGCCGGATTCACCGGCACTGCGTCAGGGTCGCCAGCAGTTGGCGGCGATGCGGCGGCTACCGCTGCGCGACGACGTGCTGCTGCTGGGCAGTACCCTGGAACAGCTGCGCAGCCTGCGCTCCGCGCGTTTCACCGCGCCGCCTCCCGCTGCCACGGCGACCCGACTGGAGGAGGAGACCGTGCCATGAAGGTGTTCCGCACCACCGTCATCCTGCTGATCCTGCTGGCCGTCGGCGTGTTCGCCGCGCAATGGTTGGCGCAGGAACACACTCGTGATTTTGGCCGGGTATTCGTGGAGTTCGGCGGCAACGACTGGGAAACCGACGTGCCGCGCGCGCTGCTGTCGCTGCTGCTGGTCGCCGGCGTCATCTGGCTGCTGCTCAAACTGCTGACCCTGCCGTTCCGCGCCTGGGCTCGGCATCGCCGGAAGCAGGCGCGCGCGCGCCTGATCGAGGGCCTGGACAACCTGCATGGCGGCCACTGGAACCGTGCGGAAAAGTTGCTGGAACGCGCCGCCGAGGATGATGAAGTGGGCGCAATCGCGCGGATCGCCGCGGTGCGCGCGGCCGATGCCCGCGAGGACGAGGCCGCCGCCCGCCGCCATCTGGAAGCGCTCGCGCAGCGCAGCGCGGCGGCCCATGCGTTGACCACCGCCGATCGCGCGCTGGCCCGCCAATCCCCGATCGAAGCGCTGACCGCGCTGGAATCCCCTGCCGCGCAGCCGCTGCCGCCGCGCGGACTGTCGCTGCGCGCGCAGGCGCTCGCCCAGCTCAATCGCAGTGGCGAAGCCTATGGCCTGCTGGGCGCGATGAAGCAACAACAGTCACTGTCGGGCGGTCGGCTCGATACGCTGGAAAAGGAACTGGCTGCCCGCGCGGTGCGCGAGGCCGGCGACGCCAACGTGCTGGCGGAGCGCTGGGAAACCCTGTCCAAGCCGCTGCGCAACGATCCCGCGGTGGTCGCCGCCTATGCCGAGCGCGCGGCCGCGATGCGCTGGGAAGATGCCGCCATTCGCAGCCTGGAGTCGGCCATCGACGTACGTTGGGACGAATCCCTGGTCGCGCTGTATGGACGGCTGCCGGTGGGCAAGGCCGATTCGCGCCGGGCGAGCGCGCAGCGCTGGCTGCAGGCGCACCCGGCCAGTCCCGCGCTGCTGGTCACGCTGGCGCGGCTTGCCCGCCAGCAGGGACAGTGGCCGCAGGCGCAGGAATTCCTGCACCGCGCGCTGGCGCAGGGAGCCGGGGCGGACGCATGGGAAGAACTGGGTGAAGGTTTCGCCGCCGTTGGCGACGAAGCCAGCGCGCGGCGCAGTTTCGCCAACGCGTTGCGTGCGCTGCGCGGCGAGCCGGCGATCGAACTGCCGGGGCGCGACATGAAGCAGAAGATTTTCGATGCGGCCGTGGTCGAGGAACGCGACGAACACGGCCTGCCGCGCCTGCGCGGCTGACAAACCGCGCATCCCGCACACCGGGTGGGATAGAGGTAGGAGCGGCCTCCGGCCGCGAGCTGTTCCGCGGGCTCGTCCCCGATTGCCTCGCGCGTCCACGAGAAGGAGCTCGCGCCGGGACGGCGCTCCTACCCGGTCGTGTATGTGCGAATCAGCGCTCGATGATCGCGACCACGCCCATGCCGCCGGCGGTGCAGATCGACACCAGGCAACGGCCGCCACCACGCTGCTTCAGTTCCTTGGCGGCGGTGGCGACGATGCGCGCACCGGTCGCGGCGAACGGATGGCCGGTGGCGAGCGAGGAACCATTCGGGTTCATCTTCTCCGGATCGATCCGGCCCAGCGGCGCGTCCAGGCCCAGCCGGTTGCGGCAGTAGTCCTCGCTCTCCCACGCGCGCAGCGTGCACAGCACCTGCGCGGCGAAGGCTTCGTGGATTTCATAGAAATCGAAATCCTGCAGCGTCAGGCCGTGGCGCTTGAGCATTTCCGGCACCGCGACGGTCGGCGCCATCAGCAGGCCCTCGCCGTGCACGAAATCGACCGCTGCCACCTGCGCGTCGCGCAGGTAGGCCAGCGGTTCGTGCCCGTGCGTGCGTGCCCATTCCTCGCTGGACAGCAGCACCGCGGCCGCGCCGTCGGTCAGCGGCGTGGAGTTGGCCGCGGTCAAGGTGCCGCGCCCGGAAGTCTTGTCGAACGCCGGCTTGAGCGTGGCGAGCTTTTCCAGCGAGGTGTCCGGACGCAGGATGTTGTCGCGCTCCAGTCCGCGGAACGGCGCGATCAGATCACTGAAGAAACCGCGCTCGTAGGCCGCCGCCAGCTTCTTGTGCGAGGCCACCGCCAGTTCGTCCTGCGAATCGCGGGAAATGTTCCATTCCTTGGCCATGTCCTCGCAATGATCGCCCATGCTCTTGCCGGTGCGCGGCTCGGCCACGCCGGGGAACTCGGGCTTGAGCTCGCTGAACTTGAAGCCCTTCACCAGCGTCTTGATCTTGTCCTGCGTGGTCTTGGCGCGATTGGCGGCGAGGATGCGCGCGCGCAGCTTCCTGCCGTAGACGATCGGCACGTCGGAGGTTGTGTCCGAACCGCCGCCGATGCCCGATTCGATCTGTCCCAGCGAAATCTTGTTGGCGACGGTGATGATGCTGTCCAGGCTGGTACCGCAGGCGCGCTGCAGGGTGATGCCCGGCGTCAGCGGCGAAAGCCCGGAGGACAGTGTGGCTTCACGGCCCAGGTTCCAGTCGCTGGAATGCTTGATCACCGCGCCCATGGCGACTTCGCCGAGCTGCTGGCCATGCAGGCCGAAGCGTTCGACCAGCGCGCCGAGCGTACGCACCGACATGCCCAGGTTGCCCACATCCGCGTAGGCGGTGTTCTGCCGGCAGAACGGAATGCGGACGCCACCGAGGATGGCGACGGGACGGGCGGCTGGCATGGAGGACCTCATCACGGTGCGGTGGTTCGGAAGCCGCGGCGGCGGCAGGCATAATGCGAGAGTGTAATGCCCCCCTCCATCGCCGCCAAACCTTGATATGACCGCATCCGCAACGACCGCCGACGTGAAGGGATTCCTGGCGCTGGAACTCTCCGCCGGAAACGCCCCTGCGCAGGCCGCGCTGCGGCCTGCCGACGCCGCCATGCTGGTGGAGCGGATTGGCCGCGACCTGGCTGCGCTGGTGCCCGCCATCCGCGATCTGGATCTGACCCTGGCCGCGGCGCATTTCGACCCCGCCGAGGCGCTGCGCCCGGGCTGGCCGCTGCATCGTCGCCTGCAGGAGCTGCAGCAGCGCGTGCCCGGCCGCAACAGCGGTCCGCGGATGATCGCCTTCGGCGCGGATGAGCACGGGGAAGTCCCGCTGCCATTCGCCGCCGAGAACGATCTGGCGGGCGGGCCGCTGCGCGTGCTGCCGTTCCTGCTCAGCGGCGAGAACCATACGGTTTCCGAAGTTGCCGAACGGTTGGAAGCGATCCTGCTGGAGACCGGCATGGCCCAGGCCGATACCGCGCTGCTCGCGCAGCAGGCCTTCGGCGCGCAGATCGAACACGCGCGCTACCTGACCCTGCATGATCTCGCCGCCATGACCGCGATGCAGTATGGCCACGGCGGTCTCGATTCGCTCTGGCCGATCATCGAGACCGCGCTGCTCGCGCCGGAGCGGGAAGAATGGCTGGACGCATCGCCGGAGCCGCTGCTGCGCTACCTGGACGGCGAAGTACGCATCGCGCTGTTCGAGCCTTCCGCCTGGCGTGCGCGCTACGCGCCGCAGGAAGCCACCGAAGAACGGCTGGAGCGCGCCTACAACCATTTCCTCGCCCGCCAGCAGCAATTCGCCGCGGTACTGGAAGCGCACGGCATTCCGGTGCTGTTCGCGCACTGCGCCGGCTATGCGGATCCGCGCGACGCCCTGGGCCAACCCTGAGCCGGGCGATAGCGGGAACGACGCGTTGCGCCGTTCCCGCGTGACCGTCACTGGGTGACGGTGATGATCCCGCAGGCCACGCGCGCGCCGGCGTTGCCGGCGGGCTGGCTGGTGTAGTCGTCCGGCGAGCCGTGCACGATCAGCGCCCGCCCGGCGATGTCGTTGGGCGCGCCGCCGCCGAGAGTCACGCCGGTCAGGTGCACGTTGATGCGGGCCACGCCTTCAGCGTTGGCGGTGACATTGTCCATGTCGCCGGCATGATGCGCGCCACCGCCGGCCTTGCCGTGGGTGGTCGCGGTCGGATTGAAGTGCGGGCCGGCGCTGCTGGCATCCACCGCGCTGCAATCGCCTTTCTCGTGCACGTGGAATCCATGCGCGCTGTTGGCCGGCAGTCCGCCGACTTCGCCGGTCAGGTGCACGCCATCGGCCATCGGCACCAGCGTGATCTTGCCGCTGACCAGGCTTCCCGACGCCGAGGCGAGGTTCGCGATGCCCTGCTTGGCGGTGCTGGTGGCGGCCGGGGCGGCGGGCTGTTCCGCCGGCTTCGGGTTGCTGCCGCAGGCGGCAAGCGCGACGGCGGTGACGGTGGCGAGCAGTGCGGTACGCATGGCGATCTCCTGGAAGCGTGAGCACGCAAACGTAACCTCAGCTTCATTCAGGTGCAATGAATTCAGCGCCGCTTGCGTCCCGGGCCCAGCTTGCGCGTCACCGTGTTGCGCCCCACGCCCAGCCGCGACGCGGCCTCGGCGCGTCGGCCCTGGGTGAATTCAAGGGCCACTTCCAGCAGGGTCCGATCGAAGCGTTCGCGCGCCTCGGCGTGCAGGCCATCGGCGCCTTCGACCAGGCGCGCGCGGGCCCAGCCGGCCAAGGCTTCGTCCCATTCGCCCGCGGAGGTGGCCGGCGGATTGCGGATTCCACCACGCGGCAACACCGCTTCCAGATCGGCGCCGCTGATGACATCGCCCGGCGCGAGCGCCGCCAATCGCCAGCACACGTTTTCCAGTTCGCGGACGTTGCCGGGCCAGGCATACGACTGCAACTGCACCTGCGCCGCGTGCGAGAAGCGCTTGGGCGCGATGTCCAGCTTGCGGGTGGCGGCGGCCAGGAAGTTGTCGGCCAGCTGCGGCACGTCGGCCAGGCGTTCGCGCAATGGTGGCAACTGCAGGCGCACCACGTCGAGGCGGTGCAGCAGGTCGGCGCGGAAACGGCCTTCGGCGACCAGCGTTTCCAGATGCTGATGGGTCGCGGCGATCACCCGCACATCGACCCGGATGAGCTCACGCCCGCCCACGCGGAAGAATTCACCCTCGGCGAGCACGCGCAGCAAGCGGGTCTGCAGGGGCAGCGGCATGTCGCCGATTTCGTCCAGGAACAAGGTGCCGCCGTCGGCCTGCTCGAAGCGGCCGATGTGGCGTTTCTGCGCGCCGGTGAAGGCGCCGGCCTCGTGGCCGAACAATTCGCTCTCCAGCAGTTCAGCGGGAATCGCGGCGGTGTTGAGCGCGACGAACGGCTTGCGCGCACGCGGCGATTCCTGGTGCAGCGCGCGCGCGACCAGTTCCTTGCCGGTACCGGTTTCGCCATTGATCAGCACCGACAGCGGCGCCTGCGCCAGCCGCCCGATCGCGCGGAACAGCGCGCGCATCGCCGGTGTGTCGCCAATCAGGCGGGGCGGGCCCGGCACGGAACCGGCCGGTTCCATGGCCGCGGAGACATCCTGCTCGGCATCCGGGAGCGCGCGCGCAGCCAGGGCGACGGCATCGTCGAGATCGAAGGGCTTGGACAGGAACTCGTGCGCGCCGCCGCGGAACGCGCCGGCAGTGCTGGCGACGTCGGTGTAGGCCGACATCACGATGACCGGCAATTGCGGATGCGTGGCCTTGAGCTTGTCCAGCAGCACCAGCCCATCGTCGCCGGGCATGCGCACATCGGTGAACAGCAGGTCCGGCGCGCCACGCGCGCCCAATGCCTGCAACGCCGCGGCGGCGCTGTCGAAACCATCCACGTCGTAGCCCGCGTCGCGTAGCGCGGTGGCAAGGACGAAGCGCACCGAGCGGTCGTCGTCGACCACCCAGATGCGTTGCAGATGGGGCGTGGCGCTGTCAGTGGACATGGCGTTCCTCTTCCTCGTCGCTCCCCGGCGGCAACAGCAGGGTGAAAACGGTATGGCCGGGACGCGAACGGTAGGTCAGGGTGCCGCGATGTTCGCGCGCCACCTGCTGGGCCAGCGCCAGGCCCAGCCCGCTGCCTTCGGCGCGCCCGCTGACCAGCGGCAGGAACAGGTGTTCGGCCAGTTCCTCGGGCACGCCACGACCGTCATCGATGATTTCCACGCGCAGCGCCATCGTGTGCAGGTGATCGTGGATGCGCAGGCCATGTTCCACCCGCGTGCGCAGCACGACGCTGGCGGCGCCGGCCTGGATCGCGTTGCGCACCAGGTTCCAGACCGCCTGGGTCAGCCGGTCCGCATCGCCGGGCAGTTCCGGCAGGCTGGGGTCGTAGTCGCGTTGCAGGCGCACCGACCAGCCGCCCTCGGTTTCGGCCAGGCGCAACACGCGCTCCAGCACCGCATGGATGTTCAGCGGCGCATGCGGCCGCTGCGGCGCCGGCGACAGCAACTGATCCAGCAGGGTGTTGAGGCGACCGATTTCCGATTCGATCAGGTCGATCAGTTCGCGCTCGTCCTCATTGTCGGTGCGCTGCCCGGCCCGCCGCGCCAGCAGTTGCGCGGCGCCCTTCAGGCCGGCGAGCGGGTTGCGCAGTTCATGTGCCAGCCCCTTAAGCGCGGCGCCCAGGGCACTCGGCAGCACCTGGGTCGGATCCGGGGCCGGGAATTCGTCCACCGGGTGCGCCTCCAGCAGCCAGCCGCCGCCGTCCAGCCGCGACAGCCAGCCCTCGGCGAAGCGCGGCGCCTCGCCGCCCGGCATGCCCAGCGCCATGCGGTGCAGGCGGAGCACGTCATGATCGGTGTTTTCCAGGAAACGCGCCATCGCGTCACCCTCCATTTCCAGTGCCGCCAGTGGCTGTCCCTGCAGGCGCCGGGCGCTGACGCCCAGCCAGCGGGCGAACGCCGCGTTGACCCCGGCGATGTGGCCGCCGGCATCGGCCCAGGCCACCGGCGTGCTGAGCGCATCGGGAGCGGGTGCGGGAAACATGGGGAAAGTCACCGGGGCCGGCATTGCACCAGTTTAGTGCAAAGCCGGCCCGGTGGCGGGAATCAGGCCTCGTAGGCCGATTCGCCGTGGGACGTGATGTCCAGGCCCTCGCGCTCGGCTTCCTCGGCCACCCGCAGGCCGAACACCAGCTTGGCGATCAGGAACGAGACCACCGACACCACGCCAATCCAGACGATGGTGATGCCGACGCCCAACGCCTGGATGCCGACCTGGCTGGCGATGTCGTAACCCTCGCCCTTCACTCCGCCCAGCGAGGCGGCGCTGAACATGCCGGTGAGGATCGCGCCGACGATGCCGCCCAGGCCATGCACGCCAAACACGTCCAGGCTGTCGTCCGCGCCCAGCAGGCGCTTGAGGCCATTCACGCCCCACACGCAGATCACGCCGGCGGCCAGGCCGATGACGATCGCGCCGAACGGTCCGACCGTGCCGCACGCCGGGGTAATACCGACCAGGCCGGCGACCGCGCCGGACGCCACGCCCAGCGCCGAGGACTTGCCCTTGGTGAACTTCTCGGTCGCCGCCCAGCCCAGAATCGCCGCGGCGGTGGCTAGCAGGGTGTTGAGGAAGGCCAGCGCCGCGCCGGCATTGGCTTCCAGGTTGGAACCGGCGTTGAAGCCGAACCAGCCCACCCACAGCAGCGAGGCGCCGACGAAGGTGAAGGTCACATTGTGTGGCTTCAGCGCCTCACGCCCGAAGCCCACGCGACGGCCGACGAAGTAGGCACCGACCAGGCCGGCGATGCCCGCATTGATGTGCACCACGGTGCCGCCGGCGAAATCCAGCGCGCCCTTCTCGAACAGGAATCCGCCCGCGGCCCACACCATGTGCGCCAGCGGCAGGTAGCCGAAGGTGAACCACAGCACCGAGAACAGCACGACCGCGGCGAACTTGGCCCGTTCGGCAAACGCACCGACGATCAGCGCGCCGGTGATGCCGGCGAAGGTCGCCTGGAACGCGACGAACACGTACTCCGGCAGGCTCACGCCGGCACTGAAGGTCGCCGCCAGCGATTCCAGCGTCACGCCTTTCAGCAGCGCCTTGTCGAGATTGCCGATCCACGGTCCCTCGCCCGAGAACGCCAGGCTGTAACCGTAGAACACCCACAGGATTACCAGCAGCGAGAACACGGTGGCGACCTGGATCAGCACCGACAGCACGTTCTTCGAACGCACCATGCCGCCGTAGAACAGCGCCAGGCCCGGCACCACCATCAGCAGCACCAGCAGGGTGGAGGTGAGCATCCAGGCGACGTCGCCCTTTTCCACCACCGGGGCGGCTTCGGCGGCCGGAGCGGCTTCGGCGGACGCGGTGGCTGCGGGCGTGGTTTCGGCGACCGGCGCCACAACTTCGGTGGCGGCCGGTGCCGCGGTTTCCTGCGCCGATGCAGATGCCGGCGCGGGCGCCGGATCCTGGGCCGAAACGCCGGCCGCGAACCCCATCGTCATCACGCCGCATACGGCGGCCAGGCACAACGCTTGCGCACGGGCTTTCCACCCGTCGAACAGTCGAGTCTTCATGTGGGGCTCCGAGTGTTAGAGCGCGTCCGCGCCGACTTCGCCGGTGCGGATGCGGATGACCTGGTCGATGGTGGTCACGAAGATCTTGCCGTCGCCGATCTTGCCGGTGCCGGCAGCCTGCTGGATGGCCTCGATGACCGCTTCCAGGCGTTCGTCGGTGACGACGGTTTCGATCTTGATCTTGGGCAGGAAATCGACGACGTACTCGGCGCCGCGATACAGCTCGGTGTGGCCCTTCTGCCGGCCGAAGCCTTTCACTTCGGTGACGGTGATGCCGGACACGCCCGCCTGCGACAAGGACTCTCGGACCTCGTCGAGTTTGAACGGCCGGATGATGGCGGTGATCAGTTTCATGCGCATACCCCGATGGTGGATGGAACCGGCCGGCCGCAGCCGGCCGGTGGTTTCAGGACACCCGTGCGCGCAGCCCCCTGGCGGCGGACACGTTCTCGGTGCGGAACAACCCATGAGCCGCACAAACCGTCGCCGCGATGCATCGCGGTGACGGTAGGTGACGTGGGAGGGAGTGGCGGCTCATGGTTCTCTCCTGTGTTGCTCTGTGTTGCGTTCCCCTGTGTTGCCGGTGTTGCGATCTCCTTGAAGCGGTGCGGCTCCCCAGCTCCCCAGCCGGGTCGAGGTGCGGCGATGGCGACGGGTGGGAGGGGATTCCGTCGCCATCGCCGCGGTTGCTCAGTTGCCGTAGTACAGCTGGTATTCCAGCGGGTGCGTGGCCGCGCGGAACTTGGTCACTTCCTGCATCTTCAGCGCGATGTAGCCATCGATGAAGTCGTCGCTGAACACGCCGCCGGCCTTGAGGAAGTCGCGGTCCTTGTCCAGCGCTTCCAGCGCCTGGTCGAGGCTGGAGCAGACCTGCGGGATGTTCTTCTCTTCTTCCGGCGGCAGGTCGTACAGGTCCTTGTCGCTGGGCGCGCCCGGATCGATCTGGTTCCTGATGCCGTCCAGGCCGGCCATCATCAGCGCGGCGAAGGTCAGGTAGCCGGTCTGCAGCGGATCCGGGAAACGGATCTCGATGCGGCGCGCCTTCGGGTTGGACACCCACGGAATGCGGCAGGAAGCCGAACGGTTGCGGGCCGAATAAGCCAGCATCACCGGCGCCTCGAAGCCCGGCACCAGGCGCTTGTAGCTGTTGGTGCCCGAGTTGGTGAAGGCGTTGATCGCGCGGGCGTGCTTGAAGATGCCGCCGATGTACCACAGTGCCATCTGCGACAGGCCGCCGTAGCCGTCGCCGGAGAACAGGTTGGTGCCGCCCTTGGCCAGCGACTGGTGCACGTGCATGCCGCTGCCGTTGTCGCCGACGATCGGCTTGGGCATGAAGGTCGCGGTCTTGCCGTTGCGGAAGGCCACGTTCTTGATGATGTACTTCATCGTCAGCAGCTCGTCGGCCTTCTTGACCAGCGAGTTGAACTTGGTGCCGATTTCGCACTGGCCGGCGGTGGCGACTTCGTGGTGGTGCACTTCGACTTCGATGCCGACCTGCTCCAGGGTCTTGCACATTTCGGCGCGGATGTCGTGCAGGGTGTCGGCCGGGGCGACCGGGAAGTAGCCACCCTTCACGCCCGGACGATAGCCACTGTTGCCGCCCTCGTACTTGGTGCCGCTGTTCCAGGCCGCTTCCTCGGAATCGATCTTGAAGAAGGTGTGGCCCATTTCATTGGCGTAGCGCACGGAGTCGAAGATGAAGAATTCCGGTTCCGGGCCGAAGAACGCCTGGTCGGCGATGCCGCTGGACTTCAGGTAGGCCTCGGCGCGCTTGGCGACGCCGCGCGGGCAGCGCGAATAACCCTGCATGGTGGCCGGATCCAGCACGTCGCAGGTCAGCACGATGGTCGGATCGGCGGTGAACGGGTCCAGGAAGGCGGTGCTGGCGTCGGGCAGCAGCACCATGTCGGATTCGTTGATGCCCTTCCAGCCGGCGATCGAGCTGCCGTCGAACATCTTGCCGTCCTCGAACAGCGAGGGCTCCACGATGTTGACCGGGAAGGTGACGTGATGCTGCACGCCGCGGACGTCCGCGAAACGCAGGTCGACGAACTCGACCTTGTTGTCCTTGATCAGCTTTTCAACATTGTCCGCAGACATCTTGGAACCTCGGGTTGGTAGGAACGTGCCTTCTCTTCAGCAAACAGTGTGCCAACCCAAGGAATCCGATAAGCGATTGTTTTTAAAGGACTGAAATTCACCTCGCATTGGCGGAATGCACCTTTGTGGTGCCAACTTAGCAAGCAACGCACCAATATGTGACATCGGGAATCCTCTATCCTTGTCGCTTCCCGCCCACCTGTCCGCGTCCCATGACCGACCTGCTCGCCGCGCTCCTGCTCGGCATCATCGAAGGCATCACCGAATTCCTGCCCATCTCCAGCACCGGTCACCTGCTCATCGCCGAGCGCTGGCTCGGCCATCGCTCCGACTTCTTCAACATCGTCATCCAGGCCGGCGCCATCCTCGCCATAACCCTGGTGTTCCGCGATCGCCTGTGGGAACTGGCCCGCGGCTGGCGCGAACCGGCCAACCGCGACTACATCGCCAAGATCATCACCGCCTTCCTGGTCACCGCCCTGGTCGGCCTGCCGGTGCGGCTGGCCGGCTGGGAACTGCCCGAAACCCTGACCCCGATCGCCTGGGCGCTGATCATCGGCGGCGTGTGGATGCTGGTGGCCGAGCATTTCGCCGGCAAGCGCGGCGACCAGCCCAACATCACCTGGAAGGTGGCGGTGCTGGTGGGCCTGGCGCAGGTCGTGGCGGGCGTGTTTCCCGGCACCTCGCGTTCGGCCGCGGCCATTTTCATGGCGATGCTGGCCGGCACCAGCCGGCGTTCGTCGGCCACCGAGTTCGTGTTCCTGGTTGGCATCCCCACCATGTTCGCGGCCAGCAGCTACGCCTTCCTGGAACTGGTCAAGGACGGCGCCATCGGCAGCGAGAACTGGGGCGAGGTCGGCCTGGCCTTCGCCGCCGCCACGATGACCGGTTTCATCGTCGTCAAATGGTTGCTGGGCTATATCAAGTCCCACCGCTACACCGGCTTCGCTTTCTACCGCATCGTTTTCGGCGCGCTCCTGCTGCTGTTGATGCCCGCCGGAAGCTGAGCCATACCAGCGCCCTGCGGTGACCCGGGGATCGGCGCTTCCCCGAACGGTGCCTGAGCGGTACGGCCCGGCGTCGCGCCGGTTTCACCCCGTTCCAGGCGTCCACGCGTTTGCACTGGTCACCCTTCAAGGAGAACCCCATGAAACGACTCATCCTGCTCGCCCTGCCGATCGCCCTGGCCGCCTGCGCCAAGCCGACCCCGGATGCGGCGCCGCCGGCCGGCACCGAACCGCCCGCCGCGACCACTCCGGTCGCCGCCACGCCGGCCGCTCCCACCGGCGCCGCCGCGCTCGGTGCGTACCACTGGCGCCTGCAGGACGCCAAGGACGCGCAGGGCAAGCGCATCGATGCGCTGTTCGCCCGCGCCGATCACCCGCTCACCCTCGACTTCGCCGAGGGACGCCTGGGCGTCAGCAATACCTGCAACCGGATGGGCGGTGGCTACACCCTGGAAGGCGACAAGCTGACGGTGTCGCCGATGGTAGCGACCCAGATGGCCTGCGCCGACAGCAAGCTGATGGCGCTGGACGGTGAAGCCGGCAAGCGTCTGGAAGGCAGTTCCACCCTCGCGGTGCAGGGCGGCGACGAAGCCCACCTGACCCTGACCAACGCGGCCGGCGACGTGCTGACCTTCGCCGGCGAAGCCACCGCCGAAACCCGCTACGGCGGCCCGGGCGAACAGGCGTTCCTTGAAGTCGCGGCCGAAACCAAGCCGTGCAGCCACCCGCTGATCCCGAACAAGCAGTGCCTGCAGGTGCGCGAGATCCGCTACGACGACAAGGGCGTGAAATCGTCCGAAGGCGAATGGCAGAACTTCTACGAGGACATCGAGGGCTATACCCACGAAGCCGGCATCCGCAACGTGCTGCGGGTGAAGCGCTTCAAGCGCAACCCGGTGCCGGCCGACGCGTCCGACACCGCCTACGTGCTGGACATGGTGGTCGAGTCGGAGAACGTGAAGAAGTAAGCCGCGCGGCAAAGCGTGGAAGACAAAAGGCCGGATCCGTCGGGATCCGGCCTTTTTGTTGCCTCATTCGGCGACGGCCACCGGCGGCAATGGTGGCCGCGATCGGCGCATCACCACCCGCGTGCGCGGGAGCGAGTCGTGCCAGCCGCGCGGATTGGCGTCGTCACTGACCAGCAGCGAGAAGATCTCGAAGGGAATCAGCCGGCACAGGCTGCGCAGCAACGCGCGCAGGAACGCCACGCGCTGGCCATGTTCGTCGACCACCCGGGTGCCGGTGATCAGCTTGCCGACGGTGACGCCGAACAGGCCTTCCATCAGCGTGTAGTAGATCAGGACCAGTACACAACCAAACACATAATCCACCCACCAGGGTGCGGTCATCAACCACGCCATCCACGTGTCATCCACGAAAGTGGCATTGAGGATGCCCACGAGCATGGCCAGGCCCCAGATCATCACCTTGTCGATGAGCCAGTTGAAAAACCGCCGTACCTTCGCCGCCGGTTCACCCAGGGCCTCCGGGGAAATCACAACTTCGGTGGCAGCGATGGGCGCGCGATAGGGATCCTGCGTGTCGTGACCTTCCATGGCCCGCCTCCTTCAGCGCAGTCGCGGGTTGAGTGTGTAGGTTCCTTGCACCGCGGCCTCGGCCAGCGCATGCCCCTGCACCGCGCGTTGCACATCCGCGGCGGTGAAGCGATCCGGCAGGTCCAGCGAAGCCACGTCCAGCGCGTAAAGGCGGAAGAAATAGCGGTGCACGCGCGCATCGTTGAACGGCGGATACGGACCGTCGTAGCCCAGGTAGTCGCCACCCATCTGCGCGTCACCGGCGAACCAGCCGGTATAGTCGTTCAAGCCCTGGCGTGCTCCGGCAGGCCCTTGTGGCGACACCTTTCCATGCGCGGTGACGCCGTCGCTGCAACTGCCGGCGGCGATTTCGCGCACATCCGCCGGGATGTCGATCATTGTCCAGTGGACGAAATCGGCGCGCGGCTGGTCGTGCGGAATCTCCATGTCCTCGCGGCCCACCGTCTCGGCGACCGTCGGCGCGTCGGGATCGATGCACAGCAGCGCGAACGAGCGCGCGCCGGCCGGCACGTCATCCCAGGCCAGGTGCGGATTGCGGTTGCCGGCGAATCCATCCGGCTGGCCCATGGCGAATTCGGCGGGAATGGCTTGCCCGGGTTCGAAACTCCGGCTCCAGATGCGCATGCGCGGGACTCCTTGGATGACGTTGGATTCAGCCGCCATGGTAACCGCGCGGCACTCAGGCGTCGGCCAGCGCGGCTTCCAGCCGATCGGCGACCCAGCGCTCGGCGAACCCGTCGCAGGCGGCGTTTTCGATGAACCCGCAATGCCCGCCCCAAGGCGCGATTTCCAGATGCGCGGTGGCCGGCAGGTGCCAGTGCTCGAAGTCCTCGAACGGGATGACCGGATCGTCCTGCGCCATCAGGATGTCCGACGGCACCTGCAGGCCGGCCAGGCGTTCGCCGGCGATCGAGTAGCCATCGAAATAGGCTTCCAGGGTGCCGAAACCGGTGTGGCGCTCGGCCACCCAGCGCATCAGCCCGCGCATGTCCTGCGCCAGCACGGCGTCATCGTAGGCGTGGCGTTCCGGAAACAACTGGCGCTTGCGCAGCAGCGAGCTGCGCCACTTGCGACGGAAGTACCAGTCGTAGATCTGCAGCCCGTTCTCGATGTAGTCCATGGTCCGGTGCGGATCCAGCAACGGGCAGACCGCGGCCACGCGTCGCAGCGGCAGGCCGGCCTGCTGCGCGCGCAGGGCCACCCGCAGGGCGAAGTTCCCGCCCAGCGAATAGCCCGCCAGCACCATCGGCCGGGTCGGGAAGCGGGCCGCGACATCGCCGACCGCATGGACGACCTCGTCGATGCGGTTGGAATGGAACAGTTCCTCGTTGAGGTGATGGGTATCGCCGTGATCGCGGAAGTTCAGCCGGAACACGTCGAAACCGCGCAGCAGCAGTTCGGCCGCGGTCATCCGCATGTAGCTGGAGTCGGCGCTGCCTTCCCAGCCATGCAGGAGCACCGCCAGCGCGCGCGGCGCGCGTCCCGGCACTTGGCTGTGGAAACCCTGCAGGCGCACCCCGTCGCCGCCATCGACGATGACCTCGGCGTTCGTCGCGCCGACGCGCTGCAGCGCGTGCACGCCACGCCTGCGGCGGATCAGGCTGGAACCCAGCACCGATTGCAGGTGCGGATTGCGCAGCCAGCGGGGAGGTCGGTAGTCAGCAGCGGTCAACATCGACGGCAAGCCATGCCCGTGGGAGGGGATGGCGGCATTGTCGCTCCAAAACCGCCGCCGCGCGGCCCCCGCGCGGCGGCATGCAGCGTTCCGTCAGGCGGCCCGGCGCGCCGCATCGTCCTCGACCACGGCGGCCAGCGCGCGCAGGCGCGCCAGCCGGACCCAGGCCAGCGCCGCGACCACCAGCTGCGCGCAGAACACCGCCAGCACGAACGCGCCCCAGCCAATGCCGGCCACGCGGCTGCGCAGCCACGCCAGCGCCAGCGCCACCGCCAAGCCGATCACGCAGACCAGCAGGTACAGGCCCAGTACGGCGAAGGGGCGGCGCAGGAACAGCTTGAAGCTGCGCCACCATGCCCGGATCACCGAGCGGGTGTCGTCCAGCACCGCGATGCGCGCCCGGGTCAGTTCGATACCCGCGTGTGCGAGGATGAACACCAGCACCGCGCCGACCAGCGCCAACCGGTCGCCATTGCGGGCGCTGGAAGCCAGCACCGCTTCCTCGGCATGGGTGGCGGCGATGTCCATCCACCACGACCCCAGGCCGATCGCGATGCCCAGCGGCAGCAGCGACCAGATCATCAGGCGCAACTGGCGTCCATACTCGCGCATGCCTTCGCCGGCGAGCACGCCCAACCGTCCCGCGCGACCGTAGCGGATGCCGGCGAGCATCACCCCGGTCAGCCAGGGCGACAGCAGCAGGCTCAACACCAGGCTGACCAGCACGCCGAAGCCCACGCTGGTGTCCTTGTCGAAGACCCGGGTGAGATCCGCCAGTGCCAGCGCATCCAGACCGACCGCGTGACGGGCGGCGTCGATGGTGTGGCCGAGCGCGCCGTCCAGCGCGCGCCAGACCGGGAACGCCGCGATCAACGCGACCACGCCGAGCGCGATCATCCACAGCACCAGCACGCGCCACTGCAGGGCGCCGCCGAACGCGCCGAACAACTGGCGCCAGAAACCGAAACGGGAATGGGTGCTCATAGGCTCACCAGGAAGGTCTGCAGGGCTTGGAACAACGCCGCGAAATCGGCGCTCCAGCGGCGGGCGGCGCTGCCATCGCTTTCCAGCGTGCGGCTGTCGTCCAGCTTGTTGGCGTCGAGGTAATGCAGCTTCTGCGGATCCAGTTGCACCGACACCGCCTTGCTCGGCCCCTCCCACACGAACCGCTTCCAGGCCGCGTCGTCATCCCATTGCACCGTCTTGCGACTGCCGTCGGCGAAGGTGACCACCAGTGTCTGCGGCACCGCCGCGCCGTCGCGGCGCACCAGCACCGTGGTCCGCCACGGGAACGGCCCGCTGCCGGGCCTGGCCTTGGGATTGGCCTTGTCCCACGCCTCGCGCTGCCGGCTGATCCGCTTGTCGCGTTCGGCCTCGCTCACGTCCACGCGCTTGCCCTTTTCCATCTGGAACCCGGCCAGCGGCAACACCTCGGTGCTGGTGAAACGCTCGATGCGATCATCGACCTTGCGGGTGGCATACACCTGCTGGGCGAACACCCGCTCGACGACGTCGCGGCGGCCGGTCGAGACCGCCAGCGATTCGCGCAGATCCGCGATGCTGGGATGCCTGAACTTCCAGGTGGCGTAATAATCCTTGAACGCCTTTTCGATGGCCGGCGTGCCCAGTTGCGCTTCCAGGTCCCGCATCACCGTGGCCGTGCGCGAATACACCGCGCCATAGCTGCTGCTCGACAGCCGGCCCCAGGAATTGGCGCCGGTGCCGTCGGCCGGATCATCCAGCCGCGCGCCCAGCCGCTCCAGCTCGAACTCGCCCAGGTGCGGCCGCACGCCCAGCCGGCGCAGCCACTCGGGCGCGACGATGTAGCGGTTGCCGGCCTCGCGCAGCATGCGCTGGTCCCAGTATTCGTTGAGGCCTTCGTCCAGCATCGGCTCCTCGAATTCGTTGGAAGCGAGGATGCCGTAGAAATAGCCGTGGCCGAACTCGTGGATGGTGACGAAATCCAGCGCCAGCGCGTTCAGGCCCAGCGCCGGCACCTGTTCGAACGAATCGGCGGTGAAGAAGGTCGGGTACTCCATGCCACCGGCTTCAGTCGCGTTGTGGGCCGGAATCACCACCGTCACGGTGCGGTACGGATACGGCCCCAGCGTGCGCGAGAAATAGGTCAGCGAATCCTGCGTCGCCTTCAGCGCGGGCGCGGCGCTGGCCTTGAATTCCGGCGGATACAGCACGCGGATCTTGACCGGAGGGCTGCCCGGACCCGTCCAGTCGCCCAGCAGCGGTTCGGCATAGTTCTTGTCCGCCGTCCAGGCGAAGTCGTGCACATCATGCTGGACGTAGCGATGCCGGGTGCGTCCGTCGGCGGTCGTGGGCGTGCCCTGCAGCTCGCCGGTCGCGCCCACGCGATATTCGCTGGGCACGTCCAGGGTCACGTCGTAGCTGCCGAAGTCGGCGTAGAACTCGCTGTGCAGGTGGAACTCGTGCACGTTCCAGCGTGGCGCAGTGGCGCCCCGCTCGCCCGGCAGCTCCAGCACGCCGATCTTCGGGAACCACTGCGCGATCAGGTGGAAACTGCCGAAGTAGCCGGTGCGCGCGATCACGCGCGGCAACTGCGCGTCGAAATCGATGTCCAGCGTGGTGCTGCCGCCGGGCGCGACGGCCTGCGGCAGATCCAGCCGCACCACCGTCATGTCGGTGGACGGACCGTTGTCCGGCTGCACGAAGGTCTGCGGCACCGGGGCGCCGGCCTGCATGACCCGGGTCATGTCGATCCAGCCCCACTCGCCATCCTTCATCGGCACGTCGGAACGGAAATCGAAACCCAGGTTGCGCTTCTCGCTGAAGAAGGTGCTGCCCTCGTTGCGGAACGCATTGAGGTAGAGGTGCAGGTAAACCGAACGCACCGGTCGATCGCTGCGGTTGCGCCAGGTCAGCTGCTGCTTGCCCTTGAGCGTGTGCTTGTCGGGATCCAGGCTGACCTGGATCCTGTAGTCGACCACGCGATCGGAAAGCGTCGGTTCCTGCCCGGTGCGCGGCCCGCCCCAGGCCTGCGGCGAACTCGGCACGCTGACCGCCGCCGCATCGGCGGCGGCGAATGGAATGTCGTCCTCGGGAGCGCTGGCGGCGGCAAGCGGTGGAGACGCGGGCATTGCCCTGGGTGGTCCGTCCGCCATCGCGAGCGCGGTCATCGCCGCGCCGACAAGCACCAGACCCGTTGCCTTCCACCAACGTGCTGCCATGGTCTCCCCTTCGAGTTGTCGTGGGCGGGCCCCTCACCCGCGCCGAAGCGACCGAGCTTACCGCATCGCCGCGATGATGCGCTCGCGGGCAAGATCGGCGATGCGCCGGCGTCCTTCGACGTCGCTCACCCGAATCGGCTCGAGGAAACAGATCGCCGCTTCGCGCGACGGTTCGCCCAGCAGGCGCAGGAAATTGGCGAAGAAGCTCTCGCGGGGGGCGAACGCCACCACCGTCTGCGCGCTCGCGTGCGGGCCATAGCGCAACGCCACCGGCTGCACCGGCACCTCGGCTTCGACCGCGGCCAGGAAAATGCGCGCATGGAACGGACCGACTTCCTGCCCGTCGCGCGTGCGTCCCTCGGGAAACACGCCCACCGAACGCCCGGCGCGCAGTCGCAGCAGCATTTCGTGCAGCACGCCGCCGAGTGATTCCTGGCTGCCGCGCTGATGGAAGATGGTCTCGCCACGCTCGGCCAGCCAACCCACCACCGGCCAGCCGCGGATTTCGCGCTTGGCGACGAAACCCATCATCCGCTGGCTGTGCAGCATCTCGATGTCCACCCAACTGACGTGGTTGGCGACGAACAGGGTCGCGCCCGCCAGCGGCGCGCCTTCGCGGTGCAGGCGGAAACCGAAGATCCACATCAGCCCGGCCGACCAGGCGCGAACGACGCGATGCTCCAGCCGCTCGCCGCCCACGTCCAGGCCGGCCCAGAGCGGCACCATCGACAGCAGGGTCAGCGGCAGGAGGACCAGCAGGTGGATCAGCAGCAGCGGCACGCGGTACAGGTAGCGGAACGCACGCGCCACACCGCCGCGTCCCGCGGCAGGAGTGGGGGTCAGGCTCATCCGCCCACGATACCGGATGCCCGCGTTCAGCGAAACGGAGACGGCGCGCGGCGACGCCGGAACCGGGGCGAGGTCAGGCGCCCGGCCCGCCCGCCGGCACCACCGCCAGGGTGATGCGGGAGACGCAGACCAGCTTGCCGGCCTCGTTCTCGATGCGGATTTCCCACACCTGGGTGCTGCGGCCGACATGCAGCGCGCGCGCGGTGCCGGTCACCGTGCCCTCGCGTACGGCGCGCACGTGGTTGGCGTTGATCTCCAGCCCGACCACCATTTCCCGGCTGGTATCCACGGTGAGGTTGCCGGCCATGCTGCCCAGGGTCTCGGCCAGCGCGACCGAAGCGCCGCCATGCAGGATGCCGAACGGCTGGTGGGTGCGCGCATCCACCGGCATGGTGCCGCGCAGCCAGTCCTCGCCGGCCTCGGTCAGCACGATGCCCAGATGGCCGACCAGGCTGTTGCGGGCGTGGGCGTTGATGGCGTCGAGATCGACGGGCTGGCGAAAGGCCATGGGCGAAGTCCTGTTGATTGGGGGAGCGCGAGAAGGCCAGTTTAGGCCAGCGTCGCCGTCGTGGCCTTGCGCGGATGCGATCGCCGCTGGAAGGGCGCCGCTACAGGATCGGCACCAGGCCGGCGCCGAAGGCGGTCAGGATGCGCGTGTACAGCCACTTCGGACCGATGTTCACTTCCGGAAAATCGCCCACCGAGCGATAGCACTGGTGGAAGCGTGGATCTCCCGGCGGCAACGGTTCCGGGCAATCGGGCCCCGGCACGTATTCGTAGCTGGTGGCATAGCGCCAGGGCCACAGGTCGAACAGCGGCAAGGCTTCCGACACCTTGCCCAGGCTGTAGTCCAGCCCGGAGAACACCGGCGGCTTGACCTTGCGCGCCACCAGCCAGGAATTCTCCGGCTTCATGTCGCGGCGGATGCTGTCGGCAAGCGCCTGTGCGAACGCCTCGTCCTCGATGATCACCACGCTCTCGGTGTTGTAGGTCTCCGAGCGCGGATCGAAGTTGTGCGTGCCGATCACGCCGATGCGCCCGTCGATGACCATCGATTTGGCATGCAGGCCCATGCGCACGCCGGCGCGCTTGAGCGGCACCGGCCCGGTCGCCGCGCCGCTGCTGAGGAACGACGGCCGCGCCTCGGTGCGCTGCAGCTTGCGGGTGGTCTCGCCCGCCGATTCGCGCCGCTCCCCGGACGACGACGACGGTCCGATCGAGCCCGACGGTCCGCGCGGACGACTGCGCGAGGAAGGATCGGCGGGCGCCACCGGCGGCCCCTCCGGCATCAGCGTGGCGTAGTCGACCGGCGCGTCCTCGGGAAACGGCTTGTACTCGTGGATCTCGAAGCCGAACTCGCGCAGGTAGCGGCGCTTGTACTTGAACGACATCGAGTAGACGACCGGGTTGTCGGTCGCCGCCAGGCTGTTGGTGGACACGATCACCTTCGGCGGCGCCTGGCGCTTGCGCATGTCGCGGAAGATCTCCTGCGCCTGCTTGGACATCACCAGGTAGGGCGTCTGCAGCAGCACTTCCTGGCTGGCATTGCCGATCAGGGTTTCCAGCTCCGGTGCGGAAGGCGCCGCATCGCTGCCATGCTCGCGGCGATGCTTCTGCGGCAGATCGGCCACGTACTTGACCTCGCCGACCGGCAGCACCGATTCCACCAGCCGCTCCTGGATCACCGCCGGATCGGCGGCGTCCTGCGCCATCGCCGCCACCCGTTCCGGTCGCAGGAAGCGCGCCGGCGGCATCTCCGGCACGCCTCCGCGCAGCAGGGTCCGGCCAACGTCGTTCAGCCGCTCGGCCGGGATGCTCCTGCGCGCATCCCAGAACGCCTGGAAATTGACCGCCATGTCGCGTGCGGCCGGCCCGGCCACCAGCACGTCGCGATCGCGGAAGTTGTACTCCGCGTCCCAGTCGTAATAATCGTCCTGGTAGTTGCGCCCGCCGGTGATGCCGATTTCCCCGTCCACCAGCAGCAGCTTGGTGTGCATGCGCTGGTTGAAGCGGCGGAAGCAGCAGAGCACGCTGCCGGCGTAGTCGAAGTAGTTGAGCTTGGCCTTGCCGAAACTGGGGTTGTAGATGCGGATGGCGAAGTTCTGGTGCGCGCCGGCCAGGGCGCCGAGGATCTGCAGATCGGCAATCGCCGAGAGCTGATCGATCAGCAGCCGCACCTTGACCCCGCGCCGGGCCGCGGCCAGCAGTTCGTCGATGACCAGCCGCGCGCTGTCGTCCTTGTCGAAGATGTAGGTCTGCAAGTCGATGTTGCGGCGGGCGCTGCGGATCAGGTTGAGCCGCGCCAGCAGCGAGTCCTCGCCGCGATCCAGGATCAGCGCGTAGTGCCGCGGCGACTGCGGTGTGGACGCCGACAGCGCGCGCGGTCCCAGATCATGCAGCGGCGAAAGCAGCGCGCAGGCATCGGGCTGGCGGCAGTCCACGATCTCCGATCGCGCGGCGGCGGCGATTCCCGCCGCGCGATCGCGCTGGGCATCGCTCAGGCCGGCGCAGGCGGTGCACGCCAGCGACAGCAGAATCGCCGCGCAGCGCGCGGCGTCGCGTAGCAGGGACAGGTTCACTGCGGGGCCCCGTCCCTGACCCGGGCGCGCAGCACGAACACCACGCGGTCATTCACGGCCAGCTTCCAGTCGTCCATGTCGTAGTCGCTGCGACGCACCGCGCCAGTGGCGACCACGTCGCAGTCCACCGCCGGGCGCGCACAGGTGGCTGGTTCCACCGTCAGGCTGCGCGGGCGGCTGATGCCGCGGATGCTCAGGTCGCCTTCCAGCAGGCCGCCGTCGCGTAGCAGTTGCGGCACATAGGGCTTGGAGATGAAGGTCACCACGGGATAACGGTCGGCCTCGAAGAACTTCTCGCTGCGCGCCCACTGGGTATAGCGCGGGTAGCCGACAATCTCGACGTTGCGGGTATACATGCGCAGGTGGACCTGCTGGCGACCATCCGCCAGCACCCGCACCTGTCCTTCGTATTGCGGAAACAGTCCGTCCAGCCGCTGTCCCCAGCGCGTGCGCAGTTCGAAACCCAGCCGCGTGTGCGCCGGGTCGAAATTCTTGTCTCCGCCCGCCCAGACCGGCCAGGCGCACAACAGGCCGAGTCCACAGACACCCAGCCAACTCTTTCCGGACAGCAGCGTCATGGCCACCAGAACGAGGACAGGGTGGCGACACCGGGTTCGATGGTGGCGTCGACGGGCAGGCTCAGCACCACCACCGCCGAGGTGGGCATGCCGCGATAGTCGCCGGACTGGCCGCTGTGCATCAGCGCCGCCAGCCGCTCGAAGCCGGGGTTGTGCCCGACCAGCATCAGGCGCTCGACCTCGCGGTGGCCGTCGGCCACTTCGGCCAGCGTGCCGGCGGTCGCCTCGTAGATGGCGTCCTCAAGACGCTGCTCGACGTAGCCGATGGCCTCCAGCACCGCTTCGAGGGTTTCGCGTGCGCGGCGCGCGGGCGAGCACAGCACCCGGTCCGGCACCAGCCCGTGCTCGGCCAGCCAGCGACCGGCGGCCTCCGCCTCGGCCAGGCCTTGCGGGGACAACGGCCGATCGAAGTCGGACTGCCCGGCGATGGCGGGCTCGGCATGCGCGTGGCGCAGCAGGATCAGTTGACGCATCGGGCAGGGACTCCTTCCTGGTCAGGCTTTCTTGATCCACTTCAGCAGCGGATCCCAATCGGACTGATGATCGCGGACCTGTGCCGAACGGTAGTCGAACAGGCTGCGCCCCAGTCCCGCCAGCACCACATAGGCCTGGGTGTCGCGCAGCTGCGCCACCACCGGATAGGGCCAGGTGGACAGCATTTCGACCGCCTGCTGCGAGGCGTTGGTCCAGGGTTTGCTGCGGTTGACCACCAGTCCCACCGGCAGTTTGCGCTTGTGCACGCGCGGCACCTTGGCCAAGGTGTTGAGGAAGCCGACCGTGGCCTCGATGTCCATCGCCGACGGCAGCACCGGCACCACCACCGCGTCGGCCTTGTCCAGGAACGATTCCAGATCCGCCGCCATCGCGCCGGCGGCCGCGTCGATGACCACCCGGTCGGCGTCGTCGGGCACCGCGTCGCGCCATGCGCGCCGCCCGGTGCCGTCCACCGGCAGCACCGCGCTCTCCAGCTCCGCGCGGCGTTCGGCCCAGCGGGTCGAGGACCCCTGCGGGTCGGCGTCCACCAGCACCGTGCGCTTGCCGTCGAGGGCGAAGGTCGCCGCCAGGTTCGTGGCGATGGTGCTCTTGCCTGCGCCGCCCTTGGAGCTGGCGACCAGAATCGTCTTCATGCGCTCACCTCGTTGCCCGGGAAGCCGCAGGGTACACCGGCGGCCGGCGGGCGGGAATCGCCGGGCTTGTCCACGCGGCGTGAATCGCTTTGTTATCTTTCGTCCCCCGAGGGAACGACCGCTTTCATGAACGAACTCCAGGATTTGACCGCGCTGATCCGGGCCAACACCCCGCTGATCGTGATCGAGACCCAGGACGAAGCCCGCGCGGTCGACCTGTTCCGGCAGACCCTCTCCCAGGTCTGGCGGGCCCTGTACCGGTGGACGATCACCGAGGGCCTGCGCCGCATCGACATGGACCGCGAGGACGAGCCGGAAGGGCCGCCCGACGCCAGCGCCGCGTTGCAGGCCATGCGCCAGGCCAGCCAGCGCGGCGTCTACCTGCTGCTGGATTTCCATCCCTACCTGGGCTACGCCAGCAGCCAGCGCGCGCTGCGCGACCTGATCCAGCGCCGCCACTGCCTGCCGCACGTGATCGTGCTGATCGGCCACAAGGTCGAGCTGCCGCCGGAACTGGAATCGATGGCGGTGCGGTTCAGCCCGCGCCTGCCCGATGCCACCGCCCTGCAGAAGATGCTGGGCGAGGAAGCCGATGGATACGCCCGCGAGAACGGCGGCCGCCGGGTCGAGGTGGACGGCGACGCGGCCCGCCAGGTCCTGCGCAACCTGCAGGGACTGAGCCTGTCCGACGCCCACCGCATCGTCCGCCAGCTGATTCATGCCGACGGCGCCCTCAACGCCGACGACCTGCCGCAGCTGACCCGGCTCAAGTTCGAACTGCTCAACCGCAGCGGCCACCTGCACTACGAATACGACACCGCGCGCTTCGCCGACGTGGCCGGGGCACGCCGGCTCAAGCGCTGGATCGAGCAGCGCCGGGCCGCCTTCACCGGCAACGTCCCGCCCGGGCTGGATCCGCCGCGCGGCGTGCTGCTGCTGGGCGTGCAGGGCTGCGGCAAGTCGATGCTGGCCAAGGCCACCGCCGCCGGCTTCGGCGTGCCGCTGCTGCGGCTGGATTTCGGCACCCTGTACGACAAGTACCACGGCGAGACCGAGAAGAACCTGCGCGCCGCGCTCGCCTCGGCCGAGCAATTGGCGCCCTGCGTGCTGTGGATCGACGAGGTCGAGAAGGGCCTGGCCAGCGGCGGCGAGGACGGCGGCGTCTCGCGGCGGGTGCTGGGCTACCTGCTGACCTGGATGGCCGAACGCAAGGCGCCGGTGTTCCTGGTCGCCACCGCCAACCAGGTCCAGGATTTGCCGGCAGAACTGCTGCGCAAGGGCCGCTTCGACGAAATCTTCTTCGTCGACCTGCCCGACGCCGATACCCGCGTGGAGATCCTGCGCGTGCACCTGCAGCGCCGCCAGCTGCCGCTGGACGAGTTGCAATTGCCGGCGCTGGCGGCGGCAGCGAACGGCTTCTCCGGCGCCGAACTGGAGCAGGTCATCGTCTCCGCGCTGTATACGGCGCACGGCGACCAGCGCATGCTGGACACCGAACTGCTGATGGACGAGATCCGCAACACCCGCCCGCTGTCGGTGCTGATGGCCGAACAGGTCGGCGCGCTGCGCGAGTGGGCGCGCGAGCGGACCGTGCCGGCCGATTGACGCCTCGGACAGGCGACCGCCAGGCGCCCCGCGGCGCCCGGCGCCATCGCCTCACATGCCGCTGTCGCCGCACTCGCAGGCCGCCAGCGCCGGACGCAAGGCACGCTGTTCCAGCGCCGCGCTGAGCGCGGTCAGGCCCAGCCCCACCGCGGTCACCATCGCCGCGGCCACGCCCAGCCACGGATAGGCGGCGCCGTTCGCCAGCAGGCTGGCGCCAATCCAGGCGCCGCCGGCGTTGCCGAGGTTGAAGGCGCTCTGGTTGAGGGTGGATGCCAGCAACGGCGCGTCCTTCGCCTGTTGCACCGAGCGCGCCTGCAGGCCGGGACCGCCAATGAAGCCGATGAAGCCGATCAGGAACACCCCGGCGATCGCGAACGGCTTGAGGTGCATGGTCGCCGCGAACAGCAGGAAGAACACGCACAGCGTCGACAGGGCAATCATCAGCGCGCGCATCAGTTTCCAGTCGGCCAGGCGCCCGCCCAGCAGCGTGCCCAGGGTCGCGCCCAGGCCGAACAGCACCAGCACCGCGCCCACCGAATGGCTGGCGACGCCGGCTTCGTCGGTGAGGATCGGCACGATGTAGGTGAACACCGCGAACACGCCGCCGAAACCGAACACCGTCATGCCCAGCGCCAGCAGCACCTGCGGCTCGCGCAGCACCCGCAGTTCGCGGCCCAGCCGCGGTGGCGCCAGATCATGCAGCACGGGAACGTAGCGGGCGATGGCGATCAGGGCCGCCGCGCCCAGCGCCACCACCGCCCAGAAGGTGGCCCGCCAGCCCAGCGCCTGCCCCAGCCAGGTCCCCGCGGGCACGCCGAGGATGTTGGCGACGGTCAGGCCGGTGAACATCAGCGCGATGGCCTGCGCGCGCTTGCCCGGCGGGGCGATGTGGCCGGCCACCACCGCGCCGGCGCCGAAGAAGGAGCCATGCGCGAGCGCGGCGATCACCCGCGCCGCCATCAGGGTCGGATAGTTGGGCGCCAGCGCGCACAGCAGGTTGCCGAGCACGAACACGCCCATCAGCACCAGCAGCACCGCCTTGCGCGGCAGCCGCGCGGTCGCCATCGCCAGCAACGGTCCGCCGAACACCACGCCCAGCGCGTAGCCGGACACCAGCATGCCGGCGGAGGGAATCGAGACATCGAGGTCCTGCGCCATCTGCGGCAGCAGGCCCATCACCACGAATTCGGTGGTGCCGATGGCGAAGGCGCTCACGGCGAGCGCGACGAGGGGAAGGCGCATGCGGGCGGAAATCCCGGCAAAACCGGGCATCGCGGGCGGGAGGGACCAGTGATTGTGCGCCGCAACAATGACGGCCGCAAGACGGAATCATCGAACGCAGCGTCGCACGCGCGCCCGCATGCGGACCGGCGCGGACGGGGCGAAGCCTTATCATGTAGCCATGTCGACACCCGATTTCCCCCGCCAGACCGCCAATCTCGAACTGCCCGGCCCGGTCGGTCCGCTGGAGGTCGCCGTCGAGTGGCCGGACGACGACGTCACCGCGCTGCCGCTGACCGCGATCGTCTGCCACCCGCTGCCCACCGAGGGCGGCACCATGCACAACAAGGTGGTGGTGATGACCGCTCGCAGCCTGCGCGAGCTGGGCGCGGTGACGGTGCGTTTCAACTTCCGCGGCACCGGCGGCTCGGCCGGCAACTTCGACCATGGCGACGGCGAGTCCGAGGATCTGCAGGCGGTGGTCGAATGGGTGCGCGCGCATCGACCGGGGACGCGGCTGTGGCTGGCCGGTTTCAGCTTTGGCGCGTACGTCTCGCTGCGCAGCGCGGAAGCGCTCAAGGCCGACGCGCTGATTTCGATCGCGCCACCGGCGGGCCGCTGGGATTTCGCCGCCATCGAACCACCATCCTGTCCGTGGCTGGTGATCCAGGGCGAGCAGGACGAGATCGTCGAGCCGCAAGCGGTCTACGACTGGATCGACAAGCTCAGGAATCCGCCGGAGCTTATCCGCATGCCCGAAACCAGCCATTTCTTCCACCGCAAGCTGATGGACCTGCGCGGGGCGATCAAGCACGCGATGAAGGCCTGGCTGCCGGAGGCGTGATGGCGGACGGCGATACCCCGGTGCCCCCGACGCCGTCGCAGGCCTATGCGCGCGGCGTCGCCGAAGGCCGCTGGCGCGACGATCCGGCGCAGTACGACGCGTTGCGCGAACTGGATCGGATCCACCTGGCCCTGCTCGAAGATGCGCAGGATGGCTGGCTGGATCGCCTGTCCTCGTTCTGGAAGAAACCCGAGCCGGTGCGCGGCCTGTACCTGTGGGGCGGCGTCGGCCGCGGCAAGACCTTCCTGATCGACCTGTTCTACGATGGCCTGCCGCTGGAACCGTTCCATCCGGATTCGACGCGCGCGGAAGGCGGCAAGTACCGCACCCACTTCCACCGCTTCATGCGCGGCGTGCACGAACGCCTGCGCGAACACGCCGGACAGAGCGATCCGCTGGCGAAGATCGCGCAGGAATGGCGGGATCGCCTGCGCGTGCTGGTGCTGGACGAGTTCTTCGTCACCGACATCGGCGACGCGATGCTGCTGGGACGCCTGCTGGAACGCCTGATCGCCGAGGGCGTGACCCTGGTGACCAGTTCCAACACCGCACCCGCGAATCTCTACAAGGATGGCCTGCAGCGCGACAGCTTCCTGCCGGCGATCGCCCTCCTGCAGAAGTACTGCGTGGAAGTGCACGCCATCGGCGCGGAGGACTATCGCCTGCGCGCGCTGACCCGCTCGCCGGTCTACCGCGCCCCGCTGGACGCGCAGTCGGATGCCTGGCTGTGCGAACGCTGGAAGGAACTGAGCGCCGGCAGCGCGACCCGCGACGGCAACATCGTCATCGACGATCGCCGGATTCCGGTGCGCGGACGCGGCAAGGGCATCGTCTGGTTCGACTTCGCCGCGATCTGCGAAGGCCCGCGCGGCACCACCGACTACATCGAGGTGGCGCGCGAGTTCCACACCGTGCTGCTGGGCGGGATCCCGCGCTTTGATCGGCTCAACGAGGACGCCGCGCGCCGTTTCGTCAACCTGGTCGACGAACTCTACGACCGCCAGGTCAACCTGGTCTGCACCGCCGACGCCGTGCCGACCGATCTGTATACGGGCGAGCGCCTGCAGGGCGCATTCGAGCGCACCGCCTCGCGCCTGATCGAAATGCAGAGCGCCGAATACCTGGGAACCGGGCACCGCGCCTGATGGCGCGGTCTACCCGGAATCAGACTTCGATGTGCGTGGTGGCGGGGGCCGTGGAGGGTGCGGCCGAACCCGCCGTCATCATCATCTGCCGCCATGCCGTATACATGGCGCCAGCCAGCACCGGGGTCAGCACCGCCAGCAGTACCAGTTGCCACAGCAGCACCGCGATGACCGGACCGGTGATCAGTTGCAGGATCGCCACCAGCAGCAGCGATCCGAAGGTGATGGCGAAAATCGCGATGCCCGCCAGCAGGTAGAACACCAGCATCGCGGTCCAGTTGTGCAGGCAGGCGCGCAGGCTGTTGCGCATCGCGCCGATCGCGTCGGTGCCGGTGAACAGGATCTGCGGCGCGGCGATGAAGGTCATCCACTTGATGACCACGAAGGTGATGGCCACCAGCAGCAGCCACAGCAGCAGGCGGCCGGCCGGCAGATCCTTGACCAACGATGGATCCGGCTGCCCGCCCTCGGCGGCGACGGTCTGCATCTGCACCCACACCTCGCCCAGGTGCTTGAGCTGATCCGGGCCGATCATCGCCAGCAGCAGCAGGCCCAGCGCGAACGAGGCGATTACCTGCGGCAGCAGGGTGGCGAGCAGCGCGGGGCCGTGGCCGTCGCGGATCGGCTGCAGCAGATGGGCGGGCTGGGCCGGGCGGCCCTGGTCCACTTCCCGCGCCGCCCAGATCATCGCGCCGAAGAACAACGGACCGGCGAGGATCAACAGGAACTGCGCGGCGTACAGCAACACGGTCAGGCCGGTCGCGCCCGCCAGCGCCATCAGCACCGTGGAGCCCAGGCCCCACAGGATCGCGAGGGTGCCCAGCGCGACCGGCGCGCGGCGCAGCAGCGCGAATCCACCCAGCAGCCATTCCGCGCCGGCGCTGGCCGGCACCTTGTTGATCGTGCTCATCGGTAATCCGTGGAAGGGAAGCTCAGCGGGCGTGCAGCCCGCGCGCGTGCGCGACGAAGCGCCGCAATAGTTTGCGGGCTTGCGGCGCCGCCGTCACGCCGCGGGCGATGCTGCCGGGGCAGCGACCCTCGTTGCGCAGGTGTTCGGCGCGCGCGTGGACGTAGCCGCGCATGTGGTGGGTGGCGAATTCGGGGTGGAACTGCACGCCCCAGGCCCGGTCCCGCCAGCGAAAGGCATGGCATTGGTCCTGCTCGGAGCGAGCCAGCACGGTGGCGCCGTCCGGCGCCCGCAACACCGTCTGCACATGGGTCGCGTGGGCGGCGAAGCTGGCCGGCAGCCCGGCGAACAGCGGATCGGCGTCGGCGTGCGGATGCAGATCGATGGTCACCGTGCCGGACTCGCGCCCGGCCGGGTTGTAGGCGACCTCGCCGCCCAGCGCGTGCGCCAGCAACTGGTGGCCGTAGCAGATCCCCAGCACCGGCACGCCTTCGTGGGCGGCCTCGCGCAGCCAGTCGGCGCTGCGCTCGCTCCAGTCGGCGCGGTCGGTGACCATCGCCGCCGAGCCACTGACGATGACCCCGGCGAAACCCTCGCGGCGCGGCAGCGCATCGCCACGCTCGACGTTGCTCACCACCGCCTCGTCCGCCTCCAGTCCGGCCGCCACCCGGATCCAGTGCGGAAAGCCGCCATAGCGCCGCATCGACGGCACCGGCTGGCCGGTTTCGACGATGAGGAAAGGCGCTTTCAGGGGAACGTCCACGGCGGGCAAACGAAGGTGGGGCGGGGGTTCCCCCGTATACTAGCCCGCTTTTCCGCAGTGCACGATAAGCCGATGGCCGCCACTTCACCCCCCGCCGTCACCTTCCAGGGCCTCATCCAGACCCTGAACCAGTACTGGGCCGCGCAGGGCTGCGTGCTGATCCAGCCGCTGGACCTGGAGGTCGGCGCCGGCACCTTCCATCCCGCCACTTTCCTGCGCGCGCTCGGCCCGGAGCCGTGGAACGCCGCCTACGTGCAGCCCAGCCGCCGTCCCACCGACGGCCGCTACGGCGAGAACCCCAACCGCCTGCAGCGTTACTACCAGTACCAGGTGGTGATGAAGCCCAATCCGGACAACATCCAGGAGTTGTACCTGGAGTCGCTGAAGGCGCTGGGCATCGATCCGCGCGTGCACGATCTGCGCTTCGTCGAGGACAACTGGGAGTCGCCGACCCTCGGCGCCTGGGGTCTGGGCTGGGAAGTCTGGCTCAACGGCATGGAGGTCACCCAGTTCACCTACTTCCAGCAGGCCGGCGGCCTGGAATGCCGGCCGGTGCTGGGCGAGATCACCTACGGCCTGGAGCGGTTGTGCATGTACCTGCAGAACTGCGACAACGTGTACGACCTGGTGTGGACCGAGGGACCGCAGGGCATCGTCACCTACGGCGACGTCTACCACCAGAACGAAGTCGAGCAGAGCACCTACAACTTCGAGTACGCCGACGTCGCCGAGCTGTTCCACCGCTTCGACGCCTGCGAGGCCGAGGCGATGAAGCTGGTCGAGGCGGGCCTGCCGCTGCCAGCCTACGAACAGGTCTGCAAGGCCTCGCACAGCTTCAATCTGCTGGACGCGCGCCGCGCGATCTCGGTGACCGAACGCCAGCGTTACATCCTGCGCGTGCGCAAGCTGGCCCAGGCGGTCGCCGAGGCCTACCACGCGCAACGCGAGAAACTGGGCTTTCCCGGACTGAAAAACCGGACTCCATGACACACGTCCTTCCCCCGCCCGCGGGGGAAGGTGCCCGAAGGGCGGATGGGGGCAAGCCCGCACGCTCCACCACAATCCCCACGCGGGGAGCGGCACAGAAAACCAGGTTGCACAACATGAGCGAACAAAAATCCCTGCTGATCGAACTCGGTACCGAGGAACTACCGGTCAAGGCGCTGCCCGGACTGGCGCAGGCCTTCTTCGACGGCGTGCTCGGCGCGCTGGAAAAGCGCGGCATCGACTTCCAGCGCGGCGACGCCAAGCCGCTGTACACGCCGCGCCGCCTGGCCGTGCTGCTGCCGGGCGTGGCGGTGGAGCAGCCGGAACAGAAATCGGAAGTGCTGGGGCCGTATCTCAACATCGCGCTGGACGCCAACGGCGAACCCACCAAGGCGCTGCAGGGCTTCGCCGCCAAGGCCGGGCTCGACTGGACCCAACTGGAACGCATCACCGACGGCAAGGGCGAGCGCTTCGTCCATCGCGCGATCAACCCGGGCGTGAAGACCGCCGGCCTGCTGCCGGACATCGTGCGCGAAGCCATCGCCGCCATGCCCATCCCCAAGCCGATGCGCTGGGGCGATCACGACTACGCCTTCGCCCGCCCGGTGCACTGGCTGGTGCTGCTGCTCGGGGGCGACGTGGTCGACGCCGAAGTGCTGGGCGTGAAGGCCGACCGCATGAGCCGCGGCCACCGCTTCGAGCATGACAAGCCGGTCTGGATCGGCCAGCCGGGCGACTACGTGGACGCGCTGCGCGCGGCGCGGGTGCTGGTCGACGCCGGCGAGCGCCGCCAGCGCATCGTCGCCGAGGTGGAAGCGGCGGCGCACCAGGCCGGTGGCGTGGCCCGCGTCACCGACGACAACCTGGAACAGGTGGTCTGCCTGACCGAATGGCCGACCGCGGTGCTGTGCAGCTTCGAACCGGCGTTCCTGGCGGTGCCGCAGGAAGCGCTGATCGAAACCATGGAGATCAACCAGAAGTTCTTCCCGGTGCTCGGCGAGACCGGCAAGCTGACCGAACACTTCATCGGCATCGCCAACATCGAATCGCGCAATCCCGCCGAAGTCCGCAAGGGCTACGAACGCGTGATCCGTCCGCGCTTCTCCGATGCCAGGTTCTTCTTCGACGAGGATCTCAAGCAGGGCCTGGCGTCGATGGGCGAGGGCCTGAAGACGGTCACCTACCAGGCCAAGCTGGGCAGCGTGGCGGACAAGGCCGCGCGCGTGGCGGCGCTGGCCGAGGCGATTGCCCCGCAGGTGGGCGCCGATCCGGCCGAAGCGCGTCGCGCCGCCGGACTGTGCAAGAACGATCTGCAGTCGCGCATGGTCAACGAATTCCCGGAACTGCAGGGCATCGCCGGCCGCCACTATGCGCTGGCGGCGGGTGAACCGAAGGAGATCGCGCTGGCGATCGACGAGGCCTACCAGCCGCGCTTCGCCGGCGACGACATCGCGCTCTCGCCGCAGGGCAAGGTGCTGGCCATCGCCGAGCGCCTGGACACCCTGGCCGGCGGTTTCGCCGCGGGCCTGAAGCCGACCGGCAACAAGGATCCGTTCGCCCTGCGGCGCAATGCGCTGGGCCTGGCGCGCACGGTGATCGAATCCGGCTTCAATCTGGATCTGCCCAGACTGCTCACCCATGCCAACCAGGCATTGGCCGCGCGCGGCGTGCAGGCCGACACGTCCGAACTCTATGACTTCATCCTCGATCGCCTGCGCGGCTACTACGCCGACAAGGGCGTGCCGGCCGCGCACTTCAACGCGGTCGTCGAACTGAAGCCTGCCTCGCTGTACGACTTCGACACCCGCCTGGATGCGATCGGCACCTTCGCCAGCCTGCCGGAAGCCGAAGCGCTGGCCGCCGCCAACAAGCGCATCAACAACATCCTGAAGAAGGCCGACATCGCGATTCCGGCGATGGAGGATCGCGCGCTGTTGAAGGAGCCGGCGGAAAGCGCGCTGGCCGAAGCGGTGGAGGCCGCGCTGGGCGACACGGACGACGCCCTGCACCATCACGACTACGTCAGCGTGCTGAACCGGCTGGCGCGCCTGCGTCCGCAGGTGGACGCATTCTTCGACAACGTGATGGTCAATGCGGACGATCCGGCCATCCGCGCCAATCGCCTGGCCCTGCTCAAGCGCCTGGCCGATCGTTTCCGCGCGGTCGCCGCGATCGAACATCTCTCGGTCTGATCCGACGGCCTCCCCGCGCCCGCGGGGAGGCCTGGCATCGCCGCCATGCACGCGCGGCCCTCGATGCAACCGCCGGTGGCGAAGCTTCCCTGATCCACGGCCATCGCCCTTCGCGACGGGCTCCATCATTCAGCATCGGCCCGGACCATCGCATCGAGGTCCGAACGAGCCCCTCATGTTCCTTTAACCCGAAAATCCCTTCGCCGGTTATCCTGCCCGCATGCGACGAATCGTCCCCCTCGCCACCCTGATCGCCTTGCTTGCCGCCAGTGGCTCCGCCTGGGCCGCGGCCACCATCGACAAGGTCCGCATCGAAGGGGTCGAGGACGAGGCGATGGTCGAGAACATCAACGTCGCCCTGTCGCTGAACGACACGGTCGGCAAACGCCTGGGCGAATCGCGGCTGGAGTACCTGCTGAACGAAGCCGTGGCGCAGACGCGCGAGGCGCTGGAACCCTTCGGCTACTACTCGCCCGACATCCAGGTGCAGGCCAACCGTACCGGCGATGGAGAAAACGAACGGGTCGAGGTGGTCATCCGCGTATCCAAGGGCGAGCCGGTGCGGGTCCGGCGTTCGAGCCTGAGCATCGACGGCGAAGGCGGCGACGATCGCTACCTGAAGGAGGATCTGGCCGCGTTCGCGCCGCGCACGGGCGAGATTTTCGATCACACCACCTACGAAGCCAGCAAGCTCAAGATCGTGCGGCGCCTGGCCGATCGCGGCTATTTCGACGCCGACTTCACCCAGCGCCGGGTGGAAGTCACCCGCGCCGAGCATGCGGCCGACATCGATCTTGCCTGGGTCAGCGGCATCCGCTACGACATGGGCCCGACCACCTTCCACCAGAGCAAGTTCGAACCCGGACTGCTGGACAAGCTGGTGTACTGGGAGGAAGGCAGCTATTTCCACCAGGGCAAGCTGGATCGCCTGCGCGAGTCGCTGGTGGGGCTCGACTACTTCAGCAACATCGATATCCAGGCCAATCCGGACAAGGCGGAAAACGGCCGCGTGCCGATCGACGTCAACCTCAGCCTGGCCAAGCGCACCATCTACACCGCCGGCGTGAGCTATGGTTCGGAGAGCGGCGCCGGTATCCGCATGGGCGTGGATCGGCGCTACCTCAACTCGCGCGGACACAAGCTGTCCACCCAGCTGGACTACGCGCAGAACCGCAAGACCCTGCTCACCCAGTACCGCATTCCCGCCTTCAAGTGGCTCGACGGCTGGTACACCCTCGCGGTGCAGGCCAGCGACGAGCAGACCGACTACATCGATCTGCGCCACATCGAATTCATCGGCAGCCGCAGCGGCCAGATCAACGAGGACTGGACCGCCGTCGCCTCGATCCACGCGCTGCGCGAGCGCTGGGCGTATTACGAGGACGAGGACGGCAACGATCTTGAATCGCCGGAATACCGCTACGCCACCTTCACCTACCCCTCGCTGCAGGCCGACTACCTCAACGCGCCGGTGGGTTCCAACCGCCCCGACCGTCTGGCCGGCTCGGTCCTGCTGCGCGGCGGCGTGGAAGGCGCCGGCTCCGATGCCAGCTTCCTGCAGGCGCACATCCGCGCGCGCTGGTCGCGCGAGTTCGGCCGCAACAGCGCGCTGATTTTCCGTGGCGAGTATGGCCACACCTTCACCAGCAGCCTGGTCGGGATGCCGCCCTCGCTGCGCTTCTTCGCCGGTGGCGACCGCAGCATCCGCGGCTATGCCTGGCGCGAAGTCGGCCCGCGCATCGGCAAGTACGCGCTGGGCGCCAAGAACGTGGTCACCGCCAGCGCCGAGTACGAGTACTACCCCGGCGGCGGTCCGTGGGGCGGCGCGGTGTTCGTCGATACCGGCAGCGCCTTCGACGGCGGCATGCCGGACCTGAGCACCGGCATGGGCGTCGGCTTCCGCTGGCGTTCGCCGATCGGCCCGGTGCGGCTGGATCTGGCGCACGGCCTGAACGACCCGGATTCGCAATTCCAGATCTACCTCAACATCGGAACCGACCTGTGAGCCGGCCCGCCGACGACATCACCCCGGAAGAGCGCGAAGCCCGCATCGCCGAACTGCGGGCGCGACGCCGGGCGCGCATGCGCGTGCTCGCCATCCGCAGCGCGATCGGCACCGGCGTGCTGGTCCTGCTGCTGTGCTTCGGCCTGTACTGGTTGCTGCAGACCGTGGCCGGCCGCGATGTGCTGCTGGCGCAGGTGGTGGCGCGGCTGCCGGCCAACTCCTCGCTGACCTGGAAGAAGGTCGAAGGTCCGCTGGCCGGACCGCTGACCCTGCACGGTGTCGACTTCCGCTGGGACAAGATCCATTTCACCGCCGAGCGCGTGTACCTGGATCCGGATCTGCGTCCGCTGCTGGGCAAGCGCCTGCGGCTGGACGCGCTGGAGATCCGCAATGCGACCCTGGACGTGCCGGAAAGCGACGAACCGTTCGAACTGCCACGCTGGCCCGAATCGCTGCCGCAGATCCAGATGCCGCTGGCGATCCAGGCCGACACCCTGGTCATCGACGGGTTCAGGATTTCCCAGGCCGGCGAACCGGTGATCGACATCCGTCGCGGGCGTGGCGGCATCGATATCGGCAACGGCTACTTCACCGCCGAGAAGCTCGCGCTCGACACCGACCGCGGCCGCTTCAACGCGAACGGCAGCTATGCACCGGGCAAGGGCTACCGCACCGACCTGATCGCGACCGGCGTGTTCCCCGCACCGGCCGGCAAGGCCCCGGCTCGATTGGGCCTGGTCGCGCGCGGCGACATCAACAAGATGGAGATGGCACTCGCCGGCAACGCACCCGCGCCGGTGCGGGTGCTGCTCACCCTGCAGGGCGCCGAGAATCCGACCTGGCATTTCACCGGCAAGACCGATCTGCTGGACTTGGCAGCGCTGGCCGTCACCGAGGACAGCCTGCCGCTGGCCTTCGATCTGAAGGCCGACGGCGCCGGTGGCAAGGCGACCCTGCAAGGGCGCGTTGTCCAGGATCAGATCACGCTGGTGATCGATCCTTCCCAGGTCGCCATCGCCGACGAGGTACTGACGGTGGAACCGCTGGTCGTGCGCGCGTTCGAAGGCATCACCACCCTGCGCGGGCGCGCCGACTTCAAGGATCCGGCCAATCCGCAGTTCCGGTTCGCGGTCAACGCGCGCGGCCTGCGCTGGGGCGACAGCGCCGAGACCGCCATCGGCGCCAACGCCGATCTGGGCGTGGCCGGCCAACTGGAGAATTGGGCGGCGGTCGGCAAGGCCGGCTTCACCCGCGCCGGCGAGAAGGCGCAGGTCGAATTCGATGCGGCCGGCAACGGCGAGCGCGCCACGGTGAAGACGCTGCGCGCGAAGATGCCGACCGGCCAATTGGATGCCGATGGCGAAGTGGCGTGGACGCCGGTCCTGAAGTGGGACATGAAAGCGAAGCTGGCCGGCTTCGATCCCGGCTATTTCCTGGCCGACTGGGACGGCAACCTGTCCGGTGAATTCAGCAGCCAGGGCCAGGCGCGCGAGGCCGGCGGCTTCGACGCCACCCTGGATCTGCCCAAACTGGCGGGCCGGCTGCGTGGGCGGCCGCTGGATGCGCGTGGCAAGTTCGCGCTGCACGGCGAGGACGGCGAGGGCCAGTTGGCGATGACGCTCGGCGGCAGCCGCGTGCAGGCCAAGGGCAAGGTCGGCGATCGGCTCGCGGTGGATGCTTCGCTGTCGCCGCTGCACCTGGCCGATCTGCTGCCCACCGGCAGCGGCACCCTGCAGGGCACGGTCAAGCTGACCGGCGCGCGCACGGCGCCGGACATCGAGGCCGATCTGTCCGGCAACCAGCTGCGCTGGAACGACTGGAGCGCCGATACCGTCAGCCTGCGCGGACGTCTGCCCTGGCGCAGCGGCAACGGCGAACTGGCGGTGCGCGCGAACGCGGTGAACGTCGGCATGGTGCTGGACGAGCTGCGCCTGGATGCGCGCGGCGCGGTGGAGGACCTGCGGGTGGACGCCGATGCCCGCAATCCGATGGGCGCGATCGCCCTGACCGGCAGCACGCAGCGGCGCGGCGAAAACTGGCAGGGCGGACTGGATGCCTTGCGCATCGCACCGTCCAAGGGCAGCGCATGGCAGTTGCAGCAGCCGGCCCGGTTCGCCCAGCGCGGCGCCAACTGGACGCTGGGCAGTACCTGCCTGGTTTCGAACGACGGTGGCGCGCTGTGCGCCGAGGCCGACTGGCCGCGCCAGGGATTGAGCCTGCATTCGGATTCGCTGCCGCTCACGCTGGTGCATCCGTGGCTGCCGCAGAACAGCGGCCGCCCGCTGGTCCTGCGCGGCAACCTGGCCCTCGACGCCAGCCTGCGGCCACGCGGCAACGCCTGGGAAGGCAAGGTCCACCTGGCTTCGCTGGAAGGCGGCATGAAGCTGGGCAACAACGCGCGCGGCGAGCTGATCAGCTACGACAACTTCACCTTCGACGCCGACTTCAACCCGCAGCGCATCCAGGCGCGGCTGGGCAGCGGCTTCAAGGGCAACGGTTACGTCGACGCGACCGTCAACACCGGCTGGGACGAGTTCTCGCCGCTGCGTGGCGATCTGTATTTCCACAACTCGCGGCTGTTCTGGCTGGAACTGTTCTCGCCGGACCTGGTACGCCCGCGCGGCAAGCTGGCCGGCCACATCGGCCTGGCCGGCACCCGTGGCCGCCCGGCGCTCACCGGCGAAGCGGATTTGACCGAGTTCACCGGCGAACTGCCCGCGCTGGGCATCACCCTCACCGACGGCACCGCCCGCCTGGTCGCGCTGGCCGACGGCAGCGCGCGCATCGACGGCAGCGTGAAGTCCGGCGAAGGCGTGCTGCGGGTCGACGGCAGCCTGGGCTGGAACAACGACACCACGCCGCTGCAATTCAACGTGCGTGGCGACAACGTGCTGGTGTCCGACACCACCGATCTGCGCGCCATCGCCTCGCCCGATATCCAGGTCGGCTTCGCCGACAACACCATCCAGGTACGCGGTGACGTCACCGTGCCGTCGGCAAGCATCGACGTCGAAAAACTCGACGATGGCGTTTCCGCATCCGAGGACGTGGTGGTGCTGGATCCGGCGGATCCGGAACGCACGCCGAGTTCGCGGCTGGATCTGGACCTGGGCATCACCCTCGGCGACAAGGTCGCGCTGAAGGGCTACGGGCTGGAAGGCACGCTGGGCGGCAACATGCGGGTGCGCTCGCGCCTGGGCCGCGAGATGGTCGCGACGGGCCGGCTGGACGTGGACGGACGCTACGAGGCCTACGGACAGAAGCTGCAGATCACCCGCGGCGAGCTGACCTGGAGCAACAATGCGGTGAGTGATCCGCGCATCAACATCCGCGCCCAGCGCGAGGTGATCAGCGCGGGTGTCACCGCCGGTATCGACGTCACCGGCCGCGCCAGCCAACCGCGTGCGAAGGTGTGGTCGGATCCGGCCAGCTCCGAATCCGAGGCACTGTCTTACCTGGTGCTGGGTCGCTCGCTCAACAGCGCCAGCAGCGACGAAAGCCAGCGCATCAACGCCGCCTCCTCGGCGCTGTCGGCGGGCGCCGGCCTGCTGGCCTCGCAGCTGGGCGCCAAGATTGGCCTGGACGACGCCGGCGTGCTGGAATCGCGCACGCTGGGCGGTTCGGTGTTCGGCGTCGGCAAGTACCTTTCGCCGCGGCTGTATGTCAGCTACGGCGTTTCGATGGTCGGCTCGGGTTCCGCGGTGACACTGAAGTACCTGCTGCGCAAGGGCTTCGACATCGAAATCGAGTCCAGCACGATCGAGAGCCGCGGCTCGATCAACTGGCGCAAGGAAAAATAGAACGGGTTCATCCACTTCGCTGGAAAGGGAGATTTCATGCGTCAGGTTTTTCTTGCCCTGTTGTTCATCCTCGCCGCTCCCACCTTCGCCGGTACTCCGCTTCCCGACACACCGCACATCGTGGTGTCGGGCGCAGGCGAGGTCACCGCCAAACCCGACAGTGCTCGCCTGAGTTTCCAATTCGAATCCCGTGCCGCGCAGCCGCTCCCCGCCAAAAAGGCCGTGGACCAGGGGGTCAACCGGTTGCTTGAAGCGCTTTCCCGCTTCGGCATCGCGGACGGGGACATCGAGGCGGGAAGCCTGCAGGCTTCCGAGGATGTGGACTACACCGACTCCGGAAAGCGGGTTTCCAATGGTTACGAGGCCAGCCGGACCGTCACCGTGCTGCTGACGCGGATCGACCAGCTCAATGATCTGATTGACACGGGACTCGCTGCGGGTGCCACGAATTTCCGCAACCTTCAGTTCGAGTCCTCGCGTGCGGCCGAGTTTCGCGCCGAGGCCAAGCGCAAGGCCATCCAGAATGCGCATGCGCAGGCACGTGACACTTCCGTAGCGTTCGGTGCTGCACTCGGCCCCATCTACAGCATCGACAGTGTCACCTCGCAGGTGGAGTTCGGATACCGGGGTCGAATGCTGGACGCAGTCACCGTCACCGGAAGCAGCGCATCCGGGCGCTACGTCCAGCCCACCGTGGAATACCGCGAGAACGTCCGGGCGGTCTTCGAGCTCAAGCGCTGAGATGGAACACCTTCCCTCGGTAGCCGGATGGCGGCTTCACCGGCAAGGCATCAGCACGCCGCTGGGCGACGACCCAGCCGACACTGTCCGCCACCTGCTGGCGGTACAGGCACAGGACTACTACGGGTCACTGTGGGCAGTCGGCCTGCGGACGGCAGGTGCGCGCGAGGTCGATGTCGAACGCGCCATCGCCGAGCGCCGCATCGTGCGCACCTGGCCGATGCGCGGGACGCTGCACCTGGTGGCGCCGGAGGATGCACGCTGGATGCTATCGCTCATGGCGGTTCGTGCACTCGACCGCGACCGTGCGCGCCAGGAGCGCGAGTTCGGCCTGGATGCGCACACGACGGGCCGCTGTGCCGAGGTGGTCACGCGACTGCTCGAAGGCGGCAGGCAGCTGACCCGTGGCGCGCTCTACGAAGCATTGGCCGAACGGAAAGTCGACACCGAAGGGCAACGCGGCCTGCACATCCTGGGTCGACTCGCCCATGAGGGCCTGATCTGCCAGGGGCCACGCGAGGGCAAGCAGCCGACGTTCGTGCTGCTGGACGAATGGATTCCACGCACCGCGATCCTCGACCGCGATGCGGCGCTGGCGGAACTGGCGCGGCGCTACTTTGCCGGACACGGTCCGGCCACCGTGCACGATCTGGCCTGGTGGTCGGGCCTGACCGTGCGCGATGCACAGGCGGCGGTGGATGGCGCAAAATCGACCCTTTCGCACCATGATTACGACGGCGTCCGGCATTGGTTCACCGAATCGCCGTCGGCGCCCGCGCGAGCGGTCCCGGCGGTGCACCTGCTGCCGCCGTTCGACGAATACCTGGTCGGCTACAAGGACCGCAGCGCCGCGCTGGACGCCGCGCACAACCGGCAGGTGGTCGGCATCAACGGGCTGGTCAACCCCAGCCTGATCGTCGACGGCCGCGTCAACGCACTGTGGAAGCGCACGCTGGACCGGCAGGGCGCCACGCTCTCGCTGACGCCATTGCGGCCCCTGCGCAAGGCGGACCGGCCTGCGCTCGCGCGGGCCGCCAGACGCTACGGGGAGTTCATCGGCCAGCCGGTGGTGCTCGCCGCGGACTGAGGCGCCCATGCGGCGATCGCAATTGCCCCGCGCGGCGCGGGCCGCTATCGTCGCAGGCTGTCTTTTCCGAGGATTCCCGCCCATGAGCGCACGCACGCCCTTCACCGCCCTGGCCCTGGGCATCGCCCTGGCCCTGCCCGCGCAGGCCAACGAGGGCATGTGGATGCCCTCGCAGCTGCCGCAGCTGGCCGCGCCGCTGCGCCAGGCGGGTTTCGAGGGCGATCCGGCCGCGCTGGCCGACCTGACCCGGCCGCCGCTCAACGCGGTGGTCAAGGTCGGCGGCGCCACCGGCGCGTTCGTCTCTGCCGATGGCCTGGTGCTGACCAACCACCACGTCGCCTACGGCGTGATCCAGTACAACTCCAGGCCGGAGAAGAACCTGATCGATCAGGGCTACATCGCCGGCGATCGCGCCGCCGAGCTTCCGGCCAATCCCGACTACCGGGTGTTGGTGACCGTCGGTTTCGATCGCGTGACCGATGACGTGATGCGCGATGCCGCCGGCAAGACCGGTCGCGAGTACTACGACGCGGTGGATCGCGCCAACAAGCGCATCGTCAGCGAGTGCGAGCGCGAGGCGGGCATGCGCTGCAGCGTCGCCACCATGTACTACGGCGCCGATTTCTACCGTATCAAGCAGCTGGAACTGCGCGATATCCGCCTCGTGTACGCACCGCCACGCGCGATCGGCAACTACGGCGACGAGATCGACAACTTCATGTGGCCGCGCCATACCGGCGACTTCACCCTGCTGCGCGCCTACGTCGGCAAGGATGGCAAGCCGGCGGCGTACAGCCCGGACAACGTGCCCTACCGCGCACCCGCGCACCTGCAGGTCGCGCTCGATGGCCCGAAGGAAGGCGATTTCGCGATGCTCGCCGGCTATCCCGGCATCACCTACCGCCACCGCTTCGCCAGCGAATTCAAGGAGCGCATCGAATGGGGCCTGCCGGCCAACGTCGAAGTGCTGGACGCGCTGATCGGCATCGTCCAGCAGCGCGGCAAGGCGGATCCGGAAGCCGGCGTGAAGTACGCCAGCCAGCTGTCCGGCCTGAAGAACAGCAGCAAGCGCTTCAGCGGTGAACTGGAAGGCCTGCGCCGCAGCAACGCCATCCAGGTCCGCGCCGACGCCGAGAAGGCGATGTATGCGTGGCTGGCGAAGTCGGGCGGCGACGCCACGTCGACGCGCGCGCGCATCGATCAGGCGCAGGCGCTGCTCGACCAGGCCAGCGCCATGCGCGAGCGCGACATGCTGGTCGGCATGATCGACGGCCGCACCCAGCTGCTGCGCAGCGCGATTACCCTGCAGCGGCTGGCGCTGGAACGCGGCAAGGCCGACGCGGATCGCGAAGGCGGCTACCAGGATCGCGACCTCGCCCTCATCGAGGGCCAGTTGAAGCAGGTCCAGCGCCGCTACGACGCCGGCATGGAGCGCGCCTTCCTGACCGAGCTGGTCGGCCGCTACCAGAAGCTGCCCGATGCGCAGCGCCTGCCGGAATTCGACGCGGCCTTCGGTCGCGACGCCGCCAGCCTGGAAGCCACCCTCGCGCGTGTCTACGGCGGCACCGCGCTGGGTGAGGAAGCAACCCGCGTCGGCCTGCTGAAAGCGGAACCGGCCGCGATCACCGGCTCGACCGATCCGTTGCTGGCGCTCGCCGCGCAGTTGCAGCCGGCGCTGCTGCGCATCGAGAACGAGCGCAAGCAGCGCGACGGCGATCTGCTGCGCCTGCGCCCGGCCTACATGCAGGCGCTGACCGGCTGGTACCGCAGCCAGGGACGTTCGGTCTACCCGGACGCCAACAGCACCCTGCGGGTCAGCTACGGCAAGGTGGAATCGCTGCATCCGCGCGACAGCGTCACCTACTCGCCGGTGACCACCGTGGCCGGCATCGTCGAGAAGAACACCGACACGGTACCGTTCGATGCGCCCAAGCCACTGCTGGCGGCGATCGCCAAGGGCGACTTCGGCAGCACCGCCGATCCCGCGCTGAAGACCCAGACGGTCAACTTCCTGACCAACCTGGACACCACCGGCGGCAACTCGGGCTCTCCCGTGCTCAACGCGCGCGGCCAGCTGATCGGCCTGAACTTCGACAGCAACTGGGAGTCGGTCAGCGCCAGCTGGATGTTCGATCCGCGCTACAAGCGCGCCGTGCACGTGGACATGCGCTACATGCGCTGGTTGATGTCCAAGGTCTACGCGGCCCCGCACCTGCTGAAGGAAATGGGGCTGCCGGCGGAGTAAGCCGGCTTGTGGTGCCGCGCCGGCGAAAGCATCGGCGCGGCAGGCAGAAGCGCCTGCCCTGCCCGCGTCACGCCACCTGCGCGCGCCGCGCGCGGGTGAGATGCACCAGCAGCAGCGAGATCGCGGCGGGGGTCATGCCGGGGATGCGCTGGGCCTGGCCGACGGTCTGCGGCTGCACGCGCGCCAGTTTCTGCTGCACCTCGGCGGACAGGCCGTGCACGCCGGCGAAGTCGAAACCGGCCGGAATCGGGGTGGACTCGTTGCGCTGCTGGCGTTCGATTTCCTCGCGCTGGCGGTCCAGGTATCCGGCGTACTTGACGCCGATTTCCACTTGCTCGGCGACCTTGGCGTCGTCGACCGCCGGCCCCAGCGCGGGTACCCGCATCAGCTTGGCGTAGTCCAGTTCGGGACGCTTGATCAGATCCAGCGCGTTGGTCTCGCGGCTCACCGCCACGCCCAGCACCGCTTCCAGCTCGCGCCCCAGCGCGTTGTTCGGCGTGGCCCACAGCGCGCGCAGGCGCGCGGTCTCGCGCTCGACCGCTTCCTGCTTGGCGCTGAAGCGCGCCCAGCGCGCGTCGTCGACCAGGCCCAGTTCGCGGCCGACGCCGGTCAGCCGCTGGTCGGCGTTGTCCTCGCGCAGCTGCAGCCGGTATTCGGCGCGGCTGGTGAACATGCGGTAGGGCTCGTTAGTGCCGTGGGTGATCAGATCGTCGATCAGCACGCCGATATAGGCTTCGTCGCGGCGCGGCGACCACGCCTCCCGCTGCTGCACGAAACGGGCGGCATTGAGGCCGGCGATCAGGCCCTGCGCGGCGGCTTCCTCGTAACCGGTGGTGCCGTTGATCTGGCCGGCGAAGAACAGGCCGGCGACGGCCTTGGTCTCCAGCGAGGACTTCAGCCCGCGCGGGTCGAAGAAGTCGTATTCGATGGCATAACCGGCCCGGGTGATGTGGGCCTGCTCGAAGCCGCGGATGCTGCGCACCAGATCCAGCTGCACGTCGAACGGCAGCGAGGTGGAAATACCGTTGGGGTAGATCTCCACGACGTCCAGGCCCTCCGGCTCGACGAAGATCTGGTGGCTGGCCTTCTCGGCGAAACGCACCACCTTGTCTTCGATGGACGGGCAGTAGCGCGGACCGATGCCCTCGATCTGGCCGGTGTACAGCGGTGAGCGGTGCAGCGCGTTGCGGATGATCTCGTGGGTGCGCTCGCTGGTGTGGGTGATCCAGCACGACACCTGCGCGGGATGATCGGCGACGTCGCCGATGAAGGACATCACCGGCATCGGATCGTCACCCGGCTGTTCCTCCATCACCGCGTAGTCCAGCGTGCGGCCATCGATGCGCGGCGGCGTGCCGGTCTTCAGCCGATCGACGACGAAGCGGCCTTCGCGCAGCTTGTGCGCCAGCGCGGTGGCCGGCGGGTCGCCGGCGCGGCCGGCGGCGTACTGGGTCTCGCCGACGTGGATCTTGCCGGCCAGGAAGGTGCCGGCGGTCAGCACCACCGCGGGTGCATGGAAACGCAGCCCGGTCTGGGTGACCGCACCCCGCACGCTTTCGTTCTCGATGATCAAATCATCCACCGCCGCCTGGAACACGGTCAGATTGGGCTGGGCCTCCACCGCGCTGCGGATGGCGCGACGGTACAGCGCGCGGTCGGCCTGGCAGCGCGTCGCCCGCACCGCCGGACCCTTGGACGCGTTGAGGGTGCGCCACTGGATGCCGGCACGGTCGGCGGCCCATGCCATCACCCCGCCCAGCGCGTCGATTTCCTTGACCAGGTGACCCTTGCCGATGCCGCCGATGGCCGGATTGCAGCTCATCGCGCCGACGGTTTCGACGTTGTGGGTCAGCAACAGCGTGCGCGCGCCGGCGCGGGCCGCGGCAAGCGCGGCCTCGGTGCCGGCGTGCCCGCCGCCGATGATGATGACGTCGTAGCGGTAGAAATCGTGGTTCATGGTTCGTGTTCAGCCTGGGAGGCCGGCGTTCGCGGTGGAGTCGCCGGGCCGGGTGGTGCCGGATTGGCACGCTTCCTGCGAAATACCCGTGGCACCCGATGTGGCAAGCGACAGGGGCGTGGGCTGGGATTGGAACAGGGGCCAGCCATGCGCACAGCGGGGATGCCGGGGGCCGGTAGTCGGGGGACTGCCGGCCCTTTTTTGTGCGCGAAGGATACCGCGTCGGCCAATGAAAAACCCGGCCGGAGCCGGGTTTAAAGGGGCGCCGACGCCCGGCAGGGACCGGAACAGGGGGGATCCAGAACTCCCCACCGGACGTCGACATGGAACCTTTATCGCCTGTGACGTCAGAAAGCGACGCAACCGGTCAACTTCGGTTCCAACGGCCCGACGGCCGGCGGCCTGCCCCCCTGGATCAGTTCTCGATGACCCGGACCCGTCCGCCGCGGGGCTGGATTCGCGGCGCCCCGGCCGGACGCTCGTTGATGCTGCGCGGCATCGACTGCGGCCGCGACGGCGCGCCCGGCGAGACTCGGGGCGGAGCCCCTGGCGAGACCCTCGGCGGCATGCCGGGACTCACCCGTCGGGGCGGCTGGCCCGGGACCGCCGGCTGCTGGCCGTGCTCGCGCCAGGCGCCCCGGGTCGGATCGCGCCAGGGCGCCGGACGGTTGCCGCCCGGACCGCTGCCCGGCGGCGGCCGGTAGCCGCCGTGGTCATGGCCCGGACGCGGACGATGCACCGGCGGCGGGTAATAGGGGTAGTACGGACCGTAGTAGCCGTAATACGGCTGACGGCCGTAGTAGGAGGGCCGGTTGTAGTAACCGCCGTAATAGCCGCCGTACACCGGATAGCCGTAGGCGTCGTAATAACGGACCACCGGGCGGCCCTGGTAATAGCCTCCGGCCGCGCTGGCGCCGACATGGTCGTACGTCGCGCAACCGCTCAGTGCGGCCGCGGCGAGCGCAGCGATGATCAGCAGTCTTGGTTTCATGTGCGGCCCCTGGCTTTTCCAGCGACTGCCAGCATCGGGCCGGCGGATTGAATCCGTGCTTAACCCTGGCCATCGCGGGCCGGGGGCTTTACCTGCCGTTGCCCGTTCCCCCCATCCAGCCGGGCCGGGCGGTGCGTTAACCTGTTGCCATGCCGCACACCCTGCCCACGTTCGACGACATCCTGGCCGCCGCCGCGCGCATCGCGCCCCACGCCCACACCACGCCGGTCCTGCACTCGCGCGAACTCGACGAACTGGCCGGCTGCTCCCTGTTCTTCAAGGCCGAACCGTTGCAGCGCAGCGGCGCGTTCAAGTTCCGCGGCGCCTGCAATGCCGTGTGGTCGCTGCCCGAAGCCGACGCCCGGCGCGGTGTGGTCACCCATTCTTCCGGCAACCACGGCGGCGCCCTCGCGCTGGCCGCGCGCACCCGCGGCATCCCCTGCCACGTGGTCGTGCCCGAGGGCGCCGTGGCCGCCAAGCTGGCTTCCATCCAGCGCTATGGCGCGACCATCCATCGCTGCGCGCCCACCCAGGCCGCGCGCGAGGCGGCCTGCGCGCGGGTGCAGGCCGAAACCGGCGCACAGCTGATCCATCCGTTCACCCATCCGGCGGTGATTGCGGGGCAGGGCACCGCCATCCTGGAATTGCACAACAGCCACGGCGCGTTCGACGCGGTGATGACGCCGGTGGGCGGCGGCGGCCTGAGCACCGGCACCGCGATCGCCACCGCGCGGGTCGCACCGGATTGCCGGATCTATGCGGCCGAACCGACCGGCGCCGACGACACCGCGCGCTCGCTGGTGGCCGGTCGGCGCGTGGACGCTTTCACGCCGGACACCATCTGCGATGGCCTGCGCACCCTCGTCGGCGAACCCAATTTCGCCGCCCTGCGCCAGCACGGGGTGCAGGTGCTGGTGGCCGACGATGCGGAAACGATCTCGGCGATGCGCCTGCTCTGGCAGTGTCTCAAGCTGGTCGTCGAACCCTCCTCGGCGCTGGTCTTGGCGGCGCTGCTGAAACATCGCGGACGCTTCGCCGGGCAACGGGTCGGGCTGGTGTTGTCCGGCGGCAATGTCGATCTCGACGCCCTGCCCTGGGGGCCGGCGTGAGCATGGGCGGGGCGCGCCGCAAGCGGCGCAGGGGATTCTGGGGCTGGACGTGGCGCCTGCTGATGTTGCTGCTGCTGTGGCTGGCCGGCGTGGCCGGCTACATCAGCTGGGTGGGCCAGCGCGATCAGGCCGCCCCGGCCGACGCCATCATCGTGCTGGGCGCGGCCGCCTACGACGCCAAGCCTTCTCCGGTGTTCGAAGAGCGCATCCGCCACGGCATCGATCTGTACAAGCGGGGCATGGCCAGGACCCTGATCTTCACCGGCGGCTACGGCGGCTCCGGTGCGCGTTTTTCCGAATCGCAGGTCGGTCGCCGCTACGCCATCCGCCAGGGCGTGCCGGCCAGGGCCATCCTGATCGAATCGGTGTCCCGCAATACCCACGAGAACCTGCGCCAGGCCGCGGCGCTGATGCAGACCCATGATCTGCGCAGCGCGATCGTGGTCAGCGATCCGCTGCACATGGCGCGCGCTTTGCGCATCAGCCACGAACAGGGCATCGACGCGCTGGGATCGCCCACGCCGACCACCCGCTTCCGCAGCTTCACCACCCGCTGGCGTTTCCTGCTGGCCGAGGTGTACTTCTTCCACCGCGATCGGCTGCCGCAATCACGATGAGCGCCGTGGACGCATGCCGGGAGTATCATCCGGGTTTGCTCCGGACGAGGCCACGCCCATGAAGATCGACGGCAACCGCAGGCAGGATCGCGCCACCGAACTGGTGCTGACTTACTACGCGGCCTTCAACCGGGGCGACTGGGACGGCATGCTGGCGCTGCTTGCCGACGATGTCGTGCACGATCTCAACCAGGGCGCGCGCGAAACCGGACGCGAAGCCTTCGCGGCGTTCCTGGGCCGGATGAACGCCAGCTACCGCGAGAAGTTGCGCGACATCGTGGTACTTGCTTCGCTGGATGGCGATCGCGCGGCCGCCGAGTACGTGGTGCACGGCGAATACCTCAACACCGACGAAGGCCTGCCGCCGGCCAAGGGACAGGCCTACGTGCTGCCCGGCGGCGCGTTCTTCGATATCCGCGATGACCGGATTGCCCGGGTCACCAATTACTACAACCTGCAGGACTGGATAGCGCAGGTGAGCCGGTAGTACGCGGCTGGTTTCGGCGAGAGCGAACAGCAAATCCCCCTCGGTCCCCCTTCTGCGAAGGGGGAGGAACGGGGGGTGCGTCGGTTCGGACGCAATCTTGGAGAGCCCCCTTGATCAGCCATTCGGCTGTTGAAAGCGAAAAAGGGGGCGGGCGCCCGCTCCAGCGGGCGACGGGGATTTGCGCGGGATCAGGGAAGGCTCCGCATCTCCATGCCGTGCATGAGGCATCCGCCACGCGCCTCACCCGACACCGTGGGCGCAATCCGCCAGCGCTACTCCCCGCGACGGCGGATCGGAATCCGCGACACCGGCACGCTGGCGATTTCCTCGCCCTGCCCGCGGATCGGCGCTCCGGGTTCCGGTGCCCAAGCATGGGCGTAGATGACTTCCCAGGTGCTGGGCAACTTGCCGTCGGCGCCACGCAGCGGTTCGTACGCCGCGCTGGCGGCGGCGAAGCGGCGGCGGCCGGTCAGGGTGTGGCGGCGCGCACTCATCGCGTTGGTCGCGCCCATCGCGCGCAGTTCGCGCATCAACGCCGGCAGGTCCGCGTAGGTCAGGGTGAAGCGATCCCGATCCAGCACCGGATCGCGGAAGCCCGACATCATCAAGGCGTCACCGAACTGCGCGATCGGGGTGAAGCGGCTGACGTGCGGCGTGTCGTCGGCGTGGGCGAAGGCGTCGCGCAGTTCCTGCAACGTATCCGGACCGAACGTCGAGCACAACAGCAACCCGCCCGGCCTGAGCACGCGGCGGAATCCGGCGAACACCGCCGGCAGATCCTCCACCCATTGCAGGCACAGGTTGGAGAACAGCACGTCGACGCTGCCCTCGGCCAGCGGCAGCGCGCGCGCGTCGGCGCATACGCGCGCGAAAGGTTTCCACCAGCCCGCCTGCTTCTTCGCCTCGCGCAGCATCGGCAGCGCCAGGTCCAGTGCCACCACCTGCGCCTTCGGCCAGCGCTTGTGCATCGCCGCGGCGGCATGGCCCGGCCCACTGCCCACGTCGACCGCCAGCTTCGGCGCGCGCTCGCCCAGATAGTCCAGCGATTCCAGCAGGCGTTTCTCGACTTCGTGCTGGAGCACGGCGACGGCGTCGTAGCCGGCGGCCGAGCGCGAGAAGGCGCGACGGATGTGGCGGTGATCGAACTGGGAACTCATCTTCGGATTGTAATCGGGTGCGGGGAATGACCTGGACGGGTCATGTCCTGGAGCCGGCGGACGCGTGGCCGACGGCGGAGAGGAAGTCGATCAACTCGCGGGCGACCTGATCGGCATGGCCGAGGAAGGGCGCATGCCCGCCACCGGCGATGTCCACGTGCAGGCCCCACGGCGCCAGCGCCGCGGCGTCGCGCATGCCCGCCGCCGGCACCAGCCGGTCGCGGCGGCCGGAGATCCACAGGCTGGGCATCGCCAGGCCGGCGAGCGCGTCGCGCAGATCAACCTGTTCGAGCAACCGCAGGCCCTGCTGCAACGCTTCCGGCGCGGGCTCGCCGCGCGCGTACAAGGTCTGCTTGAGCGTGCGCAGTTCCTCGCGCGCATGTTCGGAACCGATCGTGTCCAGCGCCAGGAAGCGTTCCAGCGTGCCGCGATAGTCGCGCCGCAGTTCCTCGCCGAACTGGTGGAACACCGTGGACTCGACCGCGTGCGGCCAGTCCGCGTCACGCACGAAGCGCGGGGTCGCGGCGATCAGCGCCAGCCCCAGCACCTGCGGCGACGATACCGCCGCCTGCATCGCGAACAAGCCACCCAGCGACCAGCCCAGCCAGATCGCCGGCGGCGTGCGCGCGAGGATTTCCGTCGCGCATGCCTGCAGTTCCAGCGGCGTGGCCGACTCCCGGCTGTGGCCGTGGCCCGGCAGATCGACCAGATGCAGGGTGCAGCGATCCGCCAGGCGTTCGACCAGCGGCGCGAACACGCCGCCGTGCAGGGCCCAGCCATGAATCAGAACCAGCGAAGGGCCGTGGCCCACGACTTCGATATGCATGCGTTACGGAGCTGGAAGCCGCCGGCGCAACCGACGGGAAAAGACGGCGCCCATTGTCGCCGATTCGGGAACGGCGGCCGCGCGGGCGGCCACCGCGGGTTCAGGTGCCGACGTTGCGGATGCGGCGCACCGCTTCCCACGAACGCGCCAGCACATCGACCAGTTGGTCCACGTCCTGCGGCGCGTGCAGCGCCGACAGGGTGACACGCAAGCGCGCCTTGCCTTCCGGCACGGTCGGCGGCCGGATCGCCGGCACCCAGAAGCCGGCGCTTTCCAGCGCCGAGGACAGTGCCAGCGCATTGGCCTCGTTGCCGCACAGCACCGGCTGGATCGGCGTGTCCGAAGCCATCAGCTCCAGCCCGCGCCCCTGCGCGGCGGTGCGGAAACGGTCCACCAGGCCTTGCAGCTTCTCCCGGCGCCAGTGATCCCGGCGCGCATGCCGCACCGCCACCCGGGCGGCGGCGGCCAGCGCCGGCGGCAGCGCCGTGGTGTAGATGTACGGTCGCGCGGTTTCCGCGAGGTGCTGGATCAACGTTTCGCTGCCCACCACCACCGCGCCGTAGCCGCCCAGCGCCTTGCCCAGCGTCACCAGTTGCAGCGGCACCTCGTCCACGCCCATCCGCGCCTCGGCGACGCTGCCGCGCCCATCCGGGCCGCGCACGCCCACGCCGTGCGCGTCGTCCACGTACAGCAGGGCCTGCTGCATCCGCGCCACCAAACTCAATGCGCGCAGCGGTGCGACATCGCCATCCATGCTGAAGACGCCATCGGTAACCAGCATCGCCGCGCCTTCCGGCGCCTGCCGCAGCTGGCGCATCGCGCCTTCCGGATCCAGGTGCGGGTAGCGGCGCAGCTTGCAGCCCGCCAGGCGGGTCGCGTCGATCAGGCTGGCGTGGTTGAGCCGGTCCTGCACGCACACGTCACCATCCTCCAACAAGGCCTGCTGGACGGCGAGGTTGGCCAGGAAGCCGCTGCCGAACAGCAATCCGCGCGGATAGCCCAGCCAGTCGGCGACGTCCTGTTCCAGTGCCTCGTGGGCGAGGTGATGCCCGGTGATCAGATGGGAAGCACCGGCGCCCGCGCCTTCGCGGCCGGCCGCATCCTGCAGTGCGCTCTGCACCTCGAACTGCCGCGACAGGCCCAGATAGTCGTTGCCGGCGAATTCGGTCAGCCAGCGGCCATTGACCTCCACCCGCACGCCGTCGCGGCGGGTGACGGTACGGCGCACGCGCGAGCGTCCCTGCGCGGCGCGGAGCTTGCGCTGGTTCTGGACGCGTTCAAGCAGATCGGGACGGGTCATGGCGGACGGCAGCCTGGCATCGGAACGGCGAAGGGATTTCCTCAATTGCGCCGCACGGCCGGAAACACGACGCACGCCGACGACGCCGTTGCGGCGCCGTGCCTGTCTGCCAGATTCCCCCTGAGCACAACCGACTACGCCGCGTGGTCGCAGCAGGCGGCCGGCGCGGTGATGTCGGCGTGCACCGTAGCGCCGCCGGTAACATTACTTCTGTGACTGCCGTCAAAATTTTCCACCTGTACCGCCATCGGCCGCAGGCCCAGCCGGGCAAACAGGGCAAGGTCGCGCTCCGTATCGGGGTTGCCGGTGGTCAGCAGTTTCTCGCCGTAGAAGATCGAGTTGGCGCCAGCGCTGAAGCACAGCGCCTGCAACTCGTCGCTCATCGCCTCGCGACCCGCCGACAGCCGCACCATCGAACGCGGCATCACGATGCGCGCGACCGCGATCGTGCGCACGAACTCGAACGGGTCCAGTTCCGCCGTGCCGTGCAGCGGCGTACCCGCCACCTGCACCAGCCGGTTGATCGGCACCGAATCCGGATGCGCCGGCAGGTTGGCCAGCGCCTGCAGCAGGCCGGCGCGCTGGTCGCGCGATTCGCCCATGCCGACGATGCCGCCGCAGCAGGTCTTCATGCCGGCATCGCGCACGTGCGCCAGGGTGTCCAGGCGATCCTGGTATTCGCGCGTGCGGATGATGTCGCCGTAGAACTCCGGCGCGGTATCCAGGTTGTGGTTGTAGTAGTCCAGCCCGGCGTCCCTCAGCGCGCTGGCCTGCGGGCCGCTGAGCATGCCCAGGGTCGCGCAGGTCTCCAGTCCCAGCGCTTTCACCTCGCGGATCATCTCGGCGACCTTCGGGATGTCGCGATCCTTCGGCGAACGCCAGGCCGCGCCCATGCAGAACCGCGAGGCACCGGCGGCCTTGGCCTGGCGCGCCCTGGCCAGCACCTCATCGGTTTCCATCAGCTTCTGCGCGTTCACGCCGGTGTCGTAGCGCTGCGCCTGCGGACAGTAGGCGCAATCCTCCGGGCAACCGCCGGTCTTCACCGACAGCAGGGTCGAGACCTGCACCTCGGCCGGGTCGAAATGGGCGCGATGCACCGTCGCCGCCCGGAACAACAGTTCCGGGAAGGGCAGGTGGAACAGGGCCAGCAGCTCTTCGCGCTGCCAGTCATGGCGGAGTTCGGGCGTTTCAATGTGAGCGGACATCGCAGGCTCGCGGGGATAAAGTCGGTCAGTCTGGAAATCCCGCCCCACCCTGTCAACCGCAAGGACGCGATGAAAGTTGACAACTGGCTGACCTCGCTGGGCCATGCCCTGCTTCCTCCTCGCTGCCTCGTTTGCCGCGAAAATGGCGGCAACGGCGTTGATTTGTGCCCCATCTGCCTCGATTCCCTTCCATGGAACCAAACCGCCTGCGACCGTTGCGCGCTGCCGCTGCCGACACCCGGCCGGTGCGGCCAATGCCTGCGTCGGCCACCGCCGCTGGAAGCGACCCACGCGGTATTCCTGTACGCGGCTCCGCTCGACCGGCTGCTGCCCCGGCTGAAATTCCACCGCGATCTGGCGGCGGGGCGACTGCTGGCCGGGCTGATGGCCGCGTCGCTGGCCGCACAGCCCAGGCCGGACGCGCTGGTGCCGGTGCCACTGCACCGCGATCGCCTGCGCCAACGGGGCTATGACCAGGCGCTGGAGCTGGCCCGGCCGCTGGCGCGGCGGCTGGATCTGCCGCTGCTGCCCGGGGCGCTGCGGCGGGTTCGCAATACCGCGCCGCAGTCCGAATTGGATGTCCACGGGCGTTGCCGCAACCTGCGCGGGGCCTTCCAGGCGGCAGACGCCGCGAAGCTGCCGGACCACGTGGCCCTGGTCGATGACGTGATGACGACCGGACAGACCCTGCATGCCGCCGCCACCGCGCTGCGGCGAGCCGGGGTCGCGCGGGTCGATGCCTGGGTCTGCGCGCGCGTTCCGTGACCGGACTTCCGGCAGGTGCGCGGACGCACGCGGTGGCGCACATTCCGCGGGACATCCCCGGGAGTTTCCCTCCATGAAGGTTCGCCCGCTGTTGCTTGGCCTGTCGCTGTGCGTGACATCCACCGCCGCCTTCGCCGCCGATGACGACGCCACGTTGCGCGCATTGGCCCAGTCGGTGCTCGATGCCCAGATCCGTTTCGACGTTCCCGCGCTGGACAGGGTGCTGGCATCGGACTACGTCGAGGTCTCGCCGGTGGGCGATGTCGATACGCGCGACGAGGTACTGGGCTTCTATGCGCCGCAGGCCCGCGAACAGATGCTGGCCAAGGGCGTGGAGCCGGTGTCGGCGAGCCTGGGCGAACCACAGGTCCACGTCGACGGCGATCACGCGCGACTCATCGCCTTGAACACCGCGAAGCTGCGCATCCAGGGCGCCGAGCAGCAGAAGCAGTTGCGCACGGTATTCGAATTCCGCCGCGACGGCGGCCACTGGAAGCTCGCCAGCGCAACCTACGTGCCGTATCGCGCCAAGCCCTGATCCGGACCGGGCCGCCCACAGTTTCCCTGCGGGACGGAAGCCACGACTTGACGCCTTCCCGCACCGGGCGTATTCGTGGCCCGGCTTTCCCGGAAAGGAGAAGGAAATGGGCAGCAATCTGTTGGCGAATGCCGCACGTGGCTGGTGGGTGTTCCTGCTCTATGGCGTGCTGGCGCTGGTATTCGGCGTGGTCACCTTGTTGTGGCCCGGCCGCTCGGTGCTGGCATTGGTGCTGGCGTTCGGCGTGCTGTCGCTGGCCGATGGCATCGTCAGCCTGCTCAGCATTTTCCGCAAGGACATCGCATTGCCGAACTGGCTGCTGATTCTCTATGCATTGATATCCATCGGCTTCGGCGTGCTGGCCATCACCCAGCCGGCGCAGATGGCCGAAGCGATGCTGTGGCTGCTGTCCATCTGGCTGATCATCGCCGGCATCGCCCGCATCGTGTTCGCCATCCAGGTACGCAAGCTGATCAATGGCGAGTGGTTGCTGGCGCTCAGCGGCGTGCTGGCGATGCTGCTGGGCGTGCTTTTCCTGGCGCGGCCGGGCATCGGAATGATCACCATCGCGGTGTGGATCGCCGTGGGTGCGTTGATCTACGGCGTATTGCAGCTGATCGTCGCGTTCCGGCTCAAGCGCCTCCAATCCGTGGGCTGATCCCGCCCGCGCGCGCCGGAGGCGGTGACCCCACCTTCGGCGCGTCGCCCTAGCCGCTGCCTAGCGTGAAGTGCAGCGCGATGCCCGCGAACACCGCCGCGCCCACCCAATTGTTGTGCAGGAATGCGCGGAAACACGGCCCGCGCTCGCGGTGGCGCGCGATGAGGAATTCGTAGGCCACCAGCAGGACCGCCACGCCCAGCCCGGCCCAGTACCAGAGTCCCAGATCCGCCTGTCGGCCGACCAGCGCCAATGCCAGGAACACCAGCGCGTACAGCACGCCCTGGATGACCAGATCCAGATCGCCGAACAGGATCGCGGTGGATCTGGAACCCATGCGGATGTCGTCGTCGCGATCGACCATCGCGTACCAGGTGTCGTAGGCGGTCGACCACAGGATGTTCGCGCCATACAGCACCCAGCCAATCGGCGGCACTTCGCCCTGTACGGCCGCGAACGCCATCGGGATGCCCCAGCCGAACGCCATGCCCAGGTACACCTGCGGCAGATGCGTGTAGCGCTTGAGATAGGGATAGCTGGCCGCCAGGAACAGCCCGACGACGCTCATGCCGATGGTCAGCGCGTTCATCGTCAGCACCAGCGCGAATGCGGCGATCATCAGCGCCGCGAACACCATCAACGCCTCGCGACCGCTCACCGCGCCGGTCGCCAGCGGTCGCCCCTTGGTGCGCTCGACATGCGGATCCAGCCAGCGGTCGGCGTAGTCGTTGATCACGCAACCGGCCGAACGGGTGAGCCAGACGCCAGCGGTGAACACGAACAGGATCCACCACGGCGGCGTGCCGCCGGCCGCCAGCCACAGCGCCCACCAGGTCGGCCACAGCAGCAACAGCACGCCGATCGGCCGATCGCCGCGGGTCAGTTTCCAGTATTGGCCCAGACGCTCGCGCCAGCGCGGCGTCGGGGAAGCTTCAAAACGTTCGTAGCCCATCTTCGGCGCATGTCGGTGGAGGCGATGGCGCCCGCCTGCATCCTGGCCGGCGGGGCCATCGGCCGATCTTACCGCCCCGGCGACAGCGGGCAGTCGCACGCCGCCCATGCCATCCCCCGGATTTCACGCGCTCTGAGAACGCCCATTGGGCTGCGCGCCGGCTTCGGGTAAGCTATGCCGTCCGCGCGCCCGTAGCTCAGCCGGATAGAGTAGTGGCTTCCGAAGCCATTGGTCGGGGGTTCGAATCCCTCCGGGCGCGCCATTTTCTCCCAGCCCTCGGCGGCAGGGACGCCGACCGGACGCAAACGCCCAGCCTGTGGCAATGCCTGCGGACTCTGGCAGCACCCTTGGCGCAACCCATCTTCTCCTGGTTCCCTCGACCTGCCTGGCTGTCCTGTCCGCTTTCGGCTCACTGACGCCGTTGGTGACTTGTACACCGCCTGGGGAGACCGCGATGATCCGTCGTTCCTTGCTCCTGCCGCTGCTGGCGACGCTGTTGCTGGCCGGCTGCGATTCAAGCCGCGAGGCGGCCAGCGAGGCCGCGCCCGCGCCCCGCGCCTCCGCAGCCCTGCCCCTGTTCGACACCTTCGGCGATCTGCATCGCGACGTGGCCACCCGCGTGCCCGCGGCGCAACGCTACTTCGACCAGGGTCTGCGCATGGCCTACGGCTTCAACCATGAGGCGGCCGGACGCGCATTCGCCGAGGCGGCGCGGCTCGATCCGCAATGCGCGATGTGCGTGTGGGGCCAGGCGCTGGTGCTGGGGCCGAACATCAACCTGCCGATGGATCCCGAGCAGGCGAAGGACGCCACGGCCCTCACCGCGCGCGCCGCGCACCTCGCCGGTTCGGCACGCCCGGCCGATCGCGCGCTGATCCAGGCCCTGCAGGCACGTTACGCCGAACCGGCGCCGGAGGATCGCAAGCCGCTGGATCGCGCCTATGCCGACGCGATGGCGCGGGTGGTCGCGCAGTTTCCCGACGACGACGACGCGGCGACCCTGTACGCGGAAGCGCTGATGGATCTGTCGCCCTGGGCATACTGGAACACCGACGGCACACCCACGGAATTCACCCCGCGCCTGCTCGGCGAACTGGAACGGGTGCTGGCGCGCAATCCGCGCCATATCGGCGCGATGCACTACTACATCCATGCCGTCGAAGCCTCGCCCGCGCCGCGGCGTGCCGAACGCTACGCCGATGCGCTGGCCGCGCTGGCGCCCGGCTCGGGCCACCTGGTGCATATGCCCGCACACATCTACATCCGCGTCGGCCGCTACCACGATGCAACCCTGACCAATTTCGCCGCGACCACCGCGGACAAGGATTTCCTGGCGGTGTGCCGCGGCAGCAACGGCGTCTACCCGTTGGGCTATGTGCCGCACAACTGGCATTTCGCCACCATGACCACGGGCCTGACCGGATCCCGCACCTTGGCGCTGCAGGCGGCGGAACAGACTGCCAGTCGCGCGGATCGCGCCGCGATGGGACAGGCGCCGATGGAGTTCATGCAGCAGTTCGTGGCCACGCCCCTGCTCACGCGGGTCCGTTTTGGTGACTGGGATGCGATCCTGGCCGACGCCAGCACATCCCCGGAGCCGCCCTACCTGGCCGCCATCCGGCACTTCGCACGCGGCATGGCGCACCTGCGCAAGGGCGCGCCGGCCGATGCCGTGCGCGAGGCCGATGCCCTGCACGCGCTCGCTATCGATCCGGCAATGACGAAGGTGAGCTTCTTCGACATCAACCACGCCGATGGCGTGTTGCGGGTCGCTGACGCCCTGCTGCGCGGGGAGCTGCTGCGTGCACAGGGCAAGACGGCGGATGGCATCGCCGCGTTGCGCGAGGCTGTCGCCGCCGAGGACGCCCTGGCCTACAACGAACCTGCCGACTGGCCACTGCCGGCACGGCTCTATCTGGGCGCCGCACTGCTCGAAACCGGCGACGCCCAAGGTGCCGCGGAAGCCTTCGGCCAGGATCTGAAGACCTATCCCGATAATGGCTGGTCGCTGTTCGGCCTGGCACAGGCGCAGGCCAAACTCGGCCAGGCCGATGCCGCGCGCGAGACTTCGCGCCGGCAAGCCGCGGCCTGGCAGTGGGCGGATGCGCCGCTGACCGCGGCGCGCTACTGAACGCCTTCCGCGGGAGGATCAGGCTGGCGCTTGTCGGGCCGCTTTCGACTCACTGCTACGGTCGGATGTGCGCCAAGCCACCCTCGCGCCAGCCACCACCCAGCACCTTGTACAGCGCGACCTGATTGGATTGCTGGGCCAGCCGGGTGTTCACCAGCGTCTGGCGGGCACCGTAGGCGGCGCGGCGCGCGTCGAGCAGGGTGAGGAAGCTGTCCAGGCCGGCGTCGTAGCGGGCCTGCGACAGGCGTTCGGCCTGTTCGGTGGCGGACACCAGCGCACGCTGCGAGGCCAGTTGCCCGTCCAGGCTGTCGCTCAGCGCCAGCGCGTCGGCGACTTCGCGAAAACCGGACTGGATCGCCTTTTCGTACTGGGCCAGCGCGATGTCCTGATCGGCCGTGGCCATGCCCAGGTTCGCGCGCAGCCGCCCGCCCTGGAAGATCGGCAGGGTGATCCGGGGGATGAAACTCCACGCGCGGGTGCCGCCGTCGAACAGGCCGGACAATTCGGTCGAGGCCGAGCCGATGGCGCCGGTCAGCTGGATGGAAGGAAAGAACGCCGCACGCGCGGCGCCGACATTCGCGTTCGCCGACAGCAACACATGCTCGGCGGCCATCACGTCCGGGCGCCGCAGCAGCACGTCGCCCGGCAGGCCGGCCGGCAGCGGCCGCAGTGCGGCGATGTCGGCGAGATTGTCCTGCGGCAGCAGATCTTCCTCGACCGGGCCACCCGCCAGCAGCACCAGCGCGTTGCGATCCTGCGCGACCTGGCCGGTGAAGCGCGCCACGTCGGTGCGCGCGGTTTCGACCAGGGTGCGGGCCTGGCTCACGTCGAGCGCGGACGAACCGCCGCGCTGGTGGCGTGCCTCGATCAGGCGCAACGAGTCCTCATGCGCGGCCAGGGTGGCCTGGGCGATCCGCAGTTGTTCCCGATCCGCGCCCAGGGTCAGCCAGGCGTTGGCGACTTCCGCCACCAGCGTCAGCTGCGTCCCGCGCCGGTTCTCGGTCTCGGCGAAATACTTCTGCAGCGCGGCATCGCTCAGGTTGCGCACGCGGCCGAACAGATCCAGCTCGAACTCGGCCATGCCGAGATTGGCGCTGAACTGTTCGCTGACCGGGACGTCGCCGCCGCTGCGGGTCATCTGTCCCTGCACGTTGAACGAAGGCAGGCGGTCGGCGCGCTGGATGCGGTACTGCGCGCGGGCGCGCACCACGTTCAACGCGGCCACGCGCAGGTCGCGGTTGTTGTCCAGCGACTGGGTGATCAGCGTTTGCAGGCGCGGGTCCGGGAAGAACTCGCGCCAGCCGATGTCGGCGACATCGGCCACGGCCCGGGCCGGCGAGGCATCGCCGGCCGCGAGCGACGCCGGCCATTGCGACGGAATCGACGGGGTCACTTCGCTGCCGCGCGGCGCGAGCGTCGCGCAGCCGGACAGCACCAGGATCATCGCCAGCGCCAGGCCGGCGGTCGAATACTTATGCATGGGTTTCTCCCTGGATCTCCCCGTTTCCGACATTCGCGGCGGCCTTCTTGCGACTGAAGACGCGCTGCACCACCACGAAGAACAGCGGCACGAAGAACACGCCCAGCACGGTGCCCACGATCATGCCGCCGAGCACGCCGGTGCCGATCGCCCGCTGTGCGCCGGAGCCCGCGCCCGCCGCGATGGCCAGCGGCAGCACGCCAAGGCCGAACGCCAGCGAAGTCATGATGATCGGGCGCAGGCGATCGCGGACCGCGTTCATGGTGGCTTCGATGAGGCCGATGCCCCGCTCCAGATTCTCCTTGGCGAACTCCACGATCAGGATGGCGTTCTTGCTGGTCAGGCCCACCGTGGTCAGCATCGCCACCTGGAAGTAGACGTCGCGCTCCATGCCACGGAAGGTGTTGGCCAGCACCGCGCCGAGGATGCCCAGCGGCGCGACCAGCAACACCGCGGTCGGCACGCTCCAGCTCTCGTACATCGCGGCCAGGCACAGGAACACGATCATCAGCGACAGCGTGTACAGCAGTGGCGTCTGCGCGCCGGCCTGGCGCTCCTGGTACGACAGCGCGGTCCATTCGATGCCGAAGCCCGGTGGCAATTGCGCGGCCAGGCGTTCTATTTCGGCCATCGCGTCGCCCGAGGCCACGCCGGGCGCCGGTTCACCCTGGATTTCCATCGCCGACACGCCGTTGTAGCGTTCCAGGCGCGGCGAGCCGTAGTCCCAGTGCTTGGAGGCGAACGCGCTGAACGGCACCATCCGGCCCTCTGCATTCTTCACCGACCACAGATCGAAATCCTCCGGCACCATGCGGAACGGCTGGTCGGCCTGCACGAACACGCGCTTGACCCGGCCGCGGTCGACGAAGTCGTCGATGTACTGGCTGCCCCAGGCGGTCGCCAGGGTGCTGTTGATCTGCTCGATCGACAGGCCCTGCGCGCTGGCCTTGGCCACATCGATGTCGATGCGGAACTGCGGCGTGTCCTCCTGTCCGTTCGGACGCACGTTGGCCAGCTTGCCGCTTTCGGCGGCCATGCCGAGCAATTGGTTGCGCGCGGCCAGCAGGGCTTCGTGGCCCTGCCCGCCGTTGTCCTTCAGGAAGAAGGTGTAACCCGAGGCGGTGCCCAGTTCCGGAATCGCCGGCGGCGGGAACGCGAAGATGAAAGCGTCCTTGATCCCGCCGAGCGCGGCCATCGCACGGCCGGTCACCGGCATCACGCCCTCCTCGGCGCCGCGCTCGCCCCAATCCTTGAGCTTGACGAAGGCCATGCCCGCGTTCTGGCCCATGCCGGCGAAGCTGAAACCCTGCACCGAGAACACCGACTCCACCGCGCCCTTCTCGTTCTCCAGGAAGTGGTTCTCCAACGCCCGGATCGATTGCATCGTGCGCTCCTGGGTGGCGCCCACCGGCGCCTGCACCAGCGCCATCAGCACGCCCTGGTCCTCGTTGGGCAGGAACGCGCTGGGCAGGCGCACGAACAGCACGCCCATCAGCACGAACATGCCCAGCACGATGCCCATGAAGCGCCACGGCCGCGCCAGGATGCCACGCACGCCGCGCTGGTAGCTTTCGCTGGAACGATCGAAGCCGCGGTTGAATGCGTTGAAGAAGCGACCGGCCAGGCCGCGGTGGGCGACATGATGCTCGCCCTTCTTCAGCGGCTTGAGCAGGGTCGCGCACAGCGCCGGGGTCAGCACGATCGCGACCAGCACCGACAATGCCATCGCCGACACGATGGTGGCGGAGAACTGGCGGTAGATCACGCCGGTGGAGCCGCTCATGAACGCCATCGGCACGAACACCGCCGACAGCACCAGGCCGATGCCGACCAGCGCGCCGGTGATCTGGCCCATCGACTTGCGGGTGGCCTCCAGCGGCGACAGTCCCTCCTCGGACATGATGCGCTCGACGTTCTCCACCACCACGATGGCATCGTCGACCAGCAGGCCGATTGCCAGCACCATCGCGAACATCGTCAGCATGTTCACCGAGAAGCCCAGCGCGGCCAGCACGCCGAAGGTACCCAGCAGCACCACCGGTACGGCGATGGTGGGAATCAGGGTGGCGCGGAAGTTCTGCAGGAACAGGTACATCACCACGAACACCAGCACGATCGCTTCGAGCAGGGTCTTCACCACGCCCTTGATGGACACCCGCACGAACGGGGTGGTGTCGTACGGCGTCTCGGCCTTCAGGCCCGCCGGGAAGAACGGGGTGAGTTCGTCGAGGGTCTTCTGCACGCCGGCGGCGGTGTCCAGCGCGTTGGCGCCGGTGGCCAGGGTGATCGCCAGACCGCTGGCGGGCTGGCCGTTGTAGCGGGTGATGAAGTCGTAGGACTCGGCGCCCAGCTCGACCCGGGCCACGTCGCTCAGGCGCAGTTCCGATCCGTCCTGCGCGCTGCGCACGACGATGTCGCGGAACTGTTCGGGCGTCTGCAGGCGCGACTGCGCGTTGATGGTGGCGTTGAGCTGCTGGCCCTTCACCGCCGGCGCGCCGCCGAGCTGGCCGATGGCGACCTGCGCGTTCTGTGCCCGGATCGCGGCGACCACCTCCGGTACCGAGAGGTTGTAGGTGTGCAGCTTGTTCGGGTCCAGCCAGATGCGCATGGCGTACTTGCCGCCGAACACCTGGATGTTGCCGACGCCCGGCACGCGGCTGAGCTGGTCGACGACATTGGAGCCGACATAGTCGGCGATGTCGTTCTCGTCCATGCTGCCGTCTTCGGAGACGAAGGCCAGCACGTTGAGGAAGCCCGAGCTGGACTTGGCCACGTTGATGCCCTGCCGCTGCACTTCCTGCGGCAGCAGCGGCATCGCCAGCTGCAGCTTGTTCTGCACCTGCACCTGGGCGATGTCCGGGTTGGTCCCGCTCTCGAAGGTCAGGGTAATCGTCGCCATGCCGTTGGCGGAGCTGTTGGACGAGAAATAGATCAGCCCGTCCAGGCCCTTCATGTTCTGCTCGATGATCTGGGTCACCGAATCCTCGACCACCTTGGCCGAGGCGCCCGGATAGGTCGCGCTGATTTCCACCGCCGGCGGCGCGACGTTGGGATACATCGAGACCGGCAGCTTGAACAGGGCCAGGCCGCCGGCGAGCATGATGATGATGGCGATGACCCACGCGAAGATGGGTCGGTCGATGAAGAAGCGTGCCATGGGATTCTCCGCTTACCGCGCGCCGTGGGCGGCGGCCGGCACCGTGGACGTCGCGGTCCTCGCCGGCTTGGCATCCCGCTCGGTGGCGTGCACGGGCATGCCGGGGCCGATCTTCTGCAGGCCTTCGACGATGACCTTGTCGCCGGCCTTGAGGCCGTCCTCGACCAGCCACTTGTCGCCCAGCGCGCGGCTGACCTTGACCGGCCGCACTTCGACCTTGCCGTCCTTGCCGACCACCATCGCGGTGGTATCGCCCTTCGGGTCGCGGGCGATGCCCTGCATCGGCACCAGCAGCGCGTCGTTGCGCACGCCACCGCCGATCACCGCGCGCACATACATGCCGGGCATCAGCACGCCCTCGGGATTGTCGACCTTCACCCGCAGGCCGAAGCTGCCGGTGCCGGGATCGACGCTGACTTCGGAGAACTCCAGCGTGCCCTTGTGATCGAAGGTGCTGCCGTCTTCGAGCAGGATGCTCACCGGCAGTTGCTGGTTGTCCTGCAATCGCCCGGCCGCCAGTTCGCGGCGCAGTTGCAGCAATTCGGCCGAGGACTGGCTGAGGTCGACGTAGATCGGATCCAGTTGCTGCACCGTGGCCAGCGCTTCGGCCTGGCCGGCATTGACCAGCGCGCCCTGGGTGACCGTGGACTTGCCGATGCGGCCGCTGATGGGCGCGGTGATCCGCGCATAGCCCAGGGTCACGTTGGCCGCGTCCAGCGAGGCGCGGGCGGCACCGACATCGGCGTCGGCCTGCTGCTGCGCGGCGACGGCGTTCTCCAGATCCTGCTGGCTGACCGCGTCGATCTTCGCCAGCTCGCCGATGCGGCGCGCGCTCAGGCGGGCGGCGTGGGCGGTGGCCTCGGCGCGCGCCAGCTGCGCGCGGGCGGTGTTGGCCTGGGCGCGATAGCTGGCGTCGTCGAGCTGGTACAGCGCCTGCCCGGCCTTGACCACGCCGCCTTCGGTGAACAGCCGGCGGGCAACGATGCCGTTGACCTGCGGGCGGACTTCGGCGACCAGGAACGCCTGGGTGCGGCCGGGGAGTTCCCGGGTCAGGCCGACCTGTTCGGTCTTCAAGGTGGTCACGGTGACCTGGCCGGGGCCGCCCTGGGGCGCCTCCGGTTCACCACCGCCACAGGCGGACAGGGACAGGCCGATCGCCAGCGACAGGGCGAGGAAGGGGAGCGGGATTCGGGACATGGCGGTGGGGTCGAAGTAAGGATTCGGGCGCCAATTGGCGGCCAAAAGGCGCCTTATCGGCGCCAAGTGGCCGTCAAAAAGCGGGAAACGAGCACCGGGCCTGGCTACTCGCGGAGCGCGGCATCCGGCTGGGTCCAGTGCAGGGCGCGAAATATACATGCATGAATGTTTGTTTGCAAACCGGTACAATTCAGCCCGGTTTCACCCAGCGAATGCGCAAGGCAGATGGCCAGAAAAACCAAAGAAGAAGCGCAGGCGACGCGGGAAGGCATCCTCGACGCCGCCCAGGCCTGTTTCCACGAACACGGGGTCGCCGGCACCACCCTGGCGATGATCGGCGCCCGCGCGGGCTATACCCGCGGCGCGGTCTACTGGCATTTCAAGAACAAGACCGAGGTGCTCGAGGCGATGATCAACCGCGAGCGTGTCACCTTCATCCAGCGCCTGCGCCGCACCTACTCTCCCAAGCGCACCACGCCGGTGCTGGATCTGCGTTCGGCATTGCTGGTGTCCATCCAGGAACTGGCGGAGGACGAGCGCGCACGCAACATGATGGAGATCATGTTGCGCAATGACCTGTCGGCCGAAAGCCAGGCCATGCAGGACCTGCAGCACGAAAGCACGCTCGAGGAACTGGAGATCATCACCCTCGCCTTCCAGCGCGCCCGGGATCTGGGCCAACTCCGCGACGACGCGGATGCGGCCACGGCATCGCGCATCCTGCACGCCAGCCTGTCCGGCGTGCTCTACAGCGCGATGCTGGAACCGGAGCTGTTCGATCTGATGCGCGATGGCGCCGAAGTCATCGACATCGTCTTCGCCGCCTACGTCAAACCAGGCGAGTTCACGCCAGGCGCTCCTGCATCGCCGTTGCCCGATCACGACGACGAGTGATGGCGCGATCGCCGCGGCATTGATTCTCGTCGCCCGCCCCGGTTCAATGCCTGGACCGGAGATCGAGGGAGAGAAGGATGCGTGGTTTTCTTTTCGCCGCCGCATGGCTGGCGACCGCGCCTGTGCTGGCGTCGGAACCCCGTGACCTGTGTCCCGATCGTCCGGGCCTTGGCACGCCGGCCTGCACGGTGGAACGCGGCGACACGGTGTTCGAGATTGGCCTGGCCGACTGGACCCGCGACAGTTCACCCGGCCTGCGCAGCGAACAATTCCTGATCGGCGACGCGCTGTTGCGCTTCGGCCTGAACGACACGCTGGAGGCGCAGGTGGGCTGGACCGCCTACGGCCGTGTGCGCGAACGCGACACGTTGTCCGGCGCGACCACGCGGGCCTCGCGTTTCGGCGATGTCAGCCTCGCCCTGCGCCAGAACCTGCGCAATCCCGACGGCGGCGGCTTCTCGCTGGCGCTGATGCCCTACGTGAACCTGCCCAGCGGCCGCAAGCCGGTGGGCGCGGAAGACTGGAGCGCCGGCCTGCGGCTGCCAATGAGCATCGAACTGGGCGCGGTCTCGCTGGGTTTCACCCCGCAGATCGAGGCCGCCGTGGACGGCGACGGCGATGGCCGCCACCTGAGCTATGGATCCGTGGCCGGGCTGGGATTCGGGGTGAGCGATGCGGTGTCCGGATCGTTCGAAGTCTCGCTGATCCGGGATCGCGATCGCGCAGGCCACGTTACCGAGGCGCTGGCCGGGTTGTCGTTCGGCTGGCAGCACGGCGAAGACGCCCAATGGGACGCGGGCGTCAACGCCGGACTCAACGACGACAGTCCCGACGTACAGATCTACGTCGGTTACGCGCGGCGCTTCCGCTGATCGTAGAGCCGAGCTTGCTCGGCTGCGCGCGATCCATCTTTCCCGGGGAGCCGAGCGAGCTCGGCTCTACCTGTGTGCGATCCATCCTTCCCGGGGAGCCGAGCAAGCTCGGCTCTACATCAATACTTCGCGTCGAAGGCGAAGATCGGCTTGCGGGACTTCCACAGGCCCTGGGTGAAATCCGGGAATTCCAGGGTCTTGAAGCCTTCGGCGATGGACTGCTCCGACAACGGCGTGATCGCGCTCCAAGCAAGCGCGTCGTAGATGTCGATCGGCATCGGCGCCTCGGCCTTCACCGCCTCGACGAAGGCGTGGATGACGAAGTAGTCCATGCCGCCGTGGCCGGCACCTTCCGCATCCTGCGCGTACTTGCGCCACAACGGATGGTCGAACTCGTCCTGGTAGGCCTGGAACGGTTCCCACTTGTGCCCCGGACTGCGGCCCTCGATGTGGATGGACTGGTTGAGATCCATCCACAGGCCCCTGGTGCCCTGCACGCGGAACCCCAGCGAGTACGGACGCGGCAGCGAGGTGTCGTGCTGGAGGAGGATGGTCTCGCCGTTCTCGCAGGCCAGGGTGGTGGTGACCACGTCGCCGAGCTTGAATTTCGCCTGCGTGCTGGGATGGGTCGTGCCGCCGCTCTTGGCCACGGTGTACTCGTGCAGGCCACGCGCCTTGGTGGCGAAACTGTTGATGTGGGTGAAGCGGTTGCCGCGGTTGATGCCGGTGTACATGGCGCACGGGCCGATACCATGGCTGGGATACAGCTCGCCGTTGCGGCGGACCGAATGCTCGGTGCGCCAGCGTGCCTCCGACCAGCCCTTGGGACCGAATTCCACGCCGCTGCCATAGGGTTCGGCCGGATCACCGGAGTTGAATTTCACCGCGCGCAGATCGTGCTGGTAGCCGCCCTGCAGGTGGACCAGTTCGCCGAACAGGCCGGCCCGCACCATCTGCAGCGCCGCCATCACATCGCGGCGGTAGCACACGTTTTCCAGCAGCATGTACGGCGTGCCGGTGCGCTGCTGCGCGGCCAGCACGTCCCAGTGATCCTGCAGGGTGATGCCGGCGACGACTTCGCAGCCGACCGCCACCTTGGCTTCCATCGCCTCGATCGCCATCGGCGCGTGCCATTCCCACGGCGTGGCGATGATCACGCCGTCCAGGCCGCGCTGCTGGAGCAGGCGACGGTAGGCATGCGTGTCGCCGTCCTGTCCGTATGCCTTCGGCGCCGGCTTGCCCGCCTTGGCGGCCATGTCCAGCGCCTGCTTGAGCATGATCGGCTCGATGTCGCACAGCGCGGCCACTTCCACGTCCTCGCGGCGCAGCAGCTCCTTCAGCAGGACCTGGCCGCGCATGCCGGTGCCGATCATGCCCAGCCGGATCTTGCGCTTGCTGGCCCAGGCCGGCGTGCTCGGCAGCAGGGTGGCCGCGCCGAGCGCGGCTCCCGCGAGGATGAACTCTCTACGTTTCATTTGCAGTGGGACTCCCGGTGACAGGGCGCCGGCGGACCGGCGCGTTTGTTTCGTCAGAACTTGTAGCCTACGGTAAAGCTGTAGCTGCGGCCGAAGATGCTGGCGTAGTCGCTGGAATCACCCAGGAAGCTGTTCGGATCGTAGAACGGCATCCGGTTGAACAGGTTCTTGATGGTGAAGCCGGCATGCCAGTGGTCATCCGGACGCCAGGACAGGCCCAGGTTGGCGGTCCACCAGGCCGGCACGCCATTGCAGTTGTCCGGATCCACTGGCAGCGATCCGGCGGTGCAGGTTTCCGGCGAGTTGTCCTGCGCATCGACGCGGTCCCATGCCCACTTGGTCTTGCCGACGTAGTTGACGAAGAAGCTGGTGGTCACCTCGCCGTAGGTCCAGTCGGCATTCAAGGTGGCGCGAAGACGCGGGTTGCCGTAGTAGCCGATCGTGTTGCCGTAGTACCAGCGGGTTTCATCATCCAGGTAAGCCTCGTTGCGGCGCGCGATGGTCGCGGCCACGCCGACATTCAGCTCGCCCCACTGGCCCAGCGGGAAATGACCGCGCGCATCGACATCGAAACCATCGATCAGGGTGCGGCCCTGGTTCTTGTACTGGCCTACCACGCTGGCCACGTTGCCCACGCTGTAGGTGGGCAGCGTGCCCGGGCAGGTCACTCCGCTGGCCGGATCCGCGCACATCGCCGCCACCGCGGCTTCCGCGGCGCGGTCGCTGTCGGTGATCGGATTGCGGGTCATCGACACGATGTCGGTTTCCTTGCTGTAGTCCGGCGCGGCGATCTGGTTGCGGCGGTAGATGAACCAGTAGTCGGCCGACACCGACAGCCAGTCGAACGGCTCCAGCACCACGCCCAGTGTGGCTATCTTGGCTTTCTCCGGCTGCAGGTTCTGGTTCGGCTGGGTCATGCGCGCCACGGTGCGGCTGCAGTCGGCGTTGAGCAGCGAATTGCCGAGATCGACGTCGCCCGGGCGATTCGACTGCAACAGCAGGTTGGCGATCGCGTTGGTCTCGTCGCAGCGGATGTCGTCCTCGAATCCGCCCAGCTGGGCGAACACGCCGCCGGTGCCGGCTTCAGCCAGGCTCGGTGCGCGGAAGCCTTCCGAGTAGGTGCCGCGCAGCATCACCGTCGGCAGCGCCTGGTACTTCAGGCCGATCTTCGGCGCGATGTTGGCGTCGAAGTTCGGGTACTTGTCCACGCGCAGCGCCGCATCCAGTTCCAGCTTCTCGGTGAGCGGGGCCACGACTTCGGCGAACAGCGCGCTGGTGGTGCGCTTGCCGTCGAACCACGAACCGCCCTGCTGGGTGATCTTGCCGTTGGCCGCATCCGTATTGCCCGGCGTATAGAAGGTCTCGCGGCTGACGTTGAAGCCGAAGGCCGCGCGTACCTCGCCGGCGGGCAGGTTGAACAGCGGGCCTTCGACCTTGCCGTCCAGGGTGTGCAGGCGGGTCCAGGACTGGATGTCGAAGGTCGGATAGGCCTCGCGCAGCAGCTTCGCGTTGGCCTCGCTGATCTCGCCGAACCGGTAGGCGGGATTGTCCGAGATGATCACGCGGCCGGTGCCCGGATCGACGGTGAACGGACCGAAGGCCCGGGCGAAACCGTCCAGGTTGACGTTGACGGTCTGGTAGGTGACCGAATGGGTGCCGGCGGTGGCGAACGCGGTTTCCCAGTTCCAGTCGCCAAAGCTGCCGCGCAGGCCGGCCAGGCCTCGGTAGCTCTTGTCGGTATTGCGCTGGCCGAAGTGGTTCTTGCCCACGTCCTGCATCAGGTACTGCAGGCCGACCACGCCGCCCATCAGCGCGCGCAGTTCGGGACTGGCGTGGTTGTAGACGTTGTTCGGGCCCAGGTAGGGGTAGAAGAACTGGTTGACGTTGGTGCCGGTATTGCGGGCGAACCAGCTGGTCGGATTGCCGGTGGTGGTGCCGAATGCACGCGGCGTGCCGCCGTTGGCGCGCAGATCGATGTCGGTGTAGGTCGCCTCGGCGAAGGCCTCGGTGGTTTCGCCGATCAGGAAGTGGGCATTGACGTAGGCGGTGATGCGCTCGGACTTCGCGCCCGCGTCAATCTCGTTGTTCATCCAGGTCTGCCAGATGCAACGGGGACCGGCGGCCTCGACGACCACGTTCTGGCAGCCCGGCGCGGCTTCCTGCACGCGCCGGCCGGTAACCGGATCGAAGGCGAAGTAGCTGCCGGGATTGAACGTGCCCGGCGCACTGCCGGTACCCAGGCGGAAGTTGTTGATGTAGTTCGGATTGTTGACGTAGTACTGGCCGGGCTTCTTGTCGTACCAGTCGCTCAGCGGGATCGGGTCGCGGCGATACAGATTCAGCGAGGCGTAGACGTTGTAACGGTCCTCGTCCAGGTTGCCGAAACCGCCGGTGATGCTCGCCTGGTGTTCGCCGTAGCTGGTGATGCGCGAGGAGCTGTCGGTGGTCAGGTTGACCTCGAGGCCCTGGTAGGACTTCTTGGTGATGACGTTGATCACGCCGGCGATCGCATCGGTGCCGTACACGGCCGAGGCGCCGTCGGTCAGCACTTCCATCCGCTCGATCGCCGCGGCGGGAATCGCGTCGATGTTGACGAACTGGGTCTGGAAACCCGCCGGCGCGCCGTAGTACGACAGGCGGCGGCCATTGAGCAGCACCAGCGTGCCCTGCGCCCCCATGCCGCGCAGGTTCGCCTGCGATGCGCCGTCGGAACCGGTGAACAGCGACTTGAAGTCCTGCTGCGCCGGGCGCGCGGCCGGCAGGTTGTCCAGCACCTGCAACAGGGTGCGCGCACCCATGTTCTCGATGTCCTGGCGGCTGATGATCTGCACCGGCGAAGCGGTCTCGACGTCGGTGCGCTTGATGTTGGAACCGGTGACCTCGATGCGGGCCAGTTCGGTGGCCTTGCCGTCTTCCTTCGGCGTCTCGGCGGTCTGCGCCGCGACCGTGCCGGTCATGGCGAGCGCCGTGCCCAGCGCTAGGGCCAGTGGCGTGATGGATATACAGCGTTGGCGGCGGCTTGCGGACGACATCGGGTTCTCTCCTCGTTTCGGGGGTGCAGCGCGCGGCGCTGCTGTGGTGGATGGGCTTGCGTGAGGCAACAGCGGTCCCGGGCCACGGCCAACGGGCCGCAGTCACTAGGCGGGGGAGACGACGTGAAACTTTTTTGTGGAGCGGGTTATGGCGGGGAAATGGTGGCGGTATCGCCCTCCTGTCCCATCAGGACAGCATTGGCCCAGTTGCCGCAGACCTGCGCCGGCCGCGCACCCTGCGCGCCGAGGGTGCGCAGGCTCAGGCGGTGCAGGGCGCGGATGTCGAGTTCGGGTTTGACCACGCCCGGCGCGCGCACCATCCCGCTGTCGTACAGCAGGCGATCGTCGCCCCAGACCTGGAACTGCATGCCGCCGGCCTCGCGGCAGCTGTCGTCGATGCCGAGGTCGGCGCGCAGCAGGCGCCAGCCGCCTTTCAGTTCGATATCGATGCGGCTTTCCGCACCCACGCCCAGGCCGCGGCGGAAATGCAGACCGTTCATGCGCATCTCGGCCTGGCCGCCGAAGGCGCGATCCCGCGCGACGCCGGCCGGCGATTCGAGTTCGGACAGATAACGCTGCTGCGCCGGACGCTCGGCATCCTGGTGTTCGAGCACGCGGAAGGTGGACAGGGTGATCGGCCCGACCTCGCGCGGCTGCAAGGCATCGAATGCGCGCGCGGTGCCGGCCTGCGCCGCCGTCACCATCGGATCGCTGCCGGCGGCGCCGTCACCGTCGGGATTCTGCGTACTCAGCACGCGGAAACGCAGCAGGCGGCCGGCGCGCGGCGCGAAACTGATCGTCTGCGCGCCCTGTTCCAGCTTCAGGCGGCCACGCGCGATCGGCTCGCCCCATTCGCCGTTGCTGTCGGCCAGGTAGATTTCGTAGTCGCGCACCTGGCCGTGCTTCCAGTGCTGATCGGTACGCGGCGCCAGTTCGATGCCGTCGATCAGGCGGCGCTCGCCAAAACCGAGTGTCCACTCGTGCGCGCCGGTGCGCACGGCCTGGTTGCGCACGGTGCGGAACCAGGTAGCCGGATCGTCGTCGAAGGCGTTCTCAAGCGGATGCCCGGGTTCCTCGGCGGGACGATTGACCACCAGCAGGCTGTCGGCCGGCAACGCGCGGCCCAGTTCCGGCGCGGCTGGGAAGGCATCGTCGGCCGGCGCCGCGGCGACCGGGATGTCCAGCCGGAACGCCAGCGCGCGGCGGATGTCGGTGGGCGCGCTACGCACATGCACGGTGCCGCGACGCTCCTTCGCATCGAAGTACCAACCTTCGGCGCCGACGTCGAAGGCGGCGCGATCGGCCAGTGGCGGGAGCGCGCGGCCGTCCAGTTCCACCGCGTTCGGCTTCGTCCGGCTCAGCACGCGCAGCGCATAGCGGCGCTGCGGCAGCTGGCCGGCGTACTGGCCACGCACCGGATCGATTTCGACGCGCACCTCGCCGCTTCCCTGCGCGGGCGCGCGCATGCGGATGGCCTGTTCGCTGAACTCGCCCTTGGCGTAGCGGCGGGTGTTGCCGTCGTCCTCGTACAAGGTGTAGCTCGACTCGCCCTGCGGATACAGATCCAGGGTCAGTTCGTCCAGCGGCTTCTCGCCGTCGTACAGCATCTCCGGATACATCGGCAGGATCGCGCCGGCGCGCACGAACAGCGGCAGGGTCGCCAGTTCCACCTGGCGATCGATGCGTCGGCCGTTCGCGTCGGCTTGCAGTTGGCGGCCATCCCAGTAGTCGATCCAGCGGCCCCGCGGCAGATGGATGTCGCGGCGCCAGCCGCGGCTGGCGGCCTGGCTGCGATAGACCGGCGCGACCAGCAGTTCGCGGCCGAGCAGGAACTGGTACTTGTGCGCCTCGGTCCACGCTTGCGGATCGGCCGGGTAATCCCACATCAGGCCGCGCACGATCGGCGCGCCGGTGGTTTCCGCGTCGCGCGCCAGCCCGTACATGTACGGGGTGAGGCGCATCTTCAGCTTGAGGTAGTCGCGGTTGATGCTGCGGTACGGTTCGTCGAACCACCACGGATGCTTGCGCGCGCCCGACGACCAGCCGGACATGCCCATCAGCACCGGGGTGAAGCTCTTCCATTGCAGATCGCGGGTGTAGGTCTCGGCGCTGCCGCCGAAGATCGCATCCACATCGCCGGTGGCGTAGGCCATGCCCGACAGGCCGGAACCGATCAGGGTCGGGATGTGCCAGCGGATGTAGTCCCAGCTGGCGCTCTGGTCGCCGGTCCAGGCCACGGCGTAGCGCTGGATGCCGGCCCAGCCCATCACCGTCCACAGGAACGGGCGCGAGTCGGAGTTGTCGAGGATGCCGTTGTAGGCGGACTGGTTGGCGTCCATCGCGAACTGGTAGCCCTTGCCGGTCCAGGCGACGTCCAGCTTCTGCACGCGGCTGCCGGCCTTGCCGACTTCCCACGCAATCTTGTCGACGCCGTTCTCGGTCCACAGCCCGGTCCGGAAGCCGTAGCGCGCCAGGCCCTGCACGACCTTGGGCAGATCGGTGTAGCCGCAGCCGTAGCCATCGTTGGGCAGGATCCAGCCGCCGGGCATGTCGTGCTCGCGGTATTTGCGGGCGACGCTGTCGATCACGTCCGGCGTGGTACCGGTCGGGCCATCGCTCCAGCCTTCGGGCACGGTACCGGGTTTCTTCCTGTTGTCGCCGTCGTTGTAGCAATCGGCGTCGCCGTAGGAGAGCGCCCAGCGCGGCAGCAATCCGGGACGACCGGTCAGCGCGGTGTAGCGATCCAGCAGTTCGTGCAGGCCGGCGCCGACAAAGTAGTAGGCATCGAAACGGTCCTCGCGGTGCAGCAGGGTGGCCTGGTCCGGTTGGCGCAGATCGTAATTGCCGTCGCTCCAGGTATTGCGCAGCATGCCCCAGCCGCGCGAGCTCAACAGCATCGGCGCGGGACTCGGGCGATCGCCTTCCTCCCAGCCACCGGAGTAGGCGATTTCCAGTTCGCGACCCTTGAACTCGAAGCGGCCGTTCTGTTGCCCGCCGCCGTAGAAGTGTTCGCCTGCCTCGCTGGACAGCACCTGCACGCTCTGCTGCGCGTCCAGATCCAGCGGCTGCAACTCGCGCCACAGCGGCGTGACCTGATCGCCGGCCACGCGCCCAAGCGACAGGCGCAGCGGCTGGCGCTGGATACGCAGCACCAGCTCACCGGTGCGGATGCGCGCTTCCTGCGCGTCTTCCTCGAAAGCGAAATCGACCTTGCCCGCCGGTTGCGGCAACACGATCGGCGCGGCCTTGTCGCCGGCGGGCGTCAGCTTGCCCTGGCGGCCGGCCTGCACGCGCAGGGTGTCGGCACGCAGCAGGTCCACGCGTACCCGTGCGCCGCTGTCGGTGGTGATATCCCAGCCGGGCGTGCCATCACGCGCCGGTGCGGCCTGCAGGGTGCGCACGTTGCCGACGTTTTCGGCAAAGGCGGGCGCACTCGCGGCAAACGCCAGCAAGGCGAGGGCGACGAAGCGGTTGCAGCGATGCCAAACGTGGGTTTCCAACTTGCTCCCCAGGCCCGCGTGAGCGGGAGTACGAAACCATTGCGGCCGACTCTAGGGCAGCGTCTCGAAACATGTCAACAAATTGCAAAGAAAAAAGAAGGATATTTACTGGATATCGAAAGTTGTTGCGAAGCAATACTTTCAGAACCCGCTATTCATTTTCGCCACAACTCCTTCAGGACGCTTAACAGGACAATCTCCGATCGCACCCGTAGGGCTATTTCGATCCCGAAAGCAGAAAAATGCTAGTCACATCTAACTTTCCAATATCTTTCGATATTTGACATTTCGAAAGAAAACACAGATCGTGCGCATGCCCAACAGGAACGATGAATGGACGCTCCTCTGCTTTCCGACTTGTCCGCCTGGCAGACCCTCGGCGGACACCACACCGCCGAAGAAATCGCCCAGCAACCCGCGTTGTGGGATGCGCTGGCGGAAGCCCTGGCCGACCGGCAGGTCGCCATCGATGCGTTCCTCGGCGACTGGCTGCGCCAACCCGGTCATCGCGTGATCTTCACCGGCGCCGGCAGTTCCGGTTTCATCGCCGAAATGGTCGCCGACATCATCAACGCGCAGTGGCCCGCCGACGTGCGCGCACTGCATACGACCAATCTGCTGACCCATCCGGATCTGTACCTGGAACGCGAACGCCCCACCCTGCTGGTGTCGTTCGGTCGCAGCGGTTCCAGTCCGGAAAGCATCGCCGCCGTGGATCTGGTGCGCGAACGCGTGGCCCTGAGCCGTTTCCTCGACATCACCTGCAACAGCGAAGGCGAACTCGCGCGCCGCGGACGTGGCCGCGACGACACGCTGACCCTGCTGATGCCGCCGGCCAGCTGCGATCGCGCGTTCGCGATGACCAGCAGCCTGACCTGCATGCAACTGGCGGCGCTGGCGGTGTTCGATCGTGCTCCCTGGGAGCAACGCCTGGAACAACTGCACACGGTGGCCGCGCTGGGCCGGCGCGCGCTCGCCGACTGGGAACGCGCGGTCACCGCGCTGGCCGGTGACGGCGCCTTCTCGCGCGTGATCTACCTGGGCAGCGGCCCGCTGGAAGCACTCGCCCGCGAAGCGGCGCTGAAAGTACTGGAACTGACCGCGGGCCGCGTGCTGGCGCTGGCCAATACGCCGCTCGGTTTCCGCCACGGACCGAAATCGACGCTGGACGCCGACACGCTGGTGGTCATGATGCGCAGCGCGCAGCCGGTGGCCCGCCGCTACGAGCAGGATCTGCTGGACGAACTGCGTCGCGACGGCGTGGCCGGACGCGTGCTGTCGGTCGGTCCACGCGCGGAGGACGGCGCGGCGGACGATTTCCCGCTCGCGGTGCCGTCGCTGCCGGATCCCTGGCTGGCGCCGGTATGGCTGACCCTGGCGCAGCGCTACGCATTGCGCCGCTCGGCCGCGCTCGGCCTGACCCCCGACAATCCCTTCCCCGACGGCACGGTCAACCGTGTCGTGCAGGGCGTGGTCATCCACGCTCACGGCTGATCCGGAGCTGGCCATGCAGCACTATTACGGCATCGACATCGGCGGTACCAAGATCGAACTGGTTGCCTGCGATGCGCGCCTGCAGGTGTTGCACCGCCGCCGCATCGACACGCCCACGCGCGACTATCCGGCCTTCCTGCACGCCGTCGCCAGCCTGATTGGCGAAGTCGGGACGGAACTCGGCCAGCCGGCGCAGGCGATCGGCATCGGCCTGCCCGGCGTGGTCGATCGCGCCAGCGGCCGCCAGCTCAGCGCCAACGTGCCGGCGCTGAGCGGCCAGACCGTCGGCCGCGATCTGCAGGCGCGAATCGCGCAGCCGCTGCACTTCGGCAACGACCTGCAATGCTTCGCCCTGTCCGAGGCCCATGGCGGCGCGGCCGATGGCCAGCCCAGCATGTTCGGCGCCATCCTCGGCACCGGCGCGGGCGGCGGTTATTGCGTGCAAGGCCGGCTGATCGATGGCTACAACGGCATCGCCGGCGAATGGGGCCACTGGAGCGTCGCCGCGCATCTGCTGGCGAAACACGGCCTGCCGGTGATCGATTGCGCCTGCGGCCTGCGCGGCTGCGTGGAGCGCTACGTCTCCGGCGGCGGACTGGCGATGATCCATCGCCACCTCGGTGGCGACGGCGATGCCGCGACCATCATCGCGCGCGCGGGCCAGGGTGACGCGCTCGCCGCGCAGGCGCTCGACGTGCACCGGGATCTGCTCGGCCACGCGTTGGCCAGCCTGATCCTGGCCATCGACCCGCACGTCATCGTGCTGGGCGGCGGCCTGTCCAAGGACGAGCGCCTGTACCGCGAACTGCCGGCGGCGATCGCCGCCCATCTGTTCACCGGCGTGCGGGTGCCACCGATCCTGCCGCCGGTGTTCGGCGATGCCGGCGGCGCGCGCGGCGCGGCACTGCTGGCGCGCCAGCACCACCCGATTTCCTGATATTTCCCGGAGGCTGTTCCGTGTCCGCTGTCCAATCCCTGATTGCCGCGCATCGCAAAGGCGAAAACGTCGGCCTGTACAGCATCTGCTCCAGCAACGAGCAGGTATTGCTGGCGTCGATGCAGGTCGCGCGGCGGTACGACACGGTGCTGCTGGTCGAAGCCACCTCCAACCAGGTTGATCAGTTCGGCGGCTACACCGGCATGAATCCGGTGCAGTTCCGCGCCTATGTCGAAACGCTGGCACGCCAGCAGGGCTTTCCCGCCGATCGCCTGATCCTCGGCGGCGATCACCTGGGGCCCAACGCCTGGCAGAAGCTCCCGGCCGAACAGGCGATGGCGCACGCGCGCGATCTGATCGCCGCCTACGTTGCCGCCGGTTTCCACAAGATCCATCTGGACTGCAGCATGTCCTGCGCCGGCGATCCGCATCCGCTGCCGGACGAAATCGTCGCCGCGCGCTCGGCCGAGCTGGCCGTCATCGCCGAGCGCACCGCCGCCGACGCCGGGCTGCCGCCGCCGGTCTACGTGATCGGCACGGAAGTGCCGGTGCCCGGCGGCGAGGCTTCGCTGGAAGGCGGTCTGGCGGTCACCACGCCGGCCGCCGCCGCGCGCACGCTGGAAATCCACCGCCAGGCATTTTCCACGCCGGAACTGACCCCGGCCTGGGAACGGGTCATCGCGATGGTGGTGCAGCCGGGCGTGGATTTCGATCACAGCCAGGTGCATGGCTACGACCCGGTCGCCGCCACCGCATTGTCGGATTTCGTCCAGACCCAGCCGCGCATCGTGTTCGAGGCGCACTCCACCGACTACCAGACCGAAGCCGCGCTGCATGCGCTGGTGCGGGATCACTTCGCTATCCTCAAGGTCGGCCCGGCCGCCACCTTCGCCTATCGCGAGGCGTTGTTCGCGCTGGCGGCGATCGAGGACGAACTGCTGCCGGAAGCCGAACGCTCGCATCTGCCCGAGGTGCTGGATCGCTGCATGGTGGAGAAGCCGAAGCATTGGCAGAACCACTACAGCGGCGACCCGGCCGAACTGCGCCTGCTGCGCCGCTACGCGCTCAGCGATCGCTGCCGCTACTACTGGGGCGAGCCGGAGGTAAGGGCGGCGGTGGATCGCCTGGTTGCCAACCTGCGCCGGCACGCGCCGCCGATGATCCTGCTCAGCCAGTTCCTGCCCGAACAGCAGCGCGCCATCGAAGCCGGCACCCTCACCGCCGATCCACTGGCGCTGATCCAGCACCGGATTGCCCTGCGGCTGGGCGAGTACGCCCGTGCCTGCGCCCGCAACCAGACGGGTTCGCGGTCCGGAAACGAAACTTCCGCAGCCAGCGCGCTTTCGGAACGGTAAGCTTCCGGTTCCGCTTCCGAACGTCCACAGGTCCGTCATGCGCAATACCCGCCAACGCCGGCAACAGATCCTCCAGCTGCTGGTCCAGCACGGCAACGTGCAGGTCGCGGATCTGGTGGATCGCTTCGAGGTGTCGTCGGTGACCATCCGCGCCGACCTGACCCACATCGAATCGCAGGGCCTGGCCACCCGCAACCACGGCGGCGCCACCCTGGTGCGCACACCGCCGACCGAGCAGGACATCCACGAGAAGGACGCGCTCAACCATCCGCTGAAGGAGTCCATCGGCACGCACGCCGCGCGCCTGGTCAAGCCCGGCGACAACATCATCATCGACTCCGGCTCGACCACGATGACCCTGGCGCGGCACCTGCGCGATCATCGCGACGTCACCGTGATGACCAACGGCCTGAACATCGCCTGGGAACTGGCCAACGCGCCTGGCGTGGAACTGCTGCTGACCGGCGGATTGCTGCGCAAGCAGTCGCTGTCGCTGCACGGCAGCCAGGCCGAGGCCAGCCTCAACACCTACAGCTTCGATACCGTGTTCCTCGGCGTGGACGGCCTGGACCTGCAATTCGGCCTGACCACCCACCACGAGGCCGAAGCCAGCCTCAACCACCGCATGGTCGAGCGTGCGCGCCGCATCGTGGTGCTGACCGACGCCTCCAAGTTCGGCCGGGTCAGCCTGCATCGCATCGCCCGCCTGGATCAGATCCACACCATCATCACCGATGAAGGCATCAGCGCCGAGTACCGCGAAGGACTGCAGCGACTGGGCATCGAAGTGATCATCGCCGAGCCACCACCGCCATGACCGCGACACGCGCGTTGCAGGGCCGCATCCTCACCGCCGACGGCTGGATGCGCGGAACCATCGAGTTCGACCAGCGCGTGCGTGCGCTCCATCCCGCGCCGGATGCCGGCGAAGGCGACGGCGACGAGCCGCTGATCCTGCCCGGCTTCGTCGACCTGCACGTGCACGGCGGCGACGGCGTGGACATCATGCAGGGCGGCGACGCCGCGCGTACCGTGGCCCGCGCGCATGCGCGCCACGGCACCACCGCGCTGCTGGGCACCACCATGACCGCGCACGAGGACGACATCGTGCAGGCGCTGGAAGGCCTCGCGCCGGCCATCGCCAAGCGCGACGAAGGCATGGCGCGGGTGCTGGGCGTGCACCTGGAAGGCCCCTACATCAGCATCGAGCGGCTGGGCGCGCAGCCGCCGCTGGTGGTCGAGGCAACGCTCGACCAGGTCCGCCGCCTGCACACGCTGGCGCCCATCCGGGTACTGACCCTGGCGCCGGAAATCGGCGCGCACCAGGCGCTCATTCCGCAGCTCAACCAACTCGGCATCCGCGTGCAGCTGGGCCACAGCGCCGGCAGCTACGAGGATGGCGTGGCCGCGCTGCAAGCCGGCGCCGCCGGTTTCACCCATCTGTTCAACGGCATGACCGGCGTGGACCACTATCATCCGGGCATCGCCACCGCCGCGCTCGCGCATGCCGAGTACGCGGAACTGATTCCGGATCTGAAGCACGTGCATCCCGGGGCGATCCGCACCGCGCTGCGGGCGATTCCACGCCTGTACTGCGTCACCGACGCCACCGCCGCCACCGGCATGCCCGATGGCGAATACGCGCTGGGTTCGCAGCGCGTGTTCAAGTGCCTGGGTTGCGTACGGCTGGCGGCCGGTTCGCTGGCCGGCAGCGCGCTGACCATGGATCAGGCACTGCGCAACCTGGTCTCGCTGGGACTCGATGTCGCCGATGCCTCCAACCGCCTCTCGCGTTATCCGGCCGACTACCTGGGCCTGATCGATCGCGGCCGCGTGCAGGCCGGTGCGTGGGCGGATCTGGTGGTCCTGGATCCGCAACTTCAGGTGCGGCAGGTGTTCGTCGAAGGCGACGCGATTCCGCTGGGCTGATCCGCTTTCGTTCTCCGCACCGGTACGCCCGTGCCGGTGTTTCCAGCGCCTTGCGCGCATGAATCGACAGGACCGGCATCCGAATGAACGATCCCTCCGCCACCCTGGCCGCACCCGCACATGACGCCTCTCCGCGCTGGCAGGTGCGCTACCTGCTGTTCATCGCCGGCATGGGCGGCCTGCTCTATGGCATCGACATCGGCATCATCGCCGGCGCGTTGCCGTACCTGGAGGCCACGGCCACGATCAGCTGGCATCTCACCAGCCAGCAGCTCGGCTTCGTGGTGGCGGCGGTACTGCTGGGCAGCGTGCTTTCGTCGCTGTTCGCCGGCGCCATCGCGGATCTGATCGGCCGGCGCGGCGCGATGTTCCTGGCCGGCCTGCTGTTCACCCTCAGCATTCCGATCATGGCGCTGGCCTCCGGCTATACACCACTGCTGCTCGGCCGGTTGCTGCAAGGCGTGAGCGGCGGCCTGATCGGCGTGGTGGTGCCGCTGTACCTGGCCGAAGTGCTCGCGCCGGAACGGCGCGGGCGCGGCGCGGCGATGTTCCAGCTGCTGCTGACCATCGGACTGGTGCTGGCGGCGGTCATCGGCCTGTACCACGCGCACGCGGTGGATGCGGCGGAAGCCTCGGTAAGCGGACTGACCGCCGCCGAACAGCAACGCGTGCTGTTCGCCGCGAAGGATCACGCGTGGCGGACGATTTTCTGGAGCTGCCTGCTGCCTGGCCTGGTGTTCACCGCCGGCGTACTGCTGCTGATCGAATCACCGCGCTGGCTGGTACGGCGTGGACGGATCCAACGCGCACGCGACGCGCTGTGCCGGACCATTCCCGCCAGCGAGGTCGAGATGACACTGGCACGGATGCAGGCGCCGGAAGACGCCGGCGGCCCGCAGGCGCGCGACCGCCTGCTCAGCCGTCGCTATGTGTGGCCGTTCCTGCTGGCCTGCGCGGTGCTCGCCTTCACCCAGGCCACCGGCATCAACTCCGTGCTGGCCTACGCGGTCAACATCCTCAACCAGGCCGGTCTGCCCGGCGCGGTCGCCAACGGCGCCGACGTGGCGATCAAGGTACTCAACGCGGTGATGACGGTGGTGGCGCTGGTGCTGGTGGATCGCAAGGGACGCAAGTTCCTGCTGATGCTCGGCAGCGGCGGCATCGCGGTGGCGCTGCTGGCCGCCGCCTTGCTGTTCGTCCGCGCCGAAGGCGGCCAGCGCGATGTCTCGCCGGTGCTGCAATCGCAGATTGCCGGCGATGCACTGAAGCTGGAACTGGACGCCGCGCAATGGCGCCGCCTCGGCGTGAACGGCGCGACCGGACCGCAGCAGCTGACCATCGCCTACGCCTACGGAAGTTTCAGCAACGTGCGATCGCTGCGCAGCGATGCGCCCGGCGCGCCCGAGGTGGTCCTGCGTCGCGACCAGACCGTGCAGGCCGACAGCGTCATCGGCGCCTTCTTCCGCCGGCTGCACCTGAATCCGTTCCCGGATCCGGCCGAAGCGGCGCACGCGCCGCTGGTGATCGAGCGTGCCAGCCTCGGCGCGGTGCCGTCGCCGGCACACGGCTGGGCGGTCGCCGCCTGCATCCTGGTGTTCGTGGCCTTCTTCGCGGTCGGCCCCGGCGTGTGCGTGTGGCTGGCGCTGTCGGAACTCATGCCCACCCGCATCCGCTCCAACGGCATGAGCATCGCCCTGCTGATCAACCAGTTCGTCTCCACCACCATCGCGGCGATCTTCCTGCCCACCGTCGGCCACTACGGCTACGCCAGCATGTTCTTCTTCTGGGCTGCCTGCACCGTGCTGTACTTCCTGGTGGCGGCATTCCTGCTACCGGAGACCAAGGGGCGGACGCTGGAGCAGATCGAGGCGCATTTCCGGGGTGCCGGGAAGGTATCGCCGGGCGGTCGCGGACGCTGACGTATCACCATCCCAACCCCAAGGCCGTCATTCCAGCGAGAGCTGGAATCCACCTTCGCGCGGTGCTTCAGTCCTCAAGGGCCATTCACCATCGCGGCAAATGGATCCCGGCTTGACCGACCAGCGGATCGTCAAAGGCCGCCGGAATGACCACGGTCGGTGACGGAAACGAGGGGTCGGTTTAACGACCCCTCATCCTTCGGAACGATTCGTGGCAATTACTTGCCGCACTTCACCGCATCGGCATCCGCCGCCGCACCGGCCACCACCTTGATGTTGGTGAAGGCGGCCGAGAACGGGGCGTCGGCGTCGATGGCGAACGGCATGTCGATGCCGCCCAGGTTGGCGCCGCGATCGGCGAAGCAGGACAGCGGCACCTTCACGGTGTGCTTGTCGCCGGGCTTGTAGCCGGTCAGCTGCGGAGCCAGATCGATGCCGTCGCCACAACCCTGCGTGCAACCGAAGCGCAGCGTGACCTTGCCCTTCGGTGCCTGCGCGAGCTTGATGTCGAACAGCAGCGCGCCCTTGTCCTGCGCGATCGACGCCATGCTGGTGCCGCCCGGGCTGCGCGCATAGAAGCGCGCCGGTGCCAGCCAGGTGACTTCCTTGGCGTCCTGCTGGGTATTGACCTGCACCGTGCGCACGCGCAGCGCCGGCTTGTCCTGCGGCCACTCGATGGTCTGGTTGAGATCGGCACCGAGCGCGCGATCCTGGCCCGCCGCCGACAGGTGCAGCGCGTAGGGCGCGGCATCGGCGAGGTTGAACACCGCCACCGTGGTGGCTTCGCCGCAGGTCGCGGGCGCGGCCTCCGCCAGCTTGGCAACCTGGCCGGGCTTGGCGTACGACAGACCGTAACCGAGTCCGAATTGCGCGGGCTTCTTCGGATCCGGATGGTTCGACGGCGCCGGGCACGCATCACCCGGCCACGGGAAGGTCAGGCGGCCACGGAAGTCATGCGCCGGCTTGCCGTCCGCACCGGCGAACAGCACGTCGGCCACGCCCTTGCCTTCGGTGCCCGGCAGCCACGCGGCGACGAACGCGCTCGACAGGTTGATCAGATCGTTGACATACAGCGGACGCCCGGACAGGAACACTGTCACGACCGGCTTGCCGGTGGCGGCGGCGGACTTCAACACCGCCAGATCCTCGGGGCTGCGCTGGCTGTGGGCGACGGTCTGGTACGGCAGGATGTCGCCCATCATCTCGGCGTACGGCGTTTCGCCGATCACCGCAATGACGGTGTCGAAGCTGGCCGGATCCACGCCTTCGGCAGATTCGCGCACGGTCACGTTGCCTTCGCCGACCGCTTCTCGGATGCCGGCCAGCAGCGTGTCCGCGTTCGGGTAGTCTGCGTTGGTGTTGTCGGTGCCCTGCCAGGTCAGCGACCAGCCACCGGCCTGGTTCGGCACGCTGTCAGCGTTCTTGCCGACGACCAGCACGCGCTGGTTGCGCTTGAGCGGCAGCGCGGCGTTCTCGTTCTTCAGCAGCACCAGCGACTCGCGTACCGCCTGGCGGGCCAGTTCGCGGTGCTGCAGCGATTCCGGCTTGCCGGCATGCGGGCTGTCGGACGGCTTGCGCTCGAACAGGCCGGCACGCAGCTTGACCCGCAGGATGCGGGTGACGGCGTCGTCGATGCGGGCCAGCGGAATCTCGCCGCTCTCGACCTGCTGGAGGGTGTTGGCGATGAAAGCCTTCCAGTCGTCCGGCACCATGATCATGTCCATGCCGGCGTTGATCGAAGCGGCGCAGCTGGCGTTGCTGCAGCCCGGCACCTGGCCGATGCCGTTCCAGTCGGAGACGACGAAACCGTCGAAGCCCATCTTCTCCTTCAGCGCGCCGGTCAGCAGGTCCTTCGTTCCATGCATCTTGCCGTAGTCCTTGCCGGCGGCGACGTCATTCCAGCTGTTGTAGGACGCCATCACCGTCTGCACACCGGCTTCGATGGCGCCGTAGTAACCCTGGCCGTGGACGTTGATCATGTCGGCCAGCGGCACGGTCGAATTGCCCTGGTCCTTGCCGTTGTCGGTGGCACCGTCGCCGATGAAATGCTTGGCCGTGGCGACCACGTCGCCGTCGCCCTTGAGCGTGCCCTGCATGCCCTTGACGTAGGCCGCGCCGTATTCGCGGATCAGCGCCGGCTCGGAGGAGTAACTCTCGTAGGTGCGGCCCCAGCGCGCGTTCTGCGCGACCGCCACGGTCGGCGCGAATGCCCAGCCGATGCCGGTGGCACGGGTGGACTGCGCGGTGGCCGCGCCGATCTTCTCGATCAGCGCCGGGTCATGCGCCGCGCCCAGGCCGATGTTGTGCGGGAAGATGGTCGCGCCGAACACGTTGCTGTGACCATGCACGGCGTCGGTACCCCAGATGATCGGCACCGGGATCTTTGCATCCGTGCTCATCGAAGCCGCGTAGTAGGCATCGGCCAGCGCCAGCCAATCCTTCACGTCGGCATGCTTGTTCTTGCCCGGCCAGGAACCGCCGCCATTGAGCACCGAGCCGATGTAGTACTTGCGGACTTCCTCCGGCGTAATCGACTTGATCTCCGCCTGGGTCATCTGGCCGACCTTCTGGGCCAGAGTCATCGACGCCAGGATTTCCTTGATACGCGCTTCCAGGGCCGGATCCTGCGCCACGGCGCTGGTCAGGCGTGGCCAGTCGGTCAGCTTCGCCGGCTCGGCGGGTTTCTGATCGGCAGTGGCCGGCTCCTGCTTGGCGCAAGCCGCCAGTCCCATGGCCAGGCAGATCCCGCTCAGGAGTGCGATATCACGGATTCTCACGTCTTTACCTCCGGATGTTTCGAAGAAGAAAACGGCGGATCGCTCCGCCGTGCACAACATCGGCGGCCGGCAGCGCCCTTTCGGGACATCGCCGGCCGGATTTGCATCAGTTGAACTTGTAGCTCACGCCGAACATGAACTGGCGGCCGTACTCGTTGTACTCCAGCGGCTGGCTCGCACCGCCACCGAACTCCGAATCCTGCACAGTGCGGTAGGGCGAGTTGGTCAGGTTGTTGACCTGGAACAGGAACGACATGCCCGCCATGTTGCTGCCATCCGGGAACTCGTAGCTGAGCTGCAGATCGGTCTGGCGATCCGCGAGGATGGTCGTATAGGCCCGCGAGAAGAACAGGTTGTAGATCTCGCCGCGGAACTCCGAACGGTAACGTTCGCTGACGCGCGCCGAGAAACCGTTCTTTTCGTAGTACAGGGTCAGGTTGGCGACATCCCGCGACAGGCCGGGCAGGCGATTGAGTGCCGCGACGTTCGACGTGGTATTGCCCGGATTGATGTTGCTCTCCGTGTACGATGCACTGAACTGCGCGCCGAAACCGTCGAGCGCGGGAGCGAACATGCCAAAGTCCAGGGCTGTACTCAACTCGGCGCCACGCAGGTAACCGCCCTGATCGTTCACGGGCGTGGTAAATGTGCCGATGTTGGAAACGGGCGGAATCGGGTCCGGATTGGTATAGCCGGTGAAGTCGTATGCAACCTCGTTTGGGCGGATGTAGTTGTCGAGGTTCTTGTAGAACAGGGCCACTGCCACGTAGCTTGCGGGTCCGAAGTACTTCTCAAATGAGATATCCGCCGCCTTCGCGCGCCACGGTTCCAGATAGGGATTTCCACCACTTCCGCTCCAGCGTCCGGTGTTCTGACCCGTCTGGGCAACCGAAGCGTCGGCAGCAGCGCGCATGTCATCGATGCGGCCACGTGCCAGCGTCTTGGCTGCGCCAAAACGGATGAACCAACCGTCGCCGAAATCTGCAACAAGGTTCAAGCTCGGCAACAGGTCATCGTAGTCGGTACCCGCCGATACGGCGCCTAGATTGTTCGGCTGCGACACATTGAATCCACGGGACGACTGATCCGTCTTGATGTACTGAACACCCACGTTGCCGCGAAGGCGAACGCGATCGCCCAAATCAGTATCGATATCAAGCTTGGCATAGAACGTATTCACTTTCTCCAGCACGGAGAAATCCTTCTGGAAGTCGTTCTTGTCCATTCGCACGGCGATATCGTAGTAACGACTCAATGCTTCGTTCACGTCATATGCCAACACGTGTGGAATGCCCACGAATCCCAGGTTTGTCGGCGCCACCAGAACGTCATTGTCGACCGTGACCGGAGTGCGACCATTTTTCAGGGTGGCGTAGTACACCGTCGAGATCTTCTCCTTCTCGCGCCGACTGAAGTTGAAGCCCACATCCAAACCTGAGAAAGGTCCAGACTGGAAATCACGCCTTATCTCGAAGCGGGCCGCCTTGATGGTGTCTTCCAGATGGGGCGTCTCGATGCGACCTTCACGACCCCAGCCAGACGGGTCACTCAGGACGACCGTAGAAGGGTCCGCATAGCTGCGACCGAACGAGAAACGAGCGAACTCCGAGCTCAACGGAGAACTGTAGCTCAGCGTGTCCAGCACCGGACTGATCGTTCCATCCGCACCGACCGTCTGCAGGCCGGCATAGGTCTCGGCAATGCTCTGCTCGCGCTCGGTGGTGGAATAGCTCAGGTCGGCCTGTGCGGTCCAGTTCTCGGCGAAGTGCCAGATGTTCTTCCAGCCCGCCGAGAACATGTCGTCCTGGCGGCGGTTGTAGTCGTTGCGGATGACCGGCTCGATGTTGGTCAGATTGCCGCCGGTGACGATGTCCACGTTGCCCCGGCGAACCACGCTCGGATTCGAGATCGTGACGCCGTTTCCGGTCCACGGATCCTGGCTCCACATAATGCCGCGCATCGTCTCCTTCTGATCGAACTTGGAGTAGTACAGGTCGAGGATGCTGTGGAAGTTCTCGTTGGGCTTGAACTCGAACACGCCCATCAGGCCATCACGGATCTGGTCGCTGGAACGCGCCCAGGCTTCGGCGCCCATCAGCATTTCCGCGCCAGCGGGCTTGCCCGGAATGCCATCGGCCGGGAACCAGTCCGCCGATCCGCCCCACCACCACGCCTTGTAGTGCTTTTCCTGGAACGGCGAGTCCAGATGCGCATAACCCAGCGCGATGCCGATAGTGTTGTTGGCGAACTGGTCAATGTAGGAAGCGCTGAAACGATTGCCCAGGCTGTTGCTGACCCCGGAATTCAGCCGCCCGAACGAGTTCTTCTCGCCACGTGCGTTGACCACGATCCGGCGCTGGCCGTATTCGAGCGGACGGATGGTCTGCAGATCGACCGTGCCTGACAGGCCTTGGCCAATCAGTTTGGCGTCGGGCGTCTTGTACACGGTCACGGCGTTGATGAGCTCGGACGGATACTGATCGAACTCGACACCGCGGTTGTCGCCGGTGGTGACCTGTTCACGGCCGTTGAGCAATGTCGCCGCGAAGTCCGGGGCCAGGCCGCGGATGGCGATGACCTGGGCACGACCATTGACGCGCTGTGCCGCCAGGCCGGGCAGACGGGCGATCGATTCGGCGATGCTGACGTCGGGAAGCTTGCCGATGTCCTCGGCGGAAATCGCCTCGACGATCGAGTTGGACTCGTTCTTGGTGTCGATCGAGGTGGCGATACTGCCGCGGATGCCGGTGACCTGCACCTTGTCGAGGGTGCTGATGTCCGGATTCTGTTGCTGTTCCGACGTCTTCTCCTGCTGCGCATCCTGGGCATGGACCGCGAAGGTGGACACGAGCGCCAGCGCGCAGGCGGAGGCAAGCAGTTGCTTGCGGGGGACGAAGCGAAGTTGGGAGCCGGCGGCTCCCCGAGCGTGTGCCTGGTGTGTCATGCGGCCCTCTCCAGCCTGTATTGACAGCGCTGTCATACTGTCGCTCAATGCGACTTGTCAATATCGCGTTACGCGAGCTGGCGGCAACTGCCGTCGTTGTTGGCGCATGGCGCGGGATACGTGGCGGCATCGCTGCAGCGCAGCATTGGAAATGCGCGGAAACATGGCGTTTTTTTCGCCACCGCGAACCGAGGGAGAGTTCCATTGAAAACGACCATCCGCTGGCGCATGCCATTCACCTTGTCCGTTCTGTTCGCGGCGATGTTCGCCGGCGCGGCCGGTACCGCGCACGCAGGGCCACGGGCGCAGGTGTGGATCACCACCTCCGACCATCGGCAGGCGATGCAGGCGCAGGCGCCGGTGGAGTTCGGCGACGACTCCGATCGGCGGACCCACATCGAAGTGGATCCGGAGCAGCGCTTCCAGCGCATGGTCGGTTTCGGCGCCTCCATCACCGATTCCTCCGCCTGGTTGATCCAGCACCGCATGTCGCCGGCTCAACGCGATGCGCTGCTGCGCGAGCTGTTTGGCCGGGACAACGGCGGGCTCGGCCTGAGTTTCACCCGCCTGACCATTGGCGCCTCCGACTTCTCGCGCCACCACTACAGCCTGGACGATCCGCCGGGCAACCAGCCGGACCCGGAGCTCAAGCACTTCAGCATCGAACCGAATCGCGGCGACGTGGTGCCGGTGACCCGCGCCGCCCTGGCGATCAATCCGCAGTTGCAGGTGATGGCCTCGCCCTGGAGCGCGCCGGCGTGGATGAAATCCAACAACAGCCTGATCCAGGGCACGCTGCGGCCGGAGTACTACGATGCCTTCGCCCGCTACCTGCTCAAGTTCGTCGACGCCTACGCGGCCGAGGGCATCCCGATCTTCGCCCTCACCGTGCAGAACGAGCCGGATTTCGAACCCAAGGACTACCCCGGCATGCGCCTCAATGCGCCGGCGCGGGCGCGCTTCATCGGCGATCACCTGGGACCGTTGCTGGCGAAGCGCAGGAACGCTCCGCAGATCTTCGACTGGGACCACAACTGGGACAAGCCGCAGGAGCCGCTGGGCGTGCTGAACGATCCGGCCGCCGGCAAGTACGTGTCGGCGGTCGCCTGGCATTGCTACGGCGGTGCGGTGGACGCGCAGACCCCGGTCCATGAAGCCTTTCCCGACAAGGACGCCTACCTGACCGAATGCTCCGGCGGCGACTGGGAACCGATCATCAGCGGTGGCCTGACCCTGCAGGCGCGTGGACAGGTCATCGGCGCGACGCGCAACTGGGCCCGTGGCGTGCTGTTCTGGAACCTGGCGCTGGATCAGGATGGCGGCCCGCACGCCGGCGGCTGCGATACCTGCCGCGGCGTGGTCACCATCGACTCGCGCACCGGCGAGGTCAGTCGCACCGACGAGTACTACGCCCTGGCCCATGCCAGCCGCTTCGTGCGGCCGGGCGCTTCCAGGATCGCGTCCGACGGCGAGGGCGGCGATCTGGATCACGTGGCGTTCCGCAACGAGGACGATGGCTCGCTGGTGCTGGTGGTGACCAATTCCGCCAACCGTACCCGCCGCTTTTCGATTGGGCAGGGCGGTCAGACCCTGCGCTACGCCCTGCCGGCGCGCAGCCTGGCGACCTTCGTTTGGACGCCGGGGGCGCCGTGACGCAGCGCGCAAGGCCGACGCCGCGCGCTCTGGCAGAATGACGCCCTGGAAGAGGTGAAGGAACCCCAGCGCCATGCGCATTCGGATTGAGGACGTGGCCGCCGCCGCCGGTGTTTCGATGAAGACGGTATCGCGCGTGCTCAACCACGAGCCGAACGTGCGCGAGGAGACCCGGCGCCGGGTCGAGGATGTCGTCGCCCGGTTGCAGTACCGTCCCAACCCGTCGGCGCGCAGCCTGGCCGGCCAGCGGTCCTACGTGGTGGCGCTGGCCTACGACAACCCGTCGCGCAACTACCTGATGGAAATCCAGAGCGGTGTGCTGGAAGCCTGCCGTGCCCAGCACTACACCCTGGTGCTGGCGCCGGTGACCTTCGGCCAGCGCGGCTACACCGCCGACATAACCTCGCTGGTCGAACATTTCGGCCTGGACGGGGTGCTGCTGATCCCGCCACTGACCGACGACAAGGCGCTGCTGGCGCAGCTGGAGGAACACGAGATCCCGTTCGCCAGCATTTCCCCGCGCGTGCGCCGTGGCCGTATCGGAGTGACCGTGGACGAGCACGCCGCGGTCTGTGACCTGGTGGCCGAACTGGTCGCCCTCGGCCATCGCCGTATCGGCCACATCAAGGGTCACAAGGCGCATGGTGCCTGCGCCTGGCGTTTCGCCGGCTATCGCGACGCGCTGGAACGCGCCGGCATCGACTTCGATCCGGACCTGGTGGTGGAAGGCGAGTTCACCTACGAATCCGGCGTGCATGGCGCCAACCAGCTGCTGGATCTGAAGGATCCGCCGACCGCCATCTTCGCCGCCAACGACGACACCGCCGCCGGAGTGATCCGGGTCGCGGGCCTGCGCGGACTGAGCGTGCCACGCGATCTGTCGGTCTGCGGCTTCGACGACACGCCGATCTCGCGCCACATTTTTCCGGCCCTGACCACGGTCCGCCAGCCAACCCGCGACATGGGCCGGGTGGCGACCCTGGAACTGCTCAACAGCATCCGCGATCCCGATGCGGGCCGGATGGTGCCGATCCAGTACTCCCTGGAACTGCGCGAATCCATCGCCCCGCCCCGCCGCAAGCGATGACGTAGAGCGGAGCTTGCTCCGCTGCTCTTCGCGCCATCCCCCAGCCGAGCAAGCTCGGCTCTACGTAGAGCGGAGCTCGCTCCGCTGCGCTTCGCGCCATCCCCCAGCCGAGCAAGCTCGGCTCTACGTGTAGAGCGGAGCTCGCTCCGCTGCGCTTCGCACCATCCCCTAGCCGAGCAAGCTCGGCTCTACGTAGAGCGGAGCTCGCTCCGCTGCTTCTTCGCGCCATTCCAAGCCAGGCAAGCGCGCGCCCGCGGATCACCAGAAGATCGTGTACAGGGCGAACAGGATGATGATCACGCCCACCGCGCCGATGTTGAACACGCCCGGGGTGCGGTAGTCCACATCGTCGGTGCGGATGAAATCCTTGCCTTCGGCGCGCGCGGTGGCCAGCGACACCACCACCGCCAGCACCAGCGCGGCCAGGAACACGATGCCGACCCGGTCCATGAACGGCAACAGGTAGACGCCGGTCTTCTGCGCCCAGAAGAAAGCCGCCGACAGCAGCACCGAACCCAGCGCCGCGGCCAGCGCGCCGGCCTCGTTGGCGCGCTTCCAGAACAGGCCGAGCACGAAGATCACCACGATGCCCGGAGTGAAGAAACCGGTGAATTCCTGGATGAACTGGAAACCCTGGTCGAAGCTGCCCAGCAGCGGCTTGGCCGCCAGGATGCCCAGCAGCACGGCGACGGCGGCGGCGATGCGGCCGACCTTCACCTGGCGTGCCTCGCTCGGCTTGCTCTTGGACTTGGCGTAGAAGTCGAGGGTGAAGATGGTCGCCACCGAATTGATCTTGGACGCCAGCGACGCGACGATCGCCGCCACCAGCGCGGCGAACACCAGGCCGAGGATGCCGGTGGGCAGCAGGCGCATCATCGTCGGGTAGGCCTGATCAGGTTTCTCCAGTCCCGGCGCCAGCACCACCGCGGCGATGCCCGGCAGCACCACGATCACCGGCATCAGCAGCTTGAGGAAGGCGGCGAACAGCACGCCCTTCTGCGCCTCGGCGATGTCCTTGGCGGCCAGCGCGCGCTGGATGATGTACTGGTTGAAGCCCCAGTAGCTGACGTTCATGATCCACATGCCGCCGATCAGCACGCTGATGCCGGGCAGATCCTTGTAGAAGGGGTTGTCCTTGCCGAGGATCATCTCGAAGTGCTCGGGATGCTGCGACCACAGCTTCTGGAAGCCGGCGACGACGCCCGCGCCTTCGCCGATATGGCTCAGGGTCAGGCCGGCGACCAGCAGGCCACCCAGCACCAGCAGCGACACCTGCACGATGTCGGTCAGCGCCACGGCCTTCAGCCCGCCGTATAGCTGGTACACCAGCGCGAACACGCCCAGCAGGGTCAGCGCCAGCATCTGATCCATGCCGGTCACCTGGCTGACCGCGATCGAACCCAGCCACATGATCGAGGTCAGGTTGACGAACACGTACAGCAGCAGCCAGAACACTGCCATCAGGGTGCGGATGCGGGTGCCGTAACGCTGCTCCAGGAACTGCGGCATGGTGTAGATGCCGTTGCGCAGGAACACCGGCAGGAAGAACTTGCCGACGATCAGCAGGGTCAGTGCCGCCATCCATTCGTAGGAGGCGATGGCCAGGCCGATGGCGTAGCCGGAACCGGACATGCCGATGATCTGCTCGGCGGAAATGTTCGCGGCGATCAGCGACGCGCCAATCGCCCACCATGGCAGCGACTTGCTGGCCAGGAAGTAGTCCTTGGCGTCCTTCTGGTGGCCGCCCTTCTCGCGGGACACCCACTGGGCCAGGATGAAGATGCCGGCCAGATAGACCAGGACGATGCCGATATCGAGTGCGGACAGTTCCACTACGGGCTCCCGTGGTAATGGATGGCGCATCGTCGCGCATTGGGATCCGTGGAAACACGCGCGCTGTCGCACGATGCGCGGCCAGTCGCGGCTCCATGGGATCCACCCGGCGGACGACAGGCGGAATCGCGGCATCACACGCCGGCAAGCACAAGGTTTCCCGCCGCTGATGACAGCGCTGTCAGCTTACGCAACGGGATCGTGTTTGCATCGTGCGATGCACCAATCCGGTGATTGGTATTTCTTTGGTGGTGAGGCAGGCCGGTTTAGATCGGTACAAACCCACTCGCGATGAAAGCGGCACCCGCCGCGCCGCGGCCGGATGCGCGAGGTGCCCGGAAGGCTCGTTCGCTACCCGTGGGCCTTGGCGCAGGCCAACACGTGGTTGTAGTCGCTGGACATGCAGCGATAGAACTACCGGCGCTCGCCGGTCGCGCCTTCACAGTCGGCGAGCGTCAAGCCCTCCAGCTGCGTCCTCAACGGCGCCGCCATGCGATCGAAATCCGCACGGGCCAGGTAGCCACCATCGAGATTGCGCTGGCCGACTTCCAGCATGGTTTCCACGCCCGAGCGCGCGTTCTCCACCGCCCTGGTGCAGGACAGCTCATTGTCGGCGTCCCGCACCTGCAGGAGTTGCCGGGTGATCGCGTCGACATCCTCCCGCACCTGCGGCGGCAGCTCGCGCGTCGCCGTGGTTTGCTCGGGCGAATCCGGCATGGCGATGGCGGCGGCGCACGCCGTCAGCAGCCAGGCCCCGGCCGTCAGCACCGATGCACGGCGTTTCCCGTTCCCTTCCATGGCATCCCCGTCCCCTCGTTCGAGGGGCGCGAGTATAGCCGCGTCAGCGCGGCCGCAGTCGCTCGTCATCCAGGCGCAGGTTCTTGCGCAACGATTCGCGCAAGGCCGCATCCGGCGGCAACGGCGCGCGTCCGCCCAGGTGCCGGTGCAGCATGGTCTCGACGAGATAGAGATAGGCTTCGCGGGTGACCGGATTGACCAGCTGGTGGCGTCCCTCGGCATCGACGAACAAGGTGACGTCCTTGCCCATCGATTGCAGTTGCGCGGCGTAATGCAGCACGCTGCGGATCGGCACGCGTTCGTCGTCCGCGCCGGCCAGCAACAGCACGGGCCTGCGCAGCGAGGCGGCATTGGCGATCGGCGACTGCACGCGCAGGCGTTCCATCACGCCGGCATCGGCCGGATCCAGCGACAGCATCCGCATGGTCGCGGCCATCGGCACGCCGCGGGTCATCTGGTCGCACCCGCGCGCGTACCAGCGCAGCACCCAGCCGAAGTCCGCCGGCGGCACCGCGGCGATGCCGACCTTGAACAGATCCGGCTGGAAGGTCACGCCCTGCAGCGCCGAGTAGCCGCCAAAGGAGGCGCCGAGGATGCCGACGCGCTGGCCGTCGCCTATGCCCTGGGCAAGCAGGTGGCGCACGCCTTCCACGATGTCCTGCTGGACCCGGCCGTTGCCGAAGTCGCCATTGCCGGCGAACAGGTAACGGCGACCGTGTCCGGTGGATCCGCGGAAGTTCGGTTCGAACACCACGTAGCCACGATTGGCGAGCATCTGCGATTGCCCGCCGAACTCCGGCCGGAACAGGTTGAACGGACCGCCGTGGACGTTGGCCACCAGTGGCGCGCGCGCGGGATCCACGCCGGACGGCACCAGCACGAAGCCATGCACGCGCATGCCGTCGGACGCGCGCCAGCTGAAGGCGATCTTGCGCGCCATCGCCGACTCGGGAAGCCGTCGAACCGGCGTGCGGTCATGGCGGAAACCCAGATGCCCCAGCACTTCGCGCAGCAGGCCGTCGCGCGGGTCGAACAGGTACAGGCGTTCGCCCTTCAGCGAGGCGGCGCGCTCGTGCACCAGCCAGCGCGCGGCGGGACCACGCCCGACCTCGATGCGCAGGTCGCGGTGCGGAAGGCGTTGCTGGAGCAAGGCGAGGGATCGCGCCGCCTCCGCCTGCAGGCCATAGGCCATGGCGTCGGTGCTGCGATAGGACGCGAACAGGGGTTCGCGGGTCACCGGATCCAGGGTCACCTGCGCCAGATCGGCTTCATTGCGCGGGTCGGCATGCAGCGTGCGCAGTTTTCCCTGCGCATCCAGGCGCGCCAGTCGGCCGAGATCACCGTCGGCATCCGTGTTGAGCAGGAGATCGCGTCCCTGCTCCAGCGTGCCCAGCATGGAGCAGCGCTGCAATCGCTCGCAGCGCAGCACCGGCCGCGCGCGCCCCTGCTCCACGCGCAGGATGACGTGCGCCTCGCCTTCCACCCGGGCCATCCAGGCCAGCCTTCCCAGCGGATCCACTTCGAAATCGATGATTTCCCGCGCGTCCTCGTGCACCAGCGTCTGCTTGCCCTGCACATCCACGCGCTGGATCCGCCAGCGCCTGGGCTGGCGCGTGATCGCGGGGGGACTCTCCATCACGAAGGCCGCGGCGGGCGACGCGGGATCCACGGCGACAAAGCGGCGCTCGAAGGTCCCGCCCAGGCGATCGATCGCCCCGGAGCCGGACTGCCCCGCCACCGCCAGCGCGAACAGCTGGCGGGAGGACGCCAGGAACAGCCAGCGGCTGTCGCGCGACCACGACAGTTCGTCCGCGTCGGTGTGTGCGAGCACCCGCTTCGGCGTACCGCCCGCGGTTGGCAGCAGCCACACGCCCCGGTTGGCGCCCTCATCCTTGAGGAAGGCGACCTGTTTTCCATCCGGCGAAAGCCAGGCGCCGATCAGGATGGGACGGGCGATGAAATCGATCCGCGCGAACATCGGCGCGGCGGGCCGAGCGCGTTCGGCGGCGACGGCGGCGCGCAGCGCGGCGTCCTCGTCGGCACGGGCGGGCGCGCACAGGGTCGCGAGAATCATCAACCATGCGAACCGGCAACGTGGGCGGAACGGCGAGTCGGACGCGCGCGCGACCGGCGCCGCCAGCGGCAGCGATGACAAGCTCATCAGCATTCTCCTGTATCCGGCCGTCGAGACGGCCGGAGAACGATACGGTTCAGGCCAGCGCGGGTTGCGCCACCAGTTGCGGTTGCAGCACTTCGCGGCGCGGGTGGATCAGCCGCAGGCTCATCAACGCCGGCAGGCTGAGCACGCCGCAGGCGACGATCCAGGCAATCCGTGCGGGCATGGACAGATCGGTCTTCCGCGTCCACCACACCGCGCCCAGCAGCGACAGCAGCATGAGCACGCCGGCGATGACGGCCACCTGGCGGGGCACCGGCGGGCGCGCGGTGTCGTCGGTGATCTGGTAACCCGCGAACAGCCGGCGTGCGGCGCGCTGCAATTCATAGATCACCGGCGCGGGGAACCAGTTCTGGTAGCGCCACAGCGCGGGGAAGCCGCTCTTGAGATCCCTTCGCATGATCGGCATGGCCCTGCCCTGATCGTCGATTCGCGTCATCTGCTGGTAGGGCAGCGCACCCTCTGCGTTATGGGCACTGCGACTGAACAGGAACGACACCAGATAGCCGTCCAGCAGTTCGATCGCGTCGGCGCGATACAGGTCGCCGACCTTGCCCGGAATGGCCAGGCGCTGGCGCGGCGTGAGCATGCCGTCGCTGGCCGCGAGGTCGCGTCCGTCATAGAAGTACACGGCGCGGTCGCTGAGCAGGGCCAGATCATCACCCACCCGGTCATAGCCGGTGATCCGCTCCCCCGCCGGCAGCCGCAGGCGCGGCACCACCCGCTTCTGGTCGCTGTCGTACTGGTAAACGCGGGTGGTGCCGATCAGGCTGTTCTCCGGCCCGGGCATTACCGGCTCCGGGAACGGCGCGTCGCCCTCCACGCCGAGTTCGCCGACGCTGCGGTAGTCCACCAGGCTGTAGCCTTCCAGGCGCATGCGGTCGTGGCTGAACACCCAGCGGATGCGGTGCTGCTCGTCGTCGAATTCCATCGGCACGATATTGACCAGCTCGTTGCGCACCGGCGTCGCGCGCAGGCCCGGACCAAACGAGAAGACCTCCGAAATCTGCGCCTGTTCCCGCCACAACGGCGCCTGCGGGTCGCGGCTGCCGCGCAGGCCCATCACCATCAGGTCCTTGCCCTCGGCGTTCTCGGACTCCTTCTCGCCGCCAGCGGCCGGCACCGGCGCGTTGTTCGGATGGGAGCCCTGCGCGATCCACAGGAATTCGATACCAAAGCCCACCATCACCAGCGCCAGCCACATTGCCAGTTGCAACGGAACCGCGGTGAAGAAGGTGCGTGGCAGGGTGTGCGGCGCCGCGCCGAGATCCGGTTTGAATGCGACCCACACCATTCCCGCCAGCATCGCCAGGGTGATCAGCTGCACCGCGATCGCGCCCAGGCCGGTGGCCTGGCTGAACACCAGCCAGGACAACAGCGCGATTCCGCTGTATCCATAGCGGCGGTTGGCCAGCATCGCGTAGGCACCGGCGAGGTAGGCGCAGACCGCAATCAGCCACGCCGATACGCCGAGCAGCAGATGGCGATGATCGACCACCCGCGCGGTCATGAACTCCTGCCAGCCGGCCAGCAGCCACAGTGGCAGCACGATCGCCACCGCCAGTTGCAGCGCGCCCGCGCCTACCAGCACGGCCGCCAGCTTTCCATGCGGAATCGGCCGGTGCAGCAGGTTCATCCAGGTGTTCGGCTTGCGGTAGCCGCCCATCTGGTAGAGCCCGAGCAGCAGGCCGGTGACGGCGTAGACGCCGGCCAGCACTTCGTAGACCAGCCGTGGTTGCTGGGCCAGATCGACCACCCGGGTCATGAACCCGAGGATCACCAGTTGCAGCACCGCGTAGGCGATCGCCCAGATACGGAAGCGCTGCATTTCAGCCTTGAACATGTCCCACATGATCGTGTCCTCTCCGTGCGCTCAGTGCTGCCGTTGCGGTTGCGCCGGCGCGGCGTGGTTCTTGGTCAGGAAGCCGTTGACCGCGCGATCCAGGCTGACCGGCATGCTCTGGATCGAGCGCGCGCCGCTGGCGCGCAGGAACTCGGCGAAGTCCTCGTCCTGGTCCAGCACCAGGTAGTGGTGCAGGCCGTCCAGCCGCTGCAGTTGAAGCAGGCCGGGAACGGTCGCCGGATCCGGTCCCTTGAACGGGATGTCCGCCACCCAATGGGTGACCCGCGCGCAGAATTCCTCCGGCGCGGACATGTTCTTCAGCTGGCCGCGTTCCAGGATGATGAGGTTGTCGGCGATGCGCTCGATTTCCTCCATCTGGTGCGAGCAGTAGATCACCGTGCATTGCTCGGCCGCGTTGGAGTACATCAGCGATTCCAGGAACGCGCGCTTGGCGACCACGTCCAGGCCCAGCGTGGGTTCGTCCAGCACCAGCAGTTCCGGTCCCTGCGCCAGCGCCAGCGCCAGGTTCAGTCCGGCGCGCTCGCCGCGCGAGAGCTGGGCGACTTTTTGCTCCGGCAGCACGTGGTAATGGCCCAGCACCTCGTCGTAGGCGTGCTGGTTCCAGCGCGGGTACTGGTGCCGCTGCATCGCGGTCACCGCGGCGACCTTCATCCAGCCGGGCAGGGTGTGTTCCTCGTTGACGAAGCCGATGCGTGCACGGTCCTCCGGACGCAGCCGCTGGCTGTCGCGGCCGAGGATGCGCGCCTGCCCCACCGTCGGCGGCAGGAAGCCGAGCAGGACGCGGAACAGGGTGGATTTGCCGGCGCCGTTGGCGCCGACGATGGCGTGGATGCGCCCGCGCGGAATGCGCAGGTCGAGGTGGTCCAGCGCCAGCTTGCGCCCGTAGCGCTTGCTCAGCGCGACGGTTTCGATCACGTAGTCGGAAGCGGGAGTGCTCATGGTCGTCCCAGGGTCGGGTGACGGAACGCGGAAGGGGGACACGCGGATGCGCGTCAGGCGGATTTCTTTTTCGGCGCGATCACGCGCAGTTCCTCGTCCAGCCGCGCCAGCGCGCGATCGGGCGGGTAGTCGAGCGCGATCACTTCATGCACGAACGCCTGCACGGCGTCGTCCATGCGCCGCTCGCGTTCGGCGTCGCTCAGGCGCTGGCGCGGCGTGGCCACGAACAGGCCCAGGCCCTGGCGCGATTCCAGCCAGCCTTCACTGGTCAGTTCGGCGTAGGCCTTGGCGACGGTGTTGGGATTGATCATCAGCTGCTGGGCCAGTCCGCGCACGCTGGGCAACTGCGCACCCGGCTTGAGTTCGGCGGTGGCGATCTTCATCCGCACGCCATCGACGATCTGCTTGCTGATCGGACGCGCGTCGCCGGTGGCGATCTGGATCATCAGGGCCTGGGTACGGGCCATGGAACACCTCAATCAACTGTACTAGTACAAACAGTACAGTTGGCTTGCAAGCGGCGTCAAGCGTCCAGAGGTCATGGTCCGACGAAGGCCCGGATCCGGCGACGAAAGCCCCGTCCGCGCGGACGCGCATACCGGAACGGCGTAGGAGCGGCGTCCCGCCGCGAGCCTTTTGCGCGGTCACCCCGGCCATCGCCGTCACCATCGCGATCATCGCAGCCGAGCATCACGCGGGAGAGCTCGCGGCCGGAGGCCGCTCCTACCAGGGGTGGTGGGCATTCGCGCCGTGGGTGGCGCCTTGACGGCGTCAGCGCGTTCCAGTCACGTGGTCCAAAAGGAAGCGAGGTAGGAGCGGCGTCCCCGCCGCGAGCTTTTTGCGCGGTCACCACAGCCATCGCCGTCGCCATCGCCATCATCGGAACCGGGCATCGCGCGGGAGAGAGCTCGCGGCCGGAGGCCGCTCCTACCAGGGGTGGTGGGCATTCGCGCCGTGGGTGGCGCCTTGACGGCGTCAGCGCGTTCCAGTCACGTGGTCCAAAAGGAAGCGAGGTAGGAGCGGCGTCCCCGCCGCGAGCTTTTTGCGCGGTCACCACAGACATCGCCGTCACCATCGCCATCATCGGAACCGGGCATCGCGCGGGAGAGCTCGCGGCCGGAGGCCGCTCCTACCTGGGGTGTGGTAGGCATTCGCGCCACAGGTGACGCCTTGAGGGTGTCAGCGCGTTCCAGTCACGCGGTCAAAAAGCGAGGTAGGAGCGGCGTCCCCGCCGCGAGCCTTTTGCGCGGTCACCACAGACATCGCCGTCACCATCGCCATCATCGGAACCGGGCATCGCGCGGAGGAGCTCGCGGCCGAAGGCCGCTCCTACCCGGCGTGTTCGCGGCAGCGGGGGCCGGACGTTATTCGCTCTGCAGTTCGGCGACGAAGTCGTAGGCGTCGCCGCGGTAGTAGGAACGGGTGGATTCGACCACGCGGCCGTCTTCCAGGAAGGCGCGGCGTTCGACCAGCAGTCCCGGGGCGCCGACCGGCAGTTCCAGGTGGCGGGCGGCCTCGTCGTCCAGCGCGACCGCGCGCAGGCGCTGCAAGGCGCGGCGCGGTCGGTTGCCGTGCGCGTCGAGCGCCTCGTACAGCGAGGTGGTGACGGTTTCCGGATCCGGCAGCAGCGACAGCGGCACCAGGGTGCGTTCGATCGCGATCGGCGCGCCGTCGACGTGGCGCAGGCGGTACATGCGGACCACGCCGCTGCCCGGCGACAGGTTCAGCGCCATCGATTCTTCCGGTGTCACTTCGCCGACGCTGCGTTCGAGGAATTTCACCTGCGGATTGAGACCGCGCTCGCGCAAGTCGTCGGTGAAGCTGGTCAGGCGCGAGAACTGGCGCAGGATGCGCTCGGCCACGAAAGTGCCCGCGCCCTGTCGCTGCACCAGCAGGCCGGCTTCGATGAGTCCGGCCAGCGCCTTGCGGATCGTCACGCGGGACAGACCCAGCAGGTTGGCAAGATCGCGTTCGCTGGGCAGGGCTTGGCCCGAGCGCAGCACGCCGGCGTCCATCAGGTTCTGCAGGGCGCGGCGCAGGCGCAGGTAAGCCACGGCGCGGGTGGACTCGCCGGTCTGCAGGCGCTGGTATTCATCGAACAGGGCTTTTTGCATGGCCCTGAACATACCACTCACGTACCAATAAAGGCAATATCAGCCGACAAATGGTTACATTGGCCTGATTCATTGGTCAGCGTGGTAGCCCGGTGGTATTGTTCCTCCCCACCTGACAAGCGAACGAGATGACGACGTGACCGCCAAGACCCTGCCCGTCGACCCTTTCGATCTGGTGATCTTCGGAGGCACCGGCGACCTGGCCCTGCGCAAGCTGCTGCCCGGCCTGCTGCGCCGCTATGCCGACGGCCAGATCCGCGAGGACAGCCGGATCATCGGCGTGGCCCGCGACAAGCAGTCCGACGCCGACTACCGCGCCAAGGTGGGCGACGCCCTGCAGCGCGCGGCCGGCAACGACGAGGCGCTCAAGGCCAAGCTGCCCGCCTTCCTGGAGAAGCTCGGCTACCACGCGCTGGACGCGACCAAGGACGAGGGCTGGGAGGAGTTCGCCAGCGCGCTCAAGGCCCATGGCGACCGCATCCGGGTGTTCTACCTGTCGACCAGTCCCAGCCTGTTCGTGAACCTGTGCGACCGCCTGCGCGCGCACGGCCTCAACGGTGGCCAGTCGCGGGTGGTCATCGAGAAACCGATCGGCCATGACCTGGCCAGCGCGACGGTGATCAACGATGCGGTCGGCAGCGCGTTCGCGGAAAGCCAGATCTTCCGCATCGATCACTACCTGGGCAAGGAAACGGTGCAGAACCTGCTGGCGCTGCGCTTCGCCAACATCCTGTTCGAACCGCTGTGGAACGCCAACCACATCGATCACGTGCAGATCACCGTGGCCGAGACGGTCGGCCTGGAGAAGCGCGCGACCTACTACGACACCTCCGGCGCGCTGCGCGACATGGTCCAGAACCACCTGCTGCAGCTGCTGTGCATGGTGGCGATGGAACCGCCGGCGGCGCTGGAAGCCGACGCGGTGCGCGACGAGAAGCTGAAGGTGCTGCGCTCGCTGCGCCCGATCACCGCCGACGAGATCAGCCACATGACCGTGCGTGGCCAGTACCGCGCCGGCGCGGTCAACGGCATGGCGGTGCCGGGCTACCTGGACGAACTGGGCCGCGAGGACTCGCGCACCGAGACCTTCGTGGCGCTGAAGGCGGAAGTGGACAACTGGCGCTGGGCCGGCGTGCCTTTCTACCTGCGCACCGGCAAGCGCCTGCCCGAGCGCGTGTCGGAGATCGTGATTGCGTTCAAGCAGATTCCGCATTCGATCTTCGAGCACGGCGCCGGCCCGGTGATGGGAAACAAGCTGGTCCTGCGCCTGCAGCCGGACGAAGGCGTGAAGCTGTGGCTGATGATCAAGGATCCCGGTCCGGGCGGCCTGCGCCTGCAGCATGTGCCGCTGGACATGAGCTTCGCCGAGGCGTTCGGCGTGCACCAGCCGGAGGCCTACGAGCGCCTGCTGATGGACGTGGTGCGCGGCAACCCGACCCTATTCATGCGCCGCGACGAGGTCGAGGCGGCATGGAAATGGATCGACCCGATCCTGGGCGCGTGGGAAAACCAGCGCGAGACGCCCAAGCCCTACACCGCCGGTTCGTGGGGACCCAGCGCGGCGGTCGCGCTGGTCGAGCGCGACGGCCGGACCTGGCACGAGGACACGGTGTAAGCGCGTGACCCAGTCCCTCCTCCCCCCCGTCCCGACCGAACTGGTCACCTTCGCCGACAGCGAGGCGCTGGCCGGCGCCCTGGCCGCGGCCGTCGCCGCCGATCTGCGCGCGGGAATCGATGCCCGCGGCGGCGCGCTGCTGGCGCTGTCCGGCGGCACCACACCCAAGCGGTTCATGCAGCGACTGTCGGAACAATCGCTGGACTGGGACAAGGTCACCGTCACCCTGGTCGATGAGCGCTGGGTGGCGCCGGACAACGAACGCTCCAACGCCCGCCTGCTGCGCGAGCACCTGTTGCGGGGCGAGGCCGCGGCGGCGCATTTCCTGCCGCTGTTCCGCGACACCCCGGAGCCGGAGGACGCACTGGCCGAACTGGAACGGCGCTTTGCCAGCCTGCCGCCATCGTTCGACGCGATCGTGCTGGGCATGGGCAGCGACGGCCATACCGCCTCGTTCTTCCCCGGCGGCGATCACCTGGCCGCGGCGCTGGATCCGGCCTCGCCGGCACGCCTGCTGCCGATGCGCGCGCCCGGCGCCGGCGAAGCCCGCATCACCCTGACCCTGCCGGTGCTGCTGGCCGCGCGCCACCTGTACCTGCATATCGAAGGCGCGGAAAAGCGCGCCGTGCTGGATCGCGCCCTCGCGGGCGTCGGCGCCGACGGCCAACTGCCGATCCGCATCGTGCTGGCGCAGGCCGCCACGCCCGTGGTGACTTACCTGACGCCCTGACCCGCCGTCGCGGCGCGGTTGGAATGCCCGCACGCGCCGCGTACAGTAGCCCGCATCGAGAGGATTTCGGGGGCGCCATGCTGGCTCGGTTAGTGAACGTGTTCCGTGGTTTCTTTGCGCAGTTCGTCAAGGGGATGGAAAAGCGCAATCCGGAAGCCCTGCTGGAACTGGAACAGGAAAACCTGCGCAAGCAGATCGGCAGCTACAACCAGAGCCTGGCGACCCACGCCGGCCTGGCCGAGCGCTTGATCGGACAGGTGCGCAAGCTGGAGAACGAAGAACGCGAGCTGCGCGCGCGCACCACCGCCCACCTGCGCGCGGGCAACCGCGATGCCGCCGCCCAGCACGCCCTGCGCCTGCAGACGGTCAGCCGCGAGTTGCAGGAAAACCGCGACCAGATGGAGCAGGCCGAAGCCACCTACAAGAACCTGGTGAAGGCGCGCGACGTCGCCGTGGCCGCCGCGCGCGCCAAGATCGAGAGCCTGAAGGGCGCCATCAACGACATGCGCATGAAGCACGCGCTGGCGGAGATGAACGAGATGGCCGCCGGCATGGTCACCACGATCGGCGGTTCCGGCGACACCCTCGATCGCCTGCACGAGATGGTCGAGGAAGAGCGCAACAAGGCCGCCGGCCGCGCTCGGGTCGCGCGCGATGCGCTCGACATGAACCAGATCGAGGTCAAGGAAGCCGAGCAGAAGGCGCTGGCCGACCAGGCACTCGCGGATTTCGCCGCGGCCGAGGGCATTTCGCTGCAGGCCGAGCCGGCGGCGACGCCAGCCGCGCCCCGCAGCATGGGCGCCGCCGAGGCTGCCAAACCGGTGTCGGAAAACGACGCGGGCTGATCGCCCCGCCCTTGCCCGGAGGATGGCCGCCATGCAGGCGAAGGCGCACTGATGCCGCTCGATAGCAACGCCCCGGCCTGGGCGCACGAACTGGCGCTGGCCTATGAAAGCGGCGCGCACGGACAGTTCGTGCTGTACGGCAACGTCGGCGATCGCCTGCCGCTGTCGGGGCGACTGGTCAGCCTGACCCGCTGGCTGGAATCGCAGTTGCTCACCGGTTTCGACGTGGTGTTCCAGTACGATCCCGGCAACGGGCTCACCGTGCTGCGCGGCAGTGATCGCCTGCGCCAGTGGCTGGCCGGTCGCGATGACGCCGCCTGGCCGCGCGAGCCACGGGCGGCGGTCGAACGCGTTTCCCACTACCTGCGCTACCTCGCCAACCTGAAGGCGCTGGGACAAGGCGACGGCGAGCACGTGGCGGTGATCATGCGCGGCATCGATCAGGTGCTGCCGGGCGGGCGCGCCGGCGACTTCGAGATCGCCAGCCTGGCCAGCCTGGTGCGCGACTGGGCCAGCGAATCTCCGTTCACCGACCAGGCCTTCGCCAGTTTCCTGATCGCCGACAACCTCAACGACCTGCACCCGCAGATCGCTTTCCATCCGCGCGTCGCGCGCATCCGCGTGCCGCTGCCCGACGAGGCCATGCTGGGCCAGGCGCTGGCGCAACTGCGGCTGGATCACCCGGGCGCCTTCGCCGGGGCCGACGACGGCATGATCACCGGCGCCCTGACCGGCGTCAGCATCAGCGCCCTGCAAAGCCTGGTGAGGACCTGCGCCCACCAGGGCCGCGCGCTGGGACCGACCGACTGGTTGCGGGTCAAGAAGCAGCTGGTCGAGGGCGATGCCAGCGGCCTGGTCGAGTTCATCGACTCCCGTCGCACGCTCGACGACTACGAGGCACCGCCGGCGCTGAAGGAATGGTTGCGCCAGGACATCGCGCTGTGGCGCGCGGCCAACCTGCGCGCCCTGCCGATGGGTTACCTGTTCTGCGGTCCGGTCGGCACCGGCAAGACCTTCCTGGTCGAATGCCTGGCGGGCGAAGCCGGCGTGCCGGTGCTGAAGCTGAAGAACTTCCGCGATCGCTGGGTCGGCTCCAGCGAAGGCAACCTGGAAAAGGTCTTCCGCCTGATCCGCGCGCTTGGCCGCTGCATCGTGTTCATCGATGAAGCCGACCAGACACTGGGCAAGCGCGACTCGGGCAACGGCGACAGCGGCCTGTCCGGCCGGCTGTATTCGATGATCGCCCAGGAGATGTCCGACACCGACAACCGTGGCCGGGTGATGTGGGTGCTGGCTTCCTCGCGCCCGGACCTGATCGAAGTCGACCTGAAGCGGCCGGGCCGCATCGACGTCAAGATCCCGCTGCTGCCCACCACCACCGCCGCCGAAAGCGCGGCCCTGCTCGATGCCCTGCTGAAACGCTTCGGCATGGCGCCGGGCGCTGAGGCATTGCTGGCGCTGCCGTCCCCGTTGCCGCTGTTGCTGACTCCCGGCGCCGCCGAAGCCTTCGCGGTGAAGGCCTACCGGCAGGCCCAGACCACCGGCGTCGCCCCGCTGGAGGCGATCGCCGCGCTGCTGGCCGGCTACCAGCCGCCGGTGCCGCTGGAGGTGCTGGAGTTCCAGATGCGCATCGCCGTCGCCGAGGCCACCGATCTGCGTTTCGTGCCACCCTCGCTGCGTCCGCTGGCGGCCGGGAGCACAACGCCATGAATGCGTTCCGCTACGCATGGGCCGCCTTCAATGCGCGTCCGCTGGGCATGCCGGTTCCGCCCAACTGGATTGGCCTGGCGGCCTTCGCGCTGGCCGGCATCTTCCTGACGCCGGGTTTCTTCGTGCTCGGCGCGGGCGCGGAAATCGCCTATCTGTACTGGCTGTCGAACCATCGCCGCTTCCGCGCCACGGTGGATGCGCAGGCGTTGCCGCAGGAGTCGGAAGCGGATCGGCGCTACCGCGAACTGCGGGATCCGCTGCCCATCCCGCAACGCCGCCAGCAGGACGCGCTGGAGCACAAGGCGCGCGTGATCATCCAGATGCTCGACAAGTCGCCGGTGATGGCGGCGCATGCGGACAGCCTGGAACAGTTGGTGTGGCTGCACCTGCGCCTGCTGGCCGCGCGCACCGCGATTGCCGGCGTGGTGCACACCGCGCGCGAGGAAAGCGCGGTGCTGGGCAAGCAGGAAGCGACCATCGAGGCGCGGCTGGGCCGCGACGACCTGAGCGAGGAACTGCGGCGCAGCCTGCAGCAGCAGAAGACCGTGATCGACCAGCGCCAGGCCGCGCATGCCGATGCCGGTCGCCGGCTCGAGCATGTCGACTCCGAGTTGCAGCGCATCGGCCAGCAGGTGGCGCTGTTGCGCGAGCAGGCGCTGCTGGCCATCGACGAAGGCAGCATCGGCAGCTCGCTGGATGCGCTCAGCGCCTCCTTCGCCGAAGCCAATCGCTGGCTGGAAGGCCAGCGCGACCTGTTGGGCGTCCTCGACCTGAACGCGCAGCCCCGGTTGCCGTCGGCCGTGCTGCGCCCGCCCGTTCCCCGTACCGTGATCGAAGAAGGAGAGTCGTCGTGAGCCGATCCGTTTCCCCGCCGCGCCGCCAGGCCGGCAATGCCAGCGGCAAGCTGATCACCGCGGTGCTGGTGCTGGCGCTGCTCGCGTTCGGCGCATGGCTGGTGATGCGCGACATGGGCAAGGACGAGCCGGCGGGCGCGACGACCTCGCAGGCGGCTGCCGGCAACACCGACGGCAAGGCGCCGGTGCCGGTCGAACCGCAGGCCGGACTGCCCAACCTGGATGCGGCAGCGACCTACCAGCCCAAGGGCAACGTGGTCGACGTCGACATCAGCGAGTACGCCGGCTATGCCGGCCTGATCGCGGCCAACGGCGGACTGGAGCCCAATCCGGATTCGTTCTTCGCGCGCGAGTACGGCTTCCAGGTCCGGCTGAGCCTCAACGAGGAGGAAGGCTGGTCCAAGCTCAACAACGGGCGGGTCGCCGCCTCGGTGACCACCGCCGACACCCTGGCCGTGCTCGGCCGCCAGTTCGACGTGGTGGTGCCGGCGCAGATCGGCTTCTCGCGTGGCGCCGACCAGGTGGTGGTCGACACCGGCATCGCCAGCATCAACCAGCTCAAGGGCAAGGTGCTGGCGGCCTCGCAGTTCAACGAAAGCGAGTTCTTCATCCGCTATCTGGCCTCCGAGGCCGGCGTGCCGGTCAAGGTGCTGCGCGACCTCGACGGGCGCCCGGGACCGGGCGAACTGGGCCTGGTGTTCTACGAGGACGCATTCGTCGCCTGCGACGCCTACGAGCACGAACTCCAGGGCGGGTCACCGCGCCTGAACGGTTGCGTCGGCTGGTCGCCGCGCACCGACGAGGTCGTCGCCGCCTCCGGCGGCCGCGCCAAGACCCTGGTCAGCAACCGCAACCTGCTGATCATCGCCGACCTGCTGCTGCTCAATCGCGGCTTCGCCGCCGCCCATCCCGACTGGGCGCGCGGACTGGTGCACGGCCTGCTGGAAGGCAACCGCCTGGTCCGCGACGAGGCGGCCACGCAGATCCCGGTGATCGCCAAGGCCTTCAAGTGGAACGAGGCCGACACCCGCGCCGAGCTGTCCAAGGTGCATCTGTCCAACCTGCCGGAGAACCTGGCCTTCTTCGAAGGCACCATCGATTCGGCCGGCTCCTTCCAGGGCATCTTCCAGTCCTCGGTGCTGGTGTACGGCAATCTGATCAAGAACCCCGCCGACCCGGCCCGCTTCGTGGACACCGCCGCCCTGCAGGCACTGAAGAAGAAGGGCCTGTACGCCAACCAGAGCATCGCCATCGCGCCGATCCGCAGCGGCAACGCGCAGGTTTCGCTGGAGGGCGATGCCCTGCTGAGCAAGGACATCCGGTTCTTCTTCCAATCCAATTCGGCGGTGCTCGACAAGTCCGCGCCGGCCAATGCCGGCTACCTGGACACGATCAAGAACTTCCTCCAGGTCAGCCCCGGCTCGGTGGTGCTGCTGCGCGGCCACGTCGATGACGGCCGCCGCAACGAGTTCCAGAAACAGGGCGGACAGGAACTGGTCCGGAGCATGTCGCTGAAGGCGATGGAGTTGTCGCGCCAGCGCGCGCAGGCGGTCCGCGATGCCCTGCTGGAACGCCATCCCAAACTGGACGCCAACCGGATCGAACTGGTCGGCCGTGGCTGGGAGGAGCCGGCGGGCACCGACAGTGACCTGAACCGTCGCGTCGAGGTCCAGTGGTTCACCCTGGAATAGCCGGGACGGCGGACCGGGTCTCCTGGAATATGCCGGAAACCGCCACCCTGCTTATAATAGGCCCCCTGTCCGTGGCGTCCGCGCCCGGCACTTGCCGCGAAACCCGCCCTGGTGGCGGTTTCCGACCCCGTTTTTCGTAGCCAAGCACGGCCCGCCGCCGTGCTGCCAAAGGTGGAACGTGCGTAATTACGACCTCGAATTCCTCAAGCATTTCTCGATGGTGATCGGCTTCCTGGTCGTCGTCACCCTGGGCCTGATCATCGGTGCGCATTTCCTGCACTCCTCGATTCCGGCGGAAGTGAACCCGCAGGCCGCCAAGCGCACCGAGGGCCGCATCGCCCCGTCGGGCGCGGTGTACGCCGGCGCCACCGGTGCCGCGGCCCAGGCCGCCGCGCAAGCCGCCGCCGCCGCCGCCGCGGCTTCGCAGGTCGCCTACGGCGGCACCACCGACGGCCAGGTCATCTTCGACAACCTGTGCGGCGCCTGCCACAAGAACGGCACCGGCAACGCCCCGATGCTGACCGCCGCCGGCATGGGCGCGCGCGCCGCCAAGGGCAAGGACACCCTGTACAAGCACGCCATCGAAGGCTTCACCGGTCCGGACGGCGGCATCATGCCCCCGAAGGGCGGCAACCCGGCCCTGACCGAAGAGCAGATCCACGCCACGGTCGACTGGATGCTGGCGAACGTGAAGTAAGCCTCCGGCTTGCACGCGTCGCTGAAAACGCCGCCTTCGGGCGGCGTTTTTCGTTGGTGATCCGAACTCCGCGCCAAGAGCCAATTCCCGCTCGCCTCCGGCGCCCGCCCCCTTTTCAAAAGGGAGCTGACAACACCGCTCCCGATCGCCCCGATGTCTTGCCTCCCCCTTTGTTGCACTTCACGACCGCCGAGTGGCTGGTCAAAGGGGGATGACCCGCCATTTGGCGGTCGAGGAGCGTTGGCGCTTCCCCATCACCCGTCATCCCCGCTGGCTATCATGTCCGGCTCGACAATCCGCCAGACATCGCCATGCCCTTTCGCCGCGCCCTGCTCGCCACCGCCCTGCTGACCTGTGCCGCGATGGCCCGGGCCGGGGATGCCGACGTCATCGCCATCGGCCAGGTCCAGGGCGCCGGTACGGCCAGCCCGCTGGCGGGCCAGGCGGTCACGGTCGAAGGCGTGGTCACCGCCGATTTCCGCCAGGGGCTGGGCGGCTTCTTCCTGCAGGATGCCGGCGACGGCGATCCGGCGACCTCGGACGGCGTGTTCGTTCCGCTGGCCTTCGACGCCAACGCGGATGAGGACGAGACGCCGAAGGTCGGCCAGCGCTACCGGGTGCGGGGCGAGGTCACCGAGCTGGAACCGGGTCGGCAGGGCAGCCGCCTGACCGCGATCACCCCGGGTGACATCGAGCGCCTCGGAACTCCGGTGCCCGCGATCGCCCCGGTCGTGCTGACGGCCGCGCCCGCGGACTGGGAAGCCCTGGAAGGCATGCGCGTGCGCATCGCCGCCCCGCTCACCGTCAGCGGCACCGATCAGGTCGAGCGTTTCGGCGAGCTCACCGCCGCGTTCGAAGGCCGGCTGTGGCAGCCCAGCGAGGTGGCGGCGCCCGGCAGCGAGGCGTTCAAGCAGGTGCTGAAGGACAACGCCCGCCGCCGCCTGACCCTGGACGACGGCAGCGGCGAGCGGGATCCCAAGGCCATCGCCTGGCTCGGCGGGCAACCGATCCCGCGCGTGGGCACCGTCCTGGAGGGCGTCGAAGGCATCGTCGACGAGCGCCATGGCAGCCATCGCCTGCAACTGACCGGTCGCCTGGCACTGCCCGCCCCCGCCTACCCGCTCGCGCCCCGCGTGCCGGGCACGCTCAAGATCGCCGCGTTCAACCTGGAAAACCTGTTCAACGGCGACGGCCACGGCGGCGGCTTCCCGACCCCGCGCGGCGCCAAGACTCCCGAGCAATTGCAGGCACAGCTGGCCAAGCTGGTCGCCACCGTGCGCGCGCTCGATGCCGACGTGGCGGCACTGATGGAACTGGAGAACGACGGCTACGGCCCCGACTCCAGCCTCGCCCAGTTCGTCGCGGCCTTGAACGCGCAGGGCGGCGACTGGCGCTTCATCGACGCCGGCGAGGGCCCGGGGCCGGACACCATCCGGGTCGGCCTGATCTACCGCGCCTCCCGGGTCACACCGGTCGGCCAGCCCGCCACGCTGGCGGGCGGTCCCTTCGGCGACCGCAGCCGGGTGCCGCTGGCACAGGCGTTCCGGCGCGGGCAAGGGCCGGCGTTCGTGGTCGTGGCCAACCACTTCAAGTCCAAGGGCTGCTCGGAAGCCACCGGCGCCGATCAGGATCAGGGCGACACCCAGGGTTGCTGGAACGCGCTGCGGCTGGATTCGGCGCGCCGCCTGGACGCGTGGCTGAAGCAGGACCCGACCGGCCAGGGCGGCGCGATGACGGTCATCCTCGGCGACTTCAACGCCTATGCGATGGAGGACCCGGTGCGCTGGCTGCGCGAGGCCGGCTGGCGCGACGCCTTCGCCGTGGCCAGGGTGGAACGGCCCTACAGCTACGTCTACAACGGCCTGAGCGGCCGCCTGGATCACGCCCTGCTCACGCCCGCGCTGTCGGCGCGCCTGCGCGGCGCGGCCGAGTGGCATCTCAACGCCGATTCGGCGGACAGCGCCGGCTACCTCCACGGCGATGCCGGCCAGCCCTGGCGCAGTTCGGATCATGATCCGCTGCTGCTGGGGTTTGATCTTTGAGCGCTTGACCGCCAGGAGCAAACGTTTCTCGACAGCCGAATGGCGGGTTGGAAGAGGAACCAAGGGGGACCTGCTCTTCGCGCCAACAGCAAGCGCTTTTCAACAGCCGCATGGCTGGTCAATTCCCCGTCGCCTTCGGCGCCCGCCCCCTTTTGCGCTTTCAACAGCCGAATAGCTGATCAAGGGGGCAAATGACATCCGGACTCCGGGTACCGCTTTGCCTCCCTCTTTGCAAAAGGGGGACCGAGGGGGATTTGCCCTTCGACCAGGCCAACTACACCCCGCTGCTACAATTCGCGCCTTTCGCGTCCGGCCGCCTTGGCCGGATCACGCCAGCCGCTCCAGGGGCCAGCCCATGACCAGCACCGCCGAACTGACCTCGCCGTCGTCCGCCAACACCCCGCAGATCGGCGTGCTGGACAACGACTACACCCTCGAACACAAGTACACCCGCACCGACGGCCGCATCTACCTGAGCGGCGTGCAGGCGCTGGTCCGGCTGCCGCTGATGCAGCGCCTGCGCGATCAGGCCGCCGGATTGAACACCGCCGGCTTCATCAGCGGCTACCGCGGTTCGCCGCTGGGCGGTTTCGACCTGGAGCTGTGGCGCGCGCGCAAGCATCTGGAAGCGGCGGCGGTGAAGTTCACCCCCGGCCTCAACGAGGATCTCGGCGCGACCATGGTCTGGGGCACCCAGCAGACCAACCTGTTCCCCGGCGCCAAGGTCGATGGCGTGTACTCGATGTGGTACGGCAAGGGACCGGGCGTGGATCGTTGCGGCGACGTGTTCAAGCACGGCAATGCCGCCGGCACCTCCCGGCACGGTGGCGTGCTGGCGCTGGCCGCCGATGATCACGCCTGCCGCAGCTCGACCCTGCCGCATGGGTCGGAAGACGAATTCGTCAGCGCGATGATGCCGGTGCTCAACCCGGCCGGCGTGCAGGACATCCTCGACATGGGCCTGGTCGGCTGGGCGATGAGCCGCTACACCGGCCGCTGGGTCGGCTTCAAGACGATTGCCGAGACGGTGGAATCCTCGGCGTCGGTGGAAGTGAATCCGTTCGCGCGCACCATCCTGCTGCCGGAGGATTTCGACATGCCCGCCGGCGGTCTCAACATCCGCTGGCCGGACCCGCCGCTGGATCAGGAAATGCGCCTGCACCGCTACGCGGTCAAGGCCGCGCAGGCGTTTGCCCGCGCCAACGGCATCGATCGGATCGTGCTGGATTCGCCGCGCGCGCGATTGGGCATCGTCACCACCGGCAAGAGCTACCTGGACGTGCTGCAGGCGCTGGAGTACCTGGGCCTGGACGAGCGCGCCTGCGCCGACATCGGCATCCGCGTATACAAGGTCGGCATGACCTGGCCGCTGGAGCCGATCGGCATCGCCGAGTTCGCGCGCGGACTCGAAGACATCGTGGTCGTGGAAGAGAAGCGCGCCTTCATCGAGCGGCAGATGAAGGAGTACTTCTACAACTGGCCGGCCAGCGCGGGCCAGCGTCCATCCATCGTCGGCAAGTACGACGAGGCCGGCGAGTGGATCCTGCCGTCCACCGGCGAACTCACCCCGGCCACCATCGCCGGCGTGATCGGCCGGCGCATCCAGCGTTTCTTCACCAATGAATCCATCGAGCAGCGCCTGCGCTGGATGGAGGACAAGGAAGCCGAGCTCGCGTTGCCGCGCGCCAGCTTCCCGCGCGTGCCGCACTACTGCAGCGGCTGTCCGCACAACACTTCCACGGTGGTGCCGGAAGGCTCGCGCGCGCTCGGCGGCATCGGCTGCCACTACATGGTGACGTGGATGGATCGCGACACCGACACCTTCACCCACATGGGCGGCGAAGGCGTCACCTGGTCCGGGCAGGCGCCGTTCACCGAAACCGAGCACGTGTTCCAGAACCTCGGCGACGGCACGTTCTTCCATTCCGGTTCGCTGGCGGTGCGGCAGTCGGTCGCCACCGGCGTCAACATCACCTACAAGATCCTCTACAACGACGCGGTCGCGATGACCGGCGGCCAGCCGGTCGACGGCACCCTGAGCGTGCCGCAGATCGCCCACATGATGCGCGCCGAAGGCGTGGATACCATCGTCGTGGTCAGCGACGACGTGCGCAAATGGAGCCGCCGCGAGCTGTTCCCCACCGGTGTCGAGTTCCATGATCGCGGCCAGCTGGAAGAGGTGCAGAAGCAGCTGCGCAAGGTGAAGGGTGTTTCCATCCTCATCTACGACCAGGTCTGCGCCACCGAGAAGCGCCGCCGCCGCAAGCGCGGCAAGATGCCGGATCCGGCCAAGCGCACGATGGTCAACACGCTGGTCTGCGAAGGCTGCGGCGACTGCGGCGTGAAGAGCTTCTGCGTGTCGGTGTTGCCGAAGGAAACCGAATTCGGGCGCAAGCGTGAAATCGATCAGTCCAACTGCAACAAGGATTTCTCCTGCGTCAACGGGTTCTGCCCCAGCTTCGTCACCGTCCACGGCGGCAACCCGCGCAAGGGCAAGAAAGTCAGCGCGGCCGAGAAGCTGGAGAGCCTGCCCGCACCGGCCTTCAAGTCGGATCTGGCCCAGCCCTGGAACATCCTGATCACCGGCGTCGGCGGCACCGGCGTGGTGACCATCGGCGCGCTGCTGGGCATGGCCGGGCACCTGGAAGGCAAGGGCGCGAGCGTGCTGGATCAGACCGGCCTGGCCCAGAAGGGCGGCGCGGTGACCACCCACATCCGCATCGCGCGCACGCCGGAGGACATCCACGCCGTGCGTATCGCCGCCGGCGAAGCCGATCTGGTGCTGGGTTGCGACATGGTGGTGGTGAACGACTACTGGGTGCTGTCGAAGGTGCGCGGCGAGCGCTCGCAGGTGGTGCTCAATACCTACGAGGCGATGCCCGGCACCTTCACCACCCGTCCGGACATGCAGTTCCCGGCCACCGACATCATCACCGGCGTGAAGGTGGCGCTGGGCGGCCGCGATCCGATGCTGGTCGACGCCACCCAGCTGGCCACCGCGCTGATGGGCGACGCGATCGCCGCCAACCTGTTCATGCTCGGCTACGCCTGGCAGCAGGGCCTGGTGCCGATTTCGTTCGACGCGATCATGCGCGCGGTCGAACTCAACGGCGCGGCGATCGAAATGAACCGGCGCGCCTTCGCCTGGGGCCGCCTGGCCGTGGTCGATCCGCAGGCGGTACAAGAAGCCGCCGGCCTGATCCGCAATGCCCAGACCGAGTCCGAACGCACCCCGCGCAACCTGCGGATCCTGCCGCCGGGCGAATGGGAAAGCACCGAGTGGGGCGCCAACGCCGCGCCGCGCAACCCGGACAACGAGAGCGAACTGCGTGGCCTGCCGGAAGGCGGCGCCATCGGTGGCGAAGTCGCGTTCCTGCCGCTAGACGACCTGCGCCTGTCGCGCTCGCTGGACGAACTGATCGCGCGCCGCGTGGCCTTCCTGACCGAATACCAGGACGCCGCCTATGCCAGCCGCTACCGCGATCTGGTCACCCGCGTGCGCGCCGCCGAGAACGTGAAGGCGCCGGGTTCCACCGCGCTGACCGAGGCGGTCGCCCGCTACTTCTTCAAGCTGATGGCTTACAAGGACGAGTACGAAGTGGCGCGGCTATACACCAGCGGCGAGTTCCAGCGCCGCCTGCAGCAACAGTTCGAGGGCGACTATGAAGTGCACTTCCATCTGGCGCCGCCGCTGTTCGCCAAGAAGGACGCGCAGGGCCGCCTGATGAAGAAGGAATACGGCCCCTGGGTGTTCAAGGCCTTCGGACTGCTGGCGAAGCTGCGCTTCCTGCGCGGCGGTGCCTTCGACGTGTTCGGCCGCACCGCCGAGCGCCGCGGCGAGCGCCAGCTGATCAGCGATTACGAACGCACCCTGGATCAGCTGCTCGGTTCGCTGGATGCCGATCGCCTGGGCCTGGCAGTGGATATCGCCAGTATTCCCGAGCACATCCGCGGCTATGGCCACGTCAAGGAACGCCACCTGCACGAGGCCAAGGCGCGCGAGGCCGAACTGCTCGCGCAATGGAACAACCCCAGGGCGCTGCACGTCGTCCAGGTCGCCTGACCAAAAACCCCGCCTCGGCGGGGTTTTTTCTTTTCCGAACCGATGCGCGCGGTTACCGCCGGCGCACCGAGGCCAGCGCGGCGCGCAACGGTGGCTTCAGCGGCAACGCCAGCTTGCGATAGAAGAACGACAGCATCCGGCGCGAACGCGGCACCCGCCACGCCAGGCCTTCCTCGATCGTGTATACGCAAGGCGCGCAGGCACCGCAGGGCTTGCCGTTCACCGGCCGATGGCAGAACCAGGTCATGTCCATGAGCCGGTGCCAGCCGGCGGCTTCGGCTTCGCGCTCCATCGCCCGCTTGTCGATCTGGAATAGCGGGAAGCCGAAATGATGGAACAGGGTGTGTTCGGCGGTGCCCGCGTGGCGCGATTCGACGCGGTGGCTGCGATAGCCGCCGGCGGTCTCGAACGGCTGCACGAAGTCCGCCAGCAGCGCCTGCACCTTGTCGTCCACGTGCACGCTCAGCTCGATGCCCGCTGGCGCGTGCTGGCGGCAGAACAGCGCCAGCCATTCGTACTGGCTGCCGATGTAGACCCGCGATCGGACCTCGCGCAGCGCCTCGGTGATCACCGGGTCCCGCGCCAGTTCCGCCACCTGGAACACCCGCAGTGGCCGCAGCAACGCGCGGGTTTCCGGATGCGATTCGTGCAGCGCCGCGGTGATGCGCTGGATGCTGCGGCGTTCGGTGGCCGTCGACGCGCGCGAAGGATCCTCCAGGTAGTACGGCGTCACCGGCAGGCGATGCAGGAGCAGCAGCCGCAGCAGCTGGAAGGTCGAATCCCAGCCGCTGGTCCACAGCAGCGGAACACTCCTGACGGTGTCCGGCGTGGTGGCGGTGGTCGAATCATTGCGGAATATCGGTTCTTGCATGTGCGCGGGAACTCCATGCCGATCGCCTCGGCGGGTTGGGCAACGCATCCACGACCGCAAGCAAGGGACTCCCGGTGCAGCGCGCGCCGATGCTAGCGTGGCCGCGCACGCGCAAGGTGCAATTCTCTTCACTCCGCCGGCTGAACAGGCGATGGCGACGCGAGTCTTCATGCGCGCCTCATGTTTGTCACGCCTCGTGGCGATTCGGTCCACATCGATGAATGCGCATCCGTTGAACGTTCGTCGCGCGATCGGCACGGGCATGTCGCCAGCATGTGAAGGCACGCGGATCTTTGCGATGCGTGCACGTTCTGCTCACGTCTTCGCTACCCATCATCGTCCACCGGGGTCGACGGCAGAGATTGCCGCGCCCCGGCCATTTTCCTTCCCCCAGGAACGATTCATGCAAGCCCAATCGATGACCCGCGATCAGTTCTGGCAGTTCGCCGACAAGGCCAAGGAGGCGACCGAATCCCTCGCCGCGCAACGGATGCAGGTACTCGCCGATCTCTCCCCGGACGCGCTGCGCCAGGTGTGCATCCAGTACCGGTTCTTCACCATCGACTACATCAGCGATCTCGCCCTGCTGGTGGCGCGCCTGCCGTTCGGCGGACTGCGCAGCCTGCTCGGACAGATCCTCGCCGAGGAACTGGGCGAAGGCGATCCCGAGCGCGCCCATCCGGCCGTGTACGACCGCTTCCTCGCCACCATCGGCGTCGCGCCCGAGGAACTGGAACGACCGCTGATGGCCAACGAGCGCATCCTCAAGGGGCTGACCCGCGACATGGCCAACAACCCGATCGCCTTCGGCGTCGGCCTGCGCGGCATGGGCGGCGAATGCCTGTGCCAGACCTACCTGTCGGTGATGTTCGAGCACATGCGCCGCAATCCGTATCTGGTCGCCAACGCCGACCGCATCGACTGGGAGTTCTGGACCATCCATACCGGCGAAGAGGACATCATCCATGGCGAATTGACCCGCGCGGCCATCGACGAATACCTGCGCCACGATCCCGGCGTGCTGCCCGAACTGGCGCGCGGCTACGAGCGCAGCATTTCCGCCTGGAACCTGTTCTGGCAGAACATCCTCGACGCGTACACGCCACAACTGGAAGCCGCGTCATGAGCAACATCACCCAGTTCCATCTCGCCTTCCCGGTCCGCGACCTGGACGAGGCGCGCCATTTCTACGGCGACATCATCGGCTGCCCGCAGGGCCGCAGCGACATCTCCTACCAGGACTTCGATTTCTTCGGCCATCACCTGGTCGCGCACATCGGCGGCGACGGCCAGCCGTTGCACAACGGCCGCTTCGACGGCGAGGCGGTGCCGGTGCCGCATTTCGGCATGAACCTGGATCGGCCGGCCTGGGAAACGCTGGCGCGGCGGCTGAAGGACGCCCAGGTCGACTTCCACGAAGAACCGCACCTGCGCCTGAAGGGCAAGCCCGGCCAGCACGTCACCATGTTCCTGTTCGACCCCTCCGGCAACGCGCTGGAGTTCAAGTCCTTCGACGATCCGGAGCAGACGTTCATCCCGTGACCCTGTCCGCTTTGCGGCACTTTGTAGGAGCGACGTCAGTCGCGACCGTGCACCTACCAACGAGGCAAGTCTACGGTCGCGACTGACGTCGCTCCCACAAGGATGAGGCATCAGCGCGGCGCCAGGATTTTCGACAGCCGGTCCTCGGCACCGGGGATGCGTTGCAGGTGCGGGTAGCGCAGACCGTCGCGGTAGTCGATGCGGACGCTGCGGTACTGCTCGCCCTGGCGCACCAGCAGTTCGATCGGTTGCGGCGATGCCTTGGCGGCGATGATGGCGCGCTTGAGGCGCTCGCCGGTGTAGGCCAAGCCGTCCACCGCGATCACCGTCATGTCCTTCGCGAGTCCGGCGGTGAAGGCGGGCGAGTTCCAGATCGCCTCCTGGATTTCGCCGTCGGAGGCGACCTTCAAACCGATCGAGAAACGCAGGTCATCGTTGCCGCCCGCGCCCTCCGCGTCGGTGATGGCCGGATTCGGTTCATCGGTATAGGCCAGCCGCCAGCCGGCACGCTCCAGTCCATCGAGCGGCGAGGCGGCACCCTGCCCATCCAGCCGCTCGCGCAGGAAGCCGCGCCAGTCGCCGGGCTGCACTTCGTCGAGCACCCGCACCACGTCGTCGAAGCCGTATAACGAAATCGCCGCGTCGGCGCTGGCGCCGGCGTGGAAGCGGCGGGCGAAGTCGTCCAGGCTGCGGCGGCCGCGCGACCGTTCGCGCAGGCGCGCGTCCACCGCCAGCCACAGCAGCGAGCCTTCCGAATAGAAGTCGTAGCCGCGTTGCCAACTCGACCAGGCTTGCGGCGCATCGTTGTAGTCGACGATGCCCTGGTGCACGGTGTCCTGCAGGTCGCGCCAGTCGCGGCCCGGCTGGGTGGCCGCGGTCGCCAGCGTGTTCGCCAGCACCGCGCACGCCTGCTCGGGCGTCCACAATCCGGCACGCGCGGCCAGCACCACCGCCCAATACTGGGTCTGTCCCTCGTAAACCCACAGCAGCGAGTTGTCGATGGCGCTGTTGTAGTGCGGCGCCCAGGTGGTGTCCGGACGACGGAACTTGCCACTCCAGGCATGCACGTATTCGTGCGGCAGCAGATCGTTGTCGATGAAGGCCGCATCGCCGCGCAGGTAGTCGGCGTAGGTGCCGTTCTCGCTGGACTGGCGGTGCTCCAGGCCGATGCCACTGAAGCTGTCGGACAGCGCCAGCAGGAAATCGTAGTGCGCGAACGGACGCGGGCCGAACACCCGATCGGCCTGCGTCACCAGCGCGCGGTGCGCCTGCAGCATCGCCGGCGAGGCGTCCAGCTGCGCGGCGGTGTCGGCCATCGCGTTGAGGCGCACCGGCGTGGTGCCGGTATCCAGATCGAAGCGGCGGAAATGCTGGCCGGCGTAGACCGGCGAATCGATCAGGGTCAACAGATCGGTGGTGGCGTAACGCTGTTCGGCGCCATCGCGTGCCTCCACCGCGAGCGCGGTCGCCGACTCCCAACCCGCCGGCAGGCGCAGGGTCGGGGTGACGCGGATGCGGCGCGCATCATGGCCCGCCGGATATAGCAACACGCGATGCCATTGCAGCGACAGCATCCGTGGCGTCATCGCCACGCGGCCCTGCGACGAGGAGGTCGGCGACAGATACTGGAAGGCGACCTCGATCTCCGCCACGCCCGCCGGCACGTCCAGCTGGAACGCATACATGTCGCCAGGATCGCGGCGCCAGGCGATGCGCTGGCCGTTGCCGGTGATGACGAGCCCGGCGATCTGGTTGATCGGTCCGGTCGGCGCATGGTTGCCGGGAATCCACTTTGGATACCACAGGGTCAGCGGCCCCGCGGCGACCGGAATGCGTTCGCGCACGCGCTGGATGCGCCGGTCGATATCGCTGGCGTCGACGTCGAGTCGCAACGTGCCGGGATAGTCCTGCGTGGAGAGGGACATCGAAGCGGGTGCCGGTATCGAGGCCGGCTGCGCGGCAAGCGGACCGCCCAGGAAAAGACCGAACGAACACAACAACCCCAATGGCAACCTGGACATTCCGCGCGCGTTCCCCTGTGACGTTGCATTCATCCTAGCCGTTCGCCATGAACGCGGCGACCCGCCGTGACGCGTCCGGTCCTCGTCAGACCTTGCGCCAGACCAGGCAGCGGTTGTTCGCCGGCATGGCGACATTGTCGATCAGCAGGAACCCCTGGGCCTGAGCCAACGCATCGACGGACTCGAAGTCGCGGATGCCCGAAGCCGGATCGCGCGCTTTCAGCCATGCGTCGAACTCGCGGTTGCTCTCGCTGGTGTAGCGGCCTTCGTAGTTGAACGGACCGTAGACGATCAACGAGGCGCGCGCCCCCAGCACGCCGCCCAGTCCTGCGAAGAACGCCTGCACCGAGGCCCAGCCCATGATGTGCAGGGTGTTGGCGCTGAAAGCCGCGTCGAAACGTTGCGCCGGCCACTGGCCATCCACGTCCAGTTCCAGCGGCGGCGGCGTGTTCGGCAGATCCGTTTCGTCCAGCCACTGGCGGATGCCGGGCAGGTTGTCGGCGACGTCCGAGCACTGCCAGACCAGGCGCGGCAGTTTCATCGCGAAGTACACCGCGTGCTGGCCGGTGCCACTGCCGATTTCCAGGACCCGGCGGACTTCGGCGAAGTGATGGCGCAGCACCGCCAGGATTGGATCGCGGTTGCGATCGCAGGAAGGCGCATGGGGCTTGTCTTCCATCATCGCGCCGCTCCCGGGGTCAGTCGCGCCAGCGCACGTAGAAGCGCCGGCTGGCGCCGCCATCCCCGCCGCGCTCTTCCACTTCGAAGTGGCGGGGATGCTGCTTCAGCAGGTCGCTGAGTTTCTTCTGCCCGTACAGGCGCGGATCGAAGTCCGGGCGGATCTTGATCAGATAGCTGCCAACCGTGCCCAGGAACGCCCAGCCCTGATCGTCGGAGGCTTCCTCGATGGCCTGGCGGATCAGTCGCAGCGGCAGCGCTTCGCCGCGCGCCGGTTCCGGCGGCGGCGCGGCGGTCGGCTCGGCCTGGGTTGGTCCGTTCTTCGGCGCGCCGGCTTTCTTCGCCGCCTTCTTCGCCGGTTTGGCGGGCGGCGGTGGCGCGGCCGGTGTTTCGCTGCGCAACACCTCGGTGTAGACGAACTTGTCGCAGGCCTGGACGAAGGCGTCCGGCGTCTTGCGTTCGCCGAAGCCGTACACCATCAGGCCTTCCTCACGCAGGCGCTGGGCCAGACGGGTGAAATCGCTGTCGCTGGAGACCAGGCAGAAGCCATCGAAGCGCTGGGTGTAGAGCAGATCCATCGCATCGATGATCAGCGAGCTGTCGGTGGCGTTCTTGCCGCTGGTGTAGGCGAACTGCTGCACCGGCGCGATCGAATGCTTCAGCAGCGCCTGCTTCCACTGGGTCATGCGGGTGCTGGTGAAATCACCGTAGATGCGCTTGACGCTGGCCACGCCGTATTTGGCGATCTCGCCCAGCAGTCCTTCGATGACGGCGGGCTGGGCGTTGTCGGCATCGATCAGTACCGCCAGCCGGCGCTGTTCGTCATCGGGTTCCGGACGGGAGACCGGTCGGTTCTTCATGGCGCTCCTGCGTCGCTTCGCATGCCCGGCGGACTATGCCTGTCCGCGCACGCCATCGCAATCGGACCCGGCGGCGCGCGGTGAAAGAGGGACATGAAAAAGGGCGAATGTCGCCATGCTCTCTCAACGTGCAGAACAATTGCAGCGATTCGGCGGTTGCCCCTTCCCCCGCTGGCGGGGGAAGGCTGGGATGGGGGCACTTCCAGCAATCGCTGTCTGATCGACGATGGCGGTGTGCAGGCTTGGCGGCTAACGATCGCTGTCTGATCGACGATGGCGGTGTGCGGGCTTGACGGTTGATGCCAGGGCGCGTTTTTTCCCGGCTGGCCCCCTCCCCAACCCTCCCCCGCTAGCGGGGGAGGGAGCGGTCTGCCTCTCTGCTCTCTCAACGTGCGGACCAATTGCAGCGATTCGGCCGTGCCCCTTCCCCCGCAAGCGGGGGAAGGCTGGGATGGGGGCACTTCCAGCGATCGCTGTCTGATCGACGATAGCGGTGTGCAGGCTTGGCGGTTGATGCCGGGGCGCAGTTTTTTTCCGGCTGGCCCCCTCCCCAACCCTCCCCCGCAAGCGGGGGAGGGAGCGGTCTGCCTCTCTGCTCTCTCAACGTGCGGACCAATTGCGGCGATTCGGCGCTTGCCCCTTCCCCCGCTGGCGGGGGAAGGCTGGGATGGGGGCGCTTCCAACGATCGCTGTCTGATCGACGATGGCGGTGTATGGGCTTGACGGTTGATGCCGGGGCGTAGTTTTTTTCCGGCTGGCCCCCTCCCCAACCCTCCCCCGCTAGCGGGGGAGGGAGCGGTTTGCGCTTGCGGGGATTTCCAGCGAGGCGATGCGGTGCTGGCGCCGGTTTACCAGATCTTGACCCGGTCCTTCGGTTCCAGGAACAGCTTCTCGCCCGGCTTGGACGGGAACGCCGCATACCAGGCATCGACGTTGCGCACGGTCTGGGCGCGGTAGCGGCCCGGTGCGTGGCCATCACCGATCACCTGCGCGCGCAGCGCCGCGTCGCGGGTCTTGGTGCGCCAGGCCTGCGCGTAGGCGATGAAGAAGCGCTGGTCGCCGGTCAAGCCATCGATCACCGGCGCTTCCTTGCCGCCCAGCGACTTCTTGTAGGCGGTGTAGGCGATGGCCAGGCCGGACACGTCGGCGATGTTCTCGCCCAGGGTCTGCTCGCCGTTGATGTGCAGGCCCGGCAGCGGTTCATAGGCGTTGTACTGCGCGATCAGGCGATCACCGGCGGCCTTGAAATGCGCGGCGTCCTCAGGTGTCCACCAGTTGCGCAGACGGCCCTGGTCGTCGAAGTCGGCGCCGGTGTTGTCGAAGCCGTGGCTGATCTCGTGGCCGATCACCGCGCCGATGGCGCCGTAGTTGGCGGCCGGATCGGCCTTGGGGTCGAAGAACGGCGCTTCCAGGATCGCGGCCGGGAAGTTCATCGCGTTCTGCAGCGGCAGCTGCACGGCGTTGACCGTCTGCGGCGTCATCCACCACTCGGCGCGATCGGCCGGCTTGCCCAGCTTGGCGGTCTGGTGGCGGTACTCGAATTCCTCGGCGCGGCGCGCGTTGCCGAGTGGATCGTCGGCCTTCACTTCCAGCGAGGCGTAGTCGCGCCAGGTTTCCGGATAGCCCACGCCCACGCGCATGGTCGCGGCCTTGGCCTTGGCTTTTTCCTTGGTCGCCGGGGTCATCCATTCCAGCTTGTCCACGCCTTCGCTGAACGCGGCCAGGATGTTGTTGACCATCTCCTCGACCTGCGCCTTCGACGAGGCCGGGAAATACTGCTTCACGTAGATCTGGCCGATGGCGTCGCCCAGCGCGCCGTTGGTGGCGCCAATCGCGCGCTTCCAGCGATCCCGCTGCTTGGGCGTGCCCTGCAGGGTCTTGCCATGGAATTCGAAGCTGGCGTCGGCATAGGCCTTGGGCAACATGCCGGCACTGTGGTCGATGGCGTGGAAGCGCAGGTAGTCCTTCCAGGTCTGCAGCGGCTGGCTGGCGACCAGCGCGGACAGCTGGGTGATCGCCTTGGGCTGCCAGGCCACCAGCGTCTTCTGTCCACCCAGGCCGGCGCCATCGAAGAAGGCCGCCCAGTCGATGCCCGGCGCCTTGCTGGCGAACGCCGCGGTCTCCCACGGATTGTTCGCCTTGTGCACGTCCTGGCTGTCGACGATGTTGGCGTGCGCGTGGGCGATCTTCATTTCCAGATCAAAGATCGCCTTGGCCTTGGCGGCCGCGTCGGCGTCGCTCGCACCGGCCAGCTTCAGCATCTGGCCGATGTAGGCCTGGTACTTCCCGCGGTTGGCGGCCATATCCTTGTCGGCGGCCAGGTAGTACTCGCGATCCGGCATGCCCAGGCCGCCTTGCATCAGGTAGCCCACGTTCTGCGACGGATCTTCCAGGCCCTGGGCGACGAACAGGCCGAACAGGTTGTCGGTGGCGAAGTTGGTCGCGTTGAGCGGATCGGTGTCGGCGCGCACGGTGCTGCCGATGTAGCGCGACAGGTCGGCCGGCGTGGCGATGGCATCGATCTTGTCCAGCCATGGCTGCAGCGGCGCCAGGCCGCGCTGCTCGATGCCGGCCTCGTCCATGAAGGCGGCGTAGTAGTCGGCGATCTTGCGCTCGGGCGTGCCGGCGGCCGGGTTGGCCTTGGCCAGGCCCTGGACCAGATCGGCGTTGCGCTTCTCTGCTTTCTGGAAGACCTCCAGGAACACGCCGGTGCTGGAACGGTCGTCCGGAATCTGCGCGTTCTTGCGCCAGCCGCCGTTGGCGTATTCGTCGAAGTCGTCACCCGGCGCGACCGCCTTGTCCAGGCCGGCCAGATCGATGCCGACGACCGGCGCGGCGGCGGGCGCTTCGGCCTTGGGCGCCTCGGTGGCCGGTTCGGGGGTACGGTTACAGGCGCTGGCGCCGCACAGCGCGGCGGTCAGCAGGATCCAGCGGTGGGCGTGCATGGCGGACCTCGGAACGGGACAAAGGCGGCCACGATACTCCCGTCCGCCGCGCGGACGTCATGTGCCCATGGTCATCCCGGACCGTTCAGCCCGGCGCCGCCCGACACTCAGTCGGGCACCGGCAGGCTGAGGGTCTCCTTGACCTCTTCCATCACGATGTAGCTCTTGGACTCGCGCACGTGCGGCAGGGTCAGCAGGGTGCTGCCGAGCAGCTTGCGGTAGGACGCCATCTCCGAGATGCGCGCCTTGATCAGATAGTCGAAATCGCCCGAGACCAGGTGGCATTCCAGCACGTTGGGCAGGCGCAGGGCGGCGCGGCGGAACTCCTCGAAGATGTCGCCGGACTTGTAGGCCAGGCTGATCTCCACGAACACCAGCAGGTTGGCCTTGAGGTACTGCGGATCCAGCCGGGCGTAGTAGCCGGTGATCACCCCGTCGCGCTCCAGCCGGCGGACCCGCTCGGTGCAGGGCGTGGTGGACAGGCCGACCCGTTCGCCCAGTTCGGTGAAGGAGATCCGCCCCTCCTCCTGCAGCACGCGCAGGATGTTGCGGTCGATCTTGTCCAGTTCGCGGCGGCGCTGGGTCATGGGGGCTCCAAGGAAACCGGGCTTTTCGGTGGAATTCCCCAATGTTGCCACCAAATACGGAAAATAACCCTATACATCCGTCCCTATACTCGCCAAACTCCGGAAACCCGGCCTCCAGGCCAGGGAAATGTCCGGAATCACTGGCGGGAGCATCGGCATGCGGGTTCTGGTTCTGGGCAGCGGCGTCATCGGCATCAGCAGCGCGTGGTATCTGGCGCGCGCGGGTTTCGAGGTGACCGTCATCGATCGGCAGGCCGGCCCGGCCGGCGAAACCAGTTTCGCCAACGCCGGCCAGATCTCGCCGGGCTACGCGTCGCCGTGGGCCGCGCCGGGCGTGCCGCTCAAGGCGCTCAAATGGCTGTTCTCCAGGCATGCGCCGCTGGCGATCCGCCCGGGCCTGGACCCCAACCAGTACCTGTGGCTCGCGCAGATGCTGCGCAACTGCACCCAGGAGCGCTACGCCATCAACAAGGCGCGCATGGTGCGCCTGTCCGAATACAGCCGCGACTGCCTGGACGAGCTGCGCGCGGAAACCGGCATCGGCTACGAGGGCCGCCAGCTCGGCACCACCCAGTTGTTCCGCACCCAGGCCCAGCTCGATGGCGCGGCCAAGGACATCGCGGTGCTGGACGAATACGGCGTGCCCTACGAACTGCTGGATCGCGACGGCATCGCCCGGGTCGAACCGGCGCTGGCGAACGTGTCCGACAAGCTGGTCGGCGCGCTGCGTCTGCCCAACGACCAGACCGGCGACTGCCACCTGTTCACCCAGCGGCTGGCGGCGATGGCCGCGGCGGCCGGCGTGGAGTTCCGCTACGGCCAGACCATCGAGGCGCTGGAAACCGAAGGCGGCCGCATCCGCGGCGTGCGCATCGACGGCAAGCGGGAAACCGCCGACCGCTACGTGCTGGCGCTCGGCAGCTATTCGCCGCGACTGCTGGCGCCGCTGGGCATCCGCCTGCCGGTGTATCCGCTCAAGGGCTATTCGCTGACCTTGCCGATCGTCGACGCGGCGATGGCGCCGACGTCGACCATCCTCGACGAGACCTACAAGATCGCGATCACCCGCTTCGACGATCGCATCCGCGTCGGCGGCATGGCCGAGGTGGCCGGCTTCGATCTGTCGCTGTCGCCGAAGCGTCGTGCGACCCTGGAAATGGTGGTCGGCGACCTGTATCCGCGCGGCGGCGATCTGTCCCGCGCCAGCTTCTGGACCGGCCTGCGCCCGGCCACGCCGGACGGCACGCCGGTGGTGGGTGCGACCCAATACTCGAACCTGTTCCTCAACACCGGACATGGCACACTGGGCTGGACCATGGCGTGCGGCTCGGGCCGTTACCTGGCCGACCTGATGGCCTCGCGCATGCCGCAAATCAGCGGCGAAGGCCTCGACATTTCCCGCTACGGCGCGCGCCGCGGCGGCCACGACCCCCAGCCTGAACCATGCGCCCAGCCCGCGCGCTGATCGACCTGCAGTCGCTGCGCCACAACTACCGCATCGCCCGCGAACTCGCCGGCGGTCGTTCCCTCGCCGTGGTCAAGGCCGACGCCTACGGGCACGGCGCGGTCCGCTGCGCCCAGGCGCTGGAGGCCGAAGCCGCCGACGGTTTCGCGGTCGCCTGCCTGGAAGAGGCGCTGGCCCTGCGCGGCGCCGGCATCCGCTCGCCGATCCTGTTGCTGGAAGGTTTCTTCGAGGCCGACGAACTGGCGGTGATCGCCGCGCATGATCTGTGGTGCGTGATTCACGCCCACTGGCAGATCGAGGCACTCGCCAGCACCGCGCTGGAACAGCCGCTGCGGATCTGGCTGAAGCTGGATTCGGGCATGCACCGGGTCGGCCTGGCGCCGGAGGACTATCGCGCCGCCTGGCAGCGACTGGCCGCGTTGCCGCAGGTGGCCTCGGTGGTGGCGATGACCCACTTCGCCCGCGCCGACGAACTGGACAGCGAACGCACGCAGCAACAGGTGGAAGCCTTCGCCGCGACCCTGGACGATCTGCCCGGCGAACGCAGCCTGTGCAACTCGCCCGGCCTGCTCGGCTGGCCGGCGGCCGGCAGCGACTGGGGCCGAGCCGGCCTGATGCTGTACGGCGCCAATCCGTTCCCGTCCTCCCACCCGCAGGCCGATCGCCTGCGTCCGGTGATGACCGCCGAATCGAAGATCATCAGCGTGCGCGAACTCGCCGCCGGCGAACCGATCGGCTACGGCGGCGGCTTCGTCACCGAACGCCCGACCCGGGTCGGCGTGGTCGCCTTCGGCTACGCCGACGGCTATCCGCACTTCGCCCCCACCGGCACCCCGGTCGCCATCGACGGCCAGCGCAGCCGGCTGATCGGCCGCGTGTCGATGGACATGCTCACCGTCGATCTGACCGATGTACCGCAGGCGGGTCTGGGCAGCCGGGTCGAACTGTGGGGCGCGCAGGTGCCGGTCACCGAACTGGCCCGCCACGCCAACGGCAGCGCCTACTCGCTGCTGTGCGGACTGAAGCGCGCACCGCGGATCTATCGCGACTGACGACCTGCTTCCCACGCCCAGGACCAGGAAGGGAGACCGCGAGGGATTTGTTTCTGCTCCAAGCGCAAATCCCCCGTCGCCCGCTGCGCGGCCGCCCGCCCCCTTTTTCAAAGGGGGCTAATCCTTCTACCTTCTACTGAAAGACTCCGCGTTTCCTCCTTCTTGACCAGCCATGCGGCTGTTAAGCGCAAAAGGGGGATTGAGGGGGATTTGCTTCAGTTCCAACAGCGGACGCTCTCCAACAGCCGAATGGCTGATCAAGGTGTACTTCAGGAGACGCGTTTTTCCTCCCCCTTTGTAAAAAGGGGACCGAGGTTTTCCTCCCCCTTTGCAAAAGGGGGACCGAGGGGGATTTGCTCTTCGCTTTTGGAAGCCCGCCCAAGCCGCGACGGCCCACCCGGAAATACCGGTCGCGTTCGGCATACCATGCGCGCCATCCACCCGCCGATAAGGAAGCCGCCATGTCCCTACGTCCCTTGCTGGGTTCCGCCGCCATCACCGCCGCGTTGGCCCTGGCTGGCTGCAGCTCGACCCCGCCATCAGCCGACACCGGAGCCGCCACGCCCGCACCCGGCTCGGGCAAGTGCAACGCCGACGCCGTGCAGTGGGCCGTTGGCCAGGAAGGCAACCAGGCCAACATGGGCCGCGTCTGGCGCGAGAGCGGTGCGGGCCTGATGCGTCCCATCGGTCCGAACCAGGCGGTGACCATGGACTACCGCGAGGACCGGGTGAACGTGCACCTGGACAAGGACAACAAGATCAGCAAGGTCGCCTGCGGCTGATCATTTCCGCTTCGCCGCTTTCCGCTTCCCGCCCGACGCCGCACGCGCGGCGTCGCGGTGGGCCCGGCTGAGAAAACGCAGCGCGGCGCTTTCCCATTGCCGGGGCCCGCGCGCGTCTCCCGCGCAGCGCGCCACCCGGCCGTCGCGCCAGCCCTCGAACACGCACGGGTCGATATACGCCTTGCGGCATACCGCCACCGTGTTGCCCAGCATTCCGGCCACCGCCTCGGTGACCGTCTGCCGCACCCGCGCCAGCGCGCGCTCACCGCCGCGCGCCGGCAACGGAATCGCCGCCAGTTGCTGGAACGCGGCCAGGGTCCCGCCCCAGGTGCGGAAATCCTTGGCGGTGAACGCTTCGCCCATCGCCTCGCGCAGGTAGTCGTTGACCGCACCCGAATCCACCGGATGCAGCTGGCCATCGTCATCGCGGTACTGGAACAGCAATTGCCCGGGCAGTTGCCGGCAGCCACGCACCAGGCGGACCAGCCGTCGATCATCCACCGCGATGTCGTGCACCTGTCCGCCCTTGCCGGCGAAGCGAAGCCGCACCCGGCCCCCACGCACGAACTCGACATGGCGATTGCGCAGGGTGGTCAGGCCGAAGGAACCGTTGTCGCGCACGTAGCCGGCGTTGCCGATCCGCACCAGCGTCGCGCCCATCAGCGCCACCACGATCGCCAGCACCTTCCCGCGGGGATGGCCTGGCCGCGCCAGATCGGTACGAACCCGGCGACGCAGGCGCGGCAGGGCACGGCCGAAGGCAACGATCCGGGTGAACTTGCCATTGCCGCGCACTTCGCTCCATTGCGGGTGGTAGCGGTACTGCTTGCGCCGCCGCGCATCGCGCCCGGTGGCCTGCAGATGGCCGCGCGCATGCGGGCAGATCCACACCTCGGTATAGGCCGGCGGGACGGCCAGCGCGCGGATGCGTTCCAGCGTCGCCGCATCGCGGACACGCGCGCCCGCCGGGTCCAGATAAACGAAACCCTTGCCAGCACGCCGGCGGCGGATCCCCGGTTCAGCATCGCTGACATGAATCAGGCCGGCTTCGCGCGCCTGCGCGGCCGCGTCGGCGAGAGCATTCAAGACTTCGGGAGATCCGGGCATGCCCAATCCTGCCGACGAGTGCGGTTAACGACATGCGAATGTGAGCTGGGCGATGCTTGGCCCATCATCCGTTTGCCACTGGAGCCTGCATGTCCCGTTACGCGATTCCCGCCCTGTTGCTTTCCCTGACGCTCGCCGCCTGTTCGGCGCCGGCGCCCGACGAACAGACGGCCGCCACGGAACAGTCGCAGGCCGCCGCCGCCGCCGCCGCGCAACCGCCCGAACCCGGCAGCGATCCCACTGGCACCGCACCCGCGCCCGGCGGCAGCTGCGACGACACCCAGGCGCAGTGGATCATCGGCAAGGCCGCCACGCCCGCCGACACCGAGCAGGCCGGCAAGGACGCGAAGGCCAACGCCGTGCGCACGCTCAAGCCGGGCGAGGCCGCCACCATGGACTTCAATCCCAGTCGCCTGAACATCGACCTGGATGACAAGGGTGTGGTGACGGCGGTTCGTTGCGGCTGATCGGGCTTCGATAACCGGAAAAAAGCGCCCCCATCCCGGCCTTCCCCCGCGAGCGGGGGAAGGGGCGGTATCCGGTGTCGGGAAGCGACAGCCTCCGGTGTCGGGAAGGGGCAGCCTCCGGACGCGGCTTCCTCTCCCATCGTTCGGGCATTCCGCGGTTCGCGGGAAAAGAATCGGAACACGGACACGACTCCCTCCCCCGCCTGCGGGGGAGGGTTGGGGTGGGGGCAAAACCTGCCCCCATGACTTCCCGCGCGATCACGCGCATCCGGAAACACTTAAGATCCTCGCCATTCGCATCGACGCCACCGGCGTCGGCACGCACCGGGAAGGGATCCCGCATGGCCAGCAAGCTCCGCACCCTCGCATGGCTGTTCGCCGCCGCGCTCGCAGGCTGCGGTTCCACGCCTCCGCCGAAATCCGCGCCGCCCGCCGCCGCAGCCCGGGCCCCATTGCCGCCACGCTGTGATCCTTCCGCCGCGCAGCTCGTCATCGGCCTGCCGATCGATGCCGGCGTGATCGAGAAAGCGCGCGCGGCCGCTGGCGCCGACATGGCACGCGCCGTGCGCGTGGATCAGGTCGGCGTGCAGGATTTCCGCGCTGGCCGCCTCAACCTGTATCTCGACACGCAGCGACGCGTCGCGCGCGTCGGCTGCGGGTGAACAGGCGCGCGTGCCGCGCGCAGCAGACCAAAGAAAATCCACTGGAAAAGTTGCTTCTGCAACTATCGTCGTACTCGTCGGAACGCTGTTGCGGCACCGCAACATCTGTGCTTTAGTCGGGACTCCGGTGACATTTCGAAGTGCCGCTGCGTGGGCAGGGCACGGTGTCGCCGTCAGCAAGGTTTGAGGCAGAGATGGCCCCTCGCAGTCGCCACGGGCTCTACGACCCGAACGACGAACGCGACGCATGCGGTTTCGGCATGATCGCGCAGTTGGATGACCAGCCTTCGCGTGCGCTGGTCGACACCGCCATTGCCGCGCTTTCGCGGATGACCCATCGCGGCGGCGTCGCCGCCGACGGGCTTACCGGCGATGGCTGTGGCTTGCTGATCCGAAAACCCGATGCCTTCCTGCGCGCGCTGGCCCAGGAAGCCGGCATCACGATCGGCGCGCGCTTCGCCGCCGGGCTGGTGTTCCTGCCCCACGACGCCGCGCAGGCGGATCGATGTCGCGCCACCCTGGAAGCCGAACTGCGCCGCGTCGGCGTGACGCCGCGCGGCTGGCGCGTGCCGCCGACCGACGACAGTGTCTGCGGCGTGCTGGCCAAGGAAACCCTGCCGCGCATCGAACAGATCTTCGTCGACGCCGGCGACCAGCAGGATGATGATGCCTTCGGCCTGGCCCTGTTCCTCGCCCGCCGTCGCGGCGAACAGCAGCTGCGCAAGGACGTCTCCGACTTCTACGTGGTCACCCTGTCCCCGCACGCCATCGGCTACAAGGGCATGGTGCTGCCGGACAAGCTGCCGGTCTTCTATCCAGACCTGCAACGCAGCGACCTGGGCAGCAGCGCGGTGGTGTTCCACCAGCGCTTCTCCACCAACACCCTGCCGCGCTGGCCGCTGGCGCATCCGTTCCGGCTGCTGGCGCACAACGGCGAAATCAACACCATCGAAGGCAACCGCCGCTGGGCGCAGGCGCGCAGCAAGGTGTGGAAGACCCCGCGCTTCGACATCGCCGAATTCGATCCGGTCATTTCCATGCACGGCTCCGATTCGCAGAGCCTGGACAACATGCTGGAGCTGCTGATCGCCGGTGGCATGGATCTGCTGCAGGCGCTGCGCATCCTGGTGCCGCCGGCGACCCAGTCGCTGGAATTCAAGGACGCCGATCTGGCCGCGTTCTACGAGTTCTACGGCCTCAACACCGAGCCGTGGGACGGTCCCGCCGGCATCGTCGCCTGCGACGGCCGCTACGCCGCCTGCATGCTGGATCGCAACGGTCTGCGCCCGGCGCGCTGGATGCTGACCAGCGATCGCCATTTCCTGGTCGCCTCCGAAGCCGGCGTGTGGGAAGTGCCCGCCGAACGCGTCACCCGCAAGGGCAAGCTCGGCCCCGGCGAGATGATGGCCATCGACCTGAAGCGCGGCGACCTGCTCGACAGCGAGGCGGTGGATCGCATCAACCGCGGTCGCGCGCCATACAAGCAATGGCTGCACCACGGCGTAACCTACCTGCAGACCGAACTGATCGATCCGTCGCTCACCGACGCGCCGTTCGACGAGAAGACCCTGCGCGGCTTCCACAAGCTGTTCCAGCTCACCAGCGAGGAAGTGGAGCAGGTACTGCGCCCGCTCGCCGAGACCGAGCAGGAAGCCACCGGCTCGATGGGCGACGACACCCCGATGGCGGTGCTTAGCCGGCAGACCCGGCCGCTGTACGACTACTTCCGCCAGGGCTTCGCCCAGGTCACCAACCCGCCCATCGATCCTTTGCGCGAAGACTGCGTGATGTCGCTGGCGACCCAGCTCGGCAAGGAGACCAACATCTTCCACGCCGGCCCGGAGACGGTCAGCCACGTCATCCTCAATTCGCCGGTGCTCAGCCAGCGCAAGCTGCGCCAGCTGCTGAAGATGGATCCGTACGACCAGAAGCACCGCTACATCGACCTGTCCTACAGCGTCGAGGAAGGCCTGAAGGCGGCGATCGAGCGCATCTGCGCCGAGGTCGAGCAGGCCGCGCGCGAAGGCATGGTCATGGTGGTGCTGAGCGATCGCCGCCCGCAGCAGGGCCGGCCGATGGTGCATGCGCTGATGGCGACCGGTGCGGTCCATCACCACCTGTGCCGCGAAGGCCTGCGCTGCGACGTCAACCTGATCATCGAGACCGGCACCGCGCGCGACGCCCACCACATCGCCTGCCTGATCGGTTACGGCGCCACCGCGGTGTATCCGTACCTGGCCTACCAGACCCTGTTCGACCTGGGCCGGCGCGGCATCCTGCAACTGAAGAAGGGCGGCGAGCAGGCCCAGATCGGCCGCAGCTACCGCAAGGGCATCTACAAGGGCCTGTCCAAGATCATCTCCAAGATGGGCATCTGCACCATCAGCAGCTACCGCGGCGCGCAGCTGTTCGAGATCGTCGGCCTGGATCCGGACGTGGTCGAGCTGTGCTTCGCCGACACCCCCGCGCGCATCGGCGGCGTCGGTTTCGAACGCCTGGACACCGAGGCGCGCGAACTGGAAGCGCGCGGCTGGAACGATCGCGCGCAACCGGAAATCGGCGGCCTGCTCAAGTACGTCCACGGTGGCGAGTACCACATGTACAACCCGGACGTGGTGACGACGCTGCAACGCGCCACCCGCACCGGCGAGGCCGCCGACTGGCAGCAGTACGCCGACGCGGTGAACTCGCGTCCGCCCTCGGCGCTGCGCGACCTGCTGCGTCTCAAGCCCGCCGCCACCCCGACGCCGCTGTCGGAAGTGGCCGAAGCCGGCGATCTGCTGCGCCGTTTCGACACCGCCGCGATCAGCCTGGGCGCGCTGTCGCCGGAAGCGCACGAAGCGCTGGCGATCGCGATGAACCGCCTGGGCGGGCGCAGCAACTCCGGCGAGGGCGGCGAGGACCCGGCGCGCTACGGCACCGAGAAGCGCAGCAAGATCAAGCAGGTCGCCTCCGGCCGTTTCGGCGTCACCCCCGAGTACCTGGTCAATGCCGAGGTGCTGCAGATCAAGGTCGCCCAGGGCGCCAAGCCCGGCGAAGGCGGCCAGTTGCCCGGCCACAAGGTCAACGAACTGATCGCCCGCCTGCGCTACGCGCGCCCGGGCATCGGCCTGATCTCGCCGCCGCCGCACCACGACATCTACTCCATCGAGGATCTGGCCCAGCTGATTTACGACCTCAAGCAGGTCAATCCGCAGGCCCTGGTCTCGGTGAAGCTGGTCTCCCACGCCGGCGTGGGCACGATTGCCGCCGGCGTGGTCAAGGCCGGCGCGGATCTGATCACCATCTCCGGCCACGACGGTGGCACCGGCGCCAGCCCGATCAGTTCGATCCGCTACGCCGGCGTGCCGTGGGAACTGGGCGTGGCCGAGGCGCACCAGGCGCTGGTCACCAACCAGCTGCGCGAGCGCACCGTGCTGCAGACCGACGGCGGCCTGAAGACCGGCCTGGACGTGGTCAAGGCGGCGTTGCTGGGCGCGGACAGCTTCGGCTTCGGCACCGGCCCGATGATCGTGCTGGGCTGCAAGTACCTGCGCATCTGCCACCTCAACAACTGCGCCACCGGCGTGGCCACCCAGGACGAACGCCTGCGCTCGCAGTACTTCACCGGCTTGCCTGAGCGCGTGGAGAACTTCTTCCGCCTGCTCAGCGAGGAAGTGCGCCAGTGGCTGTCCTACCTGGGCGCGCGTTCGCTGGACGAGATCGTCGGCCGCACCGATCTGCTGGAGCAGATCGACGCCTCGCCGCGCGCCGGCGTGCGCATCGATCTGGCCCGCCTGCTGCAGGGCGCGCAGACCGGCAGCGAAAGCTGCGCGGCCCAGCGCCTGTACGAGTCGCCCGACAGCCTGGCCACCCAGCTCGACGGCCTGCTGGCCGAACCGATCCGGCGCAAGGCTGGCGGCGAGCACCGGTTCCTGATCCACAACACCGACCGTTCGATCGGCACCCGCCTGTCCGGCGCGATCGCCCGCATGCACGGCAACCAGGGCATGGCCGACGCGCCGCTCAACCTGCGCTTCCGCGGCACCGCCGGGCAGAGCTTCGGCGCTTTCAACGCCGGTGGCTTGCAGATGGAATTGGAAGGCGAAGCCAACGACTACGTCGGCAAGGGCATGGCCGGCGGCCGGCTGGTGGTGCGTCCGCCGCGCGGCGCGCGCTTCGAAGCCCGCAATACGCCGATCATCGGCAACACCTGCCTGTACGGCGCCACCGGCGGCGAACTGTTCGCCGCGGGCCGAGCCGGCGAGCGCTTCGCGGTGCGCAACTCCGGCGCGCTGGCGGTCATCGAGGGCGCAGGCGATCACTGCTGCGAATACATGACCGACGGCATCGTGATGGTGCTGGGCCGGGTGGGCCTGAACTTCGGCGCCGGCTTCACCGGCGGCCTGGCCTACGTGCTGGATCTGGATCGCGATTTCGTCGATCGCTACAACCACGAGCTGATCGATATCCACCGGATCTCGCCGGAAGGCTTCGAGAGCCACCGCCAGCACCTGCACAAGCTGATCCAGCGCCATCGCGAACTCACCGGCAGCATCTGGGCACAGCAGATCCTGGACGAGTTCCGCGACTACGTCGGCAAGTTCTGGTTGGTGAAGCCGAAAGCGGCCAGCCTGGAGTCGTTGACGGATTCGCTCAGGCGGGCCGCCTGAGCGACGGGATTCGGGAATCGGGATTCGGGATTTGCAGGAGCGCGATCCCCATCCACTTTCCGGGTCCCGGTTCACCTGGCTTTTGATTTCGCGAATCCCGAATCCCCATTCCCGAATCCCCACCATGAGCAAGAAAAGCGTCTTCCAGTTCCTCGAACTGCCCCGCACCATGCCGCAGCGCATTCCGCTGGAACTGCGCACGTCCGGCGACTGGGGCGAGCTGTACGGGAAATTCGACAAGCCCGAGGCGCAGTACCAGGCGGGGCGCTGCCTGGATTGCGGCAATCCGTATTGCAGTTGGAAATGCCCGGTGCACAACGCGATTCCGCAGTGGCTGCAACTGGTGCAGGAAAACCGCATCGAGGAAGCCGCCGCGCTCTGCCATTCGACCAACCCGCTGCCGGAAGTCTGCGGCCGCGTGTGCCCGCAGGATCGCCTGTGCGAAGGCGCCTGCACGCTGGAGGAATTCGGTGCGGTCACCATCGGCGCGGTCGAGAAGTTCATCACCGACACCGCGCTGGCCAACGGCTGGCGTCCGGACCTGAGCGACGTCAAGCCGACCGGCAAGCGGGTGGCGGTGATCGGCGCCGGTCCGGCCGGCATCGGCTGCGCGGATCGGCTGGCGCGCGCCGGCATCCACGCGGTGGTGTACGACCGCTATGAACAGATCGGCGGCCTGCTGCAGTTCGGCATTCCCACCTTCAAGCTGGAAAAGAGCGTCATCGCCCGCCGCCGCGAGGTGCTGGAAGGCATGGGCGTGGAGTTCCGCCTGGGCGTGGAAGTGGGCCGCGACGTGAGCCTGGAGGAACTGCTGGCCGATTACGACGCGGTGTTCCTCGGCACCGGCGCCTATCGCTACACCGATGGCGGGCTGGAAGGGCAGGATCTGGAAGGCGTGCTGCCGGCGCTGCCGTTCCTGGTGCAGAACGGCCGCATCGTCGGCGGCAATGATCCCTGGGGTCGACCGATCGCCGGCTGGGAAGACAAGCTGGCGCTGCCGGATCTGGCCGGCAAGCGCGTGGTGGTGCTGGGCGGCGGCGATACCGGCATGGACTGCGTGCGCAGCGCGATCCGGCTGGGCGCGGCCAAGGTCACCTGCGCCTACCGCCGCGACGAGGCCAACATGCCCGGCTCGGCGCGCGAAGTCGCCAACGCGCGCGAGGAAGGCGTGCGCTTCCTGTTCAACCGCCAGCCGCTGGCGATCCGCGGCGACGCCGACGGCAAGGTCGTCGGTGTGGAGGTCGTCGAAACGCGCCTGGGCGAGCCGGACGCGCGCGGCCGCCAGAGCGCGGTGCCGATCGAGGGCAGCGAATCGCTGCTGGAGGCCGACGTGGTGATCATCGCGTTCGGTTTCTCGCCCAGCGTGCCCGAATGGCTGGCCACGCAGGGCGTGGAAGGCACGCCGAACGGACGCATCGTCGCCGGTGGCGGCGATCGCCTGCCGTTCCAGACCACGAACCCGAAGCTGTTCGCCGGTGGCGACGCGGTGCGCGGCGCGGATCTGGTGGTGACCGCGGTCGCCGAAGGGCGCGACGCGGCGGCAAGCATCGCGGAGATGCTGGCGGAATAGGTCTTCACACCGACCCACCGCGTTCACTCGCGGGCGTTGTTGAATTGGTATGGCAATGGTGGGCCGGAGCCCACCTGTGCCGCGCACGCGGGATCGCTAGACTAGCGCTTTCCCTTCGACGCCCCGTCCATGCGCCTGGGTCTTGCCGCCAACCGCCTGCACCACCACAACGAAGACGCCGCATTGTTCCGCTGGCTGCGCGCCAGCGAGTCCGGCATCCGCGAACTGAAGCTGGGCCTGCACGCGGTCGGGCGCACCTACGACGCGATCGCCGCCGCCGGCATGCTGGCGAACTATCCACAACTGCGCCGCTATCCATATGGCCGCGAAGGCGGGCTGATGAAGCTGGTCGCGGAAGTGGTCGGGTTGGAAGGCGCCGAACGGAATCTGGATGGCGCGATCTACCTGATCGATCCGGTGGATCCTTCTTCCATCTTTCCCGAAGCGATCGCGCTCAAGCGGCAATGCGTGATCCACGGCAAGCCGTTCCTGTCGACCGTCGCCTCGGCGCGCGACTGGGTGGAGATGGAACGCATCCATGCCGGCTTCGCGCCGGACGCCGGTGCCGATCGTTTCCACGCACTGGAGGACCAGACCCTGGCGCTGATCGCACACGACGCGATGAAGCCGCAGATGCTGGCCTTCGCCGCCGAGCATTTCGATCAGCTCTCGCGCTTCGCCCACCGCGTCGCCACCGGCACCACCGGCCAACGCCTCAACGAACTGGCCTGGAGCCGCGGCTGGCCGCAGGACAAACCTTGGGCCGAGCGCTACCAGAGCGGCCCGATGGGCGGCGACGCGCAAATTGCCGATCGCGTGCTGGAGCATCGCTGCCAGCGGGTGATTTTCTTCGAGGATCCACACGTGGCGCGCCAGCACGAAGCCGACATCCAGTTGCTGGAGCGCGCGGTCACCACCGTCACCGACGAAGCGGTGTGCATGACCTCGCCGATGGTGGCCAGGCGCTGGCTGGCGGCGGTGGGGTTGCGCGCGACGAAACGCTGATCGCGCATCCCGGTTCGATCGCGCAGAGCGGAGCTTGCTCCGCTGCTGCGGGATCACGCTTCCTGCGAGCGCCCCCATCCCAGCCTTCCCCCGCAAGCGGGGGAAGGGGCCAAAGCGCTGCCATCCATCACTACTCGGACACAGCCCCCTCCCCCGCTCGCGGGGGAGGGTTGGGGTGGGGGCCAGGCGGATGAATGCCGAGCCATGACAACCCCCGGCGCAACCGCACTACCGCACTTCCCAACCCGCAAACTGAAACGAACCACAAACCCAGCATTCCCCCCATTTCCACCTGCCCAACCACTCCACACCTTCTTCCCCCCGCATCCCTGGGCGACAATGCCCCGGTTCCGTTGAGTGGCATCTCCATGTCCAACGCTTCCCCGCCGCGCCACCTGTTGCGCGATCTTTCCCTGTCCGCCGTCGCCGCCGGTTTCGTCACCGTGCTGGTGGGCTTCGCCAGTTCGGCCGTTATCGTCTTCCAGGCCGCGCAGTCGCTGGGTGCGTCGCCGGAGGAAATCAGTTCGTGGATGTGGGCCCTCGGCCTGGGCATGGGCCTGACCTGCATCGGCCTGTCGCTGCGCTACCGCATGCCGGTGGTGACCGCATGGTCCACGCCGGGCGCGGCGATGTTGATCAGCAGCGCGGCGGGATTGCCGCTGTCCGATGCCATCGGCGCGTTCCTGATCTCGGCGGGGCTGATCACCATCGCCGGTTTCTCCGGCCTGTTCGAGAAGACCATCAGCCGCATCCCGGTGCCGCTGGCCTCGGGCATGCTGGCCGGCGTGCTGCTGCGTTTCGGCCTGGACGCCTTCGTCGCCATGAAGACCCAGCTGGGCATGGCGCTGACCATGTTCGTGGTCTACCTGCTCGCGCGCCGGCTGCTGCCGCGCTACGCGGTGATCCTCACCCTGCTGGTCGGCATCGCCTTCGCCGCCGGGCTCGGCCAGCTGAAGACCGACGGGCTGAGCTGGGAACTGGCGAAGCCGATCTTCATCTTCCCGAGCTTCTCGCTGCCCGCGCTGTTCGGTATCGCGCTGCCGCTGTTCGTGGTGACGATGGCGTCTCAGAACGTGCCGGGCGTGGCGGTGATCCGCGCCTCCGGCTATGCGATTCCGATCTCGCCGGCAGTGGGTTGGACCGGCGTGGCGAACCTGCTGCTGGCACCGTTCGGCGCGTTCGCGCTGAACCTGGCCGCGATCACCGCCGCGATCTGCATGGGCCGCGAAGCCCACGAGGATCCGGATCGGCGCTACGTCGCGGCGATCGCGGCGGGCGTGTTCTACGTGCTGGTCGGCATCTTCGGCGCCACCGTGGCCGCGCTGTTCGCTGCGTTCCCGAAGGAACTGATCATGGCGATCGCCGGCATCGCCCTGCTGGGCACGATCGGCAACAGCCTGTCGGCGGCACTGCGCGAGGAATCGCATCGTGAACCCGCGTTGATCACCTTCCTGGTGACGGCTTCGGGCCTGACCATCGCGGGCATCGGATCGGCGTTCTGGGGTTTGATCGCCGGCGTCGTGACGCTGTTGATCTGGCGACGCGGATAGAACGCCGCGCTCACGCGGTTTTCATTTCGCCGAACGGTTCACGCCGTCTTTCCAGCGGGTTCATCCGCCGGTGAAGTCGACGGCGGCAGGATTGGGTTCCCTCCCGACAGGAGCGAACCATGCAGACGCTTTCCTTCATCCGCCCTTCCCGCAAGCTCTGGTTGTTGTCGCTGGCATTGGCCGCCACGCCGCTGCTGGCGCAGGCGCAAACCCAGCAGGCGCAGGATCCCGCCAAGGCCGCGATGACCGAACCGCAGGTACGGGCGCTGCTGACCGAGAAAGGCTATACCCGCATGGACGATCTCGATTTCGAGGACGGCATGTGGGAGACCGACGCCACCAGTGCGGACGGCAATCGCGTCGACGTGCGCGTGAATCCGGCCAACGGCGACATCAAGGCCGAGGCGCTGGTGTCCAACTTCAGCGAGAACGACATCAAGGCGAAACTGGCCACCGCCGGCTACTCCAAGGTGCATGACGTCGATTTCGACGACGGCATGTGGAAGGCCGAGGCCGAGCGCGCCGACGGCAATGACGTTGAGATCCATCTGGACGCCACCAGCGGCGCGATCGTCCACGTCGAAAACGACTGACGCGGCATCGCCGGCCTACGCCCCGAATGAAGTCTCTCTCCCGTCCGGGGCATGGTCGGCGGTGGAGGGAGGTGGCCTCCGGCCTGCGCGCCGGCAGGCCGCCTCCCGGCGCGGAATGCGCTCGCCGGACGACGCGCCTCAGTCGTCCTTTTTCTTCGCCCCGCTCAGATCCAGCGGCTGGCTGCTCTTCTCATCCTGCGACCAGCGCACGCCACTGGTGCGTTCGCAGTCCTTCGACACCGGATCATTCGGATTGTCCGGGCGGCCGGCGCACAGCGGATTCATGTCCACCGCCGCGTTGGTGTCGTAGTACTCGGGCTGGCTGGCGCAACCGGCCAGTACCACTGCAAAGACAAGCAATATCGTTCCACGCATGGGTCACCTCACCGTATGTCTCCGGCGCGAGCATCTCCCATCACGGGCACGGCGAACAGTGCCGGAGGTTGAGTCCCTCGGCGGGTCCGGATGATCAGGCGTGCGATACCGGCGCCGGCCGGGCGAAACGCCACCCCACCAGCAGGCCGATGAAAAGCAGCAGCGACGCCAGCATCCACGGTGCGCCCGGCAGATGCGCCGGCGCGTTCTTGCCGATGAACAGGGCGAAGGTGCTGGCGTACATCATCGGGCCCGCGATGCCGGCCAGGCTGACCAGGCTCATCAGCGCGCCCTGGATGCGGCCCTGCACTTCCGGACCGACTTGTCGCGTGATCAGCGCCTGGGTGGCCGGCCCGGCCAGTCCCCACAGCGCGCTGATCGGCAGGCCGACCAGGAACATCCAACCCGCTTCGGCCAGCCCATAGATGAAGAAACCGGCCACGCCGCAGGCCAGGCCGAACAATAGCGTGCGGCGCTCGCCCAACTTCGGCACGATCCGTCCGACCAGCCCCGCCTGCACGATCACGCTGAACACACCGACGATCGCCAGCACCCACGCCACCTGCCTTTCATTCCACTTGTACTGGTACTCGGCGAACAGCACGAAGATGCTCGGGTACACGTAGTGGGCGAGGTTGGCGATCAGCACCACCGCTGCCAGGCCAAACACCTGCGGGTAGCGCTTCAGCAGCACCAGCGAACCGATCGGATTGGCATGCGACCAGTCGAACCGGGGCGTGCGCCTTTCCTTCGGCAACGACTCCGGCAGCACGAACCAGCCATACAGGAAATTCAGCAGCGCCAGCCCGGCCGAGAACCAGAACGGCAGGCGCAGATCGATCGCCCCCAGCTGGCCACCGATGATTGGACCAATGATGAAGCCCACGCCGAACGCCGCACCGATCATGCCGAACGCCTGGGCGCGCTTCTCCGGCGGAGTGATGTCGGCGATATAGGCGTTGGCGGTGGTGAAGCTGGCCGAGAACACGCCCGAGAAGATGCGTGCGATCAGCAGCCACGGCAGCGACTGCGCCAGCGCCATCAGCAGGAAGTCCGCGCCCAGCCCGAGGCAGGACAGCAGGATCACCGGGCGGCGGCCGAAACGATCCGACAGCGCGCCCTGGATCGGCGAGGACACGAACTGGATGATCGCGAACAGGGTGCCGAAGATGCCGACCCACCAGGCCGCCTTGGCGAAGTCGCCACCGACGAACTCGCGCACCAGGCCGGGCAGCACGGGAATGATCACGCCGAACGACAGGATGTCGATCAGGACGGTGACGAAAATGAAGATCAGCGCGGCGCGGCGGCCGCTGACAGGCGGGGCATCGGTCACGGGATACGCACGGCGGAAAAAAGGTGCCGCAGTGTAGTGGATCTCCCGTCTACAAAGGTGAGACGGACAGGCGCTGCCCCAGTCGATGTTCCGCACCCGGCGCCAGACGGACGACATCGGCGCCGGCGTTGGCGGTTTCCACGCACAGGAATTCCCGCCAGCCCTGCGCCGGCAGGTCGGCGATGGCGGCGGTCCCGGCCTCGCCGGGATTCCAGATCACCAGCGACCGGCTGCCCCGGGTTTCCAGCGCGATGCGGCGCCGGCCAACCGGATCGGTCAGGGTGAAGCGCGCGCCGGCATCGGCGTAGATGCGGTCGCTGCGCCCGGGATCACGCGGTTCGTCCAGCCGCCAGTCGCCGGCCTGAGCGTGCTCGTTGCCATCAAACTTGTCGGCGTACCGCAGGCCATCCACGCCGGAAACGGACACCTGCCGCACATCGCCCACCGCGAAGTAGCTGTGCAGCGCCTGGGTGAAGGCGATATCCGCGTCACCGTCATGGGTGGTGATGAGCGTCTGCTCCAGCACGGCGCCGATGCGCAGCCGCTGGCGCAGGCGCAAGGGCGTGCGCGGATCCGGCGGCAACGCCAGATCCAGCACCACCGCGTCGTCCTCTTCCACCGCGTCGACGAACTGCCAGGCCGAGATGCGCGCATGGCCATGCTGCGGCGCGTCGGTGGGTTGCCCGTCGCGACCGAAGTAAGGCCAGCACACCGGCACGCCACCGCGGATCGCCTGCGGTGGCCGGCGCGTGGTCGGCGAGCACCACAGCACCTCGTCGAAGCCCGCCGGCTGCCAGGCCAGCAACTGTCCACCATGGACGCTGACCGCCGCGCGCACGGCGGACGTGTCGATCCGCCAGGCGGGAATGCCGTTGAAGTCGCCGAGGTGGATGGAAGCGGGCGTCGAGGTCATGGTGGACTCTTGGGCGGTGCGACCGGCGGGCCGGCGCGTTCGAGGGCGGTCAGGATTTTCTGCCCGGCGCGGCCATCGGCAGGCAGCAGACCGAGGGCCTGCTGTTCGGCCTGGATGGCGCGGCGGGTATTGGTGCCGATCATGCCATCGGCCGCGCCGATCGCGTGGCCGCGTGCCAGCAGCAACATCTGCAACTGCTTGCGCTGCACGCGCGACAGGCCGGGATCGTCGGTGGGCCACGAGGTCAGCAAGCCGGCGCCGCCGCGCAAGCGATCGGACAGCAGCGCAATCGCCAACGCATAGCTTTCGGCGGCGTTGTAGGCGTAGATCGCATCGTAGTTGCGGAACACCAGGAAGGCCGGACCCTGCGCGCCGGTCGGCAACAGCAATGCCGCAGGCGTATCCGCCGTGATCAACGCTCCGCCATCGGCGCGGGCGACGCCTCGCGCCAGCCAGTCCGACAGCGGCCGCCGCTTCGTGCGGCCCGCCAGCGAGGCATCGAAACCCGGCGGCAGCTTCACCTCGTAGCCCCACGGCTCGCCGCTGCGCCAGCCCGCGCGTTGCAGATAGGCCGCGGTGGAACCCAGCGCGTCTGGAATGCTGTCGACCAGATCGCGCCGGCCATCGCCATCCTGATCCACCGCGATGCGCGCATAGGTCGAGGGCATGAACTGGGTATGCCCGAACGCCCCCGCCCAGGAACCGGTCAGGTTCGGATCCCGCAGATCACCGGATTGCAACAGGCCGAGCAGCGACAGCAACTCGCCGCGGAAGAACGACTGCCGGCGGCCGAAGCAGGACAGGGTGGACAGCGAAACGAGCAGCGGGCGCTTGCCCGACACCCGGCCGTAGTCGCTCTCAACGCCCCATACCGCCACCACCGTCGCCGGATCCACGCCCGACTGCGTGCCCACCGTGGCGAGCAGATCGCGATGCAGATCGAGCTGGGCCCGGCCATCGGCCACGCGCTGGTCGTCGACCAGCCCGGCGAGATAGTCCCATAGTGGCGTGGTGAACTCCGGCTGCGCATCCAGCAGATCCAGCACGGACAGATCCGGCGCCAGATCGGCGGTCAGCCGATCAAAGCTGTCCGCCGTGATTCCGCGTGCCGCGGCCAACGGCCGGATCTTCGCCAGGCAAGCGTCGAATACCGGGTCCCGCCGCACCGGCACGGGAGGCGCGGCGGGCGGTGAAGGCGCGGACGTCGATTGCGCCGGCGGACCCACCGGTGGCGCGGGGGGTGGAAGCGGCGGCGGATCCTGCGGCGCCAGCAGCGCCCACAGCAGCAGCGGTTTCATCGGCGGGCCTCCCTGGCCAGTGGGGAACCCTACTCTGCCCTGCCCGTTGTCGATTGGCGACCACATGCCTGAACGGCGCGCTGTGCCGCACCCGACGCCCCGGCTCAGCGGTGATCGCCGTCCACGTAGAACCAGCGGCCATCCCTTTGCACGAAACGACTGAGCTCATGCAGACGCACCGCCGCGCCGCCACCCACGCGATAGCGCGCGACGAATTCGACTTCGGCGGTGCGTTCCCCGGCGGCGTTCTCGCCAGTCAGGCGATGCTGTTTCACCGTCAGGCCCAGCCATTGGGTGCGCACGCCGCCGGGCGCGTCCAGTCCGAGGTCCGGCGGGCACGTCGCCGGATCCCAGCTCGCGCGCAGGTAGGCTTCATCGCCGCGCACGAACGCGCTGTAACGCGAACGCATCAACGCTTCGGCGTCAGGCGCGGCTTCACCAGCATGGTATCGGCCGCAGCAGGCGGCATGGGCGGTGCCGGAGCCGCAGGGACAGGCATCGGGAACGGGTTTCATCCGCGCCATCATCGCAGCGGCGCGGCATCCATGCACGCGCCACCGGTGTCGCGCGCCCTACCTTGCCAGCGTCGGGTTCTGCGCAACCGCGCAGTCACGCAGACGGGCGGCATTGGCTTCGTCGCCCGCGTCGTCGAGAAGATTCGCCAGATCCATCTGCGCGGCCGGATCCCCCAGCCACGCCGCATGCCGGCGCAGGCCCTCGACCAATGCACTAGCGCCACCGGAGCCGCCGTCATACCCGGACGTCGCCACCAGCAGCGTGGCGAGCTTGTTGTAGCCGGCGGGAATCTTCTGTTTCAGCAGCCAAGCCACGACCACCTGGGCCGATTCGAAATCCTCGTCTGCCAGCATCGCGTCGAACAGGCCCGCGGCGGCGCGCCAGTTGCCGCCGCGGGCGGCCTGCGCATATGCGGCGACCGCACCGGGCTCGTCATCCAGCATCGCCTGGCGCGGCAACGCGTCCTGCGAGGGCGCGGTGGCCACGGCGGGCTTGAGCCGGCCACAGGAAAATGCATCCGGGCCGGCGCGCCCCGCGTCCGTCGCCAGCCAGCGCCGATGCTCGGCCAGCGAGCTTTCCACGATGCGCGGCACCTGCTTGAGGCCGACATGCTCGCTCGCCCAGGCGACGCGCGTCTCGCGGTTCTGCCGGCGCACCGCGTCCTGTCGTTCGAAGGTCTCGGCCTGTTCGCGCTGCCACGCCGAATCCTCGCGCGGGCGGATGGTCACGCAACCTTCGAACCGGGCCGCCGGCAACGGCCAGCAGTGCGCCGGCACCTTCACCGGAAAGCGGCCCCAGATCATCTCCAGCACGTAGTCCTCGTGACCCTCGCGCGGCGCCACCGTGACCCGCGCGGCCGTGTCGCTGAGGCCCTTGCGAATCACCGTGCCATCGGGCAGTTGCCACTGGTAGGGCTCATCGGCCAGGCGCGCTTCCAGTTGCAGGTAGGGCTCATCGGCGGCCATCGCGGCCCCTGTCCCTCCCAGCAGACCCAGTCCGCAGGCCAGAAGGCGCAAGATGCGAGCCGGCTTGGCATGACGCCATGGCATCGGCATTTCCTGAAAACAAAGCGCCATTGTGCGGGCGCCACGCCCGGTTCGAGTCGATGGACTCTTCAATGTCACGCGCCGCATCTGAAAATCACACCCGCAGGGACGAATACGCTCAACCGTCGTAGGAACGGCAACCCCAGCGGAACGCGTAGGCGGCAGCTTCGATGCCGCGCCCGATCACCAGGCGCGGTGCGGTCGCATCCACGCCGGAACGCAGCGGCATGACACGGCTGTATTGCACGTCCAGTTCGCCGAAACCGTCGATCGCCGCCCGCTCTGGTGCGTGCGGCGTGGCTTGCACATGACGGACGAAATCCTCCATGTCGCCGCGCGCCTGCGCGATCACCGCCACACCGCTGTCGCCGCGCACGACGATGGCGGGAATCTCGGTGCCGTCGATCTTCAACGGTTCGCGGAACCGGTACAGCAGGTCGATGATCTCGCCAGGCGCGCGGTCGGTGATTTCGACGCCAGACGCGCGCAAGCGTTCGGCCAATGCCGGATCACGCCCATCCGGGAAATCGGTGCGGCAATGCAGCGCGTCGGCGAACAGCGCCGTCACGTCCAGCGGTCCCGCCGGAGTCACCGGTCCGGATGACGTGGGAGAAGCGCAAGCCGCCAGCAACACCGGCAGCAGGCATGCCAGCAGGCGAAAACGAATGGATACGGGGTGGATCATGCGACAGCCCTCCGATGGCATTGCGTGGGGATCATGTCCGCGCGCCTCGCGGCAGGCCGGCCTCGCGAACCTGTCCGGGCCAGCCCGCGACACAGCCGCGCGCAACTGGCCGGCGGCACTCAGCGGCGGCCGCCGGTCTCGATGAAGCGCAGGAATTCGGCGCGGGTGCGCGCGTCCTCGCGGAACTCGCCCAGCATCTTGGAAGTGACCATGCTGACGCCGCGCTTGTGCACGCCGCGCGTGGTCATGCACTCGTGCGCGCCGTCGATCACCACGCCGACGCCGCGCGGTTGCAGCACGTCCTGGATGCACTGCGCGATCTGCGCGGTCAGCTTCTCCTGCACCTGGAAGCGACGCGCGTACACGTCCACCACCCGCGCCAGCTTGCTGATGCCGACCACCTTGCCGTTGGGCAGGTAACCCACGTGCGCCTTGCCGATGATCGGCGCCATGTGGTGCTCGCAATGGCTCTCGAACTCGATGTCGCGCAACACGATCATCTCGTCGTAACCGGCCACTTCCTCGAAGGTGCGCGCCAGATACTCGCGCGGATCCATCCGGTAGCCACTGAACCAGTCGCGATACGCCTTGGCCACCCGCTTGGGCGTGTCCAGCAGGCCCTCGCGCGCCGGATCCTCGCCGGCCCACTCCAGCAGCACGCGGACCGCGTCCTCGGCCTGCTCCTGGCTGACCTTGCCGGGCTTGTCGTCGGAATGGCTCATGGCATCGAAAACCTGCTTGCGGGGCACAGGATCCTACCGCATCGCGCAGTGGTTCGTTGACTGGCTCACCACGCCGCGCGGGACACAAGGGATCCGCATTTACCTGACAGCCGGGGACGACAGGCACCGTGTCCGCAGGCGTGCGCTGCCGGCTCGCCTGCCTTATGGTGCATGCAGGGCCTATCGGAACGCACCCCATGCGCCGGGGCCATTGTCTGCTGTCGGCTTCAACGCGTTGAACGGGAGGAATAGTCGAATGAGCATGGAGCGCTTGCGCACCTGGTTCTCGGGTCTTGGCGCGAACCCGATGGCCTCGCGCTTTGCGGAAACACAGGAATCAAGCCTGCGTAGCTGCGTCGCCTGGCTTTCCGCGAAACCTGGAGCCGGGTTGCGGGTGGATGAAGTGCGAAGCTATCTGCCGAGTCTGCCGCCGAACAGGCTTTTCGACGTTGATGAGCGCTTGCGTGGATACACATCTCCGCTCTACGGAGATTGGCCAAGCAACGGAGTCCGTCATCTTCTGAATTCCGGACTCGATCCGCTGCTCCGCCAATCCTTGCTCTTCTTGTCGGCAGGACATCCCGACGGCCGGGTACGCGAGGCGGCCCTCCGCGTTCTTCCCTCTTTTCCCGGCTATCTGACCTTGGCCGCCGCGCTGATCCGCTGCGCCGACTGGGTTGACGAGGTCCAGCGGGGGGCACAGGAGACCGTCGAGCGGTTGCTTCCGCTTTGCGACGACGAGGATGTCGTTGCCCTCTGGCCGATGGTGCTCAGGCTGCGGTCCCGCGAACGCGTCTCGCCACACTGGTTCCGGGAACATGTGGAAGGCTGGATGCTTCGCGAGCAGTCTCGGTCATCGCTGCGCAAGATGATCGGCAGCCGGTACGCGCCGATACGCGCCTGGGCCATCAAGTGCAGCCTGGAAGCGAAAATAGAGCTTGGCCTCGACCTTGTCGATCTGGCGATCCGTGATGTCGATCCTCGCATCGGCCTGCACGCGCTTCGCTATGTCAGGGAATCCGCAGGAGACGATGATGTCGGCATCCGGGCACGCGCTGCGTCTGGTCTGACAGCCTCGTCGCCGATCATCCGACGGGAATCGTTGCAATTGCTGTCCGAACTCGAGGGTGAGCTTTCTCGGGACAGCCTGCTTCCCTTGCTGCTGGATGGCTCGGCGGGCGTGCGGTCACGCGCGGGTTTCATTCTTCAAAATCGATTCTCCGAGGATCCGGTACAGCATTGGCGCGCGACGCTGGATGCCGATGCGCCCATGGCGGCAAATGCCTTGGCCGCCTTGGCGGATCATGCGCAGCCACAGGACGACGCACGAATGCGGCGCTGGCTTTCGGTACCCGGCGGCTTGACCCGCGCACACGCCTTGCGTGGCCTCGTAAAGGCGGGAGGCCAACCCAACGATGCGGAACTCGCAATGCTTCTCGAGATGGGTGGAAACCGCCTCTTGCGCCCATTACGCAGGCTCGTGAGCGCCGGACTTGTTTCGATGGATGTCAGTCGTGTCCTCACCATTGTGGGTATGTCCTCGGTTTCTTCCATGGCACCCGGAAACCTGCGCGAGCTCCTGAAGGAACTCAACCATTGGCAAGGGCTGTTGCTGCTCCTGCAATTCCCGACCGCGAGCGAAAAGAGCCAATCCTGGTGGAATGAAGCGATCTCGGATTGGGTCAAGACGAGCGACCGCCACGTGCCACTGGGTTCCCATTCACGCCAGACGCTGCTGACTCTGCTGGAAGCACGCCGCGGTCAGCTACGACCGGATTCGCAGGTCGCCATTCTGGCCGCCATCGAACGGCACTGAGGGTCGAGTCGGCGCGTTCCGACCCTGATCAGCCGACTCATCAGGTCATAGAGACACACCCAGCACCACCGTCGCCCGCAAACCACCCCCTTCCCGGTTTCCGAGTTGCACCTGGCCGCCCAGCGCGCGCGCGAGTTGCTGGGCGATGGCCAAGCCCAGGCCGGTGCCGCCGGTGGCGCGGCCGCGTGAGGGTTCGAGTCGCTGGAAGGGTTCCAGCACGAGGTCGAGCTTGTCCTCCGGAATGCCGGGGCCGCGATCGAGCACGTCGATGCATACGCGCCCCGCGTCATCCAACCGCAGTCGCGTCTCCGCGCCGCCGGCATACGCCAGCGCGTTGTCGATCAGGTTCTGCACCACGCGGCGCAGCACCTGCGGATGGGTTTTCAAAGACGCGCTGTCGCCTTCCAGGCGTTGCACGGGCTTGCCCATGTCCTGGTAGTCGCCCACCAGGCTGTCCAGGAACGCGCCCACGTCCAGCCGCACCGCGGGCCCGGTGGCGACATTGGCGCCGCGCGCGTAGTTGACGCCTTCGCGCACCAGCTGGCTGATCTGATCCACGTCCTCGAGCAGGCGGATCTGCGACTGACTTTCGTCCATCGCTTCCAGGCGCAGCCGCATGCGCGTGATCGGGGTCTGCAGATCATGGGAGATGGCGGCCAGGATCTGGGTGCGCTCGGACACGTGCGCGGCGACCCTCGATTGCAGGACGTTGAGCGCGCGAGCCGCCTTGGCCACTTCCGCCGGACCTTCCTGCGATACCGGTTCGGGCGGTCCGGCGGGATCCATGCCCTCGGCGGCGGCGGCCAGGCGGGCCAGCGGACGCGTCGCCAGGCGCACTGCGATCCAGGCGCAGCCCAGCAGCAGAAGCACCTGCGCCGCCAGCACCCACGGCAACCAGCGTGCGATCGGCATCAGCGACGGGGTGACTTCGATGGTCAGCGGCTGCCCGTCCGCCAGGGTCAGCTCCACCTCGTAGCGCTCGGGCGAACTCGACACCGCGCGCGGGCGCAGGGCATAGCGGTGCATCAGCACATCGTCGATGGCGGTGGTGACCTGTCGCGCGCGATCGTTGGCCAGCGGCGTGCCGGGCTGCGCCGGGCGCAGCAGGTAGCGGTAGGTGCGACGCTCCAGCCTGGGCACCCAGCGCGCGCGTTCGGCCGGCGACAGGCGTTCCAGCAGCGCCACGCTCAACGGAATGTCCTGCTCCAGGCTGGTCAGCATCATCGAGCGCGTCGCGGCGGCGCGCTCGTAGAACAGCAGGGCGAAGGACAGCGCATGCGCCAGCAGCAGGCCGGTGGCGAGTATCAGCAGCACCCGCGCGCCCAGCGTGCGCGGCAGCCAGCGCCCGGCGCGCGATGGCAAGGGTGATGGCGAGGGCGTATTCATGATTCCTCGCCAACCAGCACGACCGGCTGGCTGAAGACGTAGCCTTCGTTGCGCACGGTCTTGATGTAGGTCTGCTCGCGCGCGCCGTCGCCCAGGCGTTGGCGCAGGCGACTGACCAGCAGATCGATGGAGCGATCGAACAGTTCCGCATCGCGGCCCTGGGTGAGGTTGAGCAGCTGGTCGCGGCTGAGCACGCGCTGCGGATGATCGATGAAGACCCGCAGCAGCCGGAACTCGGCACCGCTGAGCGGGTAGGCGGTGTCGTCGGCGTCGAGCAGGTGGCGCGCGGTGGTATCCAGTCGCCACTGGCCGAAACCGATCAGGCGGCTGGCCTCGCTGACCTGGAGATTGGGCGGCAGCATCCGCGCGCGGCGGATCACCGCGTTGATGCGCGCCAGCAGCTCGCGCGAGGAGAACGGCTTGGTGACGTAGTCGTCAGCACCCATCTCCAGCCCGATGATGCGGTCGGTCTCGTCGTCGCGCGCGGTCAGCAGCACCACCGGCACCGTGCGGTGCTTGCCGGCGCGCAGGTTGCGGCACAGCGACAGGCCGTCCTCGCCGGGCATCATCACGTCCAGCACGATCAGGTCGATGTCGCTGGTGTCCAGGGTGGCGCGCATCTCGCGCCCGTCGGCGGCCAGGCTGACCCGCAGGCCGTTGCGGCGCAGGTAGTCCCCCACCATCTGGCGGATCTCGCGGTCGTCGTCGACCACCAGGACATGATCGGTGTGGGATGACATGCGTCTTCTGCTCCGGAAATCCGGCCGCGGGGGCCGGTGGTTCTATGTGGATGTCGAATGTTAGCGCCTGACCGTGTGCCCGTTCCTTCAAAGCGGGCACACGGTGGGCAGCGCGATGCGGTTCAGTGGCCGCCGGTGGCTTGCGCGGACGGCAGGCCGCTGGCTTCGAGGATGGCCTCGCTCACCGCGTCCGGCGCCGACAACGGCGACACGTGGCCGGCATCGGTCGCACGCAGATGGGCGCCGATGCGCTGCGCGGTGGCGGCCTGCAACTCCGGCGACAGCATGCGGTCGTTGCGCGAGAGCACGTACCAGCTCGGGTGCGATTTCCACGCGGCGGTCGTCACCGCCTCGCCCAGCGCGCTGGCCTTGAGCGGCAACTGGTGCGCTTCGACCTGGCGCAATTCTTCCGGCGCCACGTCCTGGGCGAAATCGCTGGCCAGCGTGGCCGGGGAGAGCGACAGCCAGCCGTCGCGTTCCTGCAACTGTTGCAGGCCAGGCGCGACCGGAAAACCTTCGCCCTGCTGGGCGGAAGTCTGGCCCGCATCCGGTGCGAACGCCGCCACGTAGACCAGGCCGGAGACCTTGGGATCGTCGCCGGCTTCGGTGATCACCGTGCCGCCCCAGGAATGGCCGACCAGCACCACCTTGCCCGGCGCGGCGGCGATCGCCTTGCGGGTGGCGGCCACGTCGTCGCCCAGCGAACTCAATGGATTGTCCACCGCGACCACCGGCACGCCGCGCTGGCGCAGGCGTTCGGCCACCTTGTCCCAGCTGGAGGCGTCGGCGAAGGCGCCGTGGACGAGGATGACGGTGGGCGCCTGCGCATCCGCGCGCGGCGCGGCGGTGGCGGGCAGGGCGGCGGACAGGGCCGCCAGCGACAGGCTCAGGGAAAGCGATAGCGAACGCAGCATGGGAACACTCCTCGGGTTGGGGTGCGCCATTGCACCGCCGCGCTGTATCCGCCGGGTGTCGGCCGCCGGCCGCTTTGTATCCGAATGTATCGACCGCCGGTTTTCCCCGGCTTGGCTGACAAATGCGGGCTTGCGGGGACACGTCGCCGATACGCCCGGGGCGTGCAATGACCCCATCGCCGACGGGGCCTCCGCCGGCTCCCCACGAGGACACGCACATGAGCCAAGACCTTTCGACTTCGAACAGGACCGCGCTGGTATTCGGCGGATCCCGCGGCATCGGCGCCGCGATCGCCCGCCGGCTGGCACGCGAGGGCCATGCGGTGGCGCTGACCTATGCCTCGCGCGCCGACAAGGCGGCCGAGGTGGTTGCCGGCATCCGGGCCGCCGGTGGCCAGGCCATCGCGATACAGGCCGACAGCGCCGACCCGCATGCGGTCACCGCGGCGGTGGCCGATGCCACCGCCCGCCTCGGCCCGCTGCAGGTCGCGGTGATCAATGCCGGCGTCTACCGCGGCAGTCCGCTGGATCGGTTTCCGCTGGAGATGCTGGACCAGATGCTGGCGATCAACATCCGTGGCGTGTTCCTGGCCATCCAGGCCGCTGCGGCACAAATGGTGGACGGCGGTCGCGTCATCACCATCGGCAGCAACACCGCCGTGCGCGGCGGTGTGGTCGGCAGCAGCGTGTACGCGATGAGCAAGGCCGCGGTGGCCACATTGGTGCGCGAACTGGCGCTGGATCTGGCACCGCGCCGGATCACCATCAACAACATCCAGCCCGGTCCGATCGACACCGACATCACCACCGGGATCGTTGACGTGCTGGCCGATCGCAATCCGCTCAAGCGGATCGGCCACCCCGACGAAGTCGCCGCGCTCGCCGCCTATCTGGCCGGCGACGAGGCCGGCTACATGACCGGCGCCAGCCTGACCCTCGACGGCGGCTTCTCGATCTAGTCCCGCCGATTTCCCCGTATCCGCACGCCCTTCCCCCTCAGGAGATTCCCATGTCGCTGTCCGATGCCCGCTTCCCCGTCGATCTCGAACGCCGTCGCCTGCTCGGCTCGGCCGCCGCCGCCGCGGCCGGCGCGGGACTGCTTGCCCTGCTGCCCTCGGCCGCCGTGCGCGCCGCCACGTCGCTGGGCGATGACCGCATCCGCCCGTTCCGGGCGCAGGTGTCCGAACAGGACCTGGCCGATCTGCGCCGGCGCGTGCGCGCCACCCGCTGGCCGGATCGCGAAACCGTCGCCGATACCTCGCAGGGCCTGCCGCTGGCGACGCTGCGCACGCTGGTCGATTACTGGGGCGGCGACTACGACTGGCGGCGGCTGGAAACGCGCATCAACCACCTGCCGCAGTTCATCACCCGCATCGACGGCGTGGATATCCACTTCATCCATGTGCGCTCGCGCCATGCCGATGCGCTGCCGGTGATCCTGACCCACGGCTGGCCGGGCTCCTTCCTCGAATTCCTCGGCGCCATCGATCCGCTCACCAACCCCACCGCGCACGGCGGACGCGCCGAAGACGCCTTCGACGTGGTCATCCCGTCGATCCCCGGCTACGGCTTCTCCTCGCGTCCGGACACCACCGGCTGGGGGCCGGAGCGGGTCGGCCGCGCATGGGACGAGCTGATGCGCCGCCTCGGCTACCACCACTATGTTTCGCAGGGCGGCGATCACGGTTCGGTGATCTCCGACGCGATGGGCCGGCAGCCGCCGCCGGGCTTGCGCGGCATCCACCTGACCATGCCGGCCACCGTGCCCGGCGATCTGATGGCGGCGATCAACGCCGGCGCCGCGCCGCCGGCCGGACTGGCCGCCGACGAGCGCGAGGCATTCCAGGCCTTGAGCGCGTTCTTCGGCCGCAACGCCGCCTACGGCGCGATGATGGTCACCCGGCCGCAGACGATCGGCTATGCGCTGAACGATTCGCCGGTCGGCCTGGCCGCGTGGATGTACGACAAGATCGCGCAGTGGACCGACAGCGACGGCCAGCCCGAACGCGTGCTCGGCCGCGACGCCATCCTCGACGACATCAGCCTGTACTGGCTGACCGGCACCGCGACCTCGGCCGGGCGCTTCTACTGGGAAAACAACAACAACAACTTCAGCGCCACCGCGCAGAAGACCGATCGCATCACCGTGCCGGTGGCGGTCTCGGTGTTCCCCGGCGAGATCTACCGCGCGCCGCGCAGCTGGACCGAGCGCGCCTATCCCTCGCTCTACTACTTCAACTCGCTCGACAAGGGCGGGCACTTCGCCGCCTGGGAACAGCCGCAGCTGTTCAGTGCCGAACTGCGCGCCGCGTTCCGGCCGCTGCGCAAGACCCTCTGACCCCTCCCTTCGCATCGAGGCATCGCCATGAACACCGTTTCCATCGCTCCGACTTCCTCCCTCCGCCGCCTGCCCCTGGTGTCCTGGCTGCTGGCCGCGTTGCTCGCGTCCGGCAACGCCGCCGCCGCGCCGGTCCAAGCACCGGCCAGCACCGCCACGCCCGCGTTGATCGCCGACAAGCAAATCGACGCCGGTGATCTCAGCATCGGCTACGCCGATCTGGGGCCGGCCAAGGGCGAGGTGGTGATCCTGCTGCACGGCTGGCCCTACGACATCAACAGCTATGCCCAGGTCGCGCCCCAACTCGCCGCGCGCGGCTACCGGGTGATCGTTCCGCACCTGCGCGGATACGGCAGCACCCGCTTCCGTTCCGCCGACACGCCGCGCAACGGCGAGCCGGCGGCGCTGGCCTCCGACGTCATCGCGCTGATGGACGCGCTGAAGATTCCGCGCGCCACCCTGGCCGGCTACGACTGGGGCGCGCGCTCGGCCGACATCGTCGCCGCGCTGTGGCCGGAGCGGGTCAACGCGCTGGTCGCGGTCAGCGGCTATCTGATCAGCAGCCAGGACGCGGGCCGCAAGCCGCTGCCGCCGCAGGCCGAGCTGCAATGGTGGTACCAGTACTACTTCGCCACCGATCGCGGCCGCGCCGGCTACACCCAGTACACGCACGACTTCGCCCGCCAGATCTGGCAGCTGGCCTCGCCGCGCTGGAAGTTCGACGACGCCACCTTCGCGCGCAGCGCCGCCGCGCTGGACAATCCGGATCACGTCGCCATCGTCGTGCACAACTACCGCTGGCGGCTGGGCCTGGCCGAGGGCGAACCGAAGTACGCGGCACTGGAGCAGCAACTGGCACAGGCCCCGGCGATCACCGTGCCGACCATCACCATCGAAGGCGACGCCAACGGCGCGCCGCACCCGCAGCCGCAGGCCTACGCCGGCAAATTCACCGGCAAGTACGAGCACCGCACCTTCGAAGGCGGCATCGGCCACAACCCGCCGCAGGAAGCGCCGGAGGCCTTCGTGCAGGCGGTCATCGACGCCACCCACCTGGCCCACGCGAAGGGAGGTGCGCGATGAGACGCTTGTTGATTGCCGCCGGCGTGTTCGGCGCCGCCGCGCTGACGCTCGGCCTGATCGGTATCGTGGAAGCACGCGACGGCAGCCGCTCGCCCGCCGCGCCGATCTATGGCGTGCAACTGCCGGACGGCTACCGCGACTGGCCGCTGGTGGCGCCCGCGCAGGAAGCCGCGCCGCTGGACGAACTGCGCGTGATCGTCGGCAACCCGATCGCCATGCGCGCCTACCGCGACAACATCCGCCCCTTCCCCGACGGCAGCGTGCTGGTCAAGCGGGCCTGGAAACATGAGCAATCGCCGGATTTCGAACCGGCCTCCATTCCCGGCGCCGCCACCACCGTGCAGGTGATGGTCAAGGATTCCAAGCGCTACGCGTCCACCGGCGGCTGGGGCTATGGGCGCTTCATCGACGGGCGTCCGGTCGATGAAGCCCAGCATCGCACCTGCCATGCCTGCCACGCCGCCCGCGTGAGCGATCGCGACTACGTGTTCACCCGCTACGCGCCGTGAGTCCACGGCGTTCCTCTCCCGCTCCAACCCACAACACCCACCCATCACAGGAGATTCCCATGAACGCACTCGACACCGTCCTCTACACCGGAAAGACCCGCGTCACCGGCGGCCGCGAAGGCCATGCCCGCAGCGACGACGGCCAGCTCGACACCGCACTGTCACCGCCCGGCAGCGGCCGACCCGGCACCAATCCCGAACAGCTGTTCGCCGCCGGCTGGTCGGCCTGCTTCGAAGGCGCGATGAAGATCGCCGCGCGCGCCCAGCGCATCGCCCTGCCGGCGGATCTGGCCATCGACGCCGAGGTGGATCTGGGCAAGGTCGGCGACGGCTACCAGTTGCAGGCACGTCTCAATATCTCGCTGCCTGGCGTGGATCCCGCGCAGGCGCAGGCGGTGGTCGATGAAGCGCACCACACCTGCCCGTACTCCAAGGCCACGCGCGGCAATATCGACGTGCAGATCCGGATCGTCTGATCCCGTTCGGTAACGAAACACGCGGCGCCCGGTCCCGGACACGTCCGGATACAAAACCGCCGGGCGCCGCACACAGCCCAGTGACATGCGCGCGTTGCAATGGCCTCCATCCCGCACGCGAGTCTCTTCCCATGATCGAATACGCATTGGCCATCGCCGCCGGCATGGCCACCATCCTGTCTCCCTGCATCCTGCCGGTGCTGCCGATCGTGCTGGCCACCAGCACCGGCGGCGATCGCGCCGGCCCGCTGTGGGTGATCGCCGGCTTCGTCGGTACCTTCGCCGCCGGCGGCATCCTGCTCGGCGCGCTGTCCGCCTCTTCCGGCGAACTGCAAGGCGTCATCCGCACCGTCTCCATCAGCGTGTTGCTGCTGGCCGGCCTGGCCTGCTTCTGGCCCGCGCCGTTCGATCGGCTGGTGATGCTGTTCCAGCAATGGCGCCAGCAACTCGTGCCGGCGGGCTGGAGCGGTCCGCGCATCGGCGGCCGTCCCGGCGCGCTGCTGGTGGGTGCGTCACTCGGCCTGGCGTGGACGCCCTGCGCCGGACCGGTACTCGCCTCGGTGCTGTCGCTCGCGGCGACCTCGCAGGCGCCGGGCAAGGCCAGCGCGCTGCTCGGCCTGTACGCGGCCGGCGCCGGCGTGCCGATGCTGCTCATCGCTTACGGCGGCCACTGGATCAACGACCGGTTGCCGTTTCTCAAACGCCATGCCGGTCGGTTGCGCCAGGGTTTCGGCGCGCTGGCCGTCGCCGTCGCCGTGCTGCAACTGACCCAGTACGACGTGTTCGTCTCGGCCTGGGCCACCCAGTGGCTTCCCCCCGTCTCGCAAGGACTCTGACCATGAACAAGATCGCTTCCCTCTCCACCCTGCTCGCCGCCTGCCTGTTCGCCGCTTCCTGCTCTCCCAGCGTGCAGGCCGATCCGGTGTCCCCCACCGCCAGTTCGCCCGCGCCGGTCGCACCGGAATTCCGCGGCATCGATCACTGGCTCAACGGCCCGCCGCAGACGCTGGCCGCCCTGCGCGGCAAGGTCGTGCTGGTCGAGTTCTGGACCTACTCGTGCATCAACTGCGTGCGGGTGATGCCGTACGTGAAGGACTGGCATGCCAAGTACCGCGACCAGGGCCTGGTGGTGGTCGGCGTGCACACGCCCGAATACGGCTACGAAAAGAAACTGTCCAACCTGCAAGCGGCGGTGAAACGCTTCGGCATCACCTACCCGGTGGCGCAGGACAACAACTACGAAACCTGGAACGCCTACGGCAACCAATACTGGCCCGCGCTGTACCTCATCGACGCCAACGGCCGCGTCGTCTACCAGCACTTCGGCGAAGGCGACTACGACACCACCGAAGCCAAAATCCGCAGCCTCCTGGCCACCCGCAAATAACCCGCCTCACCGGTACCCGGCCACCCGGGTACCGCCCCCCACCTTCCTTACTTCCTTCCCATGTAGGAGCGACGTAAGTCGCGACCGGAAATCCAAGCCCGTTCCAGACCACTACGGCCCCACGGAAAGCCGAACCCTGGAACCATCCGCAAGCTCCGCCATTTCCTTCGCAAGATGACCCGATGCAGCGATCAGTTCATCCAATGGAATGCGCTGATGCCCTCGAGGCCCCCGGGCGAATGTCCACCTCAAGGTAGGAGCGGCCTCTGGCCGCGAGCTCTCCCTCGCGATGTCCGGTTCCGAAGACCGCGACGGTGATGGTCGTGGCGATCGCGCAAAAGGCTCGCGGCGGGACGCCGCTCCTACCTGGTTTCTTTCTTGACTGCATTGCTCCGTGTGCATCGGGGTTTGTGGCGAGCCTTCACGCCAACCCTACTCCGCCGCATCCGGCGCACAGAACGCATTGCTGTAAATCCCCGACCGATCAAAGCAACAGGCCCGGCGCTTGCCCGATTCCAGCTGATCGCACGCGGTAGCAATGCGCTTCACCCGGGTTTCGGCTTTCTTGCCGGAGGTCATCCATTGGATCCAGTCGCGGCGCGCGACCGGAGTGAGGGTGGCCCACTGCGCCTTGGCGGCCGGATGCTCGGCCAGCGCCTTGCGGATATCGGGCGGCACCTTGGGTTCGGGTTCGACCGCCACCGGCGCCATTTCCAGCGCCACGGTATCGCCCACCGACACGCCGGCGGCCTCGCGCAGTTTCTTTTCCACCTTGAGCCAGTGGCTGCCCTGCCCATCCGGCTCCAGCGTGGCCTGGAAGGCATGCCCGTCGAGCCTGCCGTCCACGGTCACCTGGCTGCGCGTGGGCAGCTTCGCACTGGCCTCGGCCGGCAGAACCAGGAAAGTCCAGGCCGCGCCTTTCGGCTCCGCCGGCCGGGACAGCTTCGCCTTGAATTTGACGGTGTTGGTGGCTGTGCTCATGGAGGCGAACGATAGCATCGGCAGGGGTCATTCGCCTTCATTGGCCTGGCCCACTCCTTTCGAAGGAACAGGACTATCTGGAATCGAGATCCACAGCCCGGTCTGCGCACCCAAAAAAAGGGACGCCCCATCGAAAATCCATTCCACTGCTTCGTCCTCGCTGGCGTGTCGCCATCCCTTTTGAGGTGCGTGACGACCTCGCCGGACCAACAGCTCCGCCTCGGTTCGGCGGACATCCAATGTGGAGTCGTTGTCGTCCGGAACGGGCACATAAATGAGAGCATCAACAGGCAAGGCCCTGATCACCTGCCTAAGCGCACTTCGCATTGACTCACCGGTGATATGGAGGTTGTGAACCGTGCCAGCTCCCGAGGGCTGGACGGAGATAAGCTTCAGAGGTAACGAGGAAAAGTCCATCGGATCATTCCATCAGTATTTAGCTCGCCACCGCCTTCTCCAGCGCCGCGATGTCGATCTTCTTCATCTCCATCATCGCCTTGAACGCGCGCTCGGCCTGTTCGCCGCCACCACTGACCAGCTCGATCAGGCGCCGGGGGATGATCTGCCAGCACAGGCCGAAACGGTCCTTGCACCAGCCGCACATGATTTCCTGACCGCCGCCTTCGGTAATCGCCTTCCAGTAGCGATCGGTTTCCGCCTGATCCTCCGTCGACACCTGGAAGCTCATTGCATCGCTGAAGGTAAACGAGGCCCCGCCGTTCAACAGCAGGAAGGGCTTGCCGAGAATCGTCATCTCGATGGTCAGCACGCCGCCCTGCTTGCCGTCCGGATAGTCGCCGGGCGCGCGGTTGACCTTGTCGATGCGGCTATCGGCGAAGGTGTCCGCGTAGAACTGGGCCGCTTCCTCGGCATTGCCGTCGAAGCACAGGCAGGGCTGGATGCGCGGGATCATGGCGGGCCTCGTGAGTCGGGTTTGGGAGGGGAGCGTACTGCGGCGACATTTGGTTCAAGTGAATTTCAGTCGTTCAGAGCAGCCGAAAGATCAGGACTCGCCCCAGTCAGCAATCGCAAGCCACAACATGAGGGCGCTGCCGCCAGCCAGCAGTACAAGCGCGAGGCAGAATCCGATGGGTTCTTCGGCCCATCCAACCATTGCTCCTTTGGTGTACCTGCCGTACAGCGGCAATTCGCCGTCGGACAGCCCTGTAACGATCATGTACAGACCATAGACGCCCATTGACGCAACCACGATTCTCGCCATGCGCCATACCCATCTGCGCGGGCTTCTCTTTCGCTTTGTCCGGTGGATGAACATGTTCTCTGCCTAAAGATTCTTGCGTTTTGCCCGCTGCCGGTGTGATTCCCGTGTCTACTTGTTTGGCGCTGTCGCCGAGGAATGTTCACTGCCATTGCCACCGGTCAGTCTTTCCAGCCAACGCGCCCCTTCCTTTTTGGCAAGCGTAAACGTCTCCGCCTTGGACAAAAAGATAAATGCCAGGAAGACGAACAGCACCGAATTCACACCACAGATCCAGGCGAACAGGCTCTTCGGACCACCACTGACGGCGGCCACCAGAAATCCGACCGCTGATAAAGCCAGTAGAAAGTACCCAAGGGTATGCAGGAACGAAGTAACCGCCAGCCCCTTCGCGGTTGCATACCGGGACTTGGCCCAGACAACCGTTCTGCCAACCGGGTCGTACTGATACAGGGGCCAAAGCTGCGCGACCTGAAAGATACCGTCCGCGCAATGGTCCGACGCGCATATCCGGCGGATGACACCCGCCGGCAAATAGGTCCCGCACAAATGTCGAGTGGCAACTTCTAGCGCCATATCGTCCATCTGTTCCACGCCCTTCCATAGGCCGAGAAACTCGGTTCGCTGCTGGCTCTTGGTCCTGTGAAGTCCTGTCAGCATCGTGATCGCATAGCCCGCGACCGCAATCGACGCTATCGGCACAACCGCCGATGTCCCTATCGCCTTGAGGATTTCTTCCATCATCTATCTACCCTCCCTGACCCGACATTCTTCCTGAAAGATGGCGCATACCATCTTCCCCGCTTCTCAATACGGCGCCGCGATAGCTTCAAACTCCATTTCGTTGAAGTCACGCAACGTGCGTCTTTCCATCAGCCCTTTGTTCGTCAGACGCCCGGTTTCAAGCCGGCCACCGGTTGCCCAGACCAGACGGTCTCCGTCCAGGTCGGCCCATTCCCAATCCGGGCAAGCAATGGCCCCACTGGAAGGATGAACCAGCACATGCTCATCCCAATAGCAGCCCTTGCCGGGGCCTGCGTAGAGCTGCAGATGCGACATCTTCTTCAGGGTCCAGCCACGGGGGCAGGGCTTTTCAAAGGTGAACCATTCGTTCCGATGATCGGCGCGCTCCCGCCCCGCAAGCGTCCATCCATCCCGCATCAGCCGGTGGTAGTAAACGCCAGGGCATTCGCCACCATAGTCGATGGACGGGCGCCAACTGAGATCGCGGCGTATGTATCGGACGTCATGCATCACCTCGTGCCCGTAGCCGTCATTGAGCCAATAGAGGCCGTTACCGGTCCACAGTCCACCACCGTTCCAGCAATCGCCCTTGGGAAACATCGCCAAGGCTTTCAGATACGGCGCGCGCGAGATGGCAGTCCAGGAGCCCTTGGCCTCGCCGCTCCATTTGCCGTTCATCGCGAAATAGATCAGATGCTCGCCATCCGGTGAAAGATCGCAGCGTCGTTCGTAGATGCGACCTCTGAGCCATTGGCCCAGCCTGAAGTGGTCTTTGCGTCGGTCCCACAGCAGGACAGCCACGGACTTCGCCGGACCACGCCGGATGACGACACCCACCGGCGCATCACGCGCCAGCAGGACATGGATACGAGCCGGAAACTTGGCCATCCCTGATGATTCCTTGAGTCCCTGTTCTGCCTGATCGATCCGATGCGTCTTACCGACCCGCAGCATGCCACGTCCGAAGTCCCCTGCGGCCATCACCAACCGCGAAGCCGCATCACGCCGGCCAACGGCCAGACAGGACGAAGCTGAGCACTCCCGACACGCTTCCCATCACCCCAAAGCCTGCGCACGCTTCCAATCCCGCGGCGCCAGCCCCACGTGCGCCTTGAACGCGCGTGACAGCGCGGCTTCGCTGCCGTAGCCGACGTCGGCGGCCACGACTTTCAGGGGGCGGTCCTGGCGCAGGGCCTGTTGGGCCAGGCTGACCCGCCAGCCTTGCAGGTACTGGCCGGGCGTGATGCCCAGCGTTTCGCGGAAGGCGCCGGCGAAGACGCTGCGCGACATGCCGGCGGTCGCGGCCAGATCGTCCAGCGTCCATTCCCGGGCCGGCGATTCGTGCATGGCCACAAGCGCATGGCGCAGGCGCGGGTGCGACATGCCGGCCAGCATGCCGCCGCGCACTTCGCCGCGTTCCATCAACTGGCGCAGGATGAGGACCATCAGCGCCTCGAACAGGCGGTTGATCAAGGCATGGCGTCCGCACCGCTGCGCGAACGCCTCGTCGAACAGCAGATCCAGCACCGGCGACGCGCCATCAATCGTGTCGAGCGGCAGGCAGATGAATTCCGGCAGCGACGCCGCGATCGGATTGCTCGCGCCACCGTCGAAACGCACGTTGGCGCAGGTCATGTCCGCGCCGCGCACCGGATCGGTGGAGAAACGGTGCGACAGCGGCCGCGGGTACAGCAGCAGGCTGGGCACCTCCACGCAGTGCGAGGCATTGCCGTGGAAAACCTCCACCGCACCGTGCCGGATCAGGTGCAGCTGGCCCAGGCCGGCCTCGGCCTCCAGCAGGTTGACGCCGCACAGGGCCCCGGCCTGGAACACCTGGGCGGTGACGGAAAAGCGCTCCAGCAGGGCGGCGAGTCGGTCGGACATCAGGACGCTCGGTCAAGTTTAAAGGACGATACGTAGCTAATCGTATCGCCTTGGCGCGCAAAGTACACCTCGCCAACCGGCACGGCCTCACCGCCGACCACCCACCCCTTCAGCCAAGGATTCCACCCATGAACGCACTCACCCGCTCCGTCGCCGTCGCCCTGATCGCCTTTGCCGCCCAGTCCGGCGCCACCGCCCAGGCCGCCCAATCCCCGCAGACGCCCACCGCCCTGGGCGCCACCGTCAGCGGCAGCTACGTCACCACCCGCGACGGCGTGCAGCTGTACTACAAGGACTGGGGTCCGAAGGACGGCCCGGTCGTCACCTTCAGCCATGGCTGGCCGCTCAACTCGGACAGCTGGGAATCGCAGATGCTGTTCCTGGCCGCCAAGGGCTACCGCGTGGTCGCCCACGACCGCCGCGGCCACGGCCGCTCCAGCCAGCCGTGGGACGGCAACGACATGGACCACTACGCCGACGACCTGGCCGCGGTCATCGAAGCGCTGGACCTGAAAGACGTCACCCTGGTCGGCTTCTCCACCGGCGGCGGCGAAGTGGCCCGCTACATCGGCCGCCACGGCACCGCGCGGGTCAAGAAGGCCGTGCTCGTCAGCGCCGTGCCGCCGCTGATGCTCAAGACCGCCGACAATCCGGGCGGCCTGCCGATCGAAGTGTTCGACGGCCTCCGCAAGGGTTCGCTGGACAACCGCGCGCAGCTGTACACCGACATCGCCTCCGGCCCCTTCTTCAACTTCAACCGTCCGGGCCAGAAGCCGAACGCCGCGCTGATCCAGTCGTTCGTCGCCCAGGGCCTGCAAGCCGGCCACAAGAACACCTACGACTCCATCGCCGCGTTCTCCGCCACCGACTTCCGCGCCGACCTGAAGAAGTTCGACGTGCCCACCCTGGTGGTCCACGGCGATGACGACCAGATCGTCCCCATCGATAGCTCGGGCAAGGCCTCGGCCGCGCTGGTCAAGGGCGCACAGCTCATCGTCTACAAGGGCGCCCCGCACGGCCTGGCGGACACCCACAAGGATCGCCTCAACCAGGACCTGCTGGACTTCCTGAGCAAGTAAGCCAACCGCACGGCAACGGGCCCGGACAGTGATGTCCGGGCCCGTTGTCTTTGTGGGTGGTGATATCAGGTTCGGTCAGCGATGCCGCGCCGGTATGGCGTCAATCGTCAACCGCGCGTGCGCCGACTCACCAGCAACACGCCACGCCCGACCGTCACCTGCAAATCATCACCAACCGCAAAGCCGCATTGCTCCAGCCAGCGGCCAGACAGGCGCAGCTTCGGCACGGCGCGGCTGACGACCTGCTCGTCGTGGCGTTCGTCGTAGTACTGGAAACCCATCGTGCAGCGGTGCGGGATGCGGAAGCGGCTGCGCTGCGGGCGCGGAGGCTTAGCGGGCGGAAGCGGTTCGGGTGGCGCGGTTTCCGTGGTGGGCGGATCTTCCGCGATGGTCCAGACGCAGCGGGCGCGACGGGGTTTGCGGGGGGATTTGGGCGCGGCAGTGCGCGCCGGTGACTTGCGACGGGTCATGTGGGATTCCTTGTGTTGGCTGGAATCCGCCGCTCCGCTGTCAATCGAGGCGACGGACGGTGCGCGGTTGACAGACCGGCCACAAGGAACCGGCAGACCTTGCGGTCTCCGCACACCGCCCGCCATGTAACGGGCATGCTTCCATGCGCCGGAAACCGGGCGTAATAAAAGCGCCGGTCATCGGTCGATGGGCGCTGGTGCGCCTTGTGGTTTCGGGCTGTCAAACCCGGCTGCCGGACTTTAAGGCAGCGCGAAAATAGTGCAACAGCGGCGCGAAGGCGTCAAATCCTGTACTTCTAGCTAATGGCGCATTACCGCAAACAGCATAATCATCCACAGATACGGGCGCCTTCATTATGTTCTATAAACCGATCAAGTCACCTTAGCCTACAGTTCAGATCCGACCACTGTATTGGCGTGACAGTTAAATCACGGGCGCAACTACAATTGCTTTATATGCGCTCAAAGTTAAACATGTTGTGACCGCAAGCAGCGTCAACATGACACCAGGAATACCCCATAGATGCACTTGAATCCTAAACTTCAGGCCCCGCACCATAGGCGCAAGCTTGCGATATGTTGGAAATGATCGCTCCTTAAGAATTTTCACTTCAACATTAAATTCATCTCTAAGATGGAGAATGGAGAGCACATATGAAATCAAGATCATCAATGCGATTACTGCAAATATAAAAGAACCGACCAAAAGAGCCTTATTTGCCAAGGCCAACTCAACTTCATTTTTCATCTGACTTGCGAGCAGACCTTGACCCACTGGAATTGCTAGAAGTTTTCCCATCGCATCATTTCCAATTGCATTCAACTTAATGACATAATCAAGCTTCTTTCTTTCGAAATCGTCTCTTGTCTTGTCGAAATTAAACGCAGAAATATAGATGTCGAAGTCTGCAAGGAAAGACTCCCTGAAATTTCTCATCGACCGGATAAATGTTGAGAACCTTTCGTCTTGCTGAACTCCTGCAAGAAGGCGAACCAACGCACGGCGAGCAATGTCCTTTCGCGCTTCTCCGTGATGCTCTTTAAGCACTTCATTCTCGATCTCTTCGATCTCCGAATCCTCGACCACCTTGTCTAGATCCCAGTTCTGATAGGTCAGAGGCACCAAAAGCTTTCGACTTGTCAAGAAGACGGCGCTACTGCTTCCGGAAGCATCTTGACGAATGTCGTCCGCGATTTGCCTTATGAAATCTACAATCCTTATCGCACGCCGATATTGCTCAACAACTTTGTGAACAGGAACTTCACCACGAGAGTAATTTTCCTGGATGAGATAAAAATTACTCGGTTCTGTATAAAGAAACTTCCCGCCGTCATATTTCAACAACATACCTATGTTGTTGACAAAAACTTCAGAAGAGCGAGTCATCCCATGAACATATATGACTATCTCTTTGTTATCAGAAATCTTGTCAACAGGAATAATCAACTCAGATCCATCAGCCACAACAGTAGTACGCCACTGAGCCGCCTCAATAGCCTGTAATAATGGTGAAGTCTCAGCAGACTTACGAGCATGCAAAACCAAGTCTGTACCGGCTATTGTACTCGTCTCAGCGAGACGACAGAGTTGGACGATTGATTCGAAGCCGGCCATCTACTCATCCCTCCGTCAGTTCCCTCACTAAACGCTCTGGAGCATTTTCAATTATCACCCTTCCTTCGTTAATTCGCACATGTGAAGATCTAAACTCATACGTCATTTTTAAAGTTAATTCTTTACTTTTAAAATTAATATCCGACAGGCCTTTGATAGTTGTTGCATCTGGCGCAAACCCTGCAGAAGGAGGATCGGCATGGCCATTGAGAAAGATTAGAAAGGCATTCGGATCTTCGGGCCAAATTGCATTCGCGAGTCCCTCGAAGCTGTCCATCTTTGCGGCTTCGCCTTTGCGTACATTCTCAATAAAATCGAAAGCCCGGCGCCGGACATCGGGGATATCCTCCTCTTTGAGAGCGCTCATAGCCGCAAGGTTGCTTGCGAAGTCTTTAACTACAATCACGAGCTTTTTAGATTCTATTTTCGAATCTTGATCGACTCTGCACCCTACAAATTTCTGAAAATAGTCTGAAGGCCCGCTGTCCTGCTCTCGACGAAGCACAAACGTCAAATATCGCTCCGCACCAGCACTCCATGCTTTTATGTCAACCCGCGCGGCGACCTGTAATTTGTCGAGATTTAGGTACGGCGCCTTGATAACCTTATGAAGATCTTCTGAAAATATTGCGCCGGACTGCGGATTTAGTTTAGCAATCAGCAGCATATCCCGATCATTATGAGAGTATCGAATTACTAGCAGATAACCACCGCTTGCAAAAACAACGTCCTTTATTTGATCACATAGGCGATTCAAAGCTAACAAGGAAAAGTCTTTGAAATTTAAATCGCCTGAAATCAGCTCTTTCAACTGATTGCTCAAGGGATAATTTGCTGTATCTGTCTCAAACGATCCTGAATAACGTGAGCTTCTGTTGTTATAGCTATCCAACAGGGTAAGCATCAAGCTATCGAGCTCATCCGTTTGCTCCAGCTCCGCATCCGATTTAATGGACGTTGCGCCCAGTACTCCTCTGAATTTCTCAACCTTGTGTGCGATCGCGCTTACGATTTCCATTCTATTTCTTCCTTAATACCTGTTCCTGCTATTCCGTCTCCGACGTCCTAGTGCGACATGGACATCATCATCCTGATTCTATCGCTGTTAGTCTCGGATATTGAGACAGCGCCTGTACAAGCATAGTAATTTATTCCTTAAGCAAAATAAGACCAGCTACTTTTTCAAGTAGACTGTTTCAGATCAGAAGCGCAGGCCTTCTAGGTGAGAATCTAGGGAAACAAACTTGTTTGCGGCCTCTTTAAGTTCTCGCGCGGCATGGTTCCAGAAAACCACCTCTACGATGTATCCATCTTTTCTGAGTTCATTGATGGTAGGAACATAATCTGCGTCGCCAGCAACTAGCACGAAGACATCTTCACCTGGCTTCCCGCTCTTGTAAGCATCCTTAGTAACTAAAGTTGCAATTCCAGTATCTATTTTCTTTTCTTTATTATTGAAGTTTCTGTCCTCGAGATGGAGCTCAAAGCCGGCCTTTTCGGCAAAGCGCCATATAGAATCGTTAGGTGGCGGCCTAGATCCAAATAATGCAACCCTCTGTATCTTGGAAGTATCGCGACCAGCCAAGAAGTCGTGCAACTTGCCAAAACTGATGGTATATCCGTGATCAAGGGTTCCGTCCCTCATGGCGTCATAGATGCTAGGTGATAAGCCTGCATTTACAGCTGCAACACGACGCCCTTCTATGTAGAGATTAGAATTATCCACATATATAAAATCGCTCATGTATCCTCCTTTTTTAGACGCAACTGCTCGATCAGATAATTCGGCGCGTAGCGGTTTCGCACATTTCTAGGGACGTGTGCGAATATTGAGAGGAGAGAGTCGGACGTATCTGAGAACGCCCGCGCCAACGGCCCACCCTGACGGGCGAACCACATCGGTACACCGTGAGCGAGCGTGAGATAGCCCAGCGCACCGACCACCAGACCGGCTGGCCAAGGCAGGCCCGCCAGCACGTCGATGAGATTGCGTTTACCACGTCCCATGTGGCCTTCCCCAGTACCCCGGGGCGGACCATAGCGCGAATCAGGGCGCTATTGAAGTGGTCCACATGCCGCTTGTCGGGTCGCCCTGGATTGATCGCGATGCCGGGTCGTCATTGACCTATGGGATGGATCGAATTGCTGTGAGCGAAATCCGCAAGTGCTGCTGACAAACGGGGAAAAGCACTGAGTTCCATCGCTTGCTATTCCTACCGCTACCGATGGGGAAGGCATCCGGGGCGGGAACAAAGGTGGACAAGCTCATATCTCCGAAGAGCATGACGGTGTTGTGCACGTATCAGTGCACGGCCGCCTGTCAGCAATGTTGTTTCGAGTCCAGTCCATCCATCACTGGACGCCTGGACAGTCAGACCATCCAGGCCAGGATTCTAGAGGCTATCCAGGCCTTTCCTGATATCCGCGTTGTTGTTTTCAGTGGTGGAGAGGCGTTTCTCCTGAAAGAGCAGCTCACCGAGTGCATCGCCTTTGCCACCCGCCATGGCCTGGGAACACGCGTGGTCACCAATGGATTCTGGGCAAAGCGCATGGAACGGGCGGAAACGATAAGCCGTGCCGTGTCTGATGCCGGTCTGAGTGAGCTGAACATCAGCACGGGGCGGGACCATCAGGCGTTCGTCCCCGGGGAGACCGTCATCAACGCCGCGATTGCCGCCGTCGGAGCAGGTATCCGCACGCTGATTACCGTCGAGACCGATACCGCCGAAAGCGACTGCCACGCGGCTCTCATGTCTGATCCCCGCATCGGAGATCTTGTCAGAAGCGGGAAGCTGACCGTCATCTCCAACTTCTGGATGCCGTTCCACGCCGACGCGCCCGCAAGGGCGCAGGAACCCGATGTTCGGGGCTTGCGCAAGGGTTGCAAGCAGGTCTTCGACAACATCGTCATTACGCCGCACGACAATCTGTCCGCATGCTGTGGATTGACGTTGGAACACATTCCCGAATTACGCCTAGGCAAAAACACCGGCGACAACATCAGGGATGGCTATCTGTCCCAGTCGCAAGACTTCATGAAGTACTGGCTGAGTGTAGACGGGCCTTACACGATCATCGAGCGCGTTGCTGGCACCCGTGCGGAGGAATTCCTTCAGGGCGTTGTCCATCAGTGCCAGGCATGCGCCGTCCTCCATCGAACGCCATTCCTGAAAGAAGAGGCAGTCAAACAGTACCCCATGTTCGCCAAGGAGGTCATGACTCGCTTCATCCTGGATAGGACGCTTGACATGCAGAAGTCATCCAAAGCAGGAGCATGAAATTGAAAAGAAGGAAGTTCATCAAGGCAACACTCCTGACCATTCCAGCCGTTGGTGTTGCCCAGACCAGACTCTATGGAACTCCGGAGAGCGTTGCGCCACGTTCTATCGGACTCGCCTCCGACAGGCTTTTGCTACCCATATCCCGCTCCGGCCTACCTCCGCAGTTCTGGAAGGATATTCAGTCAGTCAGTGCGGCTGTGATTCGGGTCTTCGATTCAGAAGACGCCGCGAGCCGGTTCCATGCCAATCCCGTGGGTTACATGCAAGAGCATGGACTGGATACTTCGGACCGCGTAATGGCAAATGGATCGTTTCGCCTACTCACGAGTCTTTCCGATCCAGGAACGAAGGACTACATCCGCAGAAAGGACTACAGCGGATTCCTGGCCAAGCTGAGGCAGAACGGTGTTCTCAACGGCTTCCAGTCTGCCGATCTGACGCGAAGAATCGAGTCTGGAATCAATTCAAAACGCCAAGAAATCCAGGCAATGATGAATCGCAGATTCTTGGACACACCATCCCAACGTGAGGCACTCTTGTCTGCGCTCGGTGATGAAAGGCATTCGCTTTCCGAAGAGGATCTGTCGATCGCCAGCGAGCTTCTTTCCATGGATATGACGGGCCCTCTTGCTACCTTTGCCCTGGTCGTTGCAATTGCTGCCGTCCTGATCACCGTGTTGGCAGAGGTGATGGTATTTACGGTGATTACAGCCTGGGTCAGTGTTCACGGGCCGGAGCTGGGGATATCTCCGCCGGAGGTGGGTATATCTCCACCAATGGTCGCAATGCTTGACCCCCAGGTGGGCGAAGACATGGATCACATTGGCAAGATTTCCATCTTGTCTGGAGACAGGGAGATCCTTGTCCGTGGTATGCAGGAGGCGGTGATCGCCGAAATGACAGCGGTGGTGACCGCCATGCAGAACAGTGGACTTCTATCTCTGAGCCCCGAACAGTCTGAACGCATCATTGAGGCAATGAGCACCTATGCAATCAAAACCACCGGACTCTGAGGGCGCTGGAACGTCCCGTATGTTCAGCGTTAACACCTTCAATTGGAAATCCATCACCGCACTGGCCGTATTCGCCACGGCCGTTGCCGTGCTGATCGCCAACCAGAGCGACCGTGGCTTCTCTATCTACGTGCTCTCCATCGCGGGACTTATCTTCCTTGCCACCTTCTTCCAGCTCCATGTATCGAAGATATGCGTCTCGGATGATCATCTGATTGCGGGTGGTGGCCTCTACAAGATCCGGCTTCCCCTTGCACAGGTAGATGTGGGCGGATCTTCGATTCTCTCCCCTGCCGAGAAGAGGAGTCCCGGATGGAGACTCAATGGAATTGGCATCCCGGGTTACTGCCAGGGATGGTTTAGTGGTCCCAGAAGCAAGAAGGTCTTTGCGGTCCTGACAAGTCGAAAGAACATCGTCTATGTCCCTACGTCAGCCGGATTCGACCTGATGCTCACGCCTGATGACCCTGAGAGCTTCCTGCGTGCTCTTGGTAAGAACTAGGTAGCGGTATTCGAGGGGATTGACCCAGGATTCAACCCTAAACTGGGACCACTTTCACCCTCAAGGTCGCTTCCCGGCTTCCTGTTCCTTCAATGCGTCCTCGAACGCTGCCTTGAAATCCTTCACCAACGTGGAAAGCAGGCCGGGTTCAACAAACGCATCCGGGTCCCCCGCATCACGCCGGGCCGCCCGCTCCAGCACATCCGCCATCTCGGGATGGCTGGTCAGCACGATGTCCGCGCGCATGGCGGCGAGCTTGGCGAAGGTGGCGCGGTAGTCGTCGGCAATGCCGGGATACGCCTGATTGCCGACCAGGGTGTTGCCGGCCACGGTGATGCTGCACAGGAACAGCACCTGGCGCGGGGTGCCGCGGTCGTCCACGGTCATGCTCCAGCTGGTGCAGCCGCGGGTGTGGCCGGGGGTGAGGTGGGCGGTCAGGACGACGTCGCCCAGGCGGACCTGCTGGCCGTCGCTGATGACCTCGTCCACCGGGATGGGGTCGAAGGGCATGACACCGTAGTTGTTGTCGCCCTCGTTCCGGCCGTTCTCCAGTGCCCAGCGGTCGCCTTCGCTAGCGAGGAAACGCGCGCCGGTGTCGCGCTTTAGCTGCGCCATGGCGCCGACGTGGTCGGCATGGGTGTGGTCGCTGAGCAGCAGTTTGACCTCGCGCAGGGGCACACCCAGGCTTTCGATGTTGCGCTCGATCTGGCTGGCGTTCTCGGCCAGGGTGGCGTCGAGCAGGATGGCGCCTTCATCGGACTTGATGAGGTAGGCGGCCAGGCCCTGGGTGCCGACGTAGTAGACGTTGCTGGCGATATGGAAGGGTTTGGCCGGTTCCGACCATTCCGGCGGATCGTGCGCCAGGACCGGTTGCGCCATGGCGCCCGCCACAACCATCGCGAAAATCCGTACCACCGAACGAAACCCATGACCTGCGTTCATGCTCACTGCCAGTCCTCTGTCGGGAAGGACTGGGACATTGCCCCGGCGGGCTTCGGCGCACAAATGACCAAAACTTGTGCGACGCATGAGTTGTTCTAATGGAAGTGTCGGTACAGGCAGATATCGCCCGTGAGCGATTTCCCTGCACTTCGGATTTCAGTCACGTCCCTCTGCCGCGTCGCCGGAGGCGTTGCTCCCGGCCGACTTTCCGGGCGGGAGCGCCTGTTGTTCCTTGGCGATTTCTTGCAGGTATTGCTTGAACCCGGAAAGCTCGCCGTCAACTTCAAGCGCATTGAGCCGCTCCAGGTAACGCTTTGCGTCGTCGTTCCGGCCGATCCTTCGGTTGTACTCGCCGAGCAGGTACAGGTTTTTAAGGGTCTCACCGGGGTCAGCTGACGCCGCCAGGCTCTTCTCGAGCAGGGGGAGCGCCTTCCTCACATACGCAAGGCTAGTCTCGCTATCTTCCCGGGTTTCAAACGCCATCAAACGGAAGAAATGGCACCAGAAGTCGTCGTCCATTCCACGGGCGGCATAAACCTTCTCTGCCCACTTCAGGAGATCCTGCCGGGACTGTGGCGGAGCATTCCGATCGAAGTTGGCCTTGAGCCAGTCCTTCAGGACAGCTCGCTTGGCCGTATCCAGCTCCGCGAAGTCGTTTCCGAATGCGATGTAGCCGGACGCCGGGTTGAACCAGAGCCAGTTGCTGTCGGTGAATGGCCAGAAGACCTGGTCTGACTTCTCCGGCCAGCTGTAGACGTAGCTGCCGGACGACATGGGTTGGTGAACCTTTACGCGCTCGTTCGTGACCGGATCGCGTACCTCGCTCTTGGCCCAGGTGATCGCCCGGGCGGACATGGGCACGATACAGAGCAGGGCTGCGATCAGCAGCGCTTTGGCGCGAATCCAGTGGTGCATGGCGTCCCCTTTTGGCCTGTTCCCTAGGGCCACGCAGAGCAACGTCCCCAATGCTCCGCGCGTCGTGGGCAGACCTTAGCATGGGGCGGCGGGGTACCTGGCCGGGTATCCGGCAGCGGGCTGAATCGCTCGGACAACGCCTCCCGCCAAGCCGGTATGACCGTCTCTAATCAGATTCGACGCGTTCGGCCCGTTCACTGACCGCGCCGTTCTCGAACACCGCCAGCGTACGCACCCTGCCCGCCGCGTCGCTTTCGAATTCAAAGCGCAGATCGCGCTCCCGGGCGAAGAAGCGGGTCTTCGTCTCCGGATAGAGCGTGGCCACGAAGTCGCCGGCAGTGAGCTTGAGGTGATCGCCAGCGACGGAAACGAGGATGTCGCCAATCCGTGCAGAGCGGTAGCGGGCCGCGTACGTGGCGAGCGTCGAGGGGTCGAGTGCGAAGGTGACGGATGGCGGCGTGTAGGGGACCGGACCATGGCCGTAGCTCAGGACACGATGCATGCGCCATTGGCCGTCGGCGAACTTCCAGACGGTAGTGAATTCGGCCTGCCCGTCCAGGTACTCGGGCTTTCCCGCTTCCTGCGCGTAAAACCGGTGCTTGCCTGAGAGGATGGCATAGCCGTCCTTGAGGGGATGGAACACCAGGCTTTCATCCACGACTTCGCGCCGCACCCGCATCTGTGGATTGCCACACACACCCTTTCGCAGCGACTCAATCAAGGCCTCGCGTGAAACCGTCAGGCCGGTCTTGTCGTGGTAGAACTCGACATCGGCCGTGAGCAGGCGGCCCATCTCCTTCATGTCGCAGGCGTTGTAGGCCTTCCAGAATTGCGTGTCGGCGGCGCGGACCTGTGTGTCTTCGTTCTCCGCCGCGGGCGATGCCGCGATGGCCACGAGGAGTGACGCGGCCATCAGAAACCTGGTCTGCTTCATGTCCCATGCCTCCGCTTCAGCAGGCACGATTGGGAAGGATTACCGCTCCCGGCTCAAGCGCCGTAAGTCACGGCTCCCGACAAATGCCTGGCAAAAGCGGCGAAGCCAGGCATGCGGGTGGAACGGCACTGCCGCTGGGGATAGCGGGCTCGGCTTGGGCCTCGCGTGACCCTGCCGGTGCTGCTTCCTGCCAGTGGCAATAGGCGTCCTGTCGATGGAGGGATTCAACGAATCTGGTAAGTCCCCTGAATCACGACGGGGAAACCCTTCTTGGCGAATGACTCCGGCGGCGGCGGGGCTTTTATCTTCGTGATGCGCTCCGCGTAGCACCGGCTGTAGTTGCTCTGTTCCTTTTCCGCGACGGCGACATTGATGATGTTGCCCGTGGCATCGATGTCGAACACCGTGGTGAACTTCTCCGTTGTTCCTTTCTGCCCCTGGCTGGAGCAATCGCCATGGGCCTTTTCGAACGCCTCGTCTGTTTCCGGCATGAACTCCTGCATCAGATACTCGCGACCAACCGGCGATGAGCGCTCCACCTTGGTGGCGCGGGCAACACGCGCGTCGAAATCGTCACCGGCGTACGCCATTCCGGTGAACAGGAGCAGGGTCAGCATGCATGCGGGCTTGATCATCCGAACCTCGAAGTCGATGGATCCGGCGGAACGCCGGGAATGGGGTCACTCGGAACGTCCAACCGGCTCCGCCGCCTTCGGTGCGAAACGGCCGGTCCCGGTGTAGTACTCCAGCATGTACCTGGTTCCCTGTCCCTCCCGCCGCGCGGCAGTCGCCACCACGATAGCGAAGTCCTGGCAGAGGCGCCATTTGGCGCCGGGCGCCGTTGCGGGGCCCGGCCTGGAACGCTCTCAGGCCGACCTGACGCGGCCGAATCCCATGCGCCGGGCGATATAGCCATCCTTCCGCCGCCATTGGCGGAACACCGCCGCGGCCACGTGCAAGCTGACCAGCGCCGACAGGGTCCAGGCGCCGTAGACGTGCACGTACCAGGCGAGGGCGCGCCCGGTTTCGTCGTCGTCCGACGGAACGAAGAACGCGGGCAGCTGGAGTCCGCCGATCAGGGTGCGGTCCGCGCCCATCCATACCCAGATGACGTGGCCGCTGATCGGCAACGCGAGTACCAGCAGGTAGATCAGTGCGTGGACGCAGGGTCGGATTCGGCGATGCCAGCGTGGGGCATCGCTGTCGTCGGCGGTCACCGGCAAGCGCAGGCGCAGGCCGAGGCGCAGGATCATCAGGCACAGGATGAGGACACCCAGTTTGAAGTGAAACGGAAACAGCGCGTCGGAGATCACACGCGGCGTCCAGTGCTCGGCCGCGAATCCGAGCATCACCTGCGCCGGCAGCAACAGCGCGAGCAGCCAGTGCAGCAGCCGCAGCTCGAATGGATATCGCCCGGGCGTCCGAACTTTCACTGGGCGCAGGCCGGATAACCGGGAATGTTGCGGCCGAGCACGATGTCGCGGGTTGCCTGCCATCCGTCCGCGACACGCTCCGGCATCACGATGCCGGAACCGCCGCGCCCGTGGTCCATCTTGCGTGCGACGGCGGGGGTGAGGTGCGGGTCGTCGCGGAACAGCACGTCGTCGATGTAGTACAGGGCGCAGCCGGTCTCGATGACGTACAGGTGGATGTGCTGCGGCATCCGCGTGCCCGGATAGCTGCCGGGGCGGATGGTGAGGAAGGCGTACCGGCCGTCGGCATCGGTGGTGGCCCAGGCGCGCAGCCGCCCGTGGGCGCGGATGCCGGGATCCGTTTCCGATTTCTCGCCCGGATAAACGCCCTGCCGGTTGGTCTGGTGCGCGTACACGATCACGCCCGGGCGCGGCCGGCCGTGCGCATCGGTTGCGCGCCCGCTCAGGCGCAGGCGTTCGCCGGGTTCGGTTTGGGGCGCCAGTCGGGCTTCCGTCGGGGGAGCGGCCGGCAGGCCGATCAGGGGCACGTCGCAGTCTTCGCACGGCAGCCCGACCACCGGCGTGGTGCCGGCATCGGCCCGGCCACAGGCGGCCAGCAGGAGAAACAGGGCCGAGGCTCGCGCGGCGTCCACGGCAAGGCTCAAGATGGGGTGTAGCGGGTGGGGCATGGGTGCGCTCCGGGTGGGTTCGCCGATGAAGAGCGCGTTTCCCGTGGCGGTGTTAACCCCGTCCGTCGTGTTAACACTTTGGCCGCGGCCCTCCTCTACTTCCAGGTTCTCCGGATTCGCCAGGACATGAAGGTCGCGACACCGCCCCAGGACATCGCCCGGCAAGTACACGCGGCCCAGCGCGGGTCGCAGGCGGCATTTGCCTGGCTGTATCGCGGTTTCGCGCCGCTGGTGCACGCCATCCATCTGGGCATGACCTCGCGTGCGCGGGCGGAGGAGCTGACCCAGGAAACCTTCGCCATCGCCTTCGGCAAGCTGGATCAGCTGCGCGAGCCGGAACGCTTCGGCCCGTGGATCGCGATGATCGCGCGGCGCACCCGACCGGCGGCGGCCATCGAGGAACAGGAACTGGCGGATGCGGACGAACCGGCCTGGCCAGGATCCAGCCCCGAATCGATGGCGCAGGCGAGCGAGGCCTTGCGCGCAATCCGGCAGTTGCCCGAAGCCTATCGCGAGACCCTGATCCTGCGGTTGGTCGAAGGCTTGAGCGGACCGGAGATTGCGCAGCTCACTGGACTGACGCCTCAGTCGGTGCGGGTGAATCTTCATCGCGGCATGGGCCGGCTGCGCGACGCGCTGGGCATCGCGTCCCGGCAAGAGGAGATGACCGATGACTGAGAAACCTGATCCGCTGTGGGACCCGGATCTGCCCTGTGATCCGGATCTCGAACGCCTGGCATCGGCGCTGGGTGCGTATCGCCATGTGCCCAAGACCGATGTCATCTGGCCGAAGCCGCGTCCCTCGCGAGTGGGCGGGCGCAGGCGCCGTGTCGTCTTCGCCGTTGCCGCGACGCTGGCCGCATGCGCGATCGGCATCGCGACATGGCTGCCCTGGCGCCTGCAATGGAGCGATCAGCGGCAGTGGGCGGTCGAAACGGACGTGCGTACCTTGCCGCAGACGTGGGCGGTGGGCCAGACGTTGGCGACTGCCGCCAATCAGTCGGCGACGATCCGGGTCGCGCGCATCGGCCGGATGGAGATTCTTCCAGGCACGCGGGTCACGCTCTCGGACACACGCACCGGACACCATCGCCTCGACCTGCTGGAAGGCCGCGTGCGCGCGCGCATCTGGGCGCCACCCGGCTATTTCGGCATCGCGGCGGGCGCCAGCGAAACCGTCGATCTGGGTTGCGAGTTCGACATGATCCGCGACGCACGTGGCGAAGGAACCATCCACGTCACCAGCGGCTGGATCATGCATCGGGTGAACGGGCAGGAGACGCTGGTGCCGGCGGGCTCGACGCTCGACTTCAACGAACAGCGCAGTGGCATTCCGCTTGCGACTTCGGCGACGGTCGGGTTCCGGCGCGCGGTCGAGCGCCTGGACCTGGCGATGTCGGAGGGAAACCGCGCATCCGACATCGAGGCGGTCGTCGCCCAGACGGCCATCGCATCCGACCGCTTTACCCTGCTCACCCTGCTCACCCGCTATCCGGCACTCGCGTCCGGCCCTATCTACCCGAGACTCGCCACGATGTTCGATGGACCGGTTCCGGATCCCAATCACCGCAAAGCCTGGCGGCACGGCAGCGTGCACGCCATGAATCTATGGTGGGAACAGATTCCGCGCCCGCCCAAGGCGTGGTGGCTCAACTGGCGGGATGCGTTGGGGTGAGGAGATGCTCAGGGCTCATGAACCGGTGCGTCCAGTAGAACGCCAGCCCGGAGAATCCGCCCACCACCGAAGCGACAAGAAGGAAAGCAACTGCAACGCCGACCTCGCCGGCCGAGATGGGCCCAAAAAATGCTGATGCCAGAAAGATAAGCGGCAGCGGGCTGGCCGCAATGGCTCCCGCCACTAGCGCGGGGATGGCCCTGAACATGCGCTTGTGGACGAGGAACAATCCCACCGGAAGACCGACGATTACGACGTAGGGGAGGCAAACAACGAAAGCGAGAAAGACCATGACGCTGAAGTCGCCCTTGACAAGGGGCGCATGCGGCCCGGCGCCCCACGCCGTCGCGGCCAGCAGGCACGCTGCCATGGCCGAGCAGCTGAATGTGGCGACGGGCAGGGCGAGCGCTTCTCTCAGTGTCCTGATATCAGGATGCATCAGTAGGCACCCCCCTGTTCGATTCCCCCATCGGTGTCGGGGATCTTTCCGAAAGCGATTCGCTGGCCTTCCTCAGTCGGAAATGGCCAAACGTCGATGGCATCACCTGGCTTGGTTGCTGACGCCAGAAAGTCACGAAAAGTCTCAAAGTCGCTGAAAGCCAGCGGGGTCGGATGGCTCGCACCGAAAAGATGCCAATGGAGGACGACCGCGAATCCCGAAGATTCCAGATGCAATCTGACCGTCTCCAGATTCTGGGTGGACAGGATCGAATGCGGGTGGACCATGTGCGACCACCATCCAATGGAGGTTCCTGGGTCCCCCATACTACTTATGCCTTTCCTGGTTGGACAAATCACCGGTTCTGACGGCCTGTCGATTTCCCGCCAGGTCGTTCGTCTATCCAGAGAAGGCGGCGCGGCAGCGCCGTTCCCATCATCAGGAGACCCGCCATGAGCCCCACCATCACTGCCTTCGAAAGCTCGCCGGATCGCGGCAAGGGCCTGTCGCGCGACGTGCGCGTGCGCTGGGCGCTGGAGGAAACCGGTCAACCCTACGATGCGCGGCTGTTGTCCTTCGCCGCGCTGAAGCAACCCGGACACCTGGCGCTGCAGCCCTTCGGCCAGATTCCTACCTATGAGGAAGGCGACCTGACACTGTTCGACTCGGGCGCCATCGTGCTCCACATCGCGGAGCGCCACGCCGGCTTGTTTCCCGAAGACCCCAATGGCCGCGCGCGCGCAATCACCTGGATGTTCACCGCGGTCAGCACGATGGAGCCGCCCATCGTCGAGCACGGCATGATGAGGATCTTCGAGAGCGGCGAGCCCTGGTTCGAACCGCGCATTGCCATGATCGAGCAGCGGGTCCGGACCCGGCTGGCCCAGCTCTCCGCGCGCCTGGGCGACGCCGACTGGCTGGATGGTGCCTTCAGCGCCGGCGACCTGCTGATGATCTCGGTGCTGCAACGGCTGCGCAGTTCGAACCTGGTGGACGAGTATCCGAACCTCGCCGCCTATGTGGCGCGAGGGGAAGCGAGGCCAGCGTATCAGCGGGCGTTCGCGGCGCAGTTGGCGGTGTTCGAGGCTTCGCAGGCGGGATGAAGAACGGTATTGACCAATGGATGATTCAGAATATGAGATCGTCGTCTGGAGATGACCCTGGTCCCATGCCGGATGGACGGCGCAGGTTCCACTTTTCTGACCTGCTAGGTCCCCATGACGAAGAAGGTAAAGCCACTGCCGGTAACCCGGTCGGCATTCATTGGAACCTCCAAGATTTCCTCGAAGAAAACCCTTGCATCCTCTGACCTTGATTCTGGAGGAACATTGAAAATCTCTTCGTCACGAAGGAGGCCCAACGCAAGCATCTCGGCCTCGTCCGGATTGGAAGCCTCCACGAAACGTGTCGTATAGAAACCAATTGGTGACGATTCGCCCAGCATGGCGCCTGGAAAGTTCTCTCCGCAGATAGAGCATCTATAAAGCGGCATGGGACGCCTTGCCTTGCGGGTCTGATCCGGGGACAAAATCGTACAACGCGTCGGCGGAAAGCAGAATACGCAAGTGAGCTTACGGCCGGAAAGCGGTTCGCGCTCCCGGTATTGAACCAAATCAGCTCATCGCACACAGCGGAGCCTTCTCCCCCGAGCGTAAGGTCAGCACCCGCACGCCGGTCCGGGTCACCGCCACGGTGTGCTCGAACTGCGCTGACAACTTGCCGTCGCGGGTGTAGACCGGCCATTCATCCGGATGGGAGCGAATGGCTGCCCGGCCGGCGTTGAGCATGGGCTCGATGGTGAACACCATGCCCTCTTCCAGTTCCAGCCCGGTGCCCGGCGTGCCGTAGTGGAGCACCTGTGGGTCCTCGTGCATTTCGCGGCCGATGCCATGGCCGCAATATTCCTTCACGACGCTGTAGCCATGCGCGCGCGCGTAGTGGGCGATGGCGTGGCCGATGTCACCCAGGCGCGCGCCCGGACGCACCGCCGCGATGCCCTGCCACATGGCGCGGTAGGCGGTGGCCACCAGCCTTCGCGCCGGATAGGCGACCTCGCCCACCAAGTAGGTGGTGCTGGAATCGGCGATGTAGCCGTTCTTTTCCAGGGTGATATCCAGGTTGACAATCTGGCCGCCGCGCAGCACGTCGTCCTTCGACGGCATGCCATGGCAGACGACGTCGTCGATGGAGGCGTTGAGCACATACGGAAATCCGTACTGTCCCTTGCTGGCGGGCCGCGCTTTCAGTTCGCCGACGATCATGCGCTCGACGAAATCGTTGATGTCCAGCGTATTCCGCCCTTCCAGATCCATACGACCCAGCGCGTCGAACACCTTGGCCAGCAGCGATCCGGCTTCCGCCATCAACGCGATTTCGGCAGTGCTCTTGATCACGTGCGGCCCGGGCGCAGGGTTTGCGGTCGCACGCCGGCCGCGCGCAATTCGTTGGCGACGATGTCCTGGAAACTCAGTTCCGGATTCATTTCGCAGAGCATGCCGACCTTGATCCAGAAGTTGGCCTGCGCGTTGATGGAGCGGCTGGTCACGGTGCAGGCACGACGAATCTGGTCGTGGAGGTCGTCATCGATGTTGACTATGCCCATGGGTCTTTCCAGTGGTTGGACTATACGAAATATATATGTTTCGTATATTGTGGTCAACGACTGCCATTGCCTGTTCGAAGATGGATATCTGACTGATTGAAGTCCTCGGGGGCGTGACGCGGTCGCGACTAACGTCGCTCCTACAGGGCGCGATTGCGTGGTTGAGTTCGCTTCGGTGTGCGGGAAGGCGCAAGGCGGATTAAACCGCGCGTGTGGTTCACGCATCCCATTGGGCAATCCCGGCGAGGAAAAGGCACATGAGTCCAGCGCGCAAGCTCCGCCTGTTTTGCATATTGCTCGGTTCCGCCCTGTGGCTGTCCGCCCTGTTCGCGGCCAGCGCCGCGGAGCCGCCGGAACCGTATGCGGCGATCCAGGCGGACGTCGAGAAGGAAGTCGCGGCCGGCCGGCTCACCGGTATTTCGATGGCGGTGGTCAAGGACGGCCGGATTATCTGGGAGCAGGGCTTCGGCTGGGCCGATCGCGAAGCGCGCCGGCCGGCGACGGCGCACACGGCGTTCTCGGTGGCCTCGACCACCAAGCCGTTCACCACCCAGGCAGTGATGATGCTGGCGACCGAAGGCAAGCTGGATCTGGATCGCCCGGCCAATGACTATCTGGGCGTGGAAAAGATCGTCGACGCGAACGGGCCTTCGCGCGAGGCCACCGTGCGCCGGCTGGCGACGCATTCGTCGGGCTTGCCGACGTTCTTCTCGATGTATCCCGAGGGCGGCGTCGCCAGGCAACCGACCATGCCGGAACTGATCCGCGACTATGGCCACCTGATCGCGCCGGTCGGCGAGCGCTACGAGTATTCCAACGTGGCGATGGGCATCCTGGGCGAGATCGTCGCGCGCCAATCGGAACAGGAGCTCGGCGCCTTCCTGCGCGATCGCATCCTGCGGCCGCTGGGCATGAAGGACAGCTTCTTCGACACCGATCTGTCGCGCCGCGCGGAAATGGCCGTGCGCTACAACGACGACGGCAAGCCGCTACCGTTCTACCTGACCGGCACGCCGGGTTCCGGCGAGCTGTACGCCAGCGCGCACGATCTGGCGCGGTTCGCGATGCTGCACCTGGGCGGCGAAGGGCTGGACGCCTCCGCGAGGATTCTGGGCCAGGCGCAACTGGACGAGCTGCATCGTCCGGCCACGCAGGTCGCGCCGCACTTCCACTATGGGATGGGTTGGGAGATCTACGACGAGCCCGGACGGATCGGCGTGCTGCATCACGGCGGCGGCCAGGCGGGCGTCAAGGCGGAGTTCGTGCTGGTGCCGTCGGCCAACGCCGCGGTGATCGTGCTCAGCAACCGGCGCGGCGAGAAGAACTTTATCGACGACGTGCGCGACCGCCTGCTGAAAACGGTGGTGCCCGGCTGGACCCGTCTGCCCCGGCCGGCGAACGCGCCGCTGCTGCCCTTGCAGCCAGTGAAGGACTATCGCGGCACCTGGCGCGGGACGCTGCTGGCGCAGGGCCGGCGCGTGCCGATCACGATGGTCATTGCGGATGCCGGCAAGGCGACCCTGGCGGTCGGCGACGGCCCGGCCAATCCGATTGCCGATTTCGGCCTGATTGACGGGCTGGTGTCGGGCGAGGTCAAGGGCGATGTCGGCAGCCCGGATACCCGCCGCGAAGGGCTGAAGGATCTGGCATTGGCATTGAAGCTGCGCGGCAACCGGATCGACGGCGAAATCGTCGCCTGGCGCAAGACCTCCGAGAACATGAACATGTTCCCGTTCTGGACGGATCTGGAGCGTGTCGCGGACGAGTGATCGTGCGGGACATTCCCTATTTGCGCAGGATCTTCTCCATCGCCTTGCCCTTCGCCAGCTCGTCGACCAGCTTGTCCAGGTAGCGGATTTTCCGCATCAGCGGATCCTCGACCTCCTCCACCCGGACGCCGCACACCACGCCGGTGATCAACGAGACGTTGGGATTCAGTTGCGGCGCCTGCGCGAAGAAGGATTCGAGGCTGGTGTCGGATTCGATCTGCTTGCGCAGGCCGGCCTCGCTGTAGCCGGTGAGCCAGCGGATGACCTGGTCGAGCTCCTCACGCGAACGCCCTTTGGATTCCACTTTCTTGAGGTACAGCGGATACACGCTGGAGAATTTCATCGCGAAGAGCTTTTCAAGGCGCATCGGGATTTCCTCGGATGATGGGGTGTGGGTGCATGCGGACCGCATGGCTAAGGATGCCATCCGGGCAAGCCGGTGACAGCCTCGGTCAAGTCGAAGCCAACCGCCACCCCAACCCCGACCACCGGCTCGCGTGCCTCGCCAGTGCTTCGCGGATCACCGCTTCGCCACCGGCCACGTGCAGTTCGCGGCGGGCGCGGGTAAGGCCGGTGTAGACCAGCTCGCGCGAGAGCACGCGGTTGGTGCGGGCGGGGAGCAGCAGCCAGACGGTGTCGAATTCCGAGCCCTGGGCCTTGTGCACGGTCATGGCGAAAGCGGATTCGTGCGCGGGCAGGGCGGCGGGATGGAAGGCGCGTGGCTGGGCCGGGTCGTCGCCGGGGAACCAGGCGGCGAGCGCGCCCTGTTCGTCCCTCAGGCAGATGCCGATATCGCCATTGAACAGGCGGTGGCGGTAGCTGTTCTCGGTGACGATGAGCAGTTGGCCGTGGAAGTGGCCCTGCCCGGCGGCGCGGGGCAGGCCGGCGCCCTGGCTTTCCAGCAGCAGGCGTTCGATGCGCGCATTGAGCGTGCGCGCGCCCTGCGGGCCTTCGCGCACGGCGGTGAGGATGCGCAGGCGGCTGGAGAGTGCCAGCGCCTGTGCGGGCGTGGTCGCGGTCGCCAACGCTTGCCAGTGGGCGAGCAAGGCGTCCTGCTGGGTTTGCAGCGGGTCGGCGAGGTTTTCGTGGAAGCGGACGTTGGACAGTTCACCGGCGCGCAGCAGGGCGAGCGTGGTGTCGGCGTCGCCTGCGCGCACGGCGTCGGCGAGGGGAGCGAGTTGCAGCGACTCGCTCTGGCGCCAGCCACGCTGGAGATGGACGCGGATGCCGGAAAAGGTTTCCTGCGTGCCCGGGTGCGGGTCGCTGCCTTCGCCGGGACGATGGGCGATCCCGTCGATGGCGGCGGCGAGGATGGCGGACAGGACGTCGCCCGCCTCCACCGAGGGCAGCTGATCCGGATCGCCCAGCAGCACCAGCCGTGAGCCGTCGGGGATGGCGTCGACCAGCTTGGCCATCAGTGGCAGATCGACCATGGAGGCTTCGTCCACGACCACGACGTCGAACGGCAAGGGATGATCGGCGTCGTGGCGGAAGCGCGGCGAGTCGGGAATCGTGCCGAGCAGGCGATGCAGGGTGGTGCCGGTGGTGGGCAATGCGGAAAGCAGGTCGGCGTCGATGCCGGCGGCGGCCAGTGCCTGGATGGCATGGCGCACGCTTTCGGCCATGCGCTCGGCGGCGCGTCCGGTGGGCGCGGCCAGGGCGATGCGCGGCAGCGGGTGGCCGACATCGCGCGCCTGTGCCGCGAGCAGCACCAGCAGGCGCGCGGTGGTAGTGGTCTTGCCGGTGCCGGGGCCGCCAGTGACGAGCAGGAGGCTGTGATGGAGGGCGAGGGTGGCGGCCAGTGCCTGGTGATCGATGGTCGTGTTGCCCCCATCCGCCCTTCGGGCCCCTTCCCCCGCAGGCGCGGGAAGGGGTTTGTTGGGTTCAGCACCGAATTGCTCCTCCGCGAATAGAGGAAGTGTCTGATTCTTCTCTACCTTGAGCCCTTCCCCCGCGTGCGGGGGGTGAGGAGCATCCGTTTGCGCGTCACTGCCGCGCGGATGATCCGAACGCCCGGCGTGCTGCGCCGGGCCGGGCCGGGTTGGGATGGGGGCACCCGGAAACAGTCGAACAAACAACGCATCAAGCGCGGACACTTCTCCCGCACCAACTCGATGCGCCGCGATACGCCGCAGACCCTCCGCCAGTTGGCGTTCGTATTCGCGATAACGACGCAGGTAGAGCAGTCCCCGCTCCAGCACCAGCGGCGCATGCGGATCGGAAACAGCAACCGGATCATCCGGGGTGGCAACCCAGCGCGACGCCGCCAGTTGCGAAGCCCACGTGTCCGCTGCCGGCCAGGCGATATCGGCATCCGTCTCCAGCAGTGCCTGCGGCTGTGCGAGCAGCAGCCCGGCATGGCCCTTGGAGACGGCGAGCGAAGCGAGCGCGGTGGCGGCGAGGACGTCGTCGGGAGTGTCGCGATCGAGACGGCGCAGGCTCTGGGCGAGCGCGTGATCGAGGGTGCGCAGGTGGCCGGCTTGCCAGAGGTTGGCGAGGAGGTTGTGGGTGTTCATGCGCGATCACCTGCGCGGTTGCCCCCACCCCGGCCCTCCCCCGCGTGCGGGGGAGGGAGCGAATCGTGGTCGCGGGAAGAAACGCCGGCGAACAGGGTGTCCAGCGCATGGACAAGCTCGGGGGCGAAGCGTTGGGCGTGGACGCCGGGCGAGGGATCCCGGGTGAGATCCATGCCGCGGCAGAACAGGTAGCGCACGCCGCCGAAGTCGCGTGCATAGTCATAGGCGTCGCCCAGCCGGAAACGCAGCCAGCGATGCAGGGCCAGCGTGTAGATCAGCGCCTGCAGGTCGTACTCGCTGTGCGCCATCGCCTGCTGCATCGAGGCGGCGTCGTAACCGGGCAACTGGTTGGACTTGTAGTCCAGCACGTACCAGCGCCCGTCCTGGCAGTAGGTCAGATCGATCAGGCCGGTCATCAGGCCTTCCAGCCGCTGGCGCAGGCCGAACGCGTGCCGCTGGCGCAGCACGCCATGCTCGTGCAGCAACGCGAGCAGCGCGGCGACCGGCGTGGAAGTCATGGCGAAGTGGAATTCGATTTCCGCGCGGCGCATGTCCGGTGGCAGGTCGGCCAGGCGACCGCCTTCGGGCATCACCGTGCCCAGCGTATGGCCGATCAGCGGCACCAGCACGGCGAGGCCGTCGGCGACATCGGCTTCGGCGTAACCCCCCGCGCGCAGGGCGTCGGCGATGATCCGATCCTGTCCGGCGGGCGCATCGTCGCCGGGCCGCCAGTCGCGCCAGGCGGCGAAGTCGGCGTCCTCCAGCGCGGCGTGCATGACCACGCCGAAGTGGCTGCCGGCGAAACGCGGATCGGCGGTGAAGACGGAGGCGGTGGTTTCAATGCTGGCTTCGTCGACGTCGGCCACGCGGGTTTCGTCCTCGCCGCCGGGGTCGGCCTGGGTGGCGGCGGCCAGCGGGTCGGCGCCGGATTCGGCGTGGGCGAGCTGGGTGAAGCTGTAGACCCACCAGTCGGCGGCGATACGTCGGCGGGCGACGCGCGCGGGCGCCACGCCGGCGTCGTGTTCGGCGGGCAGGCGCGGCGGCGGCGGTTCGGCCGGGCCTTCGACGATGCGGACATCGGCGTGCCCGCGCAGCGATTCGGCGCCGGCCAGCAGCGGCGCGAGGCGACTCCTGGCGAAGTCGGTGATGTCGCCCGCCGCGATCCACAGCGCATGCTCGGCGCGGGTGAGGCCGACATAGAGCAGGCGTGCGTCCTCGGCTTGGCCATCGCCGGAAGCCGCGTCGCCGGCGGCCTTCCACGCCGGATCCTCCTTGTCGATGCGCCAGCGCAACACGCGGCGGCCGCCTTCGTGCAGCACGCGGTGGCGGCCACTGTCCGGACGGCGCGTGCCGATGCCGGTGAAGGGCAGATAGACCAGCGGGTACTCCAGGCCCTTGCTCTTGTGCAGGGTGACGATCTGCACGCGGAGCGCGTCCGATTCCAGTCGCAGCAGCTGGGTCTCGTCGTCGGGATCGGCGTTGGCGATGCGCGCCTGCAACCAGTCGAGCAGGCCGTGCAGGCCGAGCGTGTGCGCGGCGGCTTCCTGCAACTGTTCGCCCAACTGCAGGTAGTTGGTCATGCGGCGCTCGCCGTCGATCAGGCCAAGCAGGCGTTCGGCCTGTTCGGCGCACAGGTCGGACACCAGCGCGAACGGACCGCTGCGCTGCCAGCGCTCGCGCCAGTGCAGCAGGCGGGCCTGGTGGTGCCGCTGCGCGTCGCCTTCGGTTTCCAGCGCGGCAATCGCGTGGGCGTCCTCGCCCAGCAGCACGGTGGACAACGCAGCGCGCAGGCGGCCGCTGTCGGCCGGTTGCAGCAGCGCCAGCAGCAGGGTGCGCAGTTCACCGGCTTCGGTGGTCTCGAACAGGCTCTGCTTGCCGGCGGCGACGGCGGGCACGCCGGCGCGCGCGAGCGCCTGCTGCATACGGGTGGCGTCACGATGGTTGCGTACCAGCACGGCGATATCGCCTGGACGCACCGGACGGCCGTCGAGCAGCGCGCGGCCTTCGCGCGCGTCGTTCAATACGCGATGGATCTCGGCCACGCAGGCGGCGGTGGCGGCGTCGCGCGAGCCGTCGGCGCCGAGCGGCTGGCCATCCGCCTGACGCAGCAGGCGCAGGGTCAACGCGGGCGCCGGTTCGCCATCGCGCAGATAGTCGGCGTCACCGCGCTTGCCGCCGGCATTCACGGGTTCGAACTGGATGCCGGGATGGAGAAAGGCGTCCTGCCCCGCCTCCCGCGCGCCGTCGTACAGCGCCTGGACGGCGCGCAGCACGCCGGGGCGCGAGCGGAAGTTGTGATCCAGCCGCGGCGCCTCGTCGGCTTCGCCACGCGCGAGCAGGTAGGTGGCCACGTCGCCGCCACGGAAGCCGTAGATGGCCTGCTTGGGATCGCCAATCAGGAACAGCGCCGGTACGTCGCCGATCGCGCGCACCTCGTCCGAGTCGCCGAACACCCGTGCGAAGATCCGCCATTGGCGCTCGTCGGTGTCCTGGAATTCATCCACCAGCGCGACCCGGTACTGCGCGCGCAACCGCGCCACCAGCGCCTGCCGGTGCGGACCTTCCAGCGCTTCGGCGACGCCTTCGATCAGATCATCGTAGGTGCGCACGCGGCGCAACCGCTTGAGCGCGTCCAGGCGCTGCCGCGCCTCGGCGCGCAAGCGGTGCAGCAGGGCCGTGCGTTGCAGCAGCTGCACCCGCTGCCAGGCCGTATCGGCCTCGCACCAATCGCGCAAGGCGTCGAACAGCGGCGAAGCCGGCGCGCCGGCACCCTGTCCTTCCTTGCAGAAGCCGGCCAACGCGTCCGGCAACAGCTTCTGCACGTGGGTCTTGTCGGTGCGTGGCCAGTCGCCCAGCCGCGTGCCCGCCTGGAGTTCCTCGAACGCCTTGTCGAAGCTCGGCCGCCGCGCGCGCCGGCCATCGAACACCTTGTTGTCGAACGCCGCGGCGATCGCCGCGCGCGCATCGGCCTGATGGTTGGCGATGGCCTCGATCAGATTCGCGGCACGGGCCGCGCGCACGGCCTGTGTTTCAGCCTGCGCCCGCGGATCGGCATCGGGCGGCACCTGCGGATACAGCGGTAACGGTCCGCACAGCGCCGGCAAGTCCCCCGCCAGCGCGTCCGGTCCGTTCCACAGGCCCATCAGCGCGTCGGCATCCGCCGGATCGGCCGCGTGCATGCGCCACAGATCCGCGGCCACCTCGGCATACAGGTCGCGCGCGTTGCCGAGCAGTTCGAACGCATCGAAGCCCTGCCCGGTTTCCAGCGCGTGCTCGCGCAGCACGCGCGCGCAGAAACCGTGGATGGTGAAGATCGCGGCCAGATCGGTTTCCTCCGCCGCGATGCGCAGGCGGCGGGACAACTGGTCGGGAGTTTCCTCGCCGCGTTCGAGCTGGCGCTGGAGAATGCCGCGGGTCAGCGCGGCCTCGTGGCTGTCGTCGTTGCCGGCGAGCGTGCCGACGAGGCCGGCGGCCAGCGACAGGCGTTCGCGGATGCGCTTGCGCAGTTCCTGGGTGGCGGCCTCGGTGTAGGTCACCGCCAGCACCTGGCCCATGCGCAGGCGCTGTTCGACGATCAGGCGGGTGAACAGGGTGGCGAGCGTGTAGGTCTTGCCGGTGCCGGCGCTGGCTTCGATCAGCTGCACGCCATCGAGCGTGCGGGTCAGGTAGGCATTGGCCGCGGGCATGGTCGCAGTCATGCGGCGGCTCCTTCCGCGGCATCGTGGTCACGTGCATGGCCGCGCCGCACGAGGTCGTAGATCGCCAGGCTGGTGTCTTCCAGCTGGCGATAGTCGGTTTCGTTGGCGAACGGGTCCCGACCGCGCAGCGCGAGCCGGATCGCCTCGCCCTCCCCCTCGGCCCAGCCGCCGTTGCCGTCGCCGTGCCAGCGCTTCCAGGCGACACCGCGACGCTTCTCCGGATCGGCGTTCCAGATGTCCCAGCCGGTATAGGGCGCGAACCACAGCGGTTCGCGCAGGCCCCGGGCATGCAGGGAAAGCAGTTGCCGCAACGCATCGCGCGCCTGTGCCTCGTCCGGCGCGTCGATCACGTACAGGCCCGGACCATCGCCGCCGTCATGGAACTGCACCAGCGGCAGTCGCGCGCCGGCCGCGTTGGCGAGCAGCCAATCCAGGCCCCAGCGCAGCGCGGCGTTGCCGTTGATCGGGTCCGCGCGCATCCGCACCAGTCCGCGTGGATGCACGTCGGCGACGCGGCCGTGCAGCTGCACATCGTCGATGCGGACTTCATAGCGCTCGGAGGTGACGACGTCGTTCGCCAGCCAGTCGCGGCGCGCCTGCACGAACGGGCGGATTTCCGCGAGCAGGGTTTCGAACTGGCGTTCGCCCAGCGCGCCGGAAGGCAGCAGCGCGCGGGCGCGCAGGCGGGCGCGCAGGCCGGGCTCCTCGCCGGCGTCGAGCGCCTCGATCACCGCCTGTTGCAGGGCGGCGCGCTCCAGCCCGCGGCCGGGCAGCACCAGCGGTTCGACATCCTCGGCCTGTTCGATCGGCTCCGGCAGCCGCAGACCCAGCCGCTGGGCGAGGAACTGGCCGTGCGGATCGGCGAAGAAACGACGCAGCGTGTCCAGCGACAGATCGGTGGCGGGCACCTCCGGCGCCGGCAGCGCGTCGGCCAGCCACGGCGACAACGCGGCGCGCGCGCCACCCAGGCGATCCGCGGCCGGACGCCATTGCGCGCGATAACTGAAGCGGCGTGGTTCGTCGCCACCGAACGCCGCCGGCGCGAACGGCTGCAAGGGATGCTGCACCACCAGCGCTTTCCGCGCGGCCGGATCGGCGTGGTACGCCGCCGCCGCGTCCAGCAGTTCGCTGACCAGCACCGAAGGCTCGCGGGCGCTGCCGTCGCGCGGATCCGCGCCCTGGTAGCTGAGGTAGAACACATCCTGCGCGGCCGCGAACAGTTGCAGGAACAGATAGCGATCGTCCTCACGGGTGGAGCGGTCGCCATGCCGGCGGCGCTCGGTGCCCAGTTCGGCGGTGAGGCGGTTGAGGCCGGCGGCCGGATCCCGGTGCGGGAACTCGCCGTCGTTCATGCCGATCAGGCAGGTCACCCGGAATGGCAACAGCCGCATCGGCACCATCCGGCCCACGCTGATGCCGCCGGTGAGCAGCGGCGCGCGGGTGTCGGCTTCCGAGAGCAGTTCGGTGAAGTGCGCGCGCACCACTTCCGCCGGCACCTCGGCGTCGTGGCCGGCGGCCTCGGCGTCGCGGGCGAAGCGATCAATCAGCGTGCGCAGGCGATCCAGCGCGCGTTGCGCGCGCGGCGCAGCCGGGCGCTCCGGCAGCAGCGCGTCGAGCAGGCGCAACAGGCGTTCGCGCCACTGCGCGGGCGCCAGCGCCTGGCCCAGGTCGCGGCGCTGGCGGGCCAGTTCGCGCAACAGGCGGATCAGGGTGTCGAGCGCATCGAGCGCGCCGCCTTCGAGCTCCGTCCACGGCGCGACCCCGGCGATCTCGTCCGCGGCGCCGCTGGCGTGGCCCAGCAACAGCCGATCCAGCGCGAACTGCCAGGTGTAGGCGTCGTCGGCGGGCGCAGCGGACGCGGCGCGGTGCGCGGCGTCCAGACCCCAGCGCGCGCCGGCCGCGCGCAGCCAGCCATGCAGGCGCTCGATGGCGTCGGTGTCCAGCCCGGCGGCCTCGGCCACCGGCGCGCTGGCCAGAAGATCGAGGATCTCGTCCAGGCCGAAGCGCGAGATCGGCAGCGCCAGCAGGCGCAGGAAGACCTCGGCCAGCGGTTCGCTGGCCAGCGGACTGGTGTCGGCCAGCGCCCATGGCAGTGCATCGGCGTGGCCTTCGCCGCCAAACACCGCGTCCAGATACGGCACGTAGGGATCGATGTCCGGCGCCAGCACCGCGATCTCGCGCGGCTGCAGCGGCGGATCGAATCGTTTGTCGTCCAGCAGCGCGCGCAGTTGGTCATGCAGTACCTGCACTTCCCGCAGGCGGGTGTGGCAGGCGTGGATCTGCAGGCCGGGATCCTGGCGATCCACCTGCCCGCGCGGCGGACCGGATGGCGCGGGACGACGATGGAACAGATCCCGCTGCATGCGGTGCAGCAGGCTGTCGGACAGACCGCCCTCGGCCAGGGTGGGCGCGGGGTCCTGTTCGGGATCGGCATAGGCGGCGATTTCGCCGGCCGGATGCACCACTTCGTAACTGCCGAGCACGGCCATGAAATCGCGACCGGCCGCGCCCCAGGCCTGCAACAGCGGGTTCTCGCCGGCTTGCCCGGCAAAGGGATCGGCCACGCCCGCGCGCAGGCGTTCGCCCAGTGTCTGCAGATCGCCCCAATACGCCTGGGTGGGCGTGGGCAGATAGAAATGCAGGGTGCCGGCGCGCGCCTGGGTGGCGACCACGCGCAGCACGTCGGGCGAAATATTGAGGGTGGCGAAGGCGAACAGGCGCCCCGGCAAGCCGGCCGGCAGCGCCGAGTCGGGGCCGGCGAAGCGATCGAGATATTGCTGGATGCGGCGCGCGCGATGTTCGCGCCCGGCGGCGATGTGCCGCCACAGCAGCGCCTGCGGATCTTCCGGATCGGCGCCGGCTTCCCAGCGCAGCAGCCAGTCGCGGCGCCAGGCCTGGTACTTCTCGAACACGCCGGCCAGCTCGCCGGCCAGCGCCCATGGCTTCACCGGGTCGCCGCCGGCCAGATAGGCGCGCAGCGCCGCCAGCGCGGGCCGCGCCAGCAGCGCCGGATCGGTCAGCGCCGCGTACAGGCGCCAGCGCAGGCCGGCCGCGTCCAGATCCTCGCCTTCGCCGGGCACGTTGGCGGCCAGCGCGCGGGCGACGAACTCACCGGGAGTCAGGAATTCCAGGTTCGCCGCCACCCCGTGTTCGGCCGCCAGCGTGGCCTGCAGCCAGCGCCGCATCGCCACCTGCGGAATCAGCACCAGCTCCGGCGCCAGCAACGGCTGTCCGGGCATGGGCCGGCGCAGCTCGGCCGCCAACAGGCCCGCCAGCACGTCCAGGGAATTGGAGTGGTAGAGGCGGAAGTCGGGCATCGCGGCGTCGGGCATCCGGCTATCTTGCCGCAGCGGACCCGTGGCGCCGAGCCGGATCCGATCCGGCGGCCCGCGGGGCCCGCGCGATGGGATTGTCTTTCCCGCGGGAAACCGGCTCCGTCGGTCCAGGTTTCCGGCACAATACCTGTACCGGTCAGTTCGGTTTTGTTCAGCCGCCAGCCGCGAAGCTTCCTCGTTGCTTTTCCGTTAAGCGCCCGCCCCCGCCATGACATCCGCCGACACACCCGCCGTGCGCCTGTCCGATGTCCGCCTCGATCGCGGCGGACGCGCCATCCTGCGCGACATCGCGCTGACGGTGCCGCGCGGCAGCATCACCGCCGTGCTCGGTCCCAGCGGCAGCGGCAAGTCCACCCTGCTGGCGGCGCTGACCGGCGAACTGCCACCGGCCGCGGGCCAGGTGGAAGTATTCGGCCAGGCCGTGCCGCGCCGCAGCCACGCGCTGCTGGAGATGCGCAAGGGTATCGGCGTTCTGTTGCAAGGCAATGGCCTGCTCACCGATCTGACCGTGGCCGAGAACGTGGCGCTGCCGCTGCGCACCCACACCCGGCTGGCCGCGTCGCTGATCCGGCGCCTGGTCGAGTTCAAGTTGAACGCGGTCGGCCTGCGCGCCGCCGCCGATCTGTATCCGCGCGAACTGTCCGGCGGCATGGCGCGCCGGGTCGCGCTGGCGCGCGCCCTGGCGCTGGATCCGCCGCTGATGATCTACGACGAACCGCTGACCGGACTGGATCCGATCGCCAGCGGCGTGATCATGAGCCTGATCCAGCGCCTCAACGACACCCTGGGGCTGACCAGCATCATCGTCACCCACCACGTCCACGAAACCCTGCCGATCGCCGACCAGGCGCTGGTGATCGCCAACGGCGGCCTGGTGTTCACCGGTACGCCGGCCGAACTGGAGAACACCGGCGACCCGCTGGTGCGCCAGTTCCTGCGCGGCGAACCGGATGGCCCGATCGCGTTCGATGCGGTCAAGCGCGTGGGGGAAGCCGCTTGAAGCCGGGAAGCGGGAAGCGGGAAGCGGGAAGCGAAGCCGTGCACGGCCGCCTTGCCGCACTCATAAATAGCCCCCTCCCCCGCGACGCGGGGGAGGGTTGGGGTGGGGGCAGGGATGAAGACGTATTCGTCCAGGTTCCTGCATTTGCCCCCATCCGCCCTTCGGGCACCTTCCCCCGCCAGCGGGGGAAGGGACTGCGGCCTAAGGGAGGGATCCACTGATGCCGTTCATTGCCGCCACCCGTTCGCTTGGCCGCGCGGGGCTGTTCTCGCTGTCGGTGTTTCGGGCCTCGGCGCCGACCCGTGATTTCTTCGCCGAGCTGACCCGCGAGATCTACAAGATCGGCGGGCGCTCGTTGCCGATCATCGCGGTCGGCGGCGCGTTCGTGGGGCTGGTGCTGACCCTGCAGGGCTATCGCACCCTGACCACGTTCGGCGCCTCCGACGCGCTGTCGACGCTGCTGGGCCTGTCGCTGTACCGCGAACTGGGTCCGGTGCTGACCGCGCTGCTGTTCATCGGCCGCGCCGGCAGTTCGATTGCCGCCGAGCTGGGCCTGATGCGCGCCACCGATCAGATCAAGGCGCTCGAGCTGATGGCCATCGATCCGGTCGCCAAGGCGGTCGCGCCGCGCTTCTGGGCGGCGGTGCTGACAGTGCCGCTGCTGACCGGTTTCTTCTGCAGCCTGGCGATCAGCGCCAGCTACTTCGAAGCCGTGCACGTGCTGGGCCTGGACAACGGCACGTTCTGGTCCGCGTTGCAGAACAGCGTGGATTTCTGGGACGACTTCGGCGTGGCGCTGCTGAAGTCGGCGGTGTTCGGTGGCACCAGCGCGCTGGTCGCGGCCTACGTGGGCTACCACGCCGAACCGACCATCGAAGGCACCTCGGTGGCGACCACCCGCGCGGTGGTGAACGCCTCGCTGCTGGTGCTGATGTTCAATTTCGTCCTTTCCGCCCTGCTTTTCCGGAGTTGATGCCATGGCCGTCCGTGGACCCCGTCTCGAATTCGCCGTCGGCGCCTTCCTGCTGCTGGCCCTGGCCTCGCTGCTGGTGCTGGCGATCGCCTCCACCAACAAGCGCTTCGGCATCGGTGGCGGCAGCTACGAGCTGAAGGCGCGCTTCACCAACCTGGGCCAGCTGCGCAAGCAGGCGCCGGTCAAGATCGGCGGCGTGGTGGTCGGCCAGGTGGCCGACATTCAGCTGGATCCGGTCAAGTTCGAGTCCATCGTCACCCTGTCGCTGGATACCAAGTTCAAGGATCTGCCCGCCGATACCTCCGCCGGCATCTTCACCAGCGGCCTGCTGGGTGAGAACTACGTCGGCCTGTCGCCCGGCGGCGATCCGGAAGTACTGAAGCCCGGCGAGGAAATCGCCTTCACCCAACCGGCCGTGGATCTGTTGCAGCTGGCCGGCAAATACATGTTCAGCGGCGGCGGCAGCGCCGGCAGCAGCCCCCCCGGCGAAGAAGCCGCTCCGCCCGCACAACCGACGGAAGAACAAACCCAACCATGAAAACGATCATGAAACGTTCCCTCCTGCCGTTCGCCTTGGCCACCGCGCTGCTTGCAGGCGTTCCGGTGCTCGCCAGCGCGCAGACCGCCACCGCCCAGGCCGCGCCGAGTTCGGCCAGCCAGGTGGTGCTGACCAACAGCTCACGCATCATCGGCACGCTGGAAAAGCGCCGTGCCGAGTTCAAGGCCAACCCGGCCACCCTGCGCCAGTACGTGTCCGGCGAGTTCAACAACCTGTTCGACCGCGAGTACGCGGCCCGGCTGGTGCTGGGCATCCACGGACGCGGCGCCAGCGACGCCGACGTCAAGACTTTCGCCGACGCGCTCGGCGACAGCCTGATGACCCGTTACGGTTCGGCGCTGCTCGACTTCAATACCCAGCTGAAGGTGCGGGTGAAGTCCGAGTCCGCCCTGCCCGGCGGACGCGGCGTGAAGGTCACCAGCGAGATGCTGCGCCCGGACGGCGAGCCGATTCCGGTGGATTACCTGCTGCGCCAGGCGGGCGGCAAGTGGAAGGTGTTCGACGTGATGGTGGAGGGCGTCTCGTTCGTGCAGACGTTCAAGACCCAGTTCGACACCCCGCTGCGGCAGAAATCGATCAGCCAGGTCGCCGCCGACCTGCGTGCCGGCAAGTTGCAGACCAATGCCAGCGCCAGCGGCAAGAAGTGACGCCGGCGTCGCCCGCGAGGGCGACGCGCTGGTATTCCGCGGTGCGCTGGATCGCGCCGCGGCCGTCGCGCTGTGGCCGCAACTGGCCAAGGCCACCGGCGTGCAACGCATCGTCCTGACCAATGTCACTACCGTGGATAGCGCCGGCTTGGCATTGTTGGCCGAACTGGCCGCGCAGGTACGCGCGTCCGGCGGCGTGCTGGCCATCGAAGGCCAGCCTGCCGGCTTCACCGAACTGTGTGCCGCGTACCGCCTGACGCCGGGACTGGAGTTCCCGGCCTGACCCTCTCCCCCCGAGATTCCAAGGAAACGGGATGAACACCTTCCGACTCTGCACCGTGCTCCTGTTCGCCGCGCTGGCCACGGCCTGCGCGTCGGCGCCGAAGACGGCCTCCGCTCCGGATCCCGCCGCCGGCGCCACCGTGATCGACGGCGGCGCACCGGTGGCCGCCGCCGAAGCCGCGCCTTCGTCCTCGACTGAAATCGCACCGGATCCCGGCGCCACGGTTCCGCCGGTGGAAGTGCCGGCCACTGCCGCGACCACCGATGCCGGTGCGCCGGCCACCAGTGCCGAAGACGACTTCGCCGCCATCTACGGCGGTGCGGTGGCAGACCCCACCCTGCCCGCCGCGGTGTCGTCGCCGGCGGTGTACGACCCGTGGGAGAAGTTCAACCGCAAGGTGCACCGCTTCAACAACGCGGTGGATCGCGCGGTCGCGCGCCCGCTGGCCCGCGCCTATTCCAACGTGGTGCCGCGGCCGATGCGACTGGGCGTGAGCAATTTCTTCGACAACCTGACCCAGCCGCTGGCCGCCATCAACCACCTGTTGCAGGGCCGCCCCAAGTACGCCGGCCAGGCGCTGGGCCGGTTCCTGTTGAACTCCACGCTGGGCATCGGCGGCATTTTCGATCCGGCTTCCGACGCGAAGCTGCCCCGTCGCAGCGAGGATTTCGGCCAGACCCTGGGCGTCTGGGGCTGGAAGAAGTCGCGCTACGTAGAACTGCCTTTCTTCGGCCCGCGCACCGTGCGCGACGTGTTCGGCCTGGCTGGCGACATTCCGCTCAGTCCGGTGCGCTACATCGAGGACGACAAGACCCGCATCTTCCTGCAGGGCCTGAACCTGGTGGACACCCGCGCCCAGCTGCTGTCGCTGGACAGCCTGCGCGAAGGCGCGGTCGACGACTACACCCTGGTCCGCGATTCGTGGATGCAGCGCCGCGCCTACCAGATCGAGGGCACCCGCTCGCAGGATCAGGACCAGTCGCTGCCGGACTACCTCAACGACGAGGATCCGGATCCGACCGTTCCGGCCAACGCCATGCCGATGCCGCAGCTCACTCCGGGCGACTGAGGCCCGCCGCGACCGACGTTGGTCGCGAAGCGGATCTCCCGCAAAGAAAACCGGCGCAGTGCGCCGGTTTTTTGTTTTTCCAACCGGTTCCGGATGGCTTCCTGTGGGAGCGACGTCAGTCGCGAGTTTGGGGGTTCCGAACGTTGGAACAATCGCGACTGACGTCGCTCCCACAGGGATGGGCCCAGGGGTCGAGGCTATTCCGCCTCGTCGGCGCCGAGCAGCTTCTGGCTGTCCTCGCCGGGCAGGGCTTCGACGTTGCGCAGCTGGCGCTCGATGGCGCGGGTGCGCACGCCGGCGGCCTTGATGCTGTTCTGCACGGTATCGAGCTGGCTGTGCGCCTTCTCCAGTACCGTCGCGAACTTGCCGAACTCGGTCTTCACCGCGCCCAGCAGGTGGCGGACCTCGCTGGAGCGCTGTTCGATGGCCAGGGTGCGGAAGCCCATCTGCAGGCTGTTGAGCAGCGCGGCCAGGGTGGTCGGGCCGGCCACCACGATGCGGTGTTCGCGCTGCAGGGTATCGACCAGGCCGGGCCGGCGGATCGCTTCCGCATAGAGGCCCTCGGTGGCCAGGAACATCACCGCGAAGTCGGTGGTGTGCGGCGGCACCACGTACTTTTCATTGATTGACTTGGCCTGCACCTTGATCGCGCGTTCGAGTTGCGCGCCCGCGCCGCGCATCGCTTCGGTGTCGCCGCGTTCCTGCGCGTCCAGCAGGCGCTCGAAATCCTCGCGCGGGAACTTGGCGTCGATCGGCAGCCACACCGGCGCCTGATCCTCGCCGCGCCCGGGCAGACGGATGGCGAAGTCGACCGCTTCGCTGCTTTCGGGGCGAACCCGCACGCCGCGCGCGAACTGCTCGCCGGTGAGCACCTGTTCGAGCAGGTTTTCCAGCTGCACTTCGCCCCAGCCGCCGCGATCCTTGACGTTGTTCAGCACGCGCTTGAGGTCACCCACGCCGGTGGCCAACTGCTGCATTTCGCCCAGCCCGCGCTGCACCTGCTCCAGCCGCTCGGACACCAGCTTGAACGAGGCGCCCAGCCGCGCTTCCAGGGTGGTCTGCAGTTTTTCATCCACCGTCTGCCGCATCTGCTCCAGCTTGGCGGTGTTGTCGGCCTGCAGTTCCTTCAGTCGCGCTTCCAGGGTGGTGCGCATCTCGCCGATGCGCAGTTCGTTGCGCTGGGTCAGTTCGGCCAGCCGCTGGCCCAGGGTGTCGGCGAAACGCTGCTGCGATTCGGCCGCTTCCAGCCGGCCTTTGCGGGCATCCTCGTTCAGTGCCTCGCGCAGGACGTCCAATCGCTGGTCGGTGCGGGTGCTCAGATCGGCCAGGCTGCGACCGAAGCCCTCGATGCGGATTTCCTGCTGGCGCGACAACCCTTCCAGCTGCTCGCGCAGCTCGCCGCGCCCGTCGCGCTGTTCGTCGCGCAGCGCGCGCTCCAGTACGCCGCCCAGACGGTCCTCGGGTCGGCGCAGCAGCAACACGACCAACAACACGACGGCCGCGGCGGCGAGGATCAGGAGCAGGACGAGCAGGGTCTGGGTATCCATGGCGGACAGTGTAGCCGGGCGCGTCTCAGTCCTTGATACCAACGTCGCGGCAAACCGCCGGCGCACGCGCATGACAGGCCGGATTTTCGGGCGCAGAATCCGAGTTCCCCTGATTGAAACGAATCGCCATGCAGTGGATGGGCATCCAGGATCTCGGCACCTTCGTGGCGGCCGTGATCGTCTTCCTCGCCATTCCCGGTCCGGGCACGTTTTCGCTGCTGACGGCCACCGGCAAGGGCGGCCTGCGCGCCGGTTACGCGACCCTGGCCGGACTGGCGCTGGGCGATCAGATCCTGATGTGGCTGGCGGTGATCGGCGTGGCCGCGCTGCTGAAGGCCAATCCGGTGCTGTTCGGGCTGGTGAAGTACGCCGGCGCCGCCTATCTGATCTGGATTGGCGTGCAACTGCTGTGGCAGCGCGGCGAAGGCGCCGGTGGTCCGGTGCGGATGGAAGCCGGGCGCTATTTCCGCCAGGGCATCCTGGTCACCCTGCTGAATCCGAAGGCCATCATCTTCTACATGGCGTTCTTCCCGCTGTTCATCGATCCGGCCCACCACCAGGGCCTGGCGACCTTCGCCACGATGGCGGCGCTGATCGCGGTGATCACGCTGCTGTACTGCTCGCTGCTGATCCTGGCCGGCCACGCGATGAGCCAGCGGGTGCGCCAGCAGCCGCGCCTGCGACGCTGGCTGCAATCGCTGGCTGGCGTTTTCCTGGTTGGCTTTGGCGTGCGGCTGGGCACTGGTTGAGGAGACCCATGGACCTGCGGATCAAGCGTGCCTACGAACCCGCCGCACGGACGGACGGCAAGCGGATCCTGGTCGACCGGCTGTGGCCGCGCGGGGTGTCGAAGGAGAAGCTGGACGCGGAGTGGATGAAGGCGGTGGCGCCCAGCGCCGAATTGCGTACCTGGTACGGGCATGAGCCATCGCGCTGGGATGGGTTCCGGGAGCGTTACTTCGCCGAACTGGACGCCCAGCCCGAAGCATTGGCACCGCTGCGCGAGGCTTTGAAGCACGGCCGGGTGACCCTGGTCTACGGCGCGCGCGACCCCGAGCACAACCAGGCCGTGGCGCTGGCGGAGTATCTGAAGAAGCATCGCGGGCGGTAGGGTTCGGCGCCCCGGCCCGGGGCAGAAGCAAATCCCCTCGGTCCCCCTTCTTCGAAGGGGGAGGAGAAGCGGGTTCCCAGGTCTGGGCATCGTCTGGATGCCCCCTTTTAAAAAGGGGGCGGGCGGCCGCGTCAGCGGGTGACGGGGCTTGACCCGCATTCGGCGGTTGAGAAGCGCTTGCTTTTCGCGCCAGCATCCAGCGCTCTTCGGCAACCGTAAACCCGGACACCGGTGGTGCGCTGCCGATTGCCAGCCGGGCGACCGGCCTTTAGCCTGCACGCGCCTCGACTCATATTGCCGTCGAGCCTCACCCGGCCTGCCGGGTCCCTTCCGTATTCAAGGACACTCCATGCAGACCTGGCTCCGGCGCAAGTCCATCGATCGCGTCACCGTGCACGAGGAGGGCCGCCGGCTGGTGCCCACGCTGAGCTGGCCCCATCTGGTGGCGCTGGGCATCGGCGCGATCGTCGGGACCGGCATCTACACCCTGATCGGGGTGGGCGCGAACCTGGCCGGTCCCGCCGTGCTGCTGTCGTTCGTGGTCGCCGGCGTGGTCTGCGCCTGCGCGGCGCTGGCCTATGCCGAGATGGCGACGCTGATGCCCGCGGCCGGCAGTGCCTATACCTACAGCTACACCGTGCTGGGCGAATCCATCGCCTGGGTGGTCGGCTGGAGCCTGATCCTGGAGTACTCGCTGGTGGTCAGCACGGTCGCGGTGGGCTGGTCGGGTTACGCGGTCGGCTTCCTGAAAGGCATGGGCGTTGATTTGCCGACCATGCTGACCGTCGGTCCGCACGCAGGCGGCCTGATCAACCTGCCGGCGGTGCTGATCACCTTCGTGGTGGCCGGCCTGCTGATTGCCGGCACCCGCGAGAGCGCCACCCTCAACGCCATCCTGGTGGTGGTGAAGGTGATCGCGCTGGCGGTGTTCGTCGCCATCGCGCTGCCGCAGTTCGATGCGGCCCACCTGGAACCCTTCATGCCCTACGGCTTCGTCAAGTCGATGGGTGCGGACGGCGTCGAGCGCGGGGTGATGGCCGCGGCGGCGATCATCTTCTTCGCCTTCTACGGCTTCGATGCGATCTCCACCGCCGCGGAAGAAACCAAGAATCCCGGTCGGGATCTTTCGATCGGCATCGTCGGTTCGATGATCGGCTGCACCCTGATCTATATCGTGGTCGCCGCCGCCGCGGTCGGCGCGATGAGCTACACCGTGTTCGGCCAGAGCCCGGAGCCGCTGGCGCTGATCCTGCGCGAACTCGGCCAGGGCACCGCCGCCAAGGTCATCGCCGGCGCCGCCGTGGTCGCCCTGCCGACTGTGCTGCTGGCGTTCCTGTACGGCCAGAGCCGCATCTTCTTCGTGATGTCGCGTGACGGCCTGCTGCCGCGCGGGCTGTCCAAGGTCAACCCCCGCACCGGCACGCCGGTGGCGATCACCGTGTTCACCGCGATCCTGGTGGCCGCGCTGGCCGGCGTGGCGCGCCTGGACGAAATCGCTGCGCTGGCCAACGCCGGCACGCTGGCGGCGTTCATCGCGGTGGCGGTATGCCTGCTGGTGCTGCGCAAACGCGATCCCAACCGTCCGCGCGTGTTCCGCACGCCGGCCGCCTGGCTGGTCGGCCCGCTGGCGATCGGCGGCTGCCTGTATCTGTTCTGGAGCCTGCCGCGCACCACCCAGCTGTGGTTCCTGGCCTGGAACGCCATCGGCGTGGTGGTCTACCTGCTGTACAGCCGTCGCAGCAGCCTGTTGGCCAAGGGCAGCGACGCGTAAGCCTCGCCGCCGGCAACACGCCGGGAAGAAGCGGGCTCCGGCCCGCTTTTTTCATGCGCGATGGCGACTGTACGCAGGCGAACGGAATGCCACCGATACCGGCCTGCTTCATTCCGCGGGGCGCGGGCGGGTAAGATGCCGCGCAGACAAACACCGCCTGGTACCCGACGTTGATCATCCATCCCAAAGTCCGCGGCTTCATCTGCACCACCACCCATCCGCTCGGTTGCGAGCTCAACGTCCGTGACCAGATCGCCGCCACGCGCGCGCAGGGCGTGCGCACGGACGGTCCGAAGAAGGTATTGGTGATTGGTGCGTCCAGCGGCTACGGGCTGGCGGCGCGCATCTCGGCGGCGTTCGGTTTCGGCGCGGACACCCTGGGCGTGTTCTTCGAGAAGCCGGGCAGCGAGAAGAAGGCCGGCACCGCCGGCTGGTACAACGCCGCCGCGTTCGACAAGTTCGCCAAGGAAGCCGGGCTCTACAGCCGTTCCATCAATGGCGACGCGTTCTCCGACGAAGCCCGCGCCCAGGTCATCGAGCTGATCAAGAACGAAATGGGTGGCCAGGTGGACCTGGTGATCTACTCGCTGGCCTCGCCGGTGCGCAAGCTGCCCTCGACCGGCGAGCTGAAGCGCTCGGCGCTCAAGCCGATCGGCGCGGCCTACACCTCCACCGCCATCGACACCAACAAGGACGCCATCATCCAGGCGACCATCGAGCCGGCGACCGAGCAGGAGATCGAGGACACGATCACCGTGATGGGCGGTCAGGACTGGGAACTGTGGATCGACGCGCTGGCCAAGGCCGGCGTGCTGGCCGACGGCGCGCGCACGGTCGCCTTCAGCTATATCGGCACCGACATCACCTGGCCGATCTACTGGCATGGCGCGCTGGGCCGGGCCAAGGTCGATCTGGACCAGACCGCGCACCGCCTGGACAAGCGCCTGGAAGCGACCGGCGGCGGTGCCAATGTCGCGGTGCTGAAGTCGGTGGTGACCCAGGCCAGCTCGGCGATTCCGGTGATGCCGCTGTACATCAGCATCGTGTTCAAGGTGATGAAGGAACTGGGCCTGCACGAAGGCACCATCGAGCAGCTCGACCGCCTGTTCCGCGATCGCATGTACCGCGCGGACGGCCAGCCGGCGCAGACCGACGACGAGAACCGCCTGCGCCTGGACGACTGGGAACTGCGTCCGGAAGTGCAGGCCAAGGCCAAGGCGCTGTGGCCGCAGATCACCAGCGAGAACCTGTTCGCCCTGACCGACTACGCCAACTACAAGCACGAGTTCCTGAAGCTGTTCGGCTTCGAGCGCGATGACGTGGACTATGACGCCGACGTGGATCCGGACGTGAAGTTCGACTGCATCGAATTGTCGCCGGAAGGCTGAGGGATCAGGGAGCTTTCTTGCTTCTGCCTCCCCCTTCGGAGAAGGGGGATTGTGGGGGATTCACTGTTTGCGCGAAGAGCAAATCCCCCGTCGCCTTCGGCGCCCGCCCCCTTTTTCAAAGGGGCCAAGTGAAAGCCTTATCGTCAGGAACCCTCTTCTTCTTCCCCTTTGCAAAAGGGGGAATGAGGGGGATTTGCTTTCGCGCCAAGAGCAGGCGCTTCCCAACAGCCGAATGGCTGGTCAAGGGGGCTAAGAGAAACTCTATCGTCGGAGCCCGCTTTGACCTCCCCCTTTGAAAAAGGGGGAATGAGGGGGATTTGCTTTTGCAAGGTCCCCCGCCGACCGCTCAGTCCACCACCCGGCAGAACACCGCCTTCAGGTAGCGCGATTCCTGCACGTGCGCCATGAAGGGATGGTCGGCGCCAGCGCCGGACACCTTGAGGATCTGGATGGTGCGACCGGAGAAGTAGGCCGCGCGGCGCAGCATGTCGAGGAACTGTTCCTCGCTGACCAGGCCGGTGCAGGAAAAGGTCGCGAACAGGCCGCCCGGCTTGACCACGCCCAGTGCCAGCTTGTTCATGTCCAGGTATTTCTTCAGCGCCGCGATGACCTGTTCGCGATCGCGGGTCATCTTGGCCGGATCCAGGATCACCACGTCGTACTGATCGCCCCGGTTCGCCGCATCGCGCAGGTACGGGAAGATGTCGGCCTGCACGAACTTCGGCCGCACGTCGTTCAAGCGCGCGTTGCCCTTGGCGATCTCGATCACATCCTGGTCGATGTCCACGCCGACCACTTCGCTGGCGCCGCGCGCGGCCGCGTAGACGGCGAAACCGCCGGTGTTGCAGCACAGGTCCAGCACCCGCTTGCCGCCGCACTGGTGCGACAGCCATTCGCGGTTCTCGCGCTGGTCGGCGAAGAAGCCGGTCTTGTGCGCCCCGGCCGGATCGGCGCGGAACTTCACCCCGTACTCGCTGATGACGGCCGGCGGCACCGGATCGCTGCCGCGGAAATCGAAGCTCTCCTGTTTCTGGATGTGCTCCTCGGCGAAGCTGTAGAAGCGCGCGCCGGGGAACTGTTCCTGCAGGGCCTCGTAGATCCACTCGCGGTGGCGGAACATGCCGGCGCTGAAGAACTCGACCACCAGCAGGTCGCCGTAACGATCCACCACCAGGCCCGACAGGCCGTCGCCCTCGGCGTGGACCACCCGCCAGGCGTCGGTGGTCGCCTCCAGTTTGAGCACGTCACGCCGCAGCGACACCGCCTCGGCGATCTTGCGCGAGAACCAGCCGGCGTCGATCGGGACCTCCGGATGGGTCTCCAGGATGCGCACGGCGATGCGCGAATGGCCGTTGTAGAAGCCCCGGCCGATCCACTCGCCGTCCACCCCGACCACGTCGACGATGCTGCCCGGCTTGGGCTTCTGGACGGGCTTCTCCACCAGTTTCTGGAAAATCCACGGGTGGCTGGAGCGCCAAGCGTTCTTGAGGCGTACGACGGGGAGCGGGCTGTTCATGAACGCCATTTTACATTTCCCGTTGACCGGCCCGGCCCCTTGCCCTGAAAATCGCCGCCAGAAGGGGAGTAGCTCCCAACGTGCCGGCCGTCATTTCGAGCGTTCACGCTCCGGTCCCACGGCAGCCAGAGACCTGGCTGTGAGCGAGACCTTCGCCGCAACGGCGAAGATCTGCCCCGGAGTCCCCCCGATCCCGTGCATGCCTGTCGCCCTGCGGCCTGGACTTGACTCTTTCCGACGGGACTTTCGATGCAAACGATAGGCAATCCATGGTTGTGGGCCGGCTTCGCCGGCGTGGTGTTGATCGCGCTGCTGGTCGATCTGGTGCTGATGCGCCATGGCGGCGCGCACCGGGTGACGTTCAAGGAGGCGCTGTACTGGAGCCTGGGCTGGATCGGCCTGGCACTGCTGTTCAACGCCGGCCTGTGGTGGTACGTCAATGAAACCGCCGGCGTGGCGATGGCCAACAAGGTCGGCCTGGAATTCCTCACCGGTTACCTGGTGGAGAAATCGCTGGCTGTCGACAACATCTTCGTGTTCCTGATGCTGATGAGCTACTTCGCGGTGCCGGAGGAGCAGCGCCAGCGCGTGCTGGTGATCGGCATCCTCGGCGCGATCGTCCTGCGCAGCATCCTGATCTTCGCCGGCGCCGCGCTGTTGGCCCACTTCCACTGGCTGCTGTACGTGTTCGGCGCGTTCCTGCTGCTGACCGGCGTGAAGATGTGGTTCGCGGCAGGCAAGGAGCCGGATCTGGAGCGCAACCCGGTGCTGCGCTGGATGCGCGGGCACCTGCCGCTTTCGCCCGAGTACCACGGCGAGGCACTGAGCGTCGTCCGCGACGGCAAGCGCTGGTACACCCCGCTGTTCGTGGTGCTGGTGCTGATTGGCGTCACCGACGTGATCTTCGCGGTGGACAGCATCCCGGCGATCTTCGCGATCACCGCCGACCCGTTCATCGTGCTGACTTCCAACGTGTTCGCGGTACTGGGCCTGCGCGCGATGTTCTTCCTGCTGGCCGGCATGGCCGATCGCTTCCACCTGCTGCCCTACGGCCTGGCGGTGGTGCTGGCCTTCATCGGCACCAAGATGCTGCTGATCGACGTGTTCAAGATCCCGGTGCTGTGGTCGCTGGCCGGCGTGGCCGCGATCCTGGGCGTGACCATCGCCCTGAGCCTGGCGCGTCCGGCCAAGCCGGGCACGCACGCCTGACCGGCTGCCGGGACGGCCATCCCGTCCACGGGATGGTCTGTCCCCGGCCGCCGGCCCTTGCAAACGCGGGGGCCGGGCGCCATGCAGATTTCCATGGACCTGCATCATCCCGATCATCCGGCCTTCGATCCGGACACCCAGCGCCGGCATGACCGCCGGCGCCTGCTGTGGGCGCTGAACCTCAGCCTGGCCTTCGTGCTGCTGCTGGCGGTGGTGTTCTCGGCGCAGTCCAGCTTCGACTGGGCCCGGTTCGCCATCGCGCCGCTGCACGTGCAAGGCCTCATCGGCATCCTGACCGCGCCGCTGCTGCACGGTTCGGTCGAGCACATCGCCGCCAACGCCACCGCCCTGCTGATGCTCGGCACCCTCGCCGGCGCGGTGTACCCGCGCGCGACCGCCTGCGCCGTGCCGCTGGTGTGGCTGGGCGCGGGACTGGGGCCGTGGCTGCTGGGCGATCCGGGTTCGCATCACCTCGGCGCCAGCGGCCTGACCCATGGCCTGATGTTCATGATCTTCATGCTCGGCCTGCTGCGCCGGGACCGCGCCGCGATCGCGGCCGGCATGATCGCCTTCCTGTTCTACGGCGGCATGGTGCTGAGCATTTTGCCGCAGGAACCCGGCGTGTCCTGGCAGGCGCACATGGGCGGCGCCGTCGGCGGCTTCATCGCCGCGATCCTGTTCCGCCGCCTGGACCCGCCGCTGCCGCGCAAGCGCTACAGCTGGGAAGACGAGGAAGAATCGATCGCGCCAATCGACGACGAATTGGAACCCCCGGCGCCGCGCGAGGTGCCGGTGCTGTGGGTGCGCCCGCAGGACGACGGCGTGCGCGGGGTGGTCCTGCGCTTTCCGCCGCGAGAGCCGCCGGGGCAGTAGATCGTTTGCCTGTTGGGGCGATTCCATTGCGATCCGTTTTGTTGTTCGAGCGGGTCGGGAATCGCGACTGACGTCGCTCCCACATGATGGGACTCTCGGCATTGTTCCTTGTGGGAGCGACGTGAGTCGCGAGCTTTTGACTCCTCGGACGAGACGGGATTGTCGCGACTTACGTCGCTCCTACAAGGATGGATTCGTGGCACCGCTTTCTGTAGGAGCGACGTAAGTCGCGACAGCCTTTCGATGGAATGGCGAAACGCCGTCCATATCCAGGCCGCAGTCCAACCCCATGTCCTGCCGTCATCCGAACGGACATCCGGGGGCGCATGACAGTCATCGCATGACCTTCCCTTGCGAAGTAACGACGCCGCCCGGACATTCATCGCCATCGCGATTCGCGTCGCTTCCTCAATATGAAAGTAATCGTATAGTGACGGCCCCGCTTGGAGTCGCGATGAAATGAGCAGATTGATTCGGTCAGGGTGGTTGGCGCTGGCTTTCGCTTTCTCGGTCGGCGCCGTCGAAACACAGGCCGCGCAGGCGAAGGACGATTCGGGATATCGAGTGATCGGCTACGTCTCCGACGGCGAGAAGCTTCCGCCGATCAGCGCGCGCAAGCTGGACGTCATCAACTTCGCCTTTGCCCACGTCAATCCGCAACACGAGGTGTTCCTGCCCCGCGAAACCGCGGCGCGCTCGCTGGCGGGACTGACCGCGCTGCGCAAGGACAATCCGGATCTGAAGATCGTGCTGTCGGTCGGCGGCTGGGGCGCGGGAAATTTCTCCGAAGCGGCCGCCACCGAAGCGGCGCGTGCGCGCTTCGCCGACACCGCGGTGGAACTGGTGCGCCGGCATGATCTGGACGGCGTGGACATCGACTGGGAATACCCCGGCCATCCCGGGCCGGGCATCAGCTACAGCGCCGACGACAAGGCCAACTTCCCGCTGATGCTGGAGGCTGTACGCACGAAACTCGACGCGCTCGGCAAGACCCAGGGAGATCGGTATTACCTGCTGACCATCGCCGCGGCCGACGGTGACGCGGCGCGCGGCCTGGACATCCCGCGCATCTCGGCGATCCTGGACTGGATCAACCTGATGACCTACGACTTCTACGGCAGCCTCAAGCGCACCACCGGCCACCACGCCGGCCTGCGTCCGTCGCGCACGGCCGAGCCGGGCAGCCGCAACACGGTGCAGGCGGTGGAGGAGTTCCTCGCCGGCGGCACGCCGCCACGCAAGCTGCACGTCGGCCTGGCATTCTACGGCCGCACCTTCGACGAGGTGACCGACGGCAACAATGGCCTGGACCAGCCGTTCGCCAGCGGCGGCGGCTTCATTTCCTGGCGGGAGATCGCCCGTTCACGGCTGAACAAAGAAGGCTATGTCCGCCATTGGGACGACCAGGCACAGGCGGCGTGGCTGTGGAATCCGACGCTGCGCAAGATGATCAGCTACGAGGATCCGCAGGCGCTGAAAGCCAAGGTGGCCTACGTGCGCGAGAAGGGCCTGGGCGGCGTGATGTACTGGGAGCAGAGCAACGACCCGGACGAGCAGCTGCTGGATGTGACCCGCGAAGCCCTGTTCACCGACACGCCCGCGAAACGCTGAACCGCGGAAATGCCTTCTTGTGGGAGCGACGTGAGTCGCGATGGTGGTTTCCGGAGCCGATGCGCTGGAAGGCGTCGCGACTCACGTCGCTCCCACAGGGAAGGGTTGTGAGAATCGGATGCAATGCAACCCGAATCGCCCGTGTAGGAGCGACGTCAGTCGCGACTGCGGTTTCCGGAGCCGATACGCTGGAAGGCGTCGCGACTCACGTCGCTCCCACAGGGAAGGGTTGTGAGAATCGGATGCAATGCAACACCCGAATCGCCCTTGTAGGAGCGACGTAAGTCGCGACCGCGACTTCCGGAGCCGATGCGCTGGAAGGCGTCGCGACTCACGTCGCTCCTACAAAAAGCGATGGCATCCCGCTCCGCCGGTTGGACGGCGGAGCGGGCGTTTCCTCAGAACTTCATCGTGAACTCGGCGCCGACGGTGCGCGGTTCGTTGATGAATCCGGTCAGGTTGTTGAAGTCGATCGCGCCGACGATGCGGGTCTGGTCGGTGATGTTGCGGCCGAACAGTGCCACTTCGTAGTCACCGTAGTTCCAGCCGTAGCCGATGCGCAGGCCGCCTTCCAGCGAGGACTTGCCGGTGAATTCCACCGACTCGTACAGGAAGAAGTTCACTTCGCTGCGATAGGCCCAGTCGGTGTAGAAGTACAGCTCGGCGCCGTCGCCCATCGGCACGCTGTAGCGCGCGGTCAGGTTGTGCACCCACTTCGGCGCCTGCGGCAGCGGATTGCCGTTGATGCGGGCGAAGCCATTGACGATCGGATCGGTCACCGTGCAACCGCCGCCGCACGGGGCGACGCCAAGATCCGCATCCTTGATCTCGGTGTCGTTGTAGCTGCTGCCGAAGGTCACCAGCAGGTTGTCCAGCACGTAGGCTTCCAGATCCAGCTCGAAGCCCTGGCCGATGGTCTTGTCGGCATTGAGCAGGTTGGCCTGGTTGGTACCACCGCCGACCGCGATCAGCTGCTGGCCGTCGACGTTGTAGCGGAACACGTTGAAGCCCACGCGCGCGCGCTTGTCCCACAGGTCCGCCTTGACGCCGGCCTCGTAGGAAATCACTTCCTCCGAGTCGGCCTTGGTCACGGTGCCGAAGGCCACGCGGCCCTGGATCGACGGCGCGCGGAAGCCCTTGGCGACGCGGGCGTAGAAGTTCACGTTGTCGTTGAACGCATAGACCGCGCTGCCATCCCAGCTGACATCGTCCACGTCGGTGTGCTCGCGGAACGGACCGCCGACCGGCGAACCGCCGGGTACCGCCTGCAGCACGCTGGCGCTGAAGTCCTTCTTGTCCTGGGTGTAGCGCACGCCGCCGCGCAGCTTCAGCTTGTCGGTGGCCTGGTACTCACCGGAGGCGAACACCGCCCACGCCTTGTTTTCCTGCTCCTGGATCGCGTGGCCGCTCTGCGGATTGCCCGAGGCCAGCGAGTCGTAGTTGAAGCTGTCGATGCGGATGTCTTCCTTGAACCAGAACAGGCCGGCCTGCCAGTTGAACTTGCCGGCGTAGTCCGATTCCAGGCGGAACTCCTGGGTGAGCTGCTTGTGGTGCGGCAGGCCGTCGGCCGATTCGGACGGGAAGCGCGCGCCGATCAGCGGCTGGCCGGCGTCGATGCCGTCGGCCGGGTTGAAGTCGAAGGTGTACACGTAGCCGCCGTCGATGTCGCCGCGGTTGAGCGATTCGGCGGTCTCGTAACCGGTGATCGAATACAGGTTGTAATCGCCCAGATCCCAGCGCAGGCGGGCGCTGCCGCCCCAGGTGTCGAGCTCGGAGAAGTTCACGCCATCCGTGTACATCTTCTCCTTGTCGAAGCCCGGCACGAAGTCATTCGTGCCCGGCTTGATGATGTTCGCGCGGAACAGGCGGGCGGTGCCGTTGAGGTGGCGCTTGTGCAGGTTGAACAGGCCTTCGAACGCGTCGCCCTCGTACAGGAACTGCACGCGCGCGGCGGATTCGTCGTAGCCCTCGGCACCGCGATCCGGGCCGGCCGGGTTCTGGTTCGTCACCCAGTCTTCCTTGCGCTGGTACAGCGCCGACACGCGCGCGGACCAGCGCTCGCTCAGCGGACCGCCGATGGCGCCCTCGAAATTCCACATGTTGTCGCTGCCGTAGGACAGCTGGGCGTAGCCGTCCAGCTCGCGGGTCGGCTTGGCCGATTCGAACTTGACCACGCCGGCCGGGGTGTTGCGGCCGAACAGCGTGCCCTGCGGACCGCGCAGCACCTCGATGCGCTCCAGGTCGAAGATCGGGAAGCCCTTCAGCAGCGGGCTTTCCTGGACCACTTCGTCGTACACCAGCGAGACCGGCTGCGAGGCGTTGAGATCGAAGTCGGTGTTGCCCAGGCCGCGGATGTAGAAGCGCGGGAACGCGCGGCCGTAGGAGGATTCGATGTTGAGGCTGGGCACGCGCGCGGACAGGAAGCGGATGTCGTTGCCGCCGGAACCGAGCACGTCCAGCTTTTCGCTGCTGACGCTGGAGATGGAGACCGGGACGTCCTGGATGTTCTCGACCTTGCGCTGCGCGGTCACCTGCACGGTGTCCAGCGTGGACGCTTCGGTCTTGGGAGCGGTGGTGGCTGCTTCCTGGGCGAGCACACTGCCGAACGGCAGCAGCGCGGCGATGGCGAAGGCAAGGCGGTGCGGCCGCACGGCGGTGGAGCGGAGTCGGGACATGGCGATGGCTTTCCGGTGGGTGGTCGGGAGCGGCGGGCGCCGCCTAGCATGCGAATGTTGCATTACAGCAACAGGCGGGGCAATGGCCGGAAGTCCTGTTCATGCCGAAGGTAACGGCAATCCCGCCGCCCCGCGATGGCGGTCGCGTTCCGACCGTACCGGGCAGGACTTCCGGGTATGTCGCAGGCGGGGTCGCGCGGCTAGACTCGCGGCTCTTTCCACCCCCGGACACCCCTCATGAGCCAGTGGTATTTCCATAGCCCCAATGATCAGCAGCGGGTCGGTCCGCTGGACGACGAAGCCGCCCGCCGCCACGCCCAGCTCAACCCCGGCGCGCTGGCCTGGCGCGAGGGCATGCGCGAGTGGAAGGCGGTGCGCGAGGTGCCGGAACTGGGCGGCGCCGCCAGCACCCCGCCGCATGTGCCGCCGCTGCCGGGTTCCGGCGGACGCCGCGGTGCCGACGAGATCGATTTCCGCATCGTCGGCCACGACATGCAGTTCGTCGAGGTCGAGCTGGATCCGGGCGAGAGCGCGATCGCCGAAGCCGGCGCGCTGATGTTCAAGGACGGCACGGTGCAGATGGATACCGTGTTCGGCAACGGCTCGCACAGCGGCCAGGGCGGCGGCTTCATGGACAAGCTGCTGTCGGCCGGCAAGCGCGTGCTGACCGGCGAGAGCCTGTTCACCACCGTGTTCACCCATACCGGCACGGGCAAGGCCAAGGTCGCGTTCGCCGCGCCCTACCCCGGCACGGTGCTGGCGATGAAGCTGGACGAGCACGGCGGTCGCCTGATCTGCCAGAAGGACAGCTTCCTGGCCGGCGCGCGCGGCGTCAGCGTGGGCATCCACTTCCAGCGCAAGATCCTCACCGGCCTGTTCGGCGGCGAGGGCTTCATCATGCAGAAGCTGGAAGGCGACGGTTGGGTATTCGTGCATGCCGGCGGCACCGTGGTCGAGCGCGAGCTGCAGGCCGGCGAGCGCATCGACGTAGACACCGGCTGCGTGGTCGCCTACCACGCCAGCGTGAACATGGACGTGCGTCCGGTCAGCGGCATCAAGAGCATGTTCTTCGGCGGCGAAGGTGTGTTCCTGGCCACCCTGACCGGTCCGGGCAAGGTCTGGATGCAGTCGCTGCCGTTCTCGCGCCTGGCCGGCCGCATGCTGCAGGCCGCGCCGCAGGCCGGCGGACAGGCGCGCGGCGAAGGCTCGGTGCTGGGCGGGCTGGGCCGGATCCTGGACGGCGACAACAGCTTCTGAGCAGGCACCGGCGGCGGGAGCGCAACCACTCCCGTCGCCCCGGAGCCGGCTGGCTGCCAGGACGGCCTCGGGCAACCGGCGTCGCCGGTTGGAAGCCATTGAACCGCCGCGCGGTATCCTGCGCCGTCGATTTCCACTCCACCTGCACATTCATGAATCCGCTCCGCCCTCGCCTTTCCTGGCTGCTGCCACTGGTGCTGCTGGCCGCCTGCGGCGGCAATGCCCGGCCATCACCACCGCCCGCCGCGGTGACGCCGGTCGCGCCGGTACCGCCACCGCCGCCGGTGAAGGTCGGCATCGCCCTGGGCGGCGGCGCGGCCAAGGGTTTCGCCCACATCGGCGTGATCAAGATGCTCGAGGCCAATGGCATCCAGCCGGTGGTGGTTTCCGGCACCAGCGCCGGCAGCGTGGTCGGCGCGCTGTACGCCAGCGGCATGGATCCGTTCCAGATGCAGAAGCAGGCCTTCGCGCTGGATGAAACGAAAATCCGCGACGTGCGGCTGTTCTCCGGCGGGCTGGTGCAGGGCCAGGCCTTGCAGGACTACGTCAACGACCTGCTGGGCAAGCGTCCCATCGAGAAGCTGAAAAAGCCGTTCGCCGCCGTCGCCACGCAACTGGAAACCGGACAGCGCACCGTGTTCGTGCGCGGCAATGTGGGCCAGGCGGTGCGCGCCTCCAGCAGCATCCCCGGCGTGTTCGAGCCGGTGGTGATCGGCAAGTCGACCTACGTCGACGGTGGCGTGGTCAGTCCGGTGCCGGTGGATGCCGCGCGCCAACTGGGCGCGGACTTCGTGATCGCCGTGGACATTTCCACCAAGGCGCCCGGCACGCGGCCGGGCAGCATGCTCGGCATCGTCAACCAGTCGATCACGATCATGGGCCAGAAACTCGGCGAGCAGGAGCTGGCGCGCGCGGACATCGTCATCCGGCCACGGGTCAACGAGATTGGTCCTGCGGATTTCGAGCAGAAGAACAACGCGATCCTGGAAGGCGAGCGCGCGGCGATGGCGGTGATGCCGCAGATCCGCGAAAAGCTGCAACGCGTGCAGCGCGAGCGCCTGGCCGCGCACACGGCGAAGACCGCGCCGGTCGTTCCGCCCAAGCCCGCGGACTGCGACGACGAGGGATTCCGCCTCGGCAAGCTGTGGGGCGGCAAGAAGAAATGCGAGTAGAGCGGAGCTTGCTCCGCTGAGTGTTTCCGGACCGGCGCCAATGCCGGGCAAGCTCGGCATCTACATGATGCCGCGTACCCGCCGCTAAGCCACCGCGCGTGCCAGGTTTTCCCTTGCGCGGGTTTCCAGCCGGTCGTGGAAATATGGCGTCGTGTACAGCCGTGGCCGCTCCAGGAATCCCTGCAGGATGGCGCGCCGCTTGCGCCGGAACAGCCAGCCGGGCACGAAGGCGTATTCACGCCGGATCTGCGCTTCGTATTCTGCGAAGCGCGCCGTGTCCGCACCGAGGATGCCCAGATCGATATCCACCAGCAGCTGCGCGTCGGCATCGGCGGGAACCGCGTCGTGCCGGGTGGCCATGATCAGCGCATGCACGCGATCGGCGACCGCGCATTCCACCTCCGCGTCCAGCAGCGCCTCACGCGCCCAGTCCGCGCTGCGTGCCTCGTTGTCGGATCGCTTCACGTCGTAGATGGCGTCGTGGAACCACAAGGCCAGCGCGATCTCATCGGGATGTGGCGCCAGCGCGCGCGCCTGGTCGAAGGCCGCCAGGCATTCGCCGAGGTGTTGCAGCGTGTGGTAGTGGCGATGCGGTTCCTGGTAGCAGGCCAGCAGCCGCTCGCACCACGCCAGGCCATCACCGACCGCGCCGACGCCGCGCCATGCGCGCTGCCAGGACGATTGCAGATGCTGTTTCATCGTGCGAAGTCTACGCCTCTTGCCCACGCGTGATCCGCCCGCATCTCTGCCATCGAATCCCCCGCCGGAGTTCCCGCCCCATGTCCGTTTCCTCCCCTGCCGACCTGGCCGCCATCAACCACAAGATCGTCGCCGCGGGCGAAGTCCTGCCCGCGGTCACCCTGAAGGACGGCAGCCGCGTGCAGACCGGTACCGTGGCCACGCTGCTGCACAACATCACCCTGTACAACGCGGGCGAACGCGGCCGGGTGGAAACCGAACTGGCCGCCGCCATCCCGACCCTGTTCAAGGTCGGCCTGTTCGATCTGTTCCCGCCGGCCGAATGGATCGCCGGCGACAATCCCGGTCGGCGCCACGTGGGCGAACTGGCATTGGCGCACCGGGACGGCGCGCGCGTGGAAAGCGGCGACGCTTGACCGCGCTGGAGACGCCATCCGTCTAGAGCAGGCGGATCCATTGCCGCAGCACGGCTTCGAACGCGGCCTGGCGACGGCGCAGATCCGCCATGTCGGCGAAGACCACCCGCGCGCGATCCGGTCCCAGCCATTCCAGCAAGCCGTCGGGATCATCAATCGCAGGTTTTCGCTCCGGCGCCCGCGTCTTCGCGCCCAGATGCAGGATCGCGCCGATGCCCTGTTTCGCACGCAGGTGGGTGGTGGCGAAGTATTCGTCCAGGCGCCAGCTCGGCGCATTCCATTTGACGCCTTCGGCGATACGCGCGTCCACGCCGGTGATGATCCGGCGCAGCGCTTCCACTTCCGCCTTGCAGGGATGATCCAGCGCGGCCATGTAGGCATCGACGGCGTCCGTGGTGTCGGTGGTCTTGCGGTGCATGGCGGCGACGCTCCTGTCACCCGGGATCGGGCCCGCGGATTATTCCGGTTCCACCCGGCCCAGGTCATGCTGCGCCCGCGCTTCGGCCAGTGCGGCGTGGTGGCGCTCCGCCCAACGGTCCAGCCCGACCAGCGTGCGGTCCAGCGAACGCCCCAGGTCGGTCAGGCGATATTCCACGCTCGGCGGCACCGTGCCATGGTCGATGCGTTCGATCAGGCCGCTGCGCTCCAGTTCGCGCAGGTTCTGGGTCAGTACCTTCTGCGACACGCCGTCGATGCGCCGAAGCAACGCGTTGTTGCGCACCGCGCCGCGCGCCAGTTCGGTGAGGATCGGCAGTGCCCACTTGCCCGCGAGCAGGGTCATCACCGCCTGCGACGGGCAGGCGCCGCTTGCGGTTTCCGGCTGTTCCGGCAGGGCTGGCTGAGCGCTGTCCACAGGCACCTCGAAGTGCGTACTTGTACGGTAGCCAGTGTGTGGTCAGGCTGGGCGCCCTTCAAGTGAACCGGAGTCCGCGATGGCGTGGTGGCTGCTGATCCTTGCCGGCCTGATGGAAATCGTCATGGCCGGCGCGCTCAAATCCGCGCAGGGATGGACGCGTCCCCTGCCCGGCGTCATCGGCATCGTCGCGGCGCTGGTCAGCATCTTCCTGCTGACCCACGCCATCCGCGATCTGCCCACCGGCACCGCCTACGCGGTGTGGACCGGGATCGGCGCGATCGGCGTCGCCGCGCTGGGCATCTTCGCCTACGGCGACAGCCCGTCGCCGGCGCGGCTGGGCTGCATGGCGCTGATCCTGCTCGGCATCATCGGCCTGCGCTGGCTGGAAGCGTAGGACGCGCGCCTACGCTTCGTAGTCGTCCAGGTACACCGGCGGCAGCGCTTCGGCCTCATGCAGCCATTCGCGCACGGTGGGCCGGGACAACAGGCGTTCGCTCCAGTCGATGGCATGCGGCCAGGCGCTGGCGTCGACATCGTGCGCGAACAATCGCCACAGCACCGGCACGAACGCCAGATCCGCCAGTGACAGCGCGCCACACAGATAGGGCCCGCCGCTGTGCACCAGCGCCTGCTGGCAGGCGGCCAGGATGCGCCCGGCCTCGGCCTGTTCCTGCGTGGTCATGCGCCGCCGTTGCGGATAGAAAGCGCTTTCGAACGACAGCCGGCCACATAGTCCGGACAGGCCCGAATGCACCCAGGCGAGCAACGCTCGCGCCCGTGCGCGAGCGAGGATGTCGGCGGGCAGCAGTGGCGAAGCACCCAGTTCACTGGCGTATTCCATGATCGCGAGCGAGTCGTAGATGACGGTCTCGCCGTCCACCAGCACCGGCACGGCGGCCGGCGGCGAGAACACCGCGATGCGGGCGAGGTTCTCGAACCGCTCCGGCTTGCGGATGTCGACGATGCGTTCCTCGAACGCGATGTCCTGTTCGCGCAGCGCCAGCCACGCACGGAACGCCCAGCTGGAGGCGTTGCGGGTGCCACTGTAGAGGATGCGGCTCATGCGCCGAGGTCGCCGTAGGGTCCGGCCACGACCACGACATAACCATCCGGATCACGCAGCCAGATCTCGCGATGCTGCGCGTTCGGATTGACCTTCGGTCCTTCCAGCACCTCCGCACCGGCCTGTTCCACGCGCCGGATCGCGGCATCGAAGTCATCGGCCAGGAACCACAGCAGCACACCATTGCCGGGCGCAATATCCGGCTGGCCCAGATGCGGGTGCGCATGCGCTTCCCAGCGGTGCAGTTGCAGGATCATCTTGCCGTCGGCCATCAGCTGTTCGTACTCGTCGCCACCGTGACCGCTGTCCAGGCCAAGCGCGGCCTGGTACCAGCGCCGGCTGGCCGCAACATCCCGCACCGCGATCAGTGGCTGCGGTTTCATGCCGTCGCCTGTGCCAGACCATGGCCGCCGACGGGCGCGGTCTCGAAATGTTCGCCGAAGCCGGCGATCAGCGGCTTGGCGCGGGCGATCACCTGTTGCACCGCCGGCAACGACAGCGATGCCTTGTGGCTGGCGGCGCTGTCCCAGACCTCGGTGATCCAGATGCCATCGGCGTCGGCCGGGTCGCGCGCGACGATGTAGCTCAGGCAACCGGGCATGGCGCCGACTTCCTCCAGCATCAAGGCGATCAGCGCTTCGCGCTGGCCGCCCACCGCTTTCATCTTGCCAATCAATCCGTACATCGGGGTTTCTCCATGGATATGGGCCGGCAGTCGTGCGGATACGAGCATCAGTGCCGCGCCGGTCCCGGCCAACAGATCGCGGCGTTTCATTTCACGGCTCCGAAGGCTTTCGATCGGAGGGATGGTTCACGCCATCCTCGACCGGCACTTCGCCCAGTGCGAACGGGTTGACGCCATCCAGGCAACCGACGTTGTAGCCGTATTCGTTGGGATCGGAGCGGCGCTGGTGGTGCGTGTAGATGCCGCAGCGCGAACAGAAGTAGTGCCGCGCGACCTTCGTGTTGAACTGGTACAGGGTCAACACGTCCCCGCCCTGCACCACCCGCAGGCCGGACAGTGGCACCGAAGCGACGATGGCACCCTTGCGTCGGCACAGCGAGCAGTCGCAGCGGCGCGGTTTGACGATGCCGTCTGGCAGATCCAGCTCCAGCACCACCGCGCCGCAGTGGCAGCGCGCGCGATGCGTGGCCTGGATGGGTACGCCGCCGACTTCCCGGATCATGCCGTGCCTGCCTCTCGTTCCGACGCGCCGCGCCGCGGGGACGCCAGTTTATTACGATCGTGATGAGCGACGTGGTGGCGCATCAGGTATGGGTCAACATCAACCGATAGCCATCCGGATCGGCCAGCGGGAACTCGCCCCGCAGGCAATAGAACGGATGGCTCATCGGACCGACCGGCCACCCCTCGGCGCCCAGTCGCGCATGCACCACCGCGATATCGTCAAAGTACAGATAGAACAGGATTCCCTGCTTGCCCGCATCGACCGGCTCACTGGCCTTCGTCAGCATCAGCTGCCCTGCCCTCCAGCCAGGCCCACACCGGCGCGCCATCGTTGTCGGTTCCGTCGGGCACATGGGTGTTGCGCAGCTCGAAACCCAGCCGCGAATAGAACGCCAATGAACGCGCCATATCCGTGACCTGGAGCATCGCGACCAGGTTGCGGGGCGGAACTGGAGGTGGAGCGCTCATCTCGGAGTCCCTGCCGCGCGTGCGGCGTCAACGCTTGAAGTCGGTCGGACGCTCGAGCTGGTAGATGGCGTCCTGGATATCGTCCAGCTTCGCCACCAGCGCGGCCTGCGCGTCGTACAGGCCGCGATTGTAGTAATAGGCGCCGACCTCCCGGGAGAAGAAATCGAGCAGGAATTCGGCGTCGAACCGGCCGATGGCCTGTTTCAGCTCTTCACTGAAGTACAGCTGGATCCGATTGACGATCAACGCCTTTTCTTCCGGGGAAAACTGGATTTCGCTCATGGTGTCCGCATCACTCTTCGAGGCGCGCGACCCGCGCCGGCAACGGGAAAGGAGATCGCCTGCGGCATGCGTCAGGGCTGCACCGGCAGGATCGACTCACACCACCATCATCACGCAACCGGTCTCACGCAATGCGATCGGCATGCCCGCGCGGTTCCCGCGTCATGCCTTTGCATCGGCTTCCGGCGGCTCCAGCGCCCGGAACATCACGTACGCATCCACCCAGCCCAACCGCTCGTGGCGGAACGCGCCGGGCAGCGTCCCGACGATGTCGAAACCGAGCCGGCGATAGAGTTCCACCGCGCCCCCGTTGGTACTGACCACGTAGTTGAACTGGATGCCGCGGAACCCGGCGGCGCGTGCACGGGTCAGGCTGTGCTCGACCAGTCGCCTGCCCACGCCCCTGCCCTGCATGGCGGGCGCGACCGCGTAGGTGGCGCTGGCGACATGCGCACCCCGCCCGGCGTGGTTGGCCCCCAGCTTGTACATGCCGATCACTTCGCCGCCCTGCTCCGCCACCGAGGCGGCATGGGCGCCGAACCAGTGCTCGCGAAAGGTGTCGCGATCGAAACCCTCGTCGAACGGCAGTGCGTCGCCCGGCGCGATCACCGCGCGGAAAATCGTCCACATGGCGTCGAGGTCGCCGGTCGTGGCGGGCCGGATGTGCAACGTGTCCATTCAATCTCCCGGGAGCGTTCTCATGCCTTCGGCAGCGGCCAGCCACCGAAGGCTTTCACGGTGCGCAGCACGAAACTGGAATTCACGTCGGCGACGCCGCTGGCGTCGAGCAGCTTGTCCAGCAGGAAACGCGAGAAGTGTTCCAGATCCTGCACCACGACGTGCAGCAGGTAGTCCATGTCGCCGGTCAGGGCGTGGCAGGTGACCACTTCATCCCAATGCTGCACGTTGTCGGCGAACAGGGCGATGCCGCTCTGGCCATGCTTCTCCAGCTGCACGCGCACGAACGCCTGCAAGCCCAGGCCGACGCTCTGCGGTTCCACCCGCGCGGCGTAGCCGGTGATGACCCCGGCCGCTTCCAGCCGCTGGATCCGGCGCAGGCAGGCCGAGGCCGACAGGTTCACCTGGGTGGCGATGTCGGAATTGGGGGCCCGGCCCTGCTGCTGCAGCAGGGCCAGCAGGCGCAGGTCGGTCCGGTCCAGAACCAGGGAATCGGCCATTTGTTGCCTCGCAACATGTTTTTACGCAACAAGATTGCGCCAAAGACCCCTGCACACGCAACTTTGCAAGCCCATTGCGCGGTCCCGGCGCTAGCATGCGATCGCAGGACTTGCCCTGCCAGGAGCCCACCATGAACGAACCCCGCCGCGTCGAGCACCAGCAGACCGACAAGGGCTATGTGCCGGTCTACACGACCGCCGTGGTGGAGCAGCCGGCCGACTATCCGGCCGCCGACCACGACACCTGGGGCAAGCTGTACGAACGCCAGCGCCAGCTGCTGGTCGGGCGGGCCTGCAATGAATTCCTGCAGGCACAGGACGCGATGGGCATGACGCCGGACCGCATCCCGCGCTTTGACGAGCTCAACCGGGTGCTGAAGGCGACCACCGGCTGGACCCTGATCGGCGTCGAGGGCCTGCTGCCGGAACTGGATTTCTTCGATCATCTGGCCAATCGGCGTTTCCCGGTCACCTGGTGGATTCGCCGCCCCGATCAGATCGACTACATCGCCGAACCGGATCTGTTCCACGATCTGTTCGGCCACGTGCCGCTGCTGATGAATCCCGTCTTCGCCGACTACATGCAGGCGTACGGCAAGGGCGGGGTGAAAGCGCACGGCATCGATCCGGAGGCACTGGTCCACCTGACCCGGCTGTACTGGTACACGGTGGAATTCGGCCTGATCAACACGCCTGACGGCCTGCGCATCTACGGTGCCGGCATCGTCTCGTCGAAGGGCGAATCGCTGTACTCGCTGGAATCGCCGGCGCCCAACCGGATCGGTTTCGATCTGGAGCGGCTGATGCGCACCCGCTACCGCATCGATACCTACCAGAAGACCTACTTCGTCATCGACAGCTTCGAGCAGCTGATGAACGCCACCGCGCCGGACTTCACCCCGATCTACGCGCGCCTGGCCGACCAGGAGGCCATTCCGGCCGGCGACGTGCGCGAGGGCGACCGGGTGTTCACGCGTGGCACCGGCGAAGGCTGGCTGGCCGACGGCGACGTCTGAACCGGACTTCCGATTCCCCTGTAGGAGCGACGTCAGTCGCGACCGCACCATCAGGCCCGCCGTCTGTTTCCAACAGCGGGTTGGCTTCATGGTCTTCCAGGGATGCAGGTGGTCCGGAGACTCCGGTCGCGACTGACGTCGCTCCTACAGGGTACGGCGGGACTCTAGAATGCACGCATGACGCATCTACCTCGCGCCACGCTGGCGCTGGCCCTTCTCGTCGCCTTGCCGGCGGCCGCGCAGGACACCGCGCGCACCCTGGACCGTGTCACCGTGCAGGCCGCGCGCCTGGAGGGTGTCTCGGCGTTCGACACGCCTGCCTCGCTCGATCTGATCGATCTGCGCGAGGATGCCGCCACCGCCGGGGTAAACCTGTCCGAGCGCCTGGGCGGCGTGCCCGGACTGCTCGCGCGTGACCGGCAGAACTACGCGCAGGACACCCAGTTGTCGATCCGCGGTTTCGGCGCGCGCGCGACCTTCGGGGTACGCGGGGTGCGGCTGTATGCCGACGGCATTCCGGCCACGCTGCCGGACGGGCAAGGCCAGCTGTCGCATTTCAACCTGATGGGTGCCGAACGGGTGGAAGTGTTGCGTGGTCCGTTCTCGGCGCTGTACGGCAATTCCTCCGGCGGAGTGTTGCAGTTGTCCAGCGCGCGCGGCGAAGCGCCAGGCGAACTTCGGGTGCGGGGCTCGGTGGGCAGTCACGCGACCCGCACGCTGGGCGCGCAATGGTCAGGCGCGCAGGGCGGGGTGCACTACAACCTCGCGGCCAGCATTTTCGACACCGACGGCTACCGGGACCACAGCGCGGCGCGGCGCGAGTCGTTCAACGGCAAGCTGGGTTTCGATCTGGCGGGCGAGGGCACGCTGGATCTGGTGTTCAACCATTTCGATTCGCCGCGCGCGCAGGATCCGCTCGGCCTGACCCGGGCGCAGTGGCGCGCGGACCCGGCACAGGCGATCGCCGCCGCGCACCAGTTCAACACCCGCAAGTCGGTGCGCCAGGATCAGCTCGGGCTGGTGCTGGATCAACCGCTGGCCGCCGGTCATCGCCTGCGCGCGACGGCCTATGCCGGCAGCCGCGATGTCGAACAGTTCCTGCCGCTTCCCGTCGGTGCGCAGGGCAATCCGCTCAACAGCGGCGGCGTCATCGATCTGGGCAATGACCAGGCCGGCATCGACGCGCGCTGGTCGTGGCAGGGCGAACTGGCCGCACGGCCGTTCGAGGCCACCGTGGGCGTGAATGCGGACCGCCAGCGCCAGCACCGGCGCGGTTACGAGAATTTCATCGATGCGGAGTGGGGCGTGCGGGGCCGGCCGCGTCGCGACGAACGCAACCGGGTGGAGAACGTGGACCAGTATGCGCAGGCGTGGTGGCGCTTCGCCGATCGCTGGTCGCTGCTCGCCGGCGCGCGCCACAGCGCCGTGCGGTTCGCCTCGCGTGATCATTACGTCACCGCCACCAACCCCGATGACAGCGGTCGCGTGCGCTATGCCGAGACCACTCCGGTCGCGGGCGTGATGTTCGATGCCGGCGCCGACTGGCGCCTGTACCTGTCGAGCGGACGTGGTTTCGAGACCCCGACCTTCAACGAACTCGGCTATCGCGCCGATGGCGGTGCCGGGTTGGCGCTGGACCTGCGTCCGGCGATCAGCCGGCACTGGGAACTGGGTAGCAAATGGCGCTGGTCCGCCGGCGACCTGGCGTTCGCGCTGTTCCGCGCCGACACCGACGACGAGTTGTCGGTCGCCAGCAACCTGGGCGGGCGCAGCACCTATCGCAACGTGGGGCGTGCGCGACGGCAAGGCGCGGAGGCGAGCATGCGCGCGTCGTTCGGCGAACACTGGCAATGGCAGGCCGCCTGGACCTGGCTGGATGCCGAGTTCCGCGACGGCTTCCTGACGTGCGCACGCAGCGGTTGCGCCGTGCCGGACACGCCGGTGAAGGCGGGCGCGACGATTCCCGGTATCGCGCGCCAGCAGTTCTTCGGCCGGCTTGAATGGCGTTCGGAGACCTGGAGCGCGGCCGCCGAAGCCGTCGCCCAGGATCGGGTGAGCGTGAACGATATCGGCAGCGAGCAGGCCCCGGGCTACGCATTGCTGCACCTGGAAGCCGCGCGCCGCTGGCGATTCGGCGACGATACGCTGCGCGCGTTCCTGCGCGTGGACAACCCGCTGGACCAGCGTTACGCCGGATCGGTGATCGTCAACGAAGGCAACGGCCGTTACTACGAGCCCGGACCCGACCGTGGATTCCTGCTGGGCCTGGAGTGGCGCAGGATGCCCTGACGCCACTCAGGCATCCGAAGGCGGCGGGCCGACCCGGCGGAAGTACGCCTCCAGGCCATGCTCGGGATCGTCGGCGAAGATCTCGCCGGTCTCATCCAGTTGAAGGATGCGGTCGGGACGGAAGTTGCGGAAATCGCGGCGGAAACGGCACCAGGCCCCAAGCGTCCAGCTGCCGCCCCAGAACGCCAGGCACAGCGGCTCGATGTCGCGCCCGGTTTCCTCGCCGGAATGATCGGCGTAGCGGAACCGCAGCACGCGGCGCTGCTCGATGGCTTCGTGCAGGCGATCCAGCAGGCCGGTGGATTCGAAGCGGTCCTTCAGTTCCGGCGCGTAGATGCGGGTGCGCTGCGCACGCGCCTGCAGATCCGGCGGCAACACCGCCTGTATTTTCAGCAGCGCCGAGCGCGCGCCGACGGACAGGCGCTTGCCGCCGAACGCGCGGACGAAGCGCGTGCCGACCACCAGGGCTTCGAGTTCGTCGGCGTTGAACATCAGCGGAGGAATGTCCGCGCCCTTGCGCAGCAGATAACCGATGCCGGCCTCGCCTTCGATCGGCACGCCGGACAATTGCAGGTCGGCGACATCGCGATAGACCGTTCGCAGCGAGACCGCCAGGGTCTCGGCGAGGGTACGGGCGGGCAGGGCGGTGCGGCGTCCACGCAGGGCATGGATGATCAGGAACAGGCGGTCGGCGCGGCGCATGTCGGCATCATCCCTTGCCGGCGCCGGGGGACGCAAAGGGACGCGCGCATCTCACGCCTCCCCACCGGGACGCGGGTCGCACCCCATCCGCGAACGCGCGGTGGGCGCCAGCCGCAGCAACTCGGTGCGATGCGGCTGCGCGCCGATCCGCCAGGCGGCCTGGAGCTGGCGATCGCAGCGTTCGTGGGTGGCTTCGTCGGCGAACTGCAGGAGACAGGCGAACACGTGCTCGCCCTCGCGCACCGGCAGGGCGGCGTAGTCGTTCGGCGCGGCGCTGCTCACCAGCGTGCCAAGCACGCGCGCCTGCATGTCCTCCAGCCATGGCCGTTGTATCTGTTCGAAATGATCCCGCCACTCCTGGCTCACCGGCGCATCGAAATGGTGCAGGCAGATGACGACGCGGGCCTGCTCCGGCGCGGCCGCGTCCATCGGCGGCGGCGGCGTCGACACCCGCAACGCCGGGCCCGGATGCGCGGGCTGCAGCAGCAGCACGTTGTCCGAATCGATCATCGTCGCGTTGGCGGCATCGCGATTCGCGCGCCAGGCCTGTCCCTGGTAGAACCGCGCCAGTGCCTCCCGCCGCGTCGCCATGTCGGCGAATCCGCGCAACCAGACGAAGCGATCCGGATCGTCCAGATCGCGGAACTGGCCCAGCAGGTGCATCCCGGCCGCTTCCTGGGTTTCGATGAACTCGCGTTCGAACAGGGTGATCAGTTCGTCGCGCCGGCCCGGGTGCAGGGTGTACTGGCGCAGTTCGATCACGCCTGGAACCGCGGTGGCGACCGGCGGGACAGCGAGGGGACGGGAAGGGCGGGCCGTCGTGGGGGAGAGGGTATCCAGCATCACGTCACTCCTGGCGCAGGGCATCGACAACGGCGGTGTCCATCTCGATCACCACCGACAGGTATTCCTCGATCAGATCGAGCACGGCCTGGCGCGGTCCCTCGCGCCATTGATCGCTGCCGTAGAAGGCATCCTGCTCGCGCTGGCGCGCGTCCAGATCCGCGTAGGCACGGATCAACAGGTAGGACGTGCGGTCGTGCGGCGATGGGCCATGCCGGACCACGTCCATCGGCCAGCCGCGCAGCATCGGCATGACCGTGGCAGTGATCAGCCGGTGGAAGTCTTCGCGCGTACCGGGGCGCAGGCGATAGCTGCGGAACTCGACGGCCCGGGTGGAAACCGGCGCGCTCATGCGGCCTCCCGGCTCAGGTACATGTGCCAGTTGGTTTCCCAGTGGCCGCCACGATCCGGCGAGAACGCCTGCTCCCAGTGCGCGCTGTCCGGCTGGATCTCGTGCCAGCGGAACCGCACCCACACCTCGCGGCCCTTGTGGCGATCGCGGCCATGGAAGGTGCCGACGCCGTTCTCGAATCGGCCGATCACCGGCGGTTCGAGCAGGCCCTGGAGGTTGTTGGCCCAGTACAGGCTCCACTGCCGCTGGAGCGGGTCGTACAGGCGCAGGGTCATGCCGCGATAGCCACCCGACCAGTCGGTGACGAACTCGTCCATGTTGCCGACGCCGCCCAGCACCGGGCCGCACTGCTGGCGCGCCTCGAAGTGTTCCCATTCCTCGCACCCGGCCAACCGCTCCTTCAACCGCACGTTGCGCACCCGCCAGCGGCCGTGCAGGAAATCGAAGTCGTGGCGGCCTTCCGCGGGCAATGGGTGGCCGGGCGACGCCGGGTAGACAAGCTGGTCGCCGCTCACCAGGCTACGTCCCAGGCCGGCAACGTAGGCGTGGAAGGCGCGCGGCAGCAGGTCCTGGGCGCGCGCGGTCAGACTCCGGGGGCTCATGCGTATTTCCTCCTGAAAATGGCAGGGGTCCATCCTGATGCGGGGCTGCTGACAACGTGGTGTCAGCAGCCATCGACCTGCCGGAAGTCACGACTTGCGCGATGCCCGTGGCGTCCGCCAGCGGCGGCAGGCAGCATGTCCGCATGCGCGAACGCCTGAAGCTGCTGCTGCAACCCCTCAATCTGTCCGGCGTCCTGACCTGGGCGGCGGTGATGCTGGCGATGCGCGGTGAGACCGGCGGCCTCGACGGCCCGCGCCTGGGTACGCTGCTGGCGTTCCTGGCCGCCTTCCTGCTGCTGGATCAGCCCGGCGTCGGCCGGCGCCTGCGCGATGCGCTGTTGTGGCTGCAACTGCTGCTCGCCTTGCTCATGATCGAACTGGCGCCACGCACCGGAACCGCGCCGGTCCTGCTGGTGGTGGTCGCCGCGCAACTGGCGATGACCTGGCGCCCGCTGCATGCGCTGCTGGTGATGCTGGCGGCGAACCTGGTGTTCGGCCTGCTGATGGTCCGTGCCGGGCACGATGCGGCCTGGTTCATGGTCGCCATCTACGGCGGCTTCCAGGCCTTCGCCGCGCTGATCGGCCACTACGCGCGCAGCGCCGAGAACGCCCGCGATCGGCTGGCGCTGGTCAACGCCGATCTGCTCGCCACCCGCGCGTTGCTCGCCGACAGCGCGCGCGACGCCGAGCGCCTGCGGGTGGCGCGCGAGCTGCACGATGTCGCTGGGCACAAATTGACCGCGATGAAGCTCAACCTGCGCGCGCTGGCTTCCGATCCCGCGCTGGCCGGACGTCCGCAGGTGCGCTTGAGCGAGCAGCTGGCCAGCGAACTGCTGGAGGATATCCGCAACGTGGTCCAGGCGCTGCGCGATTCGCGCGGGCTGGATCTGGAAACCGCGCTGCGCGCATTGGCCGCGCCGTTGCCGCAGCTTCGCATGCAGCTGAACATCGGCGAGGACGCGGTGATCCGGGATCCGCAGCTGGCCGAGACCGTGCTGCGGATCGTGCAGGAAGCCATGACCAACGCGGCGCGCCATGCCGGCGCGGCGACGTTGTGGGTCGAACTGCGGCGCGAGGGTTCGCGGCTGTGGCTGCGGATCGCCGATGATGGCCAGGCCCCGGCGCTGCTGCGCGAAGGCAATGGGCTGGCCGGCATCCGCGAACGGGTCGCCGCGGTCGGCGGGGATCTGCGCATCGGCCGCGGCCTGGCCGGCAACCTGGAACTGACCGTGGAGTTTTCTCATGAGTGATATGTCCGGATCCGCGATCGTGCGGGTCGCGCTGGCCGACGATCAGGCCCTGGTCCGTGCCGGCCTGCGCGCGTTGCTGGACGGGCCGGACGAAATCCGGGTGGCGTTCGAGGCCGAGGGCGGCGCGGAATTGCTCGAGCGGCTCGCCGATAGCCCGGTGGACGTGATCCTCAGCGACATCCGCATGCCCGGCGTGGACGGCATCGACGCGCTGCTGCGACTGCGCGCGCGCGGTGACCGGACACCGGTGCTGCTGCTGACCACCTTCGATGACGGCGACCTGCTGCTGCGCGCGGCCGAAGCCGGCGCACAGGGATTCCTGCTCAAGGACGCGGCGCCGGAAGACCTGCGCGCCGCTATCCGCCGGGTCGCCGCCGGCGACACCCTGCTGCAGCCGGTCGCCACCGATCCGGTGCGCGCGCGCTACCGGTTCCACGACGAGAGTCCGTCCAGCGATCGTTTCAGCGAGCGCGAAGTCGCGATCCTGCGCCTGCTCGCCGGTGGCTACTCCAACAAGGAAATCGCGCGCACGCTGTTCCTCGCCGAAGGCACGGTGAAGAACTACGTCTCCAACATCCTCGACAAACTCGGCACCCGCGACCGCACCCGCGCCGTGCTCAAGGCGATCACCCTGCGGATCATCTGATCGGTCTCTCCTTGTGGGAGCGACGTGAGTCGCGACGATTCCGTGTCTGATTGGATGACGGTCGCGACTCACGTCGCTCCCACAAGTAAGGAATTCCCCGCTCAGGTCAACACCAGCACCGCCAACCCCGCCGCCAGCGCGGCCAGCAATCCAGCCGCGACACGCATGCCGTAGGCGGCGCCGCCACTGATCCAGGCGATCACCGATTTGGTCGCCAGGCTCGCGCCCAGCAGCGCCAGCATCAGCCAGCGCGCCTCGATGTCGCTCAGGCCGCCGCGGGCGAACTGGTTGGCCAGCGTCGCCACCGCCGCGTGCAATTCGGCGGTCGCCGAGATCACCGCCGCGGCCATCGCGCCACGCGGCCCGATCCATGCCGCCAGCGCGGCCGACACGAAGGTCAGCACGGCCACCACCAGCGCGAATCCCAGCGCCTGTCCGAACCGGAACATCCGGCTTTCCGCGGTCGGCGGCGCGGCGGGATCGTCGCGTCCCGCGCGCAGTCCCAGCAGGCCGCCGGCCAGCAACACCGCGCCGATCGCGGCCAGCTCGGGCCACAGGTCGATGACCAGCGGCGGCGACACCGCCCACAGGATCGGCACGCACAGACTCAACGACGCCAGGTTGGAGAGCAGTGCCGCGGCCACCGTCGATGACAGCAGCGCGGGGGTTTCCCGCGCCCGCTGGCCGAAACCGATCACCGCCGCGGTGGAGGACACATAGCCGGCGAAGAATCCCGCCGCGGCCAGGCCCCAGCGGTTGCCGATCAGGCGCAGCGCGACATGGCCGAGCGCGCTGACCGCCATCACCAGCACCACCAGCTTCCACAGGGTCGCCGGGTTGATGGCCTGGAACGGACCGATCGCCTCGTCCGGCAGGATCGGCAGGATCACCAGCGCCGAGGCCAGCAGCAGCAGGCCGTCGAACACCTCGCGTTCGCTCAGCACCTGGCGGGTCAACCGGTGCAGAGGCTCCTTGGCGTACAGCAGCAGTGCCGCGACCACCGCCAGTCCGGTCGCCAGCGGCGGCGACTGCATCGCCAGCGCACCCAGCAGGGCGGTCAGGAGCAGGGCAACCTCGCTGGTCAGGCCGGCATCGTGGTCGCGCGTGCCCAGGTACGCCAGGGCGGCCAGGACGACCACCCCGGCCAGCATCACCAGCAGCACCGGCAGGCCAAGCTGGGCGGCGACCGCCGCGCCCAGTGCGGTCAGGGCGTGGGTACGCAGGCCGGCGATGGCGCGCGCCTCGCCCCCGGCGCGCTCGCGGACCAGGCCGATCAGCAGGCCCAGGCCCAGCGCCGAAGACAGGGAAAGCCATACCGCCGGGGGGGTCGGAATCAAGGTGTGCCCTCGGATCCATGAAATTGGTCTTGCATTGGTCCGCAATGTCCGGACAATGCGCGGTTCTTCCGCCCGCCATCCTGCCATGCCCACGCCCACCGCCCATACCGTTTCCCTCAGCCGCTACCTGATCGAGGAACAGCGCGCCGGCCGCATCGACGCCGAACTGCGCCAGCTGATCGCGGTGGTCGCGCGGGCCTGCACCAGCATCTCCATCGCGGTCAGCAAGGGCGCGCTGGGCGGGGTGCTGGGCGACGCCGGCACCGGCAACGTCCAGGGCGAGGCGCAGAAGAAGCTGGACGTGCTGAGCAACGACATCCTGCTGGAGGCCAATGCCTGGGGCGGCCACCTGGCGGCCTGCGCCTCCGAGGAAATGGAGCACAGCCAGCCGATCCCGGACGCCTATCCGCGCGGCGGCTTCCTGCTGCTGTTCGATCCGCTGGACGGCAGTTCCAACATCGACGTCAACGTCTCGGTCGGCACCATCTTCTCGGTCCTGCGCAGCCCCGAGGGCGTGAGCCGGCCGGGCGACGAGCATTTCCTCCAGCCGGGACGCCGGCAGGTCGCCGCCGGCTACTGCATCTACGGGCCCAGCACGATGCTGGTGCTGACCACCGGCCACGGCACCCACGCCTTCACCCTGGACCGGGAACAGGGCGCGTTCGTCCTGACCCAGCGCGACATGCGCATCCCGGAGGACACCCGCGAGTTCGCCATCAACGTCTCCAACCAGCGTCACTGGGAGCCGGCGATGCAGGCTTACGTGACCGACCTCCTGGCCGGCAAGGAAGGCCCGCGCGGCAAGGATTTCAACATGCGCTGGATCGCCAGCATGGTCGCCGACGTGCATCGCATCCTGACCCGCGGCGGCATCTTCATCTATCCCTGGGATCGCAAGGAACCCGGCAAGCCGGGCAAGCTGCGCCTGATGTACGAGGCCAATCCGATGGGCATGCTGGTCGAGCAGGCGGGCGGCGCGGCCAGCACCGGGCGCGAATCCATCCTCGATCTGCAACCCGACCACCTGCACCAGCGCGTGCCGGTGTTCCTGGGCTCGCGCAACGAGGTGGAAGCGGCCGCGCGGTATCACCTCGAAGCCCGCTGATCCCGCACCTGACCTGTGGGAGCGACGTCAGTCGCGATACTTTCCGGGGACGGGATTGATACGGTCGCGACTCACGTCGCTCCCACAAATGCCTTGGCCACTCAGAACAGCTCCCCCTGCGGCGAGGGCGGCCGCGGTGGCACGAACTTGCGCACATCCAGTCCCTGGTGCCTGCGCCGATCGAAACCCAGTCGCCGATAGGCCAGGTCGAAGCGGCGCGCCAACAGCTCCGCATACACCCCGTCGCCGCTGAATCGCTTGCCGAAGCGGGCGTCGTAATCCTTGCCGCCGCGCAGTTGCTGGATGGTGCTCATCACGTGTTCGGCGCGCTGCGGCAGGTGGGTCTGCAACCAGTCACGGAACAGGGGCGATACCTCGTGCGGCAGGCGCAGCAGCACGTAGCCGGCGGAATCGGCGCCCGCATCCCGCGCCGCCTCCAGCACCGCTTCCAGCTCGGCATCGTTCACCCAGGGGATCACCGGCGCGAACATCACCCCGACCGGAATGCCGGCCTCGCTCAGCCGGCGCACGGCGCGCAGGCGCGAATGCGGCGCCGACGCCCGCGGTTCCAGTCGCGCGGACAGGTGGTTGTCCAGGGTGGTGATCGAGAAATACACCTGCACCAGGTGTTCGCGCGCCATCGGCGCCAACAGATCCAGATCGCGCTCGACCAGCGCATTCTTGGTGATCAGCGAGAACGGATGCCGGGTTTCGGCCAGCACCTCGATGATGCGCCGGGTCAGGCCCAGTTTCCGCTCGGTCGGCTGGTAGGCGTCGGTATTGATGCCCAGCGCGATCGGGCTGCACCGGTAGCCCGGCTTCGCCAACTCCTTGCGCAGCAGTTCCGACGCGTTGGTCTTGGCGAAGATCCGGGTCTCGAAGTCCAGGCCGGGCGACAGGTCCAGATAGGCGTGGCTCGGCCGGGCAAAGCAGTACGAGCAACCATGCTCGCAGCCCCGGTAGGGATTGAGCGATTGCTGGAACGGAATGTCCGGCGACTGGTTGCGGCTGATGATGCTGCGTGCGCGCTCCTCGGTCACCCGGGTCGCCGGCGAGGACGCGATCTCGTCCTCGCGGTCCCGCTCGTGCCAACCGTCGTCCTCGGCCTGCGCCGTGGTCACGGCGAACCGGCCGGGCAGGTGTCCCGTGGAACCGCGGCCTTTGATCATCTCGCCCATCCATGCAGGTTACGCCGCCGGCGTCTCAGCGGCGGCGACACCGCATGGGCAACACCGCATAGAATCTCGCCATGCTGGAAACCCTGCACGCCTGGTGGGATGCCTTCCTGTCCATCCCGCACCTGAACCGCTGGCTCACCGCCGCCTGGCTGCTCTACCTGATCCCGCTGTGCGGCTGGATCGTGCTGCAGAAGCGCGAGCCCGTCGCCACCCTCAGCTGGGTGCTGTCGCTGTCGCTGCTGCCCTACATCGGCTACCTGATCTACTTCCTGCTGGGGCCGCAGAAGATCAAGCGCCAGCAGCTGCGCCGGCACCAGTCACGCACGGGAATGGATACCTACGAGACGTTCTGCCCGGTCGATGAGGGCTGCACCGAACTGGCGATGCTGGCCCAGACCACCACCGGCCTGCCGCCGTCCACCGCCACCTCGGTGCAGTTGCTGGTGGACGGCTCGGCGACCTACGAAGCCATCCTGGACGCGGTCCGCCAGGCCACCAACCACATCCATCTGGAGTACTACATCTACAACCCGGATCGCTGCGGCCAGCGCCTGCTGGAAGCGTTGATCGCCAAGGCGCGGGAAGGGGTGAAGGTGCGGCTGCTGCTGGACGCGGTCGGCTCCTCGCAGGTGGGCCGGCGCTTCCTCCAGCCGCTGCACGAGGCCGGCGGCGAGAGCGCCTGGTTCCACCCGACCCGGTTCCGGCCATTCACCCGTCCCTGGGTCAACCTGCGCACCCACCGCAAGATCGTGGTGGTCGACGGCCGCATCGCCTTCACCGGCGGCATCAACATCACCGACGAGGAAGACGAATCGCTGCGGCCCGATGCCTACCGGGATCTGCACCTGCGGATGGAAGGCGACGTGGTGCGCAGCGTGCAGCAGGTGTTCGTCGAGGATTGGGTGTACGCCACCGGCCAGAAGCGCAAGGATTTCCAGGGCACGCGCCTGTGGCATGCGACCGACAACGGCATCGAGGGCGGCATCGCGGCGCAGACCCTGGTATCGGGACCGGATTCGTCCTGGGAGCCGATCCACCGCACCTACGTGTCCGCCATCCACGAAGCGAAGTCGCGGGTATGGCTGGTGACGCCCTATTTCGTCCCGGGCGAGGCGGCGCGGATGGCGTTGACCTCGGCGGCGCTGGGCGGACTGGACGTGCGCCTGCTGGTGCCGCGGATGAGCGACTCGCGGCTGGTCACCTACGCGGCGCGTTCCTATTTCGATGAACTGCTGGCCGCCGGCGTGAAGGTCTACGAATACGGGCCGCGCATGATGCACAGCAAGGCGCTGCTGTGCGACGACAACCTGGCCCTGATCGGCAGCGCCAACTTCGATCACCGCAGCTTCCGGCTGAATTTCGAGATCTCGATGCTGTTCCGCGACCGCGGCCTGGCCGGCCAGTTGGCGCAGTTGCTGGAGGGTGAATTCGCATCCTCGAGGCCGGTCAGCCCGGAACGTCGGCGGTCATTGTGGCGGCACCGCCTGCCGGAGGCGCTGGCGCGACTGACCTCCCCGCTGTTGTGATCCGCAACGCTTCACGCCATCGCCGGGCGTTGTAAACTCCCGCCATCCAGGGGAGGGACGGTCATGCACTGGCTCTATCTATTGTTCGCCGCCGGCGCGCTGGTGCTGTCCATGCGCACCACGTCCACCGCATTGATGGTGGTCGGCCTGATCGCGTCGCTGGGCCTGTTCGTCGCATGGATCGTCGGCTGGTACGCCGCACGGATGGGCGACAGCCAGCGCGACGAATCGCACATGATCGACCCCACCGAACTGCGTCGCCTGCGCGAACTGGCCGAGGCGCGCAAGCAGGGCACGGTGCCGCCGCCGGGACCACCCCCGCTGTGAGAGGCGAACCTTGTTCCGCAGGGAAGCCGGCATGAGCCTCCTGAGCGTCAACGTCAACAAGATCGCGGTGCTGCGCAATTCGCGCGGCGGCAGCGAGCCGGATGTCGTGCGCGCCGCCCGCGCCTGCCTGTATGCCGGCGCGCATGGCATCACCGTGCATCCGCGGCCCGACCAGCGCCACATCCGCGCCGATGATGTCCACGGACTGGCCGAGCTGACCCGCGAAAGCCAGGTGGAGCTCAACCTGGAAGGCAACCCGTTCGCGCCGCCGCGCGAGGGCTATCCGGGTTTCCTGGCCCTGTGCGAACAGGCGCGTCCGGCCCAGGCGACCCTGGTTCCCGACAGCGACGGCCAGATCACTTCCGACCACGGTTTCGATTTCGATCGTGACGGCGAGCGCCTGCGGCCGCTCGTCGCCGAGCTGAAATCCTACGGCTGCCGCGTGAGCGTGTTCGTCGACGCCGGTTGTTCTTCCCTGGAAAAGGCGGCCGCCATCGGCGCCGACCGCATCGAGATCTATACCGGACCGTTCGCCGAGGCGATGGCCGCCGGCGACGCGGAGGCGGAACTGGCGCACTGCATCCAGACGGCGCGCCAGGCGCGCTCGCTGGGCATGGGAGTCAATGCCGGCCACGATCTCAGCCAGGCCAACCTGCAGGAGTTCCTGGAAGCCGTGCCCGGCGTGCTCGAGGTTTCCATCGGCCACGCCCTGATCGGCGAGGCGCTGTACGCGGGCCTGCACCGCACGGTGCAGAACTACCTGGCCATCCTCGAATCGGTACGCGCGGCACAGGCGAAGCACTGAGGTTCGCCTGGCCGTTTCAGGGCAACCGCCCGCGAATCAGCGCTCCCCGCGCCAGGACACCTGCTCGATCCCGCTGGCACGGACTTCGGCCAGGGCGGTAACCACTTGCTGATAGTCCACATCGGGCGAAGCGCTCAAGGTCAGCACCGTCTTCGGGTCGCTGCGCAGCGCATCGTCCAGGCGCACGCGCAGATCCCGCGCCGAAAGCGGACGATCGTCCAGCCGCAACGTGCCATCGGCGGCGACATCCAGACTGAGGATGCTGGGTTTGTCGGGCGAGGGCGTATCCCTACCCTGTGGCAGGGACAGGTCCAGTGGCCGCGAGAGCAGCGGAGCCGTCACCATGAAGATGATCAGCAGGACCAGCATGACATCGACCAACGGGGTGACATTCATCTCCGCCAGGGCGGAGGGACGTGCGGTTGCGGAGAAAGCCATGGCGTACTCCTTTCGCGTCGGGTCGACTCCACGCTACGCCTGCCTGTTGCCTCCTGGCAAGAGGGTGGGAAAGCGCCGTGGAGCGACGTCAGTCGCGACCGGGAAGCTTGGTTGGTTGTGGAGCCAACCCCATGCGGGCGAAAGGACGCCGTGAGCAGATGCTGGATTCCGGTCGCGACTGACGTCGCTCCTACAAGGACTAGCTTCCGCGGAGAACGGCCAAAAAAAACGCCGCCCGAAGGCGGCGTTCAACAGGTTTGCGTCTATGCGTACTACTGCACGAAACCGATTTTCTGCATCTGAGCGTTCTTGGCCGCGGCCAGTACTTTCGCCATCACGTCGTACTGGGCGTCCGGGTTCGCGTCGATGCGCAGTTCCGGCTGGTTGGTCGGATCACGCTGGATCTCCTGCTCCATGCGCTGCTGCAGATCGCGCACGTTGACAGGCGAGTTGTTCCAGTAAACCGAGCCACCCGCATCGATGCGCAGATCGATCGGCGGCGGCGGTTCCTTCAACTGCGGCGGCGGGTTGATCACGCGCTGCGGCAGGGCCACGTCGATCGGGTAGGTCATGATCGGCGCGGTCACGATGAAGATGATCAACAGCACCAGCATCACGTCCACGAGGGGCGTGACGTTGATGTCGGCCATGGGGCCCTTGCTTCCACCACTACTGAATGCCATGGCTTACTGACCCTTCTCTTTGGTAGCGACGTAGCCGATATCCAGCATGCCCTGGCCCTGCGCGATCTTCGTCACCTCGGTGATCGTGCGCATCTTGGTGGTGCGATCACCACGCAGATTGAGCTTGGGCTGCGGCTGCAGCTGCGCCGTACTGGACAGACGCGACTCAAGGATTTCCTTGCCGATCTTCTCGTCGTTCCAATACAGCGAGCCATCCTCCTTCACCGAGATGGTGATCGGCGGAACCGGCGGAGCCTTCTTGTCCTCTTCGTTCTGCACGAGGTTGGCCTCGGGCAGTTCGATCTTCACCTTATGCGACATCAGCGGCGCGGTGATGATGAAGATGATCAGCAGCACCAACATCACGTCCACGAGGGGCGTGACGTTGATCTCGGCCATCGGGCCACTGCTATTACCACTACTGAAAGCCATTTTCGGGCTCCGTCAATGCTAGTCGATGTGCGTGGGACTGCTGTTGCCTGCGGCTTAGCGGACGCGCGAGCCGGTGGCGAAGAAGTCGTGCAGATCGTGGGCGAACGTATCGAACTTGGAGATGGTCGAGCTGTTCGTCTTGCTGAAGAAGTTGTAGGCGAACACGGCCGGGATGGCGACGAACAGACCGATGGCGGTCATGATCAGCGCTTCACCCACCGGGCCGGCAACGGCGTCGATCGAAGCCTGGCCGGTGGCGCCGATGCGGATCAGGGCGCCGTAGATGCCCCACACCGTACCCAGCAGACCCACGAACGGGGCGGTCGCACCGACGGTGGCGAGCAGGGTCATGCCGCTCTGGAGCTTGGCGCTCTCGCGGGTGACGGCCTGGCGCAGGGCGCGGTCGACGAACTCGGAACGGCTCAGGGCTTCACCCAGACCGGCGCTGGAACCTTCGGCACGCTGGTGGTGGGCGGCGGCCTGGGCGGCGTCCAGGGCGATCTTGGAGAACGGCTCGTTCTTCGGCTGTTCTTCCATCAGGCGGATGGCGTCCTGCGCGTTCGGGGTTTCCCAGAAGGTGCTGACGACGCGGTCGGCCTGGCCCTTCAGGCGCACGCTCTTGAGCGAGTTGATGACGGTCCAGTACCAGGACATGGCCGACATCGCGACCAGGATGAGCAGCACTGCCCAGGAGACGGCGTACTCGCCGGGCTTTTGCACCATTTCGGTGATCAGGTGCTCGAAGCCCATGTTGGTGAGGGCACTCGCGGCGTTGTTGCCCCCGGCTGCGGCGGCGATGATGGTTTCCTGCAGCATGACGCTTACCTTTATTTAAGAGTGTTGATTGAGGGTGTTGCGGGTGACGAAACGGATGGAGTAACTCGCGAGGGGCGGCCGATCAGCCGCCCATCTTGAAGTCGACCGGGACGCGGACGCGGCCGGCGGCCTTCTGGCCGTTGACGACGGACGGATTGAAGCGCCACTTGCGGGCGGCTTCCATCGCCGCGCGGTCCAGGTCGCGGTTGCGGCTGGACTTCTCGACGGAGACGTTGGTGACGTTGCCACTGGCGTCCACGTCGATGATCAGGATGACCGTGCCTTCGATACCGGCGCGGGCGGCCGACGGCGGGTAGCGCGGCGGGTTCATGTTCTTGGACGAGATGTCCACGCTGGCGCCGATGTCGGCGACCGGAGCCGGCGGCGCCGGGGGAGCCGGCGGCTGGTAGACGTCGGTCGGACGCGGCTCGGACACTTCGACCGGCGGCGCTTCCGGCGGCGGCGGCAGCGGAGTCTGCTTCGGCGGCGCCAGGTTCTTGACCGGCGGCGGCGGCGTGTCCTGCTTGGGCGGCGGCGGCGGCGGCGGCGGCGGGGGAGGCGGCGCGTCAACGATCACCACGGAGGTACGTTGCGTTTCTTCCTTTTCCGCCGGCGGAGCCACAGCCGGAATGAGGAGCAGCAGCAGCGCGGCCGCGTGCAACGCGATCACGAAGGCAATGCCGATGATCCGGGGCCAGTTGAGGCTCTTGTCCTCTTCCTCTTCCCGATACCTATTGATGACCAGTTGTTCAGCCATGCGCCAATGAACTCAAGGTTGGTGCGGGACGCCGCAACGTCCGCGTCGTATTGGTTTCCCCCCACCTGACTTTTGGCAGGGGGAACTCTCAGCTTATACCATTCCGTGGTGCCAAAACCATCGTTTTTTCGATGTTTCTGGCCGTCGGTTTATTGGTTTCCCGTTAGGGCAGGGCCAGGATTTTCTTGGCGTCCTCGGGCTTCTTCAGACCCTTGTCCAGTGCGGACTTGGCGGCCTGCTTGGCCTCCGGGATCCGGTTTTCCTGCCACAGCACGCGCGCCAGGTTCAGGTAGGTTTCGCCGTTGGGCGACTGCGGCGCGGCCTTCTTCCAGGCCTCGATGGCCTGCGGGATCTGCTCGGAGTAGTAGTAGGACTGGGCCAGCGCCAACTGGGTCTGGTAGTCGTCCTTCAGGACGCCTTTCTGCAGGCCTTCGTTGATGACGGCGATGACGTCCTTTTCGCGGCCGTCCATGTTCGCGTACATGCTGTACAGCTGGCGATACTCGCGATCGTCGGTGAGCTGGCCGGAAGCGCGCAGCTTCTCCAGCACGCCGGCGGCCTGGTCGGTCTTGTCGGCCTGCAGGTAGACCGAGGCCAGGTTCATCTGCGCCTTCTTGTCGGTCGGGCTCTTGGCGGCCAGCTGTTCGGCGAGCTTGACGGCGGCGTCGTTCTGGCCGGCTTCGGCATAGCTGGCCATCAGGATCTGCAGCCATTCGTTCTTCGGTTCCGGCGAGCCTTCCACGGCCTGCTTCAGGAACGGAATCGCGTCGGCGTAGCGCTCGGCGCGATACAGGATGTTGCCCTTGACCACCAGTTCCTCGGGCTTCTGCGACTTGGTCTCGGCGAAGAACTTGTCCATCGTCGCCAGCGCTTCGTTGAACTGGTCGTCCTGCATCTGCAGCTGGGCCAGGAAGAACATCGTCTGGTAGTGGTTGTTGTTGTCCAGGCCGTTGAACTCCAGGACCTTGTTCGCATAGTCCTTGGCCAGCTTGGCATCATCCTTGCCGTAGGCGGCCTGCGCACCGATCTGCGCGGCGACCGACTTGTCGTAGGCGTTGGCCTTGTCGCTGGCGATGATCTCGTTGACGAGCGTCATCGTCTCGTCTTCGTTGTTTTCCTTCTCGTAGGCCTTGAACAGCTTGTTGAGCTGGTTCTGCATCTTGGCCGACGCCTTTTCCTTCGGCTCCTGGCGGGTCGCTTCGGGATACCTGATCTCGACCTTTTCCTTCTTCTGCCGGCGCATCGAACTGCTGTCATCGCGGTTCATCTGGGCAACGGCATCGGCGGCAACCCCTGCGCCCAGCAGGCCGATGATGGCGAAGGAAAGCAGGGCGTGTCTGGACTTGCGATGCAGCATGGGGGTCACCTCAAAGCGGACGGCAGAAGTCTATCGGGGGCGGTCGGATCCTTCCGGGGCCGGAAAAGCTATCAGAAACTTCGGTGAAACAGGTAAGGTTTTTGTTGCTGCAGGGCAGCAATACCCTGGCGTTCTCAGCCGCAGCGGGGGATGTTTCCGGCCTTGCGGGCGGCTTCATAGGTGGGGACCAGCGCCGGGGCATCGCGCTGGAGTTCGCGGATGCGGTTGGTCGGGTCCGGGTGGGTGGAGAGCCACTGCGGCGGCCTTCCGCCGCCAGCGGCCATCATGTTTTCCCACAGATTGACCGCCTGGCGGGGGTCGAAGCCGGCCTGGGCCATCAGCCGCTGGCCGACCACGTCCGCCTCGCTTTCCTGGGTGCGGGAATTGGGCAGCAGGATCAGGCCCTGCGCGCCCAGGCTGCCGAACTGGCTGACCGCATCCATGCCGGTCTGGCCGTATTTGGCGCCGGCCAGCGCGCCAAGGATGCTCAGGCCCGTCTGCGTGCCCATCTGGCGCGTGATGCGCTCCTCGTGGTGGCGACTGATGACATGGCCGATTTCATGCCCCAGCACCGCGGCGAGCTGGTCCTGGTTCCTGGCGACTGTGAAGATGCCGGTGTTCACCCCGACCTTGCCGCCCGGCAGGGCGAAGGCATTGGGTTCCTTGTCGACGAATACCGCCGTTTCCCACGCAACCGAGCGCTGCGCGGGCGGCAGCTGGCGCACCAGCGCGTTGACCACGCAGGTGACATAGGCGTTCTGCTTCGCGTCGCGGTTGGCGGGTTCCTTGGCCTTGGTCTCGGCGAAGGCCTGGGCGCCCAGCTGATCCAGCTGCTGCTGCGAAATGCCGCCCACCACCTGGGTGCGGCCGGTGGGCGAGGTGGTGGTGGCGCAGGCGACCAGCAAAGTCGCGACGGTGGCGGCGAGCAACCAGGGTTTCATGGCAGTGCACTCCAGTGCGGAACCGCGTTTAGTGTCGGCAAGGCCGTCTTAACATTCCGTCAACCGGGCGCGGCGGTCAGCCACCGGCCAGCTGCATGGCCCCCAAGGCCAGGGCGTTGTTCAGCGCATGGGCGGCGATGGGCGCCCAGAGCGTGCCCGTGCGCCGATACAGCCAGGCGAAGGCCACGCCCATGCCGGCATAAACGACCAGCAGCAGTGTCGTGGCCGCCGCGCCGTTGCCGTTGAGTCCGGGCGCTTCGTGCGCGAGCGCGAAGGCGCAGCCACTGAGGATCATGCCCAGCACCGGATATCCGGCCTGCCACATGCCGCCGAACAGCACGCGCCGGAATAGCAGTTCCTCGTACAGCGGCGCCAGCAGCACCGCGAACGCCATCATGAAATAGGGATGGTGTTGGGAGAGGTCCTGGATCGGCGCCAGGTTGCTGGGATTCGGCGGCACCCCCATCCGTTCTCCCAGCCAGCTCGCCAGACTGCTGGACAGGAACGTCAGCACCGCCACGCCGACCACCGCGACCCAGGTGCCGGTCCGGCGCGCCGCCCATTGCGAATGCCGGCGTTCCTGCGCGCTGGCGGGACGTCGCCAGAAGTACAGCAGCAAGGCGGCGCTGCCCATCGAGAACAGCGCGATCAGGATCTGCACGACCGCGTCGGGCCTTTCGAGCGCGGCCGTGATTTCAGCTTGCTCGGCGCCCGCGGCAGCCAACTGGATGGCACGCGCGACGCCCCAGAGAACGCCGGCGCCCAGCATCAGCACGACGGTGATGACGAGCGCCAGCGCGGTGTCAGCGCAGAAGCCGGCAAGGGCCGAACGCAGCGGCCGCAATGGCGGCGGCGAAGACAGCCCTGTTTCCGGCGCGTCCGGCATCGGATCAGACGTCGAGGTTGGCGACCTTCAGCGCGTTGGCTTCGATGAAGTCGCGGCGCGGCTCCACCACGTCACCCATCAACGTGCTGAAGATCTGGTCGGCGGCCACCACGTCCTCGATACGCACCTGCAGCAGGCGACGGGTATCCGGATTGACCGTGGTGTCCCACAGCTGCTCGGGGTTCATTTCACCGAGGCCCTTGAAGCGCTGGATGCTGCGGCCCTTCTTCGCTTCCTCCAGCAGCCAGGCCTGCGCCTGGGCGAAACCTTCGATCGCCTGGGTCTTGTTGCCGCGCACGATGGTCGCGCCTTCGCGGACCAGGCCATGCAGCAGATCCGCCGCTTCGCGCAGCGCGCGCAGTTCGCCGGTTTCGAACACCGACAGCGGCAGCACCTGGGTCAGTTCCTCGCCCATGTGCCGGCGGGTGGACAGCAACGCGGCCGGACGCTGTTCGTTGGCCGACTGCAGGTGCAGCGAATAGCGCGGACTGCCCAGGCGGCCCCGGTTGAGCTTGGCTTCCAACGCGTCGAGATCGGCGCGCTGGTCCTGGTTGCGCTCGGCGAAAGCGGCATCCAGCGCCGGCGCGTCGATCAGCGCTTCGAGCAGCTGCGAATCGAAGCGGTGCGCATTGCGCGCAATCGCTTCGCGCGCGTTGGCGTAGGCGAGCAGCAGCTTCTCCAGCGCTTCGCCGGCGATCGGCGGTTCGCCGTCGGCCGGGATCAGCGAAGCGCCTTCCACCGCGCTGTTGGCGAGATAGACGTTCAGTGCCGCGTCGTCCTTCAGGTACAGCTCCTGCTTGCCCTGCTTGAGCTTGTACAGCGGCGGCAGGCCGATGTAGACGTGGCCGCGCTCGATCAGTTCCGGCATCTGCCGGTAGAAGAACGTCAGCAGCAGCGTGCGGATGTGGGATCCGTCCACGTCGGCGTCGGTCATGATGATGATGCGGTGGTAGCGCAGCTTGTCCGGGTTGTATTCGTCCTTGCCGATGCCGGTGCCCAGCGCGGTGATCAGCGTGCCCACTTCGGCCGAGGACAGCATCCGATCGAAGCGCGCGCGTTCCACGTTGAGGATCTTGCCGCGCAGCGGCAGCACCGCCTGGTTCTTGCGGTTGCGGCCCTGCTTGGCGGAGCCGCCTGCCGAGTCACCCTCGACGATGAACAGTTCCGACAGGGCCGGATCCTTCTCCTGGCAGTCGGCCAGCTTGCCGGGCAGGCCGGCGATGTCCAGCGCGCCCTTGCGGCGGGTCAGTTCGCGGGCCTTGCGGGCGGCTTCGCGGGCGCGGGCGGCGTCGACGACCTTTTCCGCGATGGCGCGGGCCTCGTTCGGGTGTTCCTGCAGGAACTCCTCCAAACGTGCACCGAACGCGGCCTCAACGGCCGGCTTCACGTCGGAACTGACCAGTTTCTCCTTGGTCTGCGAGGAGAAGCTGGGATCCGGCACCTTCACCGACAGCACCGCGATCATGCCTTCGCGCATGTCGTCGCCGGACAGGTTGACCTTGGCCTGCTTGGCGATGCCGTTCTGTTCGATGTAGTTGCTGAGGGTGCGGGTCAGCGCCGCGCGGAAACCCGCGAGGTGGGTGCCGCCGTCCTTCTGCGGGATGTTGTTGGTGAAGCAGAACATCGTTTCCTGGTAGGCGTCGGTCCACTGCAGGGCGACGTCCACGGTGATGCCGTTGGTTTCTCCGGTCACCGAGATGACGTTCGGGTGCAGCGGGGTCTTCAGCTGGGCCAGGTGCTCGACGAAGCTGCGGATGCCGCCTTCGTACTGGAACACGTCCTGGCGGCCTTCGCCGCGCTCGTCGATCAGGGTGATCTTCACGCCCGAATTGAGGAACGACAGTTCGCGCAGGCGGCGGGCCAGGATGTCGTAGTGGAACTCGACATCGGTGAAGATTTCCGCCGACGGCCAGAACCGGGTCAGGGTGCCGCGCTTGTTCGAGGCTTCCAGCTGCCTCAGCGGATACACCGGCTCACCGAGGTGGTATTCCTGCTCGTGGTGGAAGCCATCGCGCCAGATATCGAGGGTGAGCTTGTTCGACAGTGCGTTGACCACCGACACGCCGACGCCATGCAGGCCGCCGGAAACCTTGTAGCTGTTGTCGTCGAACTTACCGCCGGCGTGCAGCACGGTCATGATGACTTCGGCCGCCGAAACGCCTTCTTCCTTGTGGATGTCGACCGGAATGCCGCGGCCGTTGTCGGACACCGAAACCGAGCCGTCCTCGTGGATCTTCACGATCACGTCGTCGGCATGGCCCGCCAGGGCTTCGTCGATCGAGTTGTCGACGACTTCGAACACCATGTGGTGCAGGCCGGTACCGTCGTGCACGTCGCCGATGTACATGCCGGGCCGCTTGCGGACCGCTTCCAGGCCCCGAAGGACGGTGATTTTGCTGGAGTCGTAATTGCCGTTCGGTGCAGGAATCGTTTCGTCGGTCATTCGCTTCGTGGTCGGCTGCATAGCCGCTGGTGCCGGACCGGGGAACGCCGGGCAGGCACGCAGCTATAGGGATACGAAGCGAAATTATAGCACCCCGGCGGACCCGGCCCCGCCGCGCGGCGGCGTCAGGCAGGGGACAGCCGGCCGTGTTCCACGTGGAACCGGGTTGGGCTCACGCCTATTTCCTCCAATGCGGCTGGAGGTTCGGTGCCGGTGATGAATATCTGGGCACCACTGCCCAGCAGGCGTTCCAGCACGCGGCGTTGGTGTCCGCGGTCCAGTTCGGAAGCCAGGTCGTCCAGGGAGATCACCGGCCACTCGCCGCGCCGCGCCGCATAGTCCTCGGCCTGGGTGAGCAGGCAGGCCAGCGCGGTGAGCTTGGCCTGGCCGCGCGAAAGCGCTTCCCTGGCGGGGCAGGCGGCATAGTCCACCCGCCAGTCGGCGCGATGCGGCCCCACCGAGGTATGGCCGGCCGCGCGATCCCGGTCCCTGGCCAGCAGCAGGGCATCGGCCAGGGACAGTTCGTGTCGGCGCCAGCCGGGCTGGAACTCCAGGGTGGCCCGGCCCAGCCCGGGGACCAATTCGGCCGCCACCCGGCTCAGGCGAGGTTGCAGCTGCTCCAGATATCCGAGCCGCCGCTGGGTCAGCGGTTCACCGGATTCGGCCAGTTCATGGTCCCAGGCGTCCAGCTGGGCGCCGCCGATTCCGGATTTGAGCAGGGCATTGCGCTGCTTCAGGGCGCGGGCATAGCGGCGCCACAGTCCCAGGAAGTCCTGTTCCACGTGGAACAGGCCCCAATCGACGAAGCGCCGGCGGGGCTCCCCGCCCCCGGTGACCAGGGCATGGCTGCCAGGTTCGAAGCTCACCACGGCCAATGCCGCGCAAAGCTCGCCCAGCTGGCCGACCGTCTCGCCATCCAACCGGCCGGTCCAGGCCTGGCCGCTGTGGCGCAGGCCGGCGCGGCGCGGCCGGACGGCCGTGGCTTCCTCCCACTCAACGAAAATCTCGACCGCCTCGCTTCCCGTCCGTACCAACCCGTCCCGGACACGGCCGCGAAAGCTCCGGCCATAGGCCATCACGTGCAACGCCTCCAGCAGGCTGGTCTTGCCCGCACCGTTGTCCCCGGTCACCAGGTTCAGGCCCGGCCCCGGCTGCAGGCTGGCCTGCTCGAACCGACGCAGCCCTGCCACCGTCAATCGGGTCACATGCACAGGGGCACCGCTCCGGCCGGGCGGGGGCTGGAAACAGGGAACGAAAACCAGGAAGCCGCCGGTGTTGGCGGAAAGGTGCGGGAGGGCATGCAGGGATCTTACCGGGTCCGGCGCCCCCGATTCCGGGGCGGATGCGCAATGGGCGGCCATCGCATCAGGGCCAGACATGCGCGTTCCGGTTGAATCCACCTCGGTAGGGCTTGCCCACGCAGAAACGGTGCCCACTGGGCGCCTGCATGACCACCCATTCGGCCTGCCGGCTGACCAGGACCGCCCCCAACTGTTCCAGCCGACGGACTTCCAGCGGGATCGAATCCGTCTCCAGGTCCAGATGGACGCGGGGGGCATGGCGGACCTGCTGGAGAATGACCCGCACGTCGTCTGCCGGCGTCCGCAGCCGGATGAAACGGCCTTCCCAATCCCCCGGCAGAGCCAGGCCGAGCGTGGCACTCCAGAACTCCGCCGCAGCTGGGAGATCGTCTGTCCGGCAATCGATGACGAGATTGCCAAGCCTGCTCCGGTGCATGGTGGCCTCCGCTGGACTCTGGAATCGACACCGTAGCGCCCTGGGCTCCCAGGGAATGTCGACGGGACTCCACAACGAAAACGCCCGGCATCAAGCCGGGCGCTGTTCGTGTTCCACGTGAAACCAGATGTCAGAGGCGCAACGGCATGACCACGTGGCGGGACTTCTCGCTGCTGGCCTCACGCACCAGGGCGGAGGAGTTGGCGTCACGCAGCTGGATGACGACCTGCTCGTCGCGAAGGGCGCTGAGCGCATCCAGCAGATAGTTGACGTTGAAGCCGATGGCCAGTCCGTCCACCTTGGTGTCGGCTTCGATTTCTTCCTGGGCTTCTTCCTGTTCCGGGTTGTGCGCGCTGATCTTCAGCTGGCCGGGCGAAACTTCCACCCGTACGCCGCGGTACTTTTCGTTGGACAGGATCGCCGCGCGTTGCAGCGCCGCGCGCAGGACTTCGCGATCCAGCAGAACCTCGCGATCCGCGCCAATCGGAATCACCGCGGCATAGTCCGGAAAACGGCCATCGATCAGCTTGGACGTGAAGGTGACATCGTCCCGCTTGACCCGGATGTGGCTGCGACCGACTTCCAGTTCCAGCGCCCGATCACCGCCTTCCAGCAGGCGCTGCAGCTCGGTCACGCCCTTGCGCGGCACGATGATCTGGCGCTTGGACAGCGGCGAGCCTTCCAGTTGCGCTTCGCACAGGGCCAGGCGATGGCCGTCGGTGGCCACGCAGCGCAGGGTGCGGTCGGCCAGGTCGAACAGCAGGCCGTTGAGGTAATAGCGCACGTCCTGCTGCGCCATCGCGAACGCGGTGCGCTCGATCAGTTCCTTCAGGGTCGCCTCTGGCACGTCCACGCGCTCGGTCGCCTCGACTTCATCCACCGACGGGAAGTCGTTGGCGGGCAGGGTGGCAAGGGTGAAACGGCTGCGCCCGGCTTGCACGGTGACCTTGTCTGCCGATTGGCTGACGGTGACCTTGCTGCCATCGGGCAGGGCACGGACGATTTCAAACAACTTGCGCGCGGGGATCGTGGTTTCGCCGTCCTGCGCGTCCTCGACCGCGCTGCGCGCAATCATTTCCACTTCCAGATCGGTGCCGGTCAGCGACAGCTGCCCGTTCTGCACCTGCACCAGGAAGTTCGCCAGGACCGGCAGGGTCTGCCGCCGTTCGACCACATTGACCACCTGGGCCAACGGCTTGAGGAATGCTTCGCGCTGAAGGCTGAAACGCATGTCGGTGGGTGCCCCTTGTGCCTTGTGCTTCTAAAAAGAAGGAAAGATCTTAAAAACTGGTGGTGATGGTTTCGCCGATTTCAGTGGGGAACCATCACAAACATTTGAATCACAACGATTTTCCGACAGATCCAACCCCGTGGACAAGCCCCTCGGGAAGGGCACTGAAACCTGTGGATAAATTCTGGCGGAAATTCCAGCCACAGTTTGTCCACAAGGGAGCAGGCCGCTTACTCACTGAGTTTACGGATCAACTTATCCCAATCCTCGCGGAGTTTGCCATCGGTCTCCATCAGGCTCCGGATCTGGCGGCAGGCATGCAGCACGGTGGTGTGGTCGCGGCCGGCGAACGCGTCGCCGATTTCCGGCAGGCTGTGCTCGGTGAGTTCCTTGGCCAGCGCCATCGCGACCTGTCGCGGCCGCGCCAGCGAGCGCGTGCGGCGCTTGGACAGCAGATCCTTGATCTGCAGTCCGTAGTAGTCGGCGACCGTTTTCTGGATGTTGGGGATGCTGATCGCCTGCTGCTGCGCGCGCAGCAGATCGCGCAGGGTTTCCTGGGCGAATTCCGGCGTGATCGCGCGCCCGGTGAAGTTGGCGCGCGCGGCCAGGGTGTTGAGCGCACCTTCCAGATCGCGCACGTTGCTGCGCATCTTCTTGGCCAGCAGGAACGCGACCTCGTCGGGAATCTCGGCGCCGCGATCGCGCGCCTTGGCCAGCACGATCGCCGCGCGCGTCTCGAAATCCGGCGGTTCGATCGCCACCGACAGGCCCCAGGCCAGGCGCGATTTCAATCGTGGCTCGAGCCCTTCCACTTCGCGCGGATAGCGATCGCAGGTCAGGATGATCTGCTGGCGGCTGTCGAACAGCGCGTTGAAGGTGTGGAAGAACTCTTCCTGGGTGCGGTCCTTGCCGGCGAAGAACTGGATGTCGTCAATCAACAGCGCGTCGACCTGCTGGAAGCGGCGCTTGAACTGATCCATCGATTTCTCGATCAGCGCCTTGGTCATCGCGCTGAAGAACTGTTCCGAACGCAGGTAGAGCACGCGCGCGTTCGGGTTCTGCCGACGCATCTCGTTGCCGGCGGCGAACATCAGGTGGGTCTTGCCCAGGCCGGTGCCGCCGTACAGCAGCAACGGGTTGTGGGCGCGGTCACCCGGCTTCTGCGCCGCCTGCCAGGCCGCAGCGCGGCCCAGCTGGTTGCTGCGGCCTTCGACGAAATTGTCGAAGGTGTAATGGGTATCCAGGTTGCCGGCATAGGGCTCGGTCGAGGCCACGGCCGGCATTCCCTGGCCGGGGGCGGCCGGCCTGGCCGGTTCCGGCGCGCGGGCGCGCGAGCCGATCTCCAGCGAAACCTCGGCGTGGCCGGCGAAATAGTCCAGCAGCTCCCGGATCCGGTCCAGGTAACGCTCGCGCACCTGTTCCACGATGAAGGCGTTCGGCGCGTACAGGACCACCGCATCGCTGCGCTGTTCGGCCTGCAGCGGCTTCAACCAGGTGTGTACATCCTCTGCCGGAAATTCGGCTTCCAGGCGTTCAAGGCAGCGGGGCCAGGCATCCATCGCGTGAAACAACTCGTTCTTGATAAGGTGTGGAAAACACGGCGTCCGCGCCACGCGATTGCGTGGACGGGAGCCTGTAAAGAAGGGGTCGGCCAGACTACCACCGCCATCCGGCCGCGCCAATGGTTCCTGTGCATAAGATGTGGATGAATGGACCGGCGGCGATCCCTTCCGGCGCGGGGCCTTGCGCGGCCCATTTCGATCTTCTTCGCCGGTGTTGACCGTAACCGGCGGATACCTATAGAATTTCCGGTTCTTTCCATCCGCAAACCCGCACGAGGGCCCCATGGCCACCAAGCGCACTTACCAACCCAGCAATCTCAAGCGCAAGCGCGACCACGGTTTCCGTGCCCGCATGAAGACCGCCGACGGCCGCAAGATCCTGTCGCGTCGCCGCGCCAAGGGCCGCAAGCGCCTGACCGCCTGATGGCTTTGCCGCAATTCGCGGCCGAGACATCAATCATGCGATGCCCTTGCCAGGAGCCCGCACTGAACGGTGCGGGCTTCTTGCTGTCATGAGCGCAGCATTTCCACGCCACGCCCGGGTCCGCACGGGCGCGGAGTATGCGCGCGTGTTCGAGCAGTCACGCCGTACTTCGGATCCGTTGCTGAGCCTGCACTGGCTGGCCGGCGAGCAGCCGGCCCGGCTGGGCATGGCCGTTTCCCGCAAGGTTGATCGCCGCGCGGTGGGCCGCAACCGGATCAAGCGCCAGCTGCGCGAACAGTTCCGCAGCCTGCGTTCGCAGCTGCCCGGCGGCGACTATGTCGTGGTTGCGCGACCGCCGGCCGCCACCGCCAGCAATGCGCAGCTGCGCGCGACCTTCCTCCGCGTGCTGACCCGCGCCGGCGCATTGCCGCCGCCAGCGACGGTAGGCACAATGCCGGCGGCCTTGAATTCCCCCTCTTCTCCCTCCACGACACCGGAACCCGACGCCGGTTGAGATTGCCTGTCCGATGAACCAGACCCGTGTTTTCCTGATTTTCGCCTGGCTGATGGTGGCGATCCTGTTGTGGATGGAGTGGGGCAAGTTCAATGCGCCCGCCGTCGCTGCGCCCACCGTGGCGGCCACCGCCGCGACGCAGTCCGGCAGCACCGTGCCCGCCTCGGCGCCCGCTGCGCAACCCGGCAGTACGGTCCCGCAGGCGCCGGCTGCGGTCGAGGCCCCGGCCGCCGTTGCCGCCGCGCCGTCGGCCGGCCAGCGCGTCACCATCAGCAGCGACGTGCTGAAGCTGACCCTGGATGGCGGCAGCGTGCTGGAAGCCGAACTGCTGCAATACCCGCAGGAAAAGCGCCCCGGCAGCCCGGCGGTGAAGCTGTTCAACCAGGATCCGGCGCACTACTACGTCGCCGAGAGCGGCTGGGTGCCCGCCGGCGGAACGCGCGCCGCGCCGAATCACGAGAAGGGTTTCGTGCCGGAAGCCGGCACCGCCTTCGCGCTGGCGGCGGGTGGCAATGACATCTCCGCGCCCTTCATCTGGCGCGGTCCGGACGGCGTGACCATCCGCCGTGTCTACACGCTCAAGCGCGGCGAATACGCGCTGACCGTGCGCGACGAAGTGGTCAACGGTGGCAGCACGCCATGGCAGGGTGCGATCTATCGCCAGCTGACCCGGACCCCGCCGCTGGTCAAGCGCGGTATGACCAATCCGGAGTCCTTCAGCTTCAACGGCGCGACCTGGTATGACGGCGGCTACCAGCGTCGCAAGTTCGACGAGGACTACGTGGCCGATGGCCGCGTCGACTGGCGCGGCACCGGTGGCTGGATCGCGATGCTGCAGCACCACTTCTTCACCGCCTGGATTCCGCAGGCGGCCGATCACACCACCATCTCGCTGGACGAGCCCAAATACGCCACTGGCCCGCGTCCGCTGATCCGCGACATGGCCGATCCGCTGAACGTCGCGCCGGGCCAGACCGTGGCCATCAGCGCGCGGCTGTGGGTGGGCCCGAAGCTGGTCAACAAGATCAAGGCCGAGAACGTGCCGGGCCTGCACCGCGCGGTCGACTACAGCCAGTTCAAGATCTTCGACCTGATCGGCCAGGGCCTGTTCTGGATCCTGGCGCACCTGCATGCGCTGCTGGGCAACTGGGGCTGGTCGATCATCGGCCTGGTGGTGCTGGTGAAGCTGGCGCTGTATCCGCTGTCGGCGGCGCAGTACAAGAGCTTCGCCAAGATGCGCAAGTTCCAGCCGCGCATCCAGCAGCTGAAGGAACGCTACGGCGACGACAAGCAGAAGTTCCAGGTCGCCATGATGGAGCTGTACAAGAAGGAGAAGATCAACCCGATGGGCGGCTGCCTGCCGATCCTCGTGCAGATGCCGATCTTCCTGTCGCTGTACTGGGTGCTGGTGGAATCGGTGGAACTGCGCCAGGCGCCGTGGTTCGCCTGGATCCAGGACCTGACCGCGCAGGATCCGTACTTCATCCTGCCGATTCTCAACATGCTGGTGATGTGGTTGACCCAGAAGCTGACGCCGGCGCCGGGCATGGATCCGATGCAGCAGAAGATGATGCAGTTCATGCCGCTGGTGTTCGGCGTCATGATGGCCTTCTTCCCGTCCGGTCTGGTCCTGTACTGGGTCACCAACGGCGCGCTGGGCCTGCTCCAGCAGTGGTGGATGACCAAGCGGCACGGCGAACCGGCCACCGCGACGGCCACCGCCAAGAAGTAAGCCGCGCCGCTCCGAGAAAAACCCGCCGCAAGGCGGGTTTTTTCTTGCCGCGGTAACATGCGCGGCCACCTTCCTCCGTTCCCACGGATCCTGCCGTGATGCCATTCCGTCGTTTCCCCGTCCTGCTGCCGGTGCTGCTGGCCGGCTTCGCGCTGGTGGCGTGCGACAAGGATGACGTCACTTCGGCGGGCGGCATCGGAAATGCAAGGATCGCGCCCCGGGCGGAGGCGATCAGCGCGTATCCGGCTCTGCAACCGGCCGGCGCCTCCGCCTACGCGGCGCGCGAACAGCTGAGGCAACTGCAATGAATCCCGCGCCGGCTTCCGACACCATCGCCGCCGTCGCCACCGCGCCCGGTGCGGGCGGCGTGGGCATCGTGCGCCTGTCCGGCCCGCGCGCGCTGGCCATCGCGGCGGCGATGTGCGGACGCGCGCTGCATGCGCGGCGTGCCCACCACGTGCGTTTCGATGACGGCGAAGGCGGCATCCTGGACGACGGCATCGCGCTGGCGTTCCCGGGTCCGGCGAGTTTCACCGGCGAGGACGTGGCCGAACTGCAGGCGCACGGCAGTCCGGTGGTCCTGCAGGCACTGGTCGATCGCGCCTGCGCGCTCGGCGCCCGACGTGCCCGTCCCGGCGAGTTCAGCGAACGCGCCTTCCACAACGACAAGCTGGATCTTGCCCAGGCCGAAGCGGTGGCCGATCTGATCGCCGCGTCCGACACCCGCGCCGCGCGGGCCGCGCGGCGTTCGCTGGACGGTGTGTTCTCGCGCCGGGTGGACGCCATCGCCGCGAGCTTGCTGCGGCTGCGCGTGCATGTCGAGGCGGCGATCGATTTCGCCGACGAGTCGATTGAAACGCTCGGCGGCGGCGAGGTCCGGGCCGGGTTGCAGCAGGCGCAGGCCGAACTGCGGCAACTGCTGGCCGACGCCGAACGCGGACGCAAACTGCGCGACGGTCTGCATACGGTCATCGTCGGCCCGCCCAACGCCGGCAAGAGCTCGCTGCTGAATGCGCTGGCCGGCAGTGATCGCGCCATCGTCACCGATGTCGCCGGCACCACCCGCGACACCCTGCACGAAACCATCCGCCTGGATGGACTGGAATTGCATCTGGTCGACACCGCCGGCCTGCGCGAGGGCGGCGACGCAATCGAACGCGAAGGCATGCGCCGCGCCCGCGCCGAATTGCAGCGCGCGGACCTGGCCCTGATCGTGGTCGATGCCCGCGACGTGCAGGCTGGCGCGGCGGCGGTGGCCGACGTGGTCGCCGACGTGCCGCGCAGGTTGTGGATCCACAACAAGGTCGACCTGCTGCCGACGGTGCCGGAGGATCCCGATGCGGAGGTCATGACGGTTTCAGCCGCGACCGGCCAGGGTTTGCCGGCCCTGCATGCGCGCCTGCGGGAACTGGCCGGGCAGGGAGCGGGCGAGGGCAGCGAAGGGGAGTTCTCCGCCCGGGCCCGCCACGTCGATGCCCTGCGCCGCGCGTCCGGGCATGCTGAACAGGCAAATAGTGAACTGAATCACGAAATGCTGGAGCTGGCCGCCGAGGAACTGCGGTTGGCGCATGACGCGCTGGGGGAGATTACCGGCAAGATTTCCGCCGACGAGATGCTGGGATACATCTTCTCGACCTTCTGCATCGGCAAATAAGGTGACAAGATTGACAGACGGGGCGTGATCCCGTGTGCTGGGCACGCGGGATCCATTGATTCACTTTCGTGTTTCTGGGGGAAACAACCGATGCTGTCGAAGACGCACTACGCCAAGTCGCGCTTGGCGGTACCGCTATTGCTGGTACTGACCATCGCCGCATGCTCCAAGGACGAACCGGCCACGGCCCCTGCCACCGGACAGGCCGCCGCCGCGGGACAGGCCGCGCCGCCGCCGCCGGCGGTTTCAGCCGAAGTCCAGGCCATGAACGTGGACCAGCTCCGCGACGCCGCCACCAACGCGTTGCGCGAGAACCGCATCTACGCGCCCGGCGGCAACAACGCCATGGAGTACTACCTGGCCCTGCGCGACAAGCTGCCCAATGATCCGGGCGTAACGAGCGCCTTGACCGACCTGATGCCCTACACGCTGATCGCCGCGGAGCAGAGCATCGCGCGCGAGGAGTTCACCGAGGCGCAACGCCTGTCGGCGATCATCGAGAAGGCCGATCCCAAGGCGCCGGCACTGCCGCGCTTGAAGCAGAGCATCACCGCGGCGCAGGAAGCCGTCGCCCAGCGTGCGCAGGACAGCGAGGCCAAGACCAAGGCCGCGGAAGAGGCGAGGTTGAAGGACCAGCAGCGACTGGCGCAGCAGGCCGAACAGCAACGCGCGACCGAGGCCGCCGCCGCACAGCAGTTGGCCCAGCAGCAGGAAGCCGCCCGCCAGGAAGCCGAACGCCAGGCCGCGGCGCGGCGCGAGGCCGAACAGCGCGAGGCCGCCGCCCGCGCGGCGGCGCAGACACCGTCCGCACCCGCGTCGGCGCCAGCCAGCACCGCGGCGACTTCCAGCGGCAGCAACCAGTTGCGTCCGATCAGCACGCCGGCGCCGCGCTATCCGCCCGAAGCCCTGCGCGCCGGTACCGCCGGCGAGGTGCTGGTGGAATTCACGGTGGGCACCGATGGTTCGGTCACCTCCGCGCGGGTCGTGCGCGCCACTCCGGCCCGTGTATTCGATCGCGAAGCGGTCAACGCGGCCAAGCGCTGGAAGTTCCAGCCGGTCAGCGAGCCGGTTACCACCCGCCGCACCATCGGGTTCAATCCGGGCGGTTGAACCGGAACATCAGCCAGCAAAAAGGGGGCGGAATTTCCGCCCCCTTTTTTCATTCCGGCATCACGCCCCGTCAGCCCGAGATCGCCAACCGCTCCTGGTGGTAGCGGCGCACCGCGGCGAACCACAGCAACGCCGCCAGGGCGAACGCGCTGGCCAGGTAGATACCCCAGATCTGCGGGGTGATGGCCTCGTTGCGGATGACCTTGAGGATCAGCTGGTTCTGCGCGAGGAACGGCACCGCGAACTGCCACAGCTGGCTCTTCACCGGGCTGGCCATCAGCGCGAAGGTCGGCACCATCGGCAACAGCAGCAACCAGGTCATGTGGCTCTGCGCCTCCTTCATGCTCTTGGCGCTGGCGGCCAGCCAGGTCAGCAGCGACGTGCCGATGAACAGCATCGGCAGCAGCACCAGCAGCATCTGCGCCATCGCCGGGAACGACACGTTCAACTGGCGGCCGACACCGGAGGAAATCTGCGCGCTGAAACGGAACGCGAGCAAGGTCAGCACCAGCGTGCCCATGCCGATCACGCAGGCCGCGGCGATCTTGCCGCTGACCACCGCGCCGCGCGAAGCCGGCGTGGCGAGCAAGGGTTCCAGCGACTGCCGTTCGCGCTCGCCGGCGGTGGCGTCCAGGATCAGGTAGGCGCCGCCGATGAACGAGGTCAGGATCAGCAGGTAGGGCAGCAGCACCGACAGCAGCACGCCACGCTTGGCTTCCGGCGTGGCCAGATCCTGCGCGCCGATGTTCACCGGCTTGGCGACCGAGGCATCCAGCCCCCGCGCCATCAGCCGCAGCGCGCCCGCCTGCTGGCTGTAGATCGCCAGCGTGGTTTCCAGCCGTCGGCTGGGAATCTCGGCATCGCGACGGGTGCTGTCCTTGATGATTTCCACCAGCGCCGGCTTGCCGGCGCGCCAGTCCCGGGCGTAGTCGGGGCTGATGCGCAGGGCGACGTCGATGTCCTGGTTGCGGATCGCCGCGGCCAGATCCTTTGGCGGTTCCACCGCCTTCAGGCCGTAGCTGGCGAGGAAGGCCACCAGGTTGGGCGCGTTCTCCTTGCCGACCACGGGAATGTCGAGTTCCTTGTCGATCTGGGTGCGGGCGCGCTTCTCGGCCAGCGAACCCATGCCCAGCATCAGTGCCGGGTACAGCAGCGGGCCGAGGAACAGGGCCAGGGCGAGCGTGCGGCGGTCGCGCGACAGGTCCTTGAGCTCCTTGCGCATCACGGTGATGACGGTACCGAACAGGCTCATGCGTGCAGTCCCTCCTCGGACCCGATCACTTTGACGAAGGCGTCTTCCAGGTTGTCCTCGCCGACCTGCTGGCGCAGTTCGTCGGCGGTGCCGGCGGCGACCACGCGCCCCTTAGCGATGACCACGATGCGATCACACAGCGCGGCGACCTCCTGCATGATGTGGCTGGAGAAGATCACGCAGCGGCCCTCTTCGCGCAGCTGGCGCAGGAAGCCGCGCATGGCGCGCGTGGTCATCACGTCCAGGCCGTTGGTCGGTTCGTCGAGGATGACGTTCTTCGGGTCGTGCACCAGCGCCCGCGCAATCGCGGTCTTGGTGCGCTGGCCCTGCGAGAATCCTTCGGTCTGCCGATCCAGGATGTCGTCCATGTCCAGCGCCTGCGACAGCTTGCGGGTGCGCTCGGCGATGACCTCGCGCGACAGGCCGTGCAGTTCGCCGAAATAGGCGATGTTCTCGCGCGCGGTCAGGCGCTTGTAGACGCCGCGCGCATCCGGCAGCACGCCCAGCGCGCGGCGCACCGCGACCGGGTCGCGGGCGGCGTCGATGCCGTCGACCAGCACGCTGCCGCGATCCGGCGACATCAGCGTGTACAGCATGCGCATGGTGGTGGTCTTGCCGGCGCCGTTGGGGCCGAGCAGGCCGGTGATCTCGCCGTCGCGCGCCTGGAAGCTGACCGCGTCCACCGCATTGACCAGGCCAGTCTTGGTCTTGAAGCTCTTGTGCAGATCCTGTGCCACGATCATCGAATGTCTCCTGGAATCGCTGCTGCGGATGGGAAGGGAATGCGAAGGTCCATCACGGCTCCCATCCGTTGAAGCTGGTGAAGGCGGGCGTGCCGTCGATCGCATCCAGGCACTTGGCGTCCAGCGCCTTGGCATCCGTCGATTCGATGAACTGGCTGACCAGCTTGGGCATGCAGCCCTGGCCGATCACGTTGTGGCCCTGGCCGCGCAGGACCAGGTGGCGGCCGTTGGACAATCCCTTGAGCACGGCTTCGCCGTAGCTGGGCGGAGTGACCGGATCCTGCTCACCGGACATCAGCAGCGCCGGCACCTTCGACACCAGCGGCTGGTTGAAGCCAGCCGGGCGTTCGCCCTTCGGCCACACCGCGCAGGGACTGAAGAACAGCCGGGCCAGGTCGTCGCCCATCACCGTATCGGCGTCGGCCGGATCCGGCCGATAGCGATCGGCGTCCTCGGCGCAGATCACCGACAGCTGCATGCCGCGCGCCATCTGGCCGGACACCTGTCCGTCCATGAACTTGGCCAGCGACATCAGCGGGCCGTAGCGGCCCTGGTCGGCTTCGTCCAGCACCAGCGGCAGCAGCGAGGTGGTGGCCGGCATGTAGGAGAACGCGTGGGTCAGGCCGGTGACCGTCGAGGCGGACAGCTTGTCCCGCTTCTCCTGTCCGTTGGACGGATCCCGGTAGGTCACCTCCACCGGCGCGGCGGACAGGCGCTGCTTGAGCGCCAGCAGGCGGGTGCGCAGGTCGGTCGGATAGCGCGCGCGGCAGGCGGCATCGGCGGCGCAGGCCTTGGATTGCAGCGCCAGCGCGTCATCGAAACGGCGGGCGAACTCACCGCCGACCACCAGCGCGTTCGGCGCCACGCCGTCCAATACGATCGCGCGGGTGTGCTGCGGATAGGCGCCGGCGTACTGCTGGGCGACGCGGGTGCCGTAGGACACGCCGATCAGGTTGATCTGCGCGGCGCCGATCGCGGCGCGCACGGCGTCCAGGTCGCGGATGGCCTCGGTGGTGGTGTAGAAGCGCAAATCGGCGTGCTTGGACAGCGCGTCCACGCACTTGCGCGATATGGCCTGCAGGGCGGCCTCATCCAGCGAATCCATGTCGGCGACCGACGGCCCGTCCTCGGGGCCATCGCATTCCAGCGGATTGGAGCGGCCGGTGCCGCGCTGGTCCACCAGCACCACGTGGCGCTGCTTGCGGACCTCGCGCAGGGCCGCGTCGACCAGGACCGCATGCTCGGTCGCGGCCTGGCCGGGACCACCGGCCAGGAAGAACACCGGATCCTCGAGGGCCGCGCCTTCGTCGGTGGCCGGCAGCCAGGCGAGGTTGAGGGCGATCTTGCGGCCCTGCGGCGCCTGCCGGTTCTCCGGCACCTCGAAGGTCGCGCATTGCGCTTCGACGTTCCCGCCGGTCCCGGCCTCGGCCAGGGTGCAGGGCTGGAAAGTGACGCGGCCATAGTGGCGGCCGGTGGCCGCCTTGTCCGGCGCGCGGGCGTTGCTGCAGGCGGTGAGCGCGAGCAGGCCGGCGCAGGCCAGCAGGGTCTTGCGGTGGTGTCGCATGGGCGTTCGTCCTGGTTGCGATGCGTTTCAGGATGCCATGACGACGCCAACCGACGGATGTGACCAAAGTGCGGTGGCTTTTTTTCCGACCGCCTGCAGGCATCCCAAACCATCGGAATCACCGACCGGCGGTAGGAGCGGCGTCCCGCCGTGAGCCTATTCACACAGCGGCCGCCAATTCCCGGTGAAGAGCTCGGCGAAGAGTCCGGCGAAGAATCTGGCGAAGAATCTGGCGAAGAATCTGGCGAAGAATCTGGCGAAGAATCTGGCGAAGAATCCGGCGAAGAGCTCGCGGCGGGACGCCGCTCCTACCGGTTTTATTTGCTGCTGACGTATTTTTCGCGGCGGATCTGCGGAATCGGCAGGCCGGCGGCCTTCAGCGCCTCGAAGCAGGCATCGACCATGTCCGGATTGCCGCACAGGTAGGCGATGTCGGTATCCGCATTCGGGGCGAACTCGGCCAGATGCTGCTGCACATAGCCCTGGCGGACATCCGGGTGCGGATGTTCCGGCAGTTCGCGGGAGAAGCAGGGCACGAAACGGAACTGCGGATGCTGGTCGGCGAAGGCGCGGAAATCCTCGCCGTACAGCAGTTCGGCGGGTGTACGCGCGCCGAACAGCAGCACCACCTCGATGTCGCGGCCGGCGATCTGCTCGGCCAGCTGCGGCAGCATCGCCCGGTAGGGCGTGACGCCGGTGCCGGTGGCGATCAGCAGGTAGCGGCGGTTGCGGTCGTTGGGCATCAGGCAGAACCGGCCGTAGGGACCGCTGGCGTCGACGTGGCCACCTTCGGGCAGGCCCTCGAACAGGGCCGTGGCCGCGCCGCCGGGCACGTAGCTGACCGCGATCTCCACCGCCTCGCCCGGTCCCAGCCGGTGATCGTGGATGGTCGCCAGCGAATAGCTGCGCTTGGCAGGGGTCCCGTCGGCGTAGCTGAAATGCACCTGGATGAACTGGCCCGGGATGAAGTCCAGGGGCTGGCCGTCGTCACGGACGAAGACATAGTGGCCGACGCTGGGGGCCAGCATGCGGCGCCCGACGAGCTTCAACGGAAAATGGACGATGGCCAAGGTGCTGGGCGATGGAACGGTGTGGTGCCGGGACCGACCCGGCGGGGTGCCTATAATAAGCGTTCGTGTCCCCCCGGGCGCCCACGCTGGCGCCGCAAGGTCCCCTACGTGTCCCAACCCGTGGTTCCCGCGAACGCGCCCGCGCTCGCCATTTCCGATCTCCGCAAGGTCTACGACAACGGCGTGCAGGCGCTCAAGGGCATCTCGCTGCAGGTCGCGCCCGGCGATTTCTTCGCCCTGCTCGGCCCCAATGGCGCCGGCAAGTCGACCCTGATCGGCATCGTCAGCTCGCTGGTGAACAAGAGCGGCGGCGAAGTCGAGGTGTTCGGCGTCAACCTGTCGCGCCACCGCGACGACGCCCTGCGGCTGATCGGCCTGGTGCCGCAGGAATTGAACTTCAACATGTTCGAGAAGCCGATCGACATCCTGGTCAACTACGCCGGTTTCTACGGGGTGCCCCGCGCCGAGGCGCTGGTGCTGGCCGAAGAGGAACTCAAGCGCGCCCAGCTGTGGGACAAGGCGCAGATGATGAGCCGCACGCTGTCCGGTGGCATGAAGCGGCGGCTGATGATCGCCCGCGCGATGATGACCCGGCCGAAGCTGCTGATCCTCGACGAACCGACCGCCGGCGTGGACATCGAAATCCGGCGTGGCATGTGGAAGACCCTGAAGGACATCAACGCCGCCGGCACCACCATCATCCTGACCACCCATTACCTGGAGGAGGCCGAAAGCCTCTGCCGCAACCTGGCCATCATCGACCACGGCACCATCGTCGAGCAGGGCCCGATGCGCGAGCTGCTGGCCAAGCTGGACGTGGAAGGCTTCCTGCTGGACATCGACGGCGAGCTGCCGGCGCAGCTGCCGCTCATCGAAGGCGCGACGCTGGTGGCGACCGATCCGCATACGCTGGATCTGGACATGCCGCGGGCGATGGATCTCAACCGCATCTTCGCCGCGCTCAACGAAGCCGGCATCCGGGTGCGCTCGATGCGCACCAAGAGCAACCGGCTGGAGGAACTGTTCGTGCGCATGACCGGCAACGGCAAGGAGCAGGCGGCATGAGCAATCCCAACCTGATCGCCTTCGGCACCATCGTCCGCCGCGAAGTGGCGCGGATCCTGCGCATCTGGGGCCAGACCCTGGTGCCGCCGGCCATCACCATGACCCTGTACTTCCTGATCTTCGGCGGCCTGATCGGCTCGCAGATCCGGGACATGGGCGGCTACAGCTACATGGAGTTCATCGTGCCGGGCCTGGTGATGATGAGCGTCATCCAGAACAGCTACGGCAACATCTCCTCCAGCTTCTTCGGCGCCAAATTCGGACGCCACATCGAGGAGTTGCTGGTCAGCCCGATGCCGAACTGGGTGATCCTGTGGGGCTACGTGGCCGGCGCGGTGCTGCGTGGCCTGATGGTCGGCATCATCGTGCTGATCATCGCCACCTTCTTCACCCCCGTGCGCATGCCGCATCCGCTGGTCACCCTGAGCACGGTGCTGCTGGGCGCGACGATTTTCTCGCTGGCCGGTTTCATCAATGCGGTCTACGCCAAGAAGTTCGACGACGTGGCGATCGTGCCCACCTTCATCCTGACCCCGCTGACCTACCTGGGCGGCGTGTTCTATTCGGTGAAACTGCTGCCGTCCTGGGCCGAGGCGCTGACCCACGCCAACCCGATCTTCTACATGGTCAACGCGTTCCGCTACGGCCTGCTGGGCAGCAGCGACGTGCCGCTGTGGGTGGCCTACGCGCTGATGCTGGGATTCGTGCTGGCGCTCAGTTCGCTGGCGCTGTGGTTGCTCAAGCGCGGCGTCGGCCTGCGCAGTTGAACTTGCGCCGGCACGGTCCGGCGCGATGCAGGGAGTGGTGCGGATGCGAATCCTGATCCTGGGCGCCGGCGGCACCGGCGGTTATTTCGGCGGCCGGCTGGCGCAGTCCGGCGCCGACGTCACCTTCCTGGTCCGCGCGCCGCGCGCGGCGGATCTGGCGCGCGAGGGCCTGCGCATCCACAGTCCGCTCGGCGACGCCGCACTGCCGGTGGCGACGGTGACCGCCGAAGCCCTGCCGGCACTGATCGCGTCGCGTCCCTTCGATCTGGTCCTGCTCAGCTGCAAGGCCTACGACCTGGACAGTTCGATCGAAGCGATCGCACCCGCGGTCGAGGCCGGCGCCGACGTGCTGCCGGTGCTCAACGGCCTGCTGCACTACGCGCGGCTGGATGAGCGGTTCGGCCGCGATCACGTGATCGGCGGCCTGTGCTTCATCAGCGCCACCAAGGGACCGCAGGGCGAAATCCTGCATCTGGGCAAGCCCGCTTCGATCACCTTTGGAGAACGCGATGGCGCCGCGCCGCGCGCGCGCCTGTCGGCCTTCGCCGAGGCCTGCGCGCAGGCCGGCGTCGATCACCTGCTGGCGCCGGACATCGCCCGCGAACAGTGGATCAAGTACAGCTTCCTCACCGCGCTGGCCGCCGGCACCTGCCTGATGCGCGCGCCAATCGGGCGGATCGGGGCGGGCGAGGGCGGCGAGGCGTTCATGACCGCGCTGTACGCCGAGTGCATCGCGGTGGCCGCGGCATCCGGACAACCGATTCCGCAGGCTGCGCAGGACACCGCGCTGGCGACGCTGCGGCAATCGGGGTCGGACATCAAGGCCTCGATGCTGCGCGACCTGGAAGCCGGCCAGCGCGTGGAGGGCCTGCAGATCGTCGGCGACATGGTGCATCGCGCGCAGGGCTTCGGACTGCCGGCGTCCCTGCTGTCCACCGCCTGGTGCCATCTGCAGGCCTACGAGGCGTCGCTGCCGGCACGTTGATCGCGCGGAGCGGAGAATCGGCGCCATTCGGAATGCTCCGATGGCCGCCGGCAATCGCCGTTCGTACGGTGGGGACACCGCCATGAACCCTCCCGGAGTCCTTCAACGGATGCATACACGCCATCTGCGACGCCTTTTGCCGCTGTCCGCGAGCCTGCTGCTGTTGACTGGCTGTTTCCCGCATAGGCAGCAGATCGTCCCGGCAATCGAAGGGATGCTGGTGCGAGGGCAGGTTCCCGTTGCGGGTGCGCGGATCCACGTGTTGCCGAGCATGTTCAAGGCCGACTGCGGACCCTCCCGGCATACGGCAGTCACCGACGCGACGGGCCGGTTCACGATCCGCGGCGCCAGCGAGATCGGGATGATGTTGCCGATGGGCGATCGCATCAACACGTGGGGCGTCTGCATCGAGGACGACGGACGCTGGGTCGAAGGATTCAAGGAAGGCGACATCGGATGGCCGCCCCGCCGTATCGACATGCACTGCGATCTGGCGCGGGTGCGGGACGTTTGCGAATGGAAGGCGCGGGATCGCTAGAGAAGAGTCGCCTCCGCATCCACGGATTCACTGGCACCGGTAACGGCGTGCGTCGCGCCGGCATTGCGCCGGCAGGCCATGCTTGTCCCAGTACGCGGCGATGCCGCTGCGGTGCAGGTAGTCCTGGAACGCCGGATCCTCGCGCAGATACCCCAGGTCGCGGGTCCACAGCAGCAGATCCCAGGATGAATACGAACGCCTTCGCACCTGATCCAGCCCGTCGATCACGGCGGCGGTGTCGCGTTGCGGATCCAGCACGCTGAGGAAGTTCATCAACCCGGTGCGCTGTTCGAACTCCTTCATCGCGATGCGCGTCCGCGGCCAGGCGGAAGGATCCACCACGGCCCGGCTGGCCAGCAGGTAGGACTGGCGAAGCAGCGGGCCATACTGCCGGCTGCTGGTGTCCTCGGGTCCGCCGATGCCGGCGGCGATCACCGGCAAGGCCGCGTGATCGCCGCGCCACACCGCGTTGAACCAGCGGCCATAGCGCCCGAAGCGGCCGGCGCGCTGCAATTCGACCAGGGCCTCGCGGTGCCGGCCCAGGGTGTCGAGGATGCGGCCATGACCGAAATGCCAGCCCTGGTTGAGCGGATCGCGGCGGGCGCCGCGCCGCATCACCTGCTCGGCCTGGTCCAGGTAGCCCAGCGACGCCAGCGCCATGGCGTACTGGAACTGCGCGCGCATCTCGCTGGGCGCCAGGTCGGTGGCATGGCGGTACAGCGAGAGGCATAGCTCCCATTGGTTGCCGCGACAGGCGGCGCTGGCCTGCACCAGGTAGGGCTCGGGCAAGGCGGGATCCAGACGCTGCGCCAATGCGGCGTGGTGCGCGGCATCCTGGCGCAGCTCGATGGCCAGTTCCGGCCGCAGGTAGGCGCGCCCGTCCAGCGCCGCGGCGAGGGCGGCGTGCGAAGGCGCGTGCCGGGGTTGTTCGGCGACCAGTTGGCGCAGGCGCGTTTCGGCCAGCTCGACCCGCTCGGGCGGTACCGGTGGCGGCGCACGCAGCAAGGCCTGCACCGCCAGGTAGCGACGGTAGAAATCCGCGTCGCCGCCGCGCGTTGCCGCGGCCGGATGCGCCAGCCCCAGGTTGAGCGCGAGTGCGCCGGCGACGGCCTGGGCGATGTCGCGTTCAAGCGCCAGCACGTCGGCCACGTCGCGATCGTAGTCCTGGGTCCACAAGGTGCGTCCGGTCGCCGCATCCACCAGCCGCAGGTGCACCCGCAGGCGCTCCCCGGCTTGGCGGGCGCTGCCTTCGAGCGCATGGCTGACGCCGAGCCGGCGGACCAGCCGCGACAGGTCGGCGCCGTCGGCCGTGGCCAGGCGGGTCGAATCGCGTGCGATCACACGCAGCCCCCGGATGCGCGAGAGCGTGCTGATCAGCTCCTCGCTGAGGCCGAAGGCGATGTCGCGATCTCCTTCGCCCACCGCGACCAGCGGCATCACGATCAGGGTGCGCGGCTCGGCCCGGGCCGATGCCGGCGCCGCGTCGTAAGCACGCGGGAGGAATACCGCGGCGGCCAGCAGCAGCAGGCCCAGCAAGGCGGCGATGGCCCAGGCCGGCGCACGCGGAGGGCGTGGATGCGCCGTGGCGACCAAAGGATCGGTTGCGGGCGCGGAGGCCGCACCGGGCGGTGCCGGTTCCTCGTTGAAGCGGTAGCCGATGCCATGCAGGGTGTGCAGCCGGCGCGGATGATGGGCGTCCTCGCCCAGCGCCTGTCGCAGCAGGGTGATCACCCGGTTGAGCACGCCCGGGGTGACGTGGCGGTGGCCCCACACCGCGTCGAGGATCTCGTCGCGGCTGAACGCGCGGCCCGGTTCCGACGCCAGCAGCGCCAGCACGTCGAACGCCTTGGGCTCCAGCGGACGCACTTCGCCGTCGCGCAGCAACTGGCGTCCGGTCAGGTCGATGACCACGCCGTCGAGCACGATGCGGGCGGAAGCGGATGACGGCATGGCGATCGGCGCAGGAAGGTTCCGGCGGAACACGTACATCCTAGGGATACGCGGAAGCGCGGCCGTGCCGGCCTAAGCATTTCCCAAGCTTCCCAAGCCGTCCATCGGGGTTTCCCGCCAGCCTCCTCAAGACCCGGACGCGGCGGCGGCGCGAGGCTGGCGACCCGGCCATCGAAGGAACAAACCCCATGAACGCCATTCCCGCCACCGTGCTGTCCGCCCTGCTGCTGGCAGCGGCCCTGTCGCTGCCCGCCCATGCCGGCGCCGTGACGCCGCCGACCGACCTGCGGGTGGATTGCGCGCAACCACGCCTGCCGTCCCAGTACGAGACCGGTCGCTGGCTGGGCCAGGCCAACGCCGGCCAAGCCTATGCCTCGCGCCAGCGGCTGATGGCCGAGATCCAGCGCGCCTGCCGGAAGCCCGGCATCCGCACGGTCGTGTTGCAGTTGCCGCGTCCGGCCGATGCGCCGGAGCGTGGGTTGGCCGGACGACCCTAGGTACCTGCTAGGTACCCGGTTCGCGCGACGGCAGGCGGAAGAACGCGCGCGCGGTCGCGGTGGTCGCGGCGGCGGTGGCCTCCACCGATTCGCCGCGATCACGTGCCAGCTCGTCGACGATGTGGGCCAGGTACATCGGCTCGTTGCGGCGATGCGAGGGCTGCGGCCGGACGGTGCGGGGCAGCAGATAGGGCGAGTCGGTCTCGATCATCAGCCGTTCGGCGGGGATGTGCCGGACCAGTTCGCGCAGGTGCTGGCCGCGGCGTTCGTCGCACAACCAGCCGGTGATGCCGATGTGCCAGTCCTGGTCCAGGTAGTCGAACAATTCCTCGCGGTTGCCGGTGAAGCAGTGCACCACCGCCGGGCCCAGCCGGCCGTCGAAGTTCTTCATCATCGCCACGAAGTCCGCATGCGCGTCGCGCTGGTGCAGGAACAGTGGCTTGCCGTTCTCCGCCGCGATCTGCAGCTGGCGCTCGAACGCGCGCCGCTGCGCCGGCCGTGGCGAGAAATCACGGAAGTAGTCCAGCCCGCATTCGCCCACCGCGACCACTTCCGGATGCGCATGCAGCGCGCGCATCTCGGCGTCGCACTCGTCGGTGTACTCGACCGCGTGATGCGGATGCACGCCGGCGGTGGCGAACAGTTCACCCGGATGCGCCTGGGCCAGCGCGAGCGCCTGCGGCGAATGCTCGCGGCTGGCGCCGGTCACCACCATCTGCACCACGCCGTGCGCGCGGGCGCGTTGCATCACCGCGTCGAAATCGTGGCCGAAGCTTTCGTGGGTCAGGTTGGCGCCGATGTCGATCAGGTGCATGGAGCGGAAGTCGTGGAGCGGAGGGCGCGCCATTGTAGTCGGCCCGGCGCGCGGAGCCGGTATCCTAGCGGGCCATGCCGTCGCCCGTGCCGTCACCGGAATTCCCCATCACCCCGCTGCTGCCGGAGATCCGGCGGAGCCTGTCGGCGCATCCGCGGCTGGTGCTGGAAGCGCCGCCCGGCGCGGGCAAGACCACCCAGGTGCCGCTGGCGCTGCTCGACGAGCCGTGGGTGCAGGGGCGCCGCATCCTGATGCTGGAACCGCGCCGGGTGGCCGCGCGCGCGGCCGCCGGCTTCATGGCGAAGCAGCGCGGCGAGGCGGTCGGCGAAACCGTCGGCTATCGCATCCGCTTCGAGAACAAGGTGTCGGCGCGCACCCGCATCGAGGTCGTCACCGAGGGCATCCTGACCCGGATGATCCAGGACGATCCGATGCTCGAATCGGTCGCGGCGATCCTGTTCGACGAATTCCACGAACGCCATCTGTCGGCCGATCTCGGCCTGGCGCTGGCGCTCGATGTGCAGGCGCAGCTGCGCGAGGACCTGCGCATCGTGGCGATGTCGGCCACCCTGGATGGCGAACGCCTGGCGCGTTTCCTCGATGCCCCGCGCCTGGCCAGCGAAGGGCGGAGCTTCCCGGTGACGGTGGCGCATTTCCCCGCGCGCCGCGACGAACCCGCCGAGGTGCAGGCGCGCCGCGCGATCGAGCAGGCGCTGGCGTCGCATCCGGGCGACGTGCTGGTGTTCCTGCCCGGCCAGCGCGAAATCGCGCGGCTGCAATCGCTGCTCGATGGCTTGCCGCGCGATGTCGCGGTGTTGCCGCTGCACGGCGAGCTGCCCGTGGAGCGCCAGGCCGAAGTGCTGCAACCAGATCCGCACGGCCATCGCCGGGTGGTGCTGGCGACCAACGTGGCCGAATCCTCGGTGACCCTGCCGGGCGTGCGCGTGGTGATCGACGCCGGGCTGGCGCGCGAGCCGCGCTACGATCCCAACAGCGGTTTCGCGCGACTGGAAGTCGTTGCCATCTCGCAGGCTTCCGCCGACCAGCGCGCCGGTCGCGCCGGTCGCGTCGCCGAAGGATGGGCATACCGGTTGTGGCCGCAATCGCAGCGGCTGGAACCACAGCGCCGCCCGGAAATCGCCCAGGTCGAACTGGCCGCGCTGGCGCTGGAACTGGCGGCGTGGGGCAGCGACCAACTCCGCTTCGTGGATCCGCCGCCGGCCGGCGCCCTCGGCGCGGCGCGCGAGTTGTTGCAGCGGCTGGGCGCGCTCGGCGACAGCGGCGGCGTCACCGCGCTGGGCCAGCGGATGCTGGCGCTGGGCACGCATCCCAGGCTGGCGGCGATGCTGCTGTCGGCGCCGGCGGGTGCGACCCGCGCATTGGCCTGCGATCTGGCGGCGCTGATCGAAGCGCGGGATCCGCTGCGTGGCGGCGGTGATGCCCTGGCTGCGCGTTGGCGCGCGCTGGCGGCATTCCGCCAGGGCAGGGCGCCGGCGGACGCGCATCGTTCCGCGCTTGCCGCCATCGACGCGGCGTCCAAGCAGTGGCGGCGGCGCCTGCGCGAAGACGCGCCGCCGCCATCGACCGTCGAGACGCACCTGCTGGGTGATCGCCTGAGCCATGCCTATCCCGATCGCATCGGCTACCAGCATCCGCAGGACCCGCGCCGCTATGCGCTGGCGAACGGACGCATGGCGCGTCTGTTCGACGACAGCGCGCTGTTCGGCGAACCCTGGATTGTCGCCAGCGAACTGCGCTACGAAGCCAAGGACGCGTTGATCCAGCGCGGTGCGCCGGTTGACGAAGGCTTTCTGCGCGCGGAGTTTCCGGATCGCTTCGTCACCGAGGACGCGGTGCGCTGGGATGCCGGCAAGCGCGCGCTGAGCGCGCAGCGCGAAGCCCGCTTCGATCGCATCGTGCTGGAAGCGCGTTCAACCGGCCGTGTCGATCCCGCATTGGCGGCGCAAGCGCTCACCGACGCGGTGCGCGAACTGGGCATCGATGCCTTGCCATGGACCGAATCACTGGGCCAATGGCGCGAACGCGTGCGCTGCCTGCGCGAATGGATGCCCGAGCTTGGCCTGCCGGATTTGTCCGACGAGGCCCTGCTGGCGGATCTGGATCGCTGGCTGCGGCCCGCCTTCGCCGGCAAGAGCCGGCTGGATGCGCTCGGCGAGTCCGAACTGGCCGAGGCGCTCAAGTCGCCGCTGGACTGGTCGCTGCGCCAGCGTGTCGATGCGCTCGCCCCGACCCGCATCATCGTGCCGTCGGGCATGGAACGGCGCATCGAATACGCGCACGGGCAACCCCCGGTGCTGGCGGTGAAGCTGCAGGAACTGTTCGGCCTGGCCGAAACGCCGCGCATCGCCGACGGTCGCGTCCCGCTGACCCTGCACCTGCTTTCGCCGGGCGGCCGCCCCTTGCAGGTGACCCAGGACCTGCGCGGCTTCTGGGAACGCACCTACCCGGAAGTGAAGAAGGAAATGAAGGGCCGGTACCCCAAGCACCCCTGGCCCGACGACCCCTGGACTGCCCAAGCCACCCACCGCGCCAAGCCGCGCGGGACCTGAGATCGGGTTTCTTCCCTTGTGGGAGCGACGTCAGTCGCGATGGACGCCTGCGGGAAAGCCCCTTCGCGACTGACGTCGCTCCCACAGGGCCACAAGAACGGGGCCGCAGCCGTTCAGCCAACGGAAGGCGCGGGCGTGGTCCGCTAACGGGCCGTGAACATCCCCCGATGGACACTGGACCCGTCATCTCCCACAGGACAACGACGATGAGCAAGCTCACCATCATTACCGACCGCGCATTGGAGCTGGTCAGCCAGGCCGGCAGCAACCTCAAGCAGGCGATGCCGAAAAACGCCGACAAGCTGCTGCAGACCGGCGTGGTGCTGGGCGCGGCGAAGACTGGCGCCAAGACCGCGGGCAAGTTCATCCGCCGCAACCCGGTGGTGGCCGTCGCCGCGGCCGCCGGCATTGGCCTGCTGGCCTATGCGGCCTACCGCAAGCGCAAGCGCGACGCCGCCGACGCGCCGATCGAAGGCAAGTCGCGTCGCATCGAAGCGCGCAAGGTCAACGGCACCGGCCGCGCCGGCCGCCGCGCCGCCGCCTCCCGCTCCACCTCGCCCAACCCCTGACGTAGAGCGGAGCTTGCTCCGCTTCACATGGCATTTCCGTCCCGATGACCCAAGCCGGGCAAGCCCGGCTCTACACAAAGCTGTAGAGCGGAGCTTGCTCCGCTGCGCGCGATGTTTCCTTCCCGATGATCCCCAAGCCGAGCAAGCTCGGCTCTACACGGCATCGTAGAGCGGAGCTTGCTCCGCTGCGCGCGGTGTTTCCTTCCCGATGATCCCCAAGCCGAGCAAGCTCGGCTCTACACGGCATCGTAGAGCGGAGCTTGCTCCGCTGCGCGCGATGTTTCCTTCCCGATGACCACCAAGCCGGGCAAGCTCGGCTCTACGTGCGGATTTCCCGCCATTGGCCGGGAGCGAGGTCGCCCAGGGAGACTTCACCCATCGCCACGCGCACCAGTCGCAGGGTCGGCAAGCCGACGGCGGCGGTCATCCGCCGCACCTGCCGGTTGCGGCCTTCGGTGATGCGCACTTCCAGCCAGGCGTCCGGTACGGTCTTGCGGAAGCGCACCGGCGGATCGCGCGGCCACAGCGCCGGCGGCGGATCCAGCCGGCGCACCTCCGCCGGCCGGGTCGGTCCATCGCTCAACACCACCCCGCGCCGCAACGCGTCCAGCTGCGCCTCGTCCGGCGCGCCTTCCACCTGCACCCGGTAGGTCTTGGCCTGCTTGTGGCGGGGATCGGTTAGGCGATGCGCGAGTCCGCCGTCGTCGGTCAGCAGCAGCAGCCCTTCGCTGTCGTGGTCCAGGCGGCCGGCCGCGTATACCCGCGGCGGCAGGCCGAATTCCGCCAGCGTCCGCCGGGGCGGAACGCTGCGGTCGGTGAACTGGCACAGCACGTTGAAGGGTTTATTGAACGCGATCAGCACGGAACAACCGCTTGAATCAGGGCTTCACGAAGCGCAGCGTCATCCGGTCGCTTTCGCCGATGGCCTGGTACTTCGCCGCATCCTTGGCATCGTGGTTGTTGGTCGGCGGCAGCGTCCACACGCCATTGGGATGGTCCTTGGTGTCGCGCGGGTTGGCATTGACCTCGCTCTTGCCGTCCAGGCGGAAACCCGCCGCCTCGGCCAGCGCGATCACCTGCGCCTCGCCGACATAGCCGCTGTTGTCGTCCGCCGGCACGTCGCGCTTGGCGCGATGCTCGACCACGCCCAGCACGCCGCCGGACTTGAGCACGTCGAAGAAGCCCTTGAACATGCCTTCGGCCTGGCCCGCCGAGCGCCAGTTGTGGACGTTGCGGAAGGTCAGCACCAGATCCGCCGAGCCCGGCGCGCCGAACACCGGCGCCGACGGCGAATAGGCCGTCACCCGGACCTTGTCGTACTGGGCGGGGGAGGCGGCGAGCTTCTTTTCCAGTCCGTCCTTGCTGCGCTGCTGGTAATCGCGCCCGCGGCCTTCGGCCACCGCCATCGGATCCACCACCGCCGCCACGTACTGGCCGCGTTCGCGCAGGTACGGCGCCAGGATCTCGGAGTACCAGCCGCCACCGGGCGTGATCTCGACCACGGTCTGATCCGGTTTCAGCCCGAAGAACGTCAGGGTTTCCAGCGGATGGCGGGCATCGTCGCGGGCCACGTTGGCTGGCGCGCGCCAGTTGCCCTTGAGCATCGTGTCGATGCCGGAAGCGGCGTCGGCGGCGGTTGCCGCGGCATCCTGCGCCTGCGCGATCACGGGTGCGCCCAGGGCCAGCAGCACGGCGAGGCAAATCGAATGCGACTTCATCGGGTGTCCTCCGGGGGAAAAGTGCCGCGAGCCTACCATGCGGTCGCGCTGCGGCATGGCTGAATCCATGCCATCGGCGTCGGCGCGCTTATGTGGAATTTACGCAGGACGCCCGTGTCCGGAATGGCCCGTTTACGCCACCGCCGCCTAGGCTGACCGGACTGCGCGCAAGCGCGTCCGGAAGCCAGGCATGAACCTGCTGATCATCGAAGGCCCGCACGCATCATCGGCTGGCCACGCGCCGATGCTGGCGCCGCGGGCCGTGCGCGGCCTGCAATCCCAGGCACGCGCCCGCGGCCACACCGTGTTCCATTGCCATTGCCCCAGCGTGGACGCGCTGCTGACCGGACTGCGTGCCGGCACCAGCCTGGACGCGCGCATGCTGTTGCTGGATTCCGGTGACATCGCCGCCAACGACCCCGGCCTGCCGGCGCTGCGCGAGACCCTGGATCAGCTGTCGATGCCCTACATCGAGGTGCACGACGACAGCGCGCAGGTGCTGGAGACCTATCTGGATCTCCGGCACGCGCCGCTGGCGACGGTCGTGTTCAACCGCGACCGTCACGCCGGCCACACGCTGGCGCTGTCCATCGCCCTGCGCCGGCTGGCCATGCCGGCGAGCGGCGTCTGACCACTTTCCATTCCTCCCTCCCGACGGAGTTCTCCCATGTCGTTACTGCTCATCCGCGGCCCGGAGCGCCGCGCCCATCACAGCGAACCTCCGCCCCCGTTGCCGCCGCAGATCCTGCGCGGACTGGCCGAGCGCGCGGCCGTCGCCGGCAAGACCCTGGCGGTGCGCGTGTGCGCCAACGAAGCTGAGTACCTGCATGCACTGGACAGCGCGCGACGGGCGCACACCGAGCTGTTGCTGCTGGATCCCGGCAGCGCCGCCGGCAGCGCGCGCCTGCATGAGGCGGTGGACCACACCGGGATTCCCTACATCGAAGTGCACGACGACGCCTGCGACGCGCCCGAACCGCGCTTGCCACCCTCGCCGGCCTGCCTCGCGGTCGCCCAGGGCTACCGCGCGCAGAGCTATACGCTGGCGCTGGAAATGGCGCTGGAGCATCTGGGCTGCGCCGAATGCGAGTCCGAACGCCATGTCGGTACCTGAGCGGCTGGCGCCCGAAAGCGGCTACTTCGCCGACTACGAGGTCTACGCGATGGGCGAAGCGGTCGCCTGGGGCCAGATCACCCTGGGCTGCGCCGCCGACGCCGCCAACCGCGATCCCGCGGGGTTGATCCGGCGGCTGCGCCAGGCGGCCGCCGACCAGCATGGCGTGGATCCGGGCGAGGTGCGCCTGCGCCAGGTCTGCCGGCTCTAGCCGGCGCCGTCCTCGGTGCGTCCGTCGATGGGCAGTTCCACGTCCATCAGGGTCGGCTCGTCGGGATCGGCGCGGATGCGGAAGCCCAGCTGCTCGCACATCGCCAGCATGGTGCGGTTGTCGCGCAGCACCTGGCCTTCCACCACCGCCAGCCCCAGCCAGCGCGCGTATTCGATCATGATCCGCATCAGCCGCCAGCCGATGCCGTGGCCCTTGAGATCCGAGCGCACCAGGATGCCGTACTCGCCACGTTCGTAATTGGCGTCGGCGTGCAGGCGCACCGCGCCCAGCATCTGTCCGCTGGCCGGATCCAGCGCCACCAGCGCCATCGAGCGCGCGTAGTCGATCTGGGTCAGGCGGGCGATGAACTCGTGGCTGAAATGGCGCACCGACTGGAAGAAGCGCAGGCGCAGGTCCTCGTCGGTGACATGGGTGAAGAACTCGCGGAACATCGCGTCGTCCTCCGGCCGCACCGGCCGCACGAAGGCGTCGCTGCCGTCGGCCAGGGTGATCGTGCGCTCCCATTCCTTCGGATAGGGGAAGATCGCGAAGCGCGGGTGGCCGCGGCCCTTGTGCAGCTTGCGGCCCGGCGCCACCGCGATGCGCGCGTCCACCGCGATCACGCCGTCGCGATCGGCCAGCAGCGGATTGATGTCCAGCTGGCGGATTTCCGGGATGTCGGCGGCCAGCTGGGCCAGCTTGACCAGCACCAGCGCGATCGCGCGCTCGTCGGCGGCCGGCACGTCGCGATACGCCTTGAGCACCCGCGAGACCCGGGTGCGGCCGATCAGTTCATGCGCCAGGCGCAGATCCAGCGGCGGCAGCGCCAGCGCCTTGTCGTCGATCACGTCCACCGCGGTGCCGCCGCGCCCGAACACGATCACCGGGCCGAACACCTCGTCGTCGGCGATGCCGGCGATCAGCTCGCGTGCCTTCGGCCGCAACAGGGTCGGCTGCACCAGCACGCCGCCGATGCGCGCGTCCGGGCGCGCCGCGCGCGCGCGCTGGAGGATGCCGGCGGCCGCCTCGCGCACCGCGTCGGCGCTGACCAGGTTCAGGCGCACGCCGTCGACATCGGATTTGTGCGGGATGTCCGGCGAAAGAATCTTCACCGCCACCGCCAGGCCCTGCGCGAGCAGCGGCTCGGCCACCCGCGCCGCGTCGTCCGGATCGCGCGCGCGCTGCAACGGCGCGACCGGAATGCCGTAGGCCGCCAGCACGTGCGCGGTCGCCAGCGGATCCAGCCAGTGCTGGCCATCCCTCAATGCCTGCTCCACCAGCGCGCGCGCCGCATCGGTGTCGACCACGAAATCCTCGGGCAGGCTGGGCGGCGTCTCCATCAGCGCCGCCTGCGCTTCGCGGTAGCGGACCAGGTGCATGAAGCCGCCGACCGCGTCGGACTCGGTCGGGTAGTTGGGAATGCGCGCGGCATCGAGCACTTCGGCAGCGGCCGGATCGTGGCCCAGCCAGACCGCGAACACCGGCTTGTGCGGGCCGTGCGCGGGGCGCGCCCGCAGCAGGCGGGTCATCGCTTCGGCGGTCTCCACCGCCGAGGACAACACGGTGGGTACGTTGACCGCCAGCAGGGCGTCGTTCTCCGGATCGTCCAGCAGTGCGGCGATGGTGGCGGCGTAGCGTTCGGCGTCGATGTCGGTCAGCAGATCCACCGGATTGCTGCGCGACCAGCCCGCCGGCAGCATCGCGTCCAGGCGGTCGCGGGTGCCGTCGGACAGCGCGGCCAGGGTGCCGCCCAGTTCGTGCAGGCGGTCCACCGACAGCGCGCCCACGCCGCCGCCGTTGGTCAGGATCGCCAACCGTCGGCCCGGAAACGCGCGCAGGCGTCCCAGGGTTTCGGCGGCGGAAAACAGTTCGTCCAGCGAACGCACCTGCAACAGGCCGGCGCGTCGGAACGCGGCGTCATACACCGCGCGCGGATGCGCCAGGTGCTGCACGTGGGTGCTGTCGGCGGCCGCGCGGCCGCCCGCGGCGGAGGGCAGGCCCGATTTCACCACCACCACCGGCTTGGTGCGCGCCGCCGCGCGCGCGGCCGACATGAACTTGCGCGCGTCCTTGATCGCCTCGACGTAGAGCAGGATGGCGCGGGTGCGGTGATCGGTGGCGAAGTAGTCGAGCAGGTCGGCGAAATCCACGTCCAGCGCGTCACCCAGCGACACCACCGCGGAGAATCCGACCGAGCGGCCGACGCTCCATTCCACCAGTCCGCCGGAAATCGCGCCCGATTGCGAAATCAGCGCCAGATCGCCCGCGCTCGGCAGGCGGCCGGCGAGGCTGGCATTGAGGCGCACGTGTGGGGCGATCACGCCCAGGCAGTTCGGCCCCAGCACGCGCAGGCCCTTCTCGCGCGCGATGGCATCCAGTTGCGCCGCCGGTGAGTCCGGACCCGAACCCATCGCCGCGGTCAGCACCGCGACCGCGCCGGCGCCGCACTCGGCCGCCTCGCGGGCGATGCCCGGCACCGTGGCCGGCGGGGTGGCGATCACCACCAGATCCGGCTTCCACGGCAGGTCCCGCAGGCGCCGGGCGGTGGTCACGCCGTCGATGGTGGCCGGATGCAGGTTGACCAGGCCGATCGGTCCGCCGAAACCGGCTTCCAGCAGGTTGTTGATCACCGCGCGTCCGACCGAACGCGGCCGCGACCGGCTGCCGACCACCGCCACCGAGGTGGGCCGGAAGATGGATTGCAGGCGGTAGGTGCTCATCGCGGACCGGAAAGACGGGAGGCGCGACAAAGGTAACGCGCTGGCTGTCAGCGGGCCATGATCAGGTCGCTGGCGATCTTCGGAACTGGCGGGGACAATTGTCGCTTCGGGAAGCCCCGCCTCCCCGTGTCGATACCGTAACAAGGGGTCAGGGAGTGGCGAAGCACTCCGGTCCCCACTGGGTTTGGAGCAGCAGATGAAGCGTCTTGCAATGGCGGGTCATGTCCCGGGCATCCCGGAATGCCGACATCTGCTCGAGTTCGTCCGCCATCTCCTCCACCACCGGCAGCGCGTCGGGGGCGCGCCGGGTCATGCAGGCGCGATGCCGCGCGATCAGCACGTCGCAGATCGGGACGCCGGTGAGCGGTGGAACCTTCGCGACCTCGGTTTCCTCGTGCAGATCCGCGAACGGGACCATCGCCATCTGCAGCGCGTACAGGACGCTGATGAAATCGCGGTCAGGGTCGTACCAGGGACCATCGGCGGTCGCGGCGGATAGCGTGAAGGTGCCCTCGACCCGGCTGTTGCGAGGACCCTTCAGTGCGGCGATGTACGTATTGGCGAAGGCCTCCATCCGCTCCGGCGAGGGCTCGTTCATGGCGGCCTGGAACGCTTCGTGCGTGCGGGAGACATCCGGAACAAGACAGGTGTAGGCGAAGGTCGCGACCTTTCCCTCGGCAGGCTCGCCGGGACTGGTGATGGTGACGTCCCCGACCGTGCAGGCCACGCTGGTGAAAGTATCGTACAGAGGGGCGGATATCAGCTGCATGGACTGCATGATCTTCTTTTCCACCGGATCCTCGCCGCTTCCCGCGACCTCGGCCTGAGTCGGGAATCCGGGTACGCCGCCGGAGCGAACCAGTGCCGCCATCGCGGCGACGTCTTCCGGTTTGGGGACGATACCGGCGCCATACCGGGGTTCGATTGCGTCCTGGAGCGTTCTGGCGGCTTCCGTGTCGAAACGGAGGAAGGTGCGGATGTAGAGCTGGAAGGTTTCCGCTGGCGATGGCGGTACCGCGTCCTCGGCCGCAAGCGGCCATGCGGCGACCATCAGAATGGAAAGCAGGATTCGGGGAATGAGTCGCACGATGCCGTTACCGGTGAAGGAACCGGAGACGTTAGGCGGCCCGGACGGGATCTCCCATAGGACGTGTCCGAATGTCGAGCCGCACCGCCGCAGGGAAATGGACGCGATCGTGGAAGCCCGCGCGTAGCGGCTCAGGCGAAGCTCAGGCCAGTTTCAACGCGTCCGGATACGGCGGCGTGTCCGGATAGTCGCCGGCGGCCAGCCGCGCCTGCAGATCGCGCCACCAGCCGGCGCGGAACAGATCGCCATGCGCCGCGCGCAATGCGCTCGCCTGCGGCGCGGGCAGGCCGAGGAACTGCGGGAAGCGTTCCGGAAACACGTCGCCAGGACCAACGTAGAACCACGGCCCGTCGGCCATTTCCTCCTCATAACAGGTGGGTTGCGGCCAGTCGCGGAAGTGGCAGTCGGTGACCAGGCACAGCTCGTCGTAGTCGTAGAACACCGCGCGGCCGTGCCGCGACACGCCGAAATTCTTCAGCAGCATGTCGCCGGGGAAGATGTTGTTGCGCGCCATGTCCTTGATCGCCTGGCCGTAGTCGATGGCGGCGGCGAGCGCGGCCTCGGGCTTCTGCTCGCGCAGGTACAGGTTGAGCGGGCGCAACCGCCGTTGCACGTAGCACAGGTGGATGATCAGGTCGTCGCCGTCCTCGGTGATGCCGTGACCGCAGGTGGACCGCAGTTCCTCCAGCAGGGCAGGCGCGAAACGCGCGCGCGGGAAGCGCAGGAAACGGTAGGGCTGGGTGTCCAGCAGGCGACCGACGCGATCCAGGTGGAACACCAGGTTGTAGCGGTCCTCCACGTCCTTGCGGCTGACTTCCTTGGGATAGGCGAAACGGTCGCGGATGATCTTGAACACCAGCGGATAGCTGGGCAGGGTGAATACCGCCATCACCATGCCCGGCGTGCCCTCGGCCTGCACCAGCTGCTCGCCGGCCTGGGTGTCGAAGTGATGGAAGAAGGTGCGGAAGCGTTCGGTCTTGCCCTGCTTGGCCCGGCCCAGCACCGTGTAGATCTCGTCGATCGGCTTGCCCGGCAGCAGCGAGCGCAGGAACACCACCGCGTCGCCGACGGTGGACAGGTCCGCGTGGAAATAGCTGCGCGAGGTGCCGAACAGGTGCGCGACGTCGCCACGCCGGGTCAGCACCGCCTCGGCCTTCAGCTTGCCGCCGTCGTTGACCAGCGCGATCACGCAGGGCGAGAAGCGGTGTTCGCCGAACACCCGGCCGATCAGGTAGGCGCGGCGCTCGCGGTAGAACACCGTGTCCAGCAGTTCGATCCCGCGCACCGGGTTCTCGCCCCAGTGCGCCAGATCGTCCTGCAGGCGGATGGCAATCGAGGCCGCGCAGCGGGTGCGGTGTGCGTAGGGAATATCGAAGCGATAATCGCCCAGCACCCGCACGAAGGTGTCGGTGGGGCGCTGCTCGGACACCGCGTAGCTGTGCCGCGCGACCGGATGGGTGATGGCGTCGGTCGGTTCGACGTCCATCGCGATGAACTCGATCGACGGATCCACGCCGCGGGTCTTGAAGAAACGCCGGGTCAGGGTGTTGTAGAAGGTCTTGTACAGCTCGCGGTCGATCAGATCCGCGATCAGGCGGTCGTAGCCGTCGCGCACCGCCGACCACAGGGTACGGTCATGCGCGTGATCCAGCAGCGCCGCCTGCAGGCGCAGCGCGCATTCGGCGATGCATTCGTCGTACAGCTCGATGCGCTCGACCGCATCGGCGCGCGCGCCGGCCCAGTCCATGGTCTCGAACCGATGCCGCGCGCGCTGGGTGATCTCGGCGAAGCGCGCGTGATAGTCGGCGAACGCATCGTGGATGAGCGTGGCGATGACGGTCGGCTGGATCATGCGTCCACCCGCGCCTGGTCCAGCACCCATTTGCGCACGGTCTGGAAATCCGGATGCGCCAGGCTGCGCTCCGGATAGACCAGGTAGTGGGCGAAATCGGCCTGCAGGCATTTGCCGGTCAGCGGTACCAGCCGGCCCGCCTTGATCAGCGGTTCGGCGAGGGTGAGCCGCGCCAACGCCACCCCCATGCCCTGCGCGGCGGCCTGGTGCAGGGTCTCGGTGTCGTCGAACTGGGCCACGAACCGGCGCGGCACCTCGCCGCCGAACTCGGCGAACCATTCCTTCCAGCGATCGGAGGGATCGCCCAGCAGCGGCAGGCTGCCGATGCGCGTGAGCGCGGGCTTGCCGTGGCGCTTGAGGAAGGCCGGGCTGGCGACCGGTTGGATCCATTCGTGGAACAGCAGTTCCGAGCGGACGCCGGGCCAGCGCCCGCCGCCCAGCCGCAGCGCCACGTCGACCGGTTCGCGATCGAAATCCACCACGTGGGTGCTCGACTGCAGGTTCAGGCCGAGCTCCGGATTGGCGGCCAGGAAATCGGGCAGGCGCGGCACCAGCCAGGCGGTGGCCATCGACGGGATCAGGCTCAGGGTGATGACGTGGTCGTTGCGCGCCGACATCCGTTGCAGCGCGTGGCCGATCGCATCCAGCGGCGTGGCCACCGCGTCGAACAGGCGCTGGCCCTCCGGAGTCAGTTCGACCCCGCGCGGTCCACGCGCCAGCAGCTTGTGGCCTACCCGTTCCTCCAGCAATCGCATCCGATGGCTGAGCGCGCTCACCGTCAGGTGCATGGCCTCGGCCGCGCGGGTCAGGTTCTTCAACCGCGCGGCGGTGACGAAGGCGTCGATCTGGTCCAGCGGCAAACGGCTCATGCGGATTGGTCCATGTTGAACCCGGCTCAAGGCTGGCTTGCGGAGGTTTCGCTTTTTCTGCAATCAGGATGAGCCTAACTTGGTTCCTGTTCAAGCCGGACGTCCCGGCGGCAGGAGAATCCCATGCGTACCGAAACGAAACATTCGTGGTGGCGTGAACTGGGCGCCGTCAGCCAGGGCATGCTGTTCCTCGATGGTCACATCGCCAGTACCAAAGCGCTCCGCACGGGCGACGGCGAGCAGCGCCCGGCGCGGCGGCCGGTCCCGCCCGGACGCCACGAGCGTGCCCTGCGGGTACTGCACGCCCGTCGGCGACGCGAGATGACCGCGCTGTCGTTGTTCCGGTGAGCCCGCGGCGCCGGCTCGGGAGCGCACTTTTCCACCTCCCCTTTGATCAGCCAGTCGGCTGTTGAAAGCCAAAGGGGAACCAGGGCAGATTTGCCTTTGGCGCGAAGAGCAAATCCCCCGTCGCCTTCGGCGCCCGCCCCCTTTTTCAAAGGGGGCATACGAGCAACCCCGACGCTCGGAAACCGGCTTTGCCTCCCCCTTTGAAAAAGGGGGACCGAGGGGGATTTGCTTTTGGCGCGAAGAGCCAATCCCCCGTCGCCTTCGGCGCCCGCCCCTTTTTCAAAGGGGACATACGACCAACCCCGACGCTCGGAAACCGGCTTTGCCTCCCCCTTTGAAAAAGGGGGACCAAGGGGAATTTGCTTTTGGCGCGAAGAGCCAATCCCCGCCGCCTTCGGCGCCCGCCCCCTTTTTCAAAGGGGGCATACGAGCAACCCCGACGCTCGGAAACCGGCTTTGCCTCCCCCTTTGAAAAAGGGGGACCGAGGGGGATTTGCCTTTGGCGCGAAGAGCCAATCCCCCGTCGCCTTCGGCGCCCGCCCCCTTTTTCAAAGGGGCATACGAGCAACCCCGACGGTCGGAAACCGGCTTTGCCTCCCCCTTTGAAAAAGGGGGACCGAGGGGGATTTGCCTTTGGCGCGGAGTTGCGGGAATCGCCCCCCAAAAAGAAGACGCCCGGCGCGAGGCCGGGCGTCTGCGACATCAACCGCGGATCACCACCCTCACAGGTGCTTGATGATCTCGTCGGCGAACTCGCTGCACTTCACTTCGGTGGCGCCGTCCATCAGGCGGGCGAAGTCGTAGGTCACGCGCTTGCTGGCGATGGCCTTGTTGACGCCGTCGATGATCTTGTCGGCGGCTTCGGTCCAGCCCATGTAGCGCAGCATCATCTCGCCGGACAGGATCACCGAACCCGGGTTCACCTTGTCCAGATCGGCGTACTTGGGCGCGGTGCCGTGGGTCGCCTCGAACACCGCGTGGCCGGTCACGTAGTTGATGTTGGCGCCCGGCGCGATGCCGATGCCGCCGACCTGCGCGGCCAGCGCGTCGGACAGGTAGTCACCGTTGAGGTTGAGCGTGGCGGACACGTCGTACTCGCGCGGACGCAGCAGGATCTGCTGCAGGAACGCGTCGGCGATGGCGTCCTTGATGACGATGCCCGCGCCCGGCTTGCCTTCCGGAATCACGTGCCACGGACCGCCGTCCAGCTCCACCGCGCCGAAGTAGTCGCGCGCCACCTGGTAGCCCCAGTCACGGAAGCCACCTTCGGTGAACTTCATGATGTTGCCCTTGTGCACCAGCGTGACCGACTTGCGGCCGTTGTCGATGGCGTACTGGATGGCGCTGTGGACCAGGCGCTCGGTGCCCAGGCGGCTGACCGGCTTGATGCCCAGGCCGACGTCCACGCCCACCTCGCGGTGCGGGGCGCCGATGCCTTCCAGCGCCTGCTGCCACTCGTTGGCCTTTTCCTGGGTGCCGAAGCGGATCTTGCCGAACGCCTGCGGGAATTCCTTGGCCAGGAAGTCCAGCACCTTCTGCGACTCGGCGCTGCCGCCGGCCCATTCGATGCCGGCGTAGATGTCCTCGGTGTTCTCGCGGAAGATCACCATGTCGACGTCGCCCGGCTTCTTGACCGGCGAGGGCACGCCCTCGAACCAGCGCACCGGGCGCAGGCAGACGTACAGGTCCAGCATCTGGCGCAGCGCCACGTTGAGCGAGCGGATGCCGCCGCCGACCGGCGTGGTCAGCGGGCCCTTGATCGAGACCAGGTAGTCGCGGCAGGCCTGCACGGTCGAATCCGGCAGCCAGGTGCCGAACTGGTTGTTAGATTTCTCGCCGGCGAACACTTCCAGCCAATGGATCTTCTTGGCGCCGCCGTAGGCTTTTTCCACCGCCGCGTCGAGCACGCGGACGCTGGCGCGCCAGATGTCCGGACCGGTGCCGTCACCCTCGATGAAGGGAATGATCGGATGGTTGGGGACATTGAGCTTGCCGCCGGAGATGGTGATCTTCTCACCGCCGGGGGGCGGGGTGAGGACAGGTTCTGCCATGGAACTGCTCCCGGTTGAGATGGCACGCGGCGGACCGCGCGCGGGGGTGAACAAAAAGGGTCCAGCAAAGGTGTGGGGTACGACGGGTGAAGCGGACCCCCATTGTCGCGGTTTATGCAGTCATGGGCAAAACCCGGATCACCATGGCCCGGCGTATGGCCCGCGGCATGGTGGGAGGCCGCAAAAAAAAGCGGGCGCGATTCGCATCGCGCCCGAGCTTGCCCACCAGGGTGGGAGAGAGGGTGGGATTACTTGACTTCGATTTCCTGGGTCATGCCGACGGCCTGCCCGTCCAAGGTCACGTCGACCTTGTACTTGCCGGCGGGCCAGGGATTGGCATTGGTGAATTCGATGTTCGTGGTGCCAGCATCCTCGGCCTTGATGGCTTGAGTCTTCTGGCCGGCAACCTGCCCGTCCTGGTAGGTCAACTTGGCATCGATATTGGCATTGGCCGGCGTGTTCGCATCGGTCTTCACCGAAACGATGATCTTGTCCTTCGGGGTGAAGGTGGAAACGGCGGCCACCGACTTGTCGGCGGCTGCGGTGTTGCCCACGGTCACGCTGGTGGCGCTCACCGGAGCGGGAGCGGGTTCGGCCGGAGCGGGCGCGGGTGCCGGAGCCGGTTCGGTCGCGGCCGGCGGCGGGGCTACCGGTTCTTCCTTCTTCTTGCAGGCGGCCAAGGCCACGGTGCCGGCCAGCGCGATCATCAGGGCATAGGAAATGCGGTTCTGCTTCATGGTGTCAGTCCTTGTGTCAGCCGTTGAATGGTCGGTAGGGTGAGCGCGCGGTCAGGCGATGCTGTCCTTGGGAGGCAGCTTGATCACCTGGCCCGGGAAGATCCGATCCGGATCCTCGATGACGTCGCGATTGGCCTCGAAGATATGCTTCCAGGCGTTGGCATTGCCGTAGTGTTCCTTGGCGATCTTGGAGAGCGTGTCGCCCTTCTCGATCGTGTAGCTCTGTTCGCCGACCAGTTCCTCGGTGCTGTCCACGCGTGCGGTGACACCGGAGAAGTCAGCCTTCTCCACGAGTTGCTCGGTGGAATCCACCTTCGCGGTGACGCCCGAAAAATCCGCTTTCTTCTCGTTGCTCATACACAACCGTCCTTCCGTGCAGGATGTTGGGACGAGCTAGCCTTGCATGCGCCCTGTTAAGAAATCATGGCATTGGCGTGAAGACCGGCGTGGCCTTCAGCCAGCGGCTATTGACGCGGTTCACGTTGCGCCGGAAGCGCGGTTACGCCGGGGGTGGCGCGCCAGGGATTGATATCCAGGCCCCCGCGGCGGGTATAGCGCGCTTCCACCGACAGCCATTGCGGCGAGCAATGCGTCATCAAATCGCAATGAATGCGTTCGACGCATTGCTCGTGGAACTCGGCGTGATCACGGAAGCCGACCAGATAGCGCAGCAGCTCGGCGCGATCGATGCGCGGCCCCGCGTAGCGGATGACCACGGTGGCCCAGTCGGGCTGGCCGGTGACCGGGCAGTTGGACTTGAGCAGCGCCGACACCAGGGTTTCCTCCACCAGCACGGTGCCGTCGATCAGCAGTCCCTCCGGACGCGGCGGACCGTAGTGATCAATCTCCACGTCCAGGTCGTCCAGCGACTCGCCCTCGATCGTTTCGATCATCGGCGGCAACCCGAACGCCACCGTCACGTCGGCGCCGGCGCGCGCCGACAGATCCGTGCGGATGCATTCGAGCACCGCGGCATCGCTGTTGAAGCGGGTGGCGTTGAGCGAATTGAGGAACAGCTTGAGCGACTTGGATTCGATCAGGTTCGGCGAATCGCACGGCACGGTGAAGGTCGCGGTGGCGACCCGCGGCTTGCCGCGCGCGTCCAGCCAGCTCAGCTCGTAGGCGTGCCAGCGGTCGTGTCCGGAGAAGGGCAATGCATCTTCGGCGATGCCAATCTCGGCGCGCGCCTGGCGGCGTGGAATCGGGAACAGCAGGCTGGGATCGTAGTGATCCGGATAGGCGACCTCGCGCCCCAGCAGGGAATCTTCAGGCTTGCTCATGGTGTTAGTTTAGTCCCGTCCGCCTGTACGCCAGGCTGTCCTGGAGAACGCCATGGAAAGCAACGGAGCGCGTCGCGGCATCGTCGTCTCCACGTTGGCCGGCCTGCTGGCCGCCTGCGCACAGCCACCGGCGACTTCTCCGTCGCCTTCCGCGGGGGCCACACCGGCCATGCCGGCCGGCGAGACCAGCACCGAGGCGCGGGAACTGGCGGTGGGCGGCTTCCTCGACCTCGCCTTGCCGGCCAACGCCAGCACCGGCTATGGCTGGGAACTCATCGAGACCGGCGCGCCGGTATTGCGCCGGGTCGACCCGCCTCCCGTTGCCGAGGCCGCGCCCGCGTCGCCGCCGATGCCCGGCGCCGGCGGCGTGTCGCGCTGGCGCTTCGTCGCCGAACGCGCGGGCACCGCGCAGCTGCGGCTGGTCTATCGGCGTTCGTGGGAAAAGGAGGTGCCGCCGGCGCGCGAGGCGCGCTACCGGGTGACGGTCACGGCGGCCGTGGACGGAGCCGACGGGGACTGAACCCCGCCGGGAAAGGCAGGCCTAGCCGGCAGTGGCCGGGGCGGGTGCCGGCGCACCGTTCAGATAATCCAGGGTGACCTGCAGCAGCGCGCGGAAACCCACGTCCAGCGCGCCTTCGTCGAGCAGGAACTTCGGCGAATGGTTGCTCGGCGCGGTGGCCGGATCCACGTCCTTGCCGGTCGCGCCGACGAAGAAGAACATCGCTGGCGCCTTCTGCCCGTACAGCGAGAAGTCCTCCGAACCCATCTGCAGCGGCGGCTCGAACACGTTGTCCACGCCGGCCACCGCGCGCAGGCTCGGCAGCATGCGCGCGGTCAGGGCGGGATCGTTGATGGTCGCGGGATTGCCGTCGTGGCTTTCGATGTTCACTTCCGCGCGTGCGCCGTGCGCGGCGCCGACATGCTCGGACACGTTGGTCAGGTCGGCGAAGATCTTCTGCCGCATGCCCTCGTCGAAGGTGCGGATGGTGCCCAGCACCTCGACGTCGTCGGGAATGATGTTGTAGCGGATGCCGCCCTTGATCGCGCCGAAGGTCACCACCGCCGGCAACCGCGAGATGTCGGTGCGGCGGCTGACGATCGTCTGCGCGCTGCCGATCAGATCCGCCATCGCCACGATCGGATCGACACCGCCCCACGGCCGCGAGCCATGGGTCTGGCGGCCGATCATGCGGATGCTGAAGCGATCCGAGGCCGCCATCATCGGACCCTGGCGCACCGCGATGCGTCCCACCGGGATATTGGCGAACACGTGCAGGCCGAACACCGCGTCCGGCTTGAAGCCATCGAACAGGCCCTGCTTGAGCATCAGCGAGGCACCGCCTTCCTCGCCGCTGGGCGGGCCTTCCTCGGCCGGCTGGAACACCAGCAGCACCTCGCCCGGCAGATCCTTGCGCATCGCCACCAAGGCCTCGGCCACGCCCATCAGGATGCTGGTGTGCGCGTCGTGGCCGCAGGCGTGCATCACGCCCACGGTCTCGCCGCGGTAGGTCGATGTGGCCTTGGAGGCGAACGGCAGGCCGGTCTGTTCGGTCACCGGCAACGCGTCCATGTCCGCCCGCAGCGCCACGCGCGGGCCCGGCTTGCCGCCCTTGATCACCGCGGTGACGCCATGGAACGCGACGCCGGTCTTCGGTTGCAGGCCCAGCTTGCGCAGGTGCGCGGCCACCTGCGCGGCGGTGCGTTCCTCGCGGTTGGACAGTTCCGGATGCTGGTGGAAGTCGCGTCGCCAGGCGAGCACCTTGTCCTGCAAATCGCGCGCGGCCGCGGCCACCTCGGGACGTTGCGCGGTGTCGGAAGCCCACGCCTGGGCGGGGCACAGCAGGAATGCGGACAGCAGCGGAAGGATGGGCAGGGCGACGCGCATCATCGAACTCCGTATCGGGGACGGTCCGATGCTAGCCGTTTCCCGTCGCGCAGTGCGCATCGCGATTATCATTGTCACACGCGTCCCACAAGGTCCGAGCGGCCGGAGGAGCCGCCGCCGTCCCTTCCCCCAGAAACACCCATGCCCGAGATCGCCCTGCAGGTCCTGCTGCTGCTGTTCCTTGCCGGCCTGCTGGCCGGATTCATCGATTCCATCGCCGGTGGTGGCGGCATGATCACCATACCGGCGATGCTGCTGGCCGGCATTCCGCCGTTGCAGACGCTGGGCACCAACAAGCTGCAATCGCTGTTCGGATCCGCGTCGGCCAGCTGGAGCTACGCGCGCCATGGCCACGTGGACCTGCGCATGCAATGGCCGATGGCGCTGATGGCGGCGTTGGGCGCGGTGGGCGGCGCGTTGCTGGCGACGGTGGTGCCGGGGGACTGGCTGAAGATGGCGCTGCCGTTCCTGCTGATCGCCATCGCGGTGTATTTCGGCCTCAAGCCCAACATCGGCGACGTGGACAAGCATCGCCGCATGGGCGTGACCGCATTCGGTTTCGGCTTCGTTCCGGTGGTGGGTTTCTATGACGGCGTGTTCGGCCCGGGCACCGGCTCGTTCCTGATGCTGGGCTTCGTCAGCCTGGCCGGCTACGGCATCCTCAAGGCCACCGCGCACACCAAGTTCCTCAACTTCGGCTCCAACGTCGGCGGCTTCGCGGTGTTCCTCGCCACCGGCGCGGTGCTGTGGAAGGTCGGCCTGGCGATGGGCGCCGGGCAGTTCATCGGCGCGCAATTGGGTTCGCGTTTCGCGATGAAGCAGGGCGCGAAAATCATCAAGCCGCTGCTGGTGACCGTGTCCATCGCGCTGGCGATCCGCCTGCTGGCGGATCCGGCGCATCCGCTGCGCCAGTGGCTGGGCCTGTGACGGAACCTGCCACCACGCGCCCGGCGATGGCCGGGCGCGTGGCGGGATCCGCCGATCCTCAGCGGCTGCTCCTCAGCGGCTGACCATCGCCATGCCGGCGGCGGTGTAGCGATCGCCGGCCACCGCTTCCAGCGGGAACGCGGCTTCGATGCCGACCAGTTCCTCCGGTGCCAGCACCACGTCCAGCGCGTCCAGGTTCTCCTCCAGGTAACGCAGGCGCTTGGTGCCCGGAATCGGCACCAGGTCATCGCCCTGCGCCAGCACCCAGGCCAGTGCGAGCTGGCCGGCGGTCACGCCCTTGTCCGCGGCCAGCGCGTGCACCCGGTCCACCAGCGCCAGGTTGCGGGCGAAGTTCTCGCCCTGGAAGCGCGGCGAATGACGGCGGTAGTCGTCGGCGTCGAAATCCTCCAGCGAACGGATCGCGCCGGTCAGGAAGCCGCGTCCCAGCGGCGAATAGGGCACGAAGCCGATGCCCAGTTCGCGCACCGTATCCAGCACGTGGTTGCTCTCGGGCTCGCGCGACCACAGTGAGTACTCGGTCTGCACAGCGGTGATCGGATGCACCGCGTGGGCGCGGCGGATGGTGTCCGGCGCGGCCTCGGACAGGCCGAGGAAACGCACCTTGCCCTGTTCGACCAGGCGCGACATCGCGCCCACGGTGTCCTCGATCGGCACCTGCGGATCGACCCGGTGCTGGTAGTACAGATCGATGTGATCCACGCCGAGCCGCTCGAGGCTGCCCTCGCAGGCGGCCTGCACGTATTCGGGTCGGCCGTCGACGCCACGCGCGTGCGGGTCGGCCGGGTCCATGCGGATGCCGAACTTGGTGGCCAGGAACACCTGATCGCGACGATCGGCGATGGCCTTGCCGACCAGCACTTCGTTGGTGTGCGGGCCGTACATGTCGGCGGTGTCCAGCAGGGTCAGGCCACGCTCCAGCGCGCGGTGGATCACGGCGATGGATTCGCCTTCTTCGCCACGGCCGCCGTAGAAGGCGCTCATGCCCATGCAGCCCAGGCCCAGGGCGGAGACGGTCGGGCCATTGCGGCCCAGCATGCGGGTTTTCATCGGGAACTCCTTGCGGATGGGGGAGGGCACGCCGGCACGGCGATGCCGGGCAGACGCGACCCGGGCACGATAGAACTGGCGATTGCGTCGATAAAGACGCAATATCCGAATCCTGTTTGAAGCAAGGCTTCACAATGGCGTCCCATCCGCTGCCGGCCGTACTCGCCTTCGCGCGGGTGGCCCACCACGCCAGCTTCACCCGCGCCGCGCTGGAGCTGGAGGTCAGTCCCTCGGCGCTGTCGCAGACGGTGCGCGCGCTGGAACGCCAGCTCGGCGTGCGCCTGTTCAACCGCACCACCCGCCGGGTCGCGCTGACCGAACACGGCCAGCGCTTCCTGCAGCAGGTCGCGCCGGGCCTGCGCCAGATCGACGAGGCCTTCCGCGACATGGACTTCCTGCGTGACCGGCCCGCCGGGCATCTGCGCATCAACCTGCCCGGGGTGGTGGCCGAGCGCATGATCGCGCCGCACCTGCCCGGCTTCATGGCGCGCTGGCCCGAGGTGGAGGTGGAACTGTTCGTCGATCCGGCGCTGGCGGATCTGGTCGGTGGCGGCTTCGACGCCGGCATCCGCCTGGGCGAATCGCTGGCCCGGGAAATGATCGCGCTGCCGATCGGGCCGATGCAGCGGCAGGCGATCGTCGCCACCCCCGACTACTTCCGCCGCCATCCCGCGCCCGCCGAACCGGCGGACCTGGTGCACCACGCCTGCGTGCGCTACCGGCGCAGCAACGGCCGCATCATGGCGTGGGAGTTCACCCGCGAGGGTTGCGATTTCGAGGTGGAGGTGGGTGGCCGGTTGATCGTCAACGACAGTGATCTCGGCCTGGTGCTGGTGCGGCAGGGCCTGGGCATGGCGCAGGTGTTCGAGTCCCAGGTCGAAGCGGAACTGCGCAGCGGGGCGCTGGTACGGGTGCTGGAAGCCTGGCAGGCGCCGTTCGCCGGTTTCCACATCTACTACCCGGCGCGCGAACACCTGCCGCCCAAGTTGCGGGTGTTCATCGACTACCTGCGCGAAGTGCTGCCGCCGCCCTGAGCGCCGTTCCGGTTTCCGCGCGCATCAGCGGAACACCACCGTGCGATGCCCGTTGAGCAGGATGCGGTGCTCCACGTGCCGGCGCACCGCGCGCGCCAGCACCAGCGATTCGGTGTCGCTGCCCAGCCGGACCAGATCGCGCGGCGTCATCGCGTGATCCACCCGCGCGATGTCCTGCTCGATGATCGGTCCTTCATCGAGATCGCGGGTCACGTAGTGCGCGGTGGCGCCGATGATCTTGACCCCGCGCCGGTGCGCCTGGTGGTACGGATGCGCGCCCTTGAAGCTGGGCAGGAAGCTGTGGTGGATGTTGATCGCGCGCCCGGACAGCGCGTCGCACAGCTCCGGCGACAGGATCTGCATGTAGCGCGCCAGCACCACCAGATCCACCTGCCCGGATTCGACCAGATCCAGGATCCGCCGCTCCTGCGCGGGACGATTGCCCGCATCCACCGGCAGATGGTGGAACGGCACGCCATAGGAGGCGGCGAGCGGGCCGAAGTCCGCGTGGTTGGACGCCACCGCCGCGATCTCCACCGGCAACTGCCGGCTGTGCGCGCGGAACAGCAGATCGTTGAGGCAATGTCCCTGCTTGCTGACCAGTACCAGCAGGCGCGCCTTGCGGCGCGCATCGTGGATTCGCCATTCCATGCCGAACGCTTCGGCCAGCGTCTCGAAGCGCGCTTCCAGTGCCGGCAGGGTCGCCGCGGACGGCACGTCGAAATGCACGCGCAGGAAGAAGCGCCCGGATTCCTCGTCGCCGAACTGCTGCGCGTCGATGATGTTGCAGTCCGACTCGAACAGCAGCCCGGTGACCCGGTAGACGATGCCGGTGCGATCGGGACAGGACAGGGTCAGGATGTGATCGTGGCGCATGGAGCCGGGGCACGGGTGGGCGGGCCAGTGTAGGCCGCGCGCGGTGTCGCCGCACCGCGCGGACCCGGCGCGGTCCGCCTCAGTCCGCCGCCATGCCCTGGCCCAGCTTGCGCAGCAGTCCCGCCAGTGTCGCCTGTTCCCCGGCGTCCAGTCCGGCCACGGCCAGGCGCGCCTGTTCGAAACGCAGCGCGATGGCGCGCTCCGCCAGCTTGACGCCCTTGGCGGTCAGCACCGCGAACAGGGAACGGCCGTCGCGCGGATCCGCCTCGCGCCGAAGCAGGCCGCGCCGCTGCAGTCGGTTGAGGCAGGCGGTCATCGCGCCGGAGGTCAGCAGCACCGAACGGCGAAGGTCGGTCGGCGACAGCCGGTAGGGCGCGCCGGAGCGGCGCAGCGTCGCCAGCAGGTCCAGCTCCGTGTAGCTCAGTTCCAGCGCCTTCAGGCATTCGTCGGCCTGTGCCTCCAGCAGGCGGCCCAGATGCAGGACGCGGCCCGCCACCGCCATCGCGGAAGCATCCAGATCGGGCCGTTCGCGGCGCCAGTCCGCCAGCAGCTGGTCGATCAGGTCGGGAGCGGGGGAGGGCGGGATATCGGTCGGTGGGGTCGTCATGAAAAATATCTTGACATAAAGATATCTGTGGAGCGAGGCTACGCCCACCCCATCGTCGGGAATCCGCCCATGAAGCGCAGGCTCTGGTTGTCGGCTGTCGTGATGATGCTTGGTTCCATCGCTTCCGGCGCCTTCGCGCAGGCGCGCCGCGCCGGCGACATCGTGGTCACCGCGGCGACGGTCCGCGCCGCGGATGGTACGACGGTGCCCTACGAAATCGGCACGCTGTACGTACCGGAAAACCGCCGTGCCACCGGCGGCCGCCTGATCGGGGTGGGCTTCGCCCGCATCCGCGCACGTGTGCCCACCGGTGCGCCGCCCGTCTTCTGGCTGCCCGGTGGCCCGGGCCTGGCGGTGCTGGAGGCATTCGACGGCGATACCGAGACCGCGCGCAATCGGCTCGGATCCTGGCTGACCTATCGGGACACCGCGGATCTGGTCATCATCGAACAGCGCGGTTACAGCGAGCGCGGTGAAAAACTGACCGCGATGTCGCCGGCGTGGCCGCGCGACCGCGAATACACCGCGCGGGATGACATCGACGACGCGCTTCGTCGCGCCGCCTCGGCCATCGCCGCGCATCCGGACAAGGATCTGGCGGGCTACACCATCGACGCCTGCGCCGACGACGTCGACGATCTGCGTCGCGCGCTGGGCTACCCGCGCATCAGCCTGTTCGGCGGCAGCTTTGGATCGCAATGGAGCTTCGCGGTGATGCGCTCGCATCCGGACATCGTCGCGCGCGCCGTGCTGTCATCGGTGGAGCCGCTGGATTTCGGCTACGACATGCCATCGCCGCTGCTGGCGACGATGCAGCGCATCGCCTTCGATGCCGATCGGGATCCCGGCCTGGCGCCGTATCTGCCGACGGGCGGACTGATGGCCGCCATCGACGCGCTGCGCGAACGCTTCGCGCGGCAGCCGATCACGGTCGATCCGCAGGATGGCGGTGGATCGGTGGTGATCGGGTTGGCCGACCTGCAGGCTTCGCTGCTGGCCGAGGCCAGCGTGCCGCACACCTGGCCCGCGTTCGTGCTGTCGCTGTACCACGGCCGCTACACGGACTGGGCCCGCGAAGTGGCCAGGGGCCGGCAGGCGCAGGAATACAAGCTGATTGGACCGCTGATCGACACCAGCCTGGGCATCACGCCGTCTCACGAGTTCCGCCTGCGCCACGATCCGGCCAGCGCCTATCTCGGCGAGGGCGGCTTCGCGCCCTACCTGGCGGCCGCGTCGGCATGGCCGACACCGGATCTGGGCGACGACTACCGCCAGCTGCGGCCGATCGATACGCCGGTGCTGCTGGTGCACGGCGACTGGGATACCTCCACGCCCATCGACAACGCGCTGGCGCAACTGCCCTACCTGCGCAATGGTCACGCCATCGTGATCCATCGCGGTGGTCACGACGGCACGTTCTATCAGCTGCGCAACGAGCCGGCGGCCCGGGAAGCGGTCCACCGTTTCCTGCGCACGGGAGAGCTTCGCGATCTGCCGACGGAAGTGACCTTGTCTTCCCCGACCTTCACCGTGCCGGCTTTTGCCGCGCCCGCCAAGGTGGCGGGCCGTATCCCGCGAGGAAGGCCGCTTGACGCAGCGGTCGCATCGCCGTAACGTGCCCGGGCCAGGGTTTCCATCTCTTCATGCGAATGAAGAGATGGAATTAATAGGGAAGCCGGTGCGGGCCGAAAAGCCCCATTCCGGCGCTGCCCCGCAGCGGTATTTGGAAACGACCCCCGTCATCGGCACTGGCCCCCAAGGGCCGGGAAGCGGCGGACAGTAGGCCGGCCCCGATCCCCGGATCGGGCCGACGTCCATGAGCCCGAAGACCTGCCTTGGCCGGAAGACCCGAAGTCTTCCGCATGACCTGGAACTTCCGAGGGGAGGTGCCCGGAACTGCCGCGGACGCGTCGCGTCCGCGCGCAAGTCCGTGCGCCTCCCTTCGCCGTTCCGGTTCGCCCGAGGGGGCGAAGGTCGCTGGCGTTGTCCGCCATCGCCATCGGCGATGAAGGCGGCGCGGTCCTTCGTTCCTCATCCGACCACGAATGAGGACATGCATCATGACGACTGTTGGCAATCTCGGTTTCCCGCGCATCGGCGTGCGCCGGGAACTCAAGCGGGCACTGGAAGCCCATTGGTGCGGCGACGCCACCGGCGAAGAACTGCACGCCGCCGCACGCGCGCTTCGCCTCCGCCATTGGCGCCTGCAGGTCGACGCGGGCGTCGATGTCGTGCCGTGCAACGACTTTTCGCTGTACGACCACGTGCTCGACACCGCCTTCCTGTTCGACGCCATCCCCGAACCCTATCGCGCGCTGGCGGACGTGGATCCGCTGGCGGCCTATTTCGCCCTCGCGCGGGGGCGGCAACAGGACGGCGTGGACCTGCGCGCGCTGGAAATGACCAAGTGGTTCGACACCAACTACCACTACCTGGTGCCGGAACTGCATCGCGAGCAAACGTTCCGCCTGCGTGGCGACAAGCCGTTGAGCGAGTTCAACGAGGCCCATGCGGCCGGTTTCAATGCGCGGCCGGTGCTGCTGGGACCGGTGAGCTTCCTGCGCCTGTCCAAGGCAAGCGATGGCGGCGATCCGCTGGCGCTGCTCGAACGCCTGCTGCCACCCTACGCGGAACTGCTGTCGCGGCTGGCCGCCGCCGGCGCCGAATGGGTGCAGATCGATGAGCCTTGCCTGGTGCTGGACGCCGACCCGGCGTTGCAACAGGCCTACCGGCACGCCTACACCGCCCTGGCGCAAGCGACGCGCCCGAAGCTGCTGCTGACCACCTATTTCGGCGACCTGGGCGCGAACCTGCCGCTGGTGGCGGCCCTGCCGGTCGATGGCCTGCATGTGGACCTGATGCGCGGGCTGGATCAACTCGACGCCGTGCTGAAAGCCTTGCCGGAGGGACGGACGCTGTCGCTCGGGCTGATCGACGGCCGCAACATCTGGCGCGCCAACCTCGACAACGCGTTGGTGCTCGCGCGCTACGCGCAGGGCCATGTCGGTGCCGACCGGCTGTGGCTGGCGCCTTCCTGCTCCCTGCTGCACGTGCCGGTGGACGCGGAAGGCGAAACCGGGCTGGATGCCGAACTGCGTGGCTGGCTGGCGTTCGCGCGGCAGAAGCTGGAGGAACTGCGCCTGCTGGCGACCGCCCTGGACGATGCGCCCGCGGCCGGGCCGGCGCTGGCCATCGCCCGCGAGCGCCACGAAAGCCGTCGCCGTTCCGCGCGCGTGCACCGGAAAGAGGTGGCCGAGCGCCTGGCCGCGCTGACGCCCGCGGCCGCCCATCGTTCCTCGCCCTATCCCACGCGCCGTGCGCGCCAGCAGGCCGGCCTGCGCCTGCCACCCTATCCGACCACGACCATCGGTTCCTTTCCGCAGACGCCGGAAGTACGCCAGGCCCGTGCGCTCAACCGCGCCGGGAAACTGCCCGATGCGGAATACGACGCCTTCCTGGCGACCGAGATCGCGCGCTGCGTGCGCGTGCAGGAGGAACTCGGCATCGACGTGCTGGTGCACGGCGAGTTCGAGCGCAACGACATGGTCGAGTACTTCGGCGAGCAGCTCGACGGTTTCGCCTTCACCCGCAACGGCTGGGTACAGAGTTATGGCTCCCGCTGCGTGAAGCCGCCGATCATCTTCGGCGATGTGGTGCGGCCGGCGCCGATGACGGTGCGCTGGTCGCGGCACGCGCAATCACTCACATCCCGGCCGATGAAGGGCATGCTGACCGGACCGGTGACGGTGCTGCAGTGGTCCTTCGTCCGCGACGATCAGCCGCGCGCGCGGACCTGCCGGCAGATCGCGCTGGCGTTGCGCGACGAGGTCGGTGACCTGGAGGCCGCCGGCATCGGCGTGATCCAGATCGACGAACCGGCGCTGCGCGAGGGGCTGCCGCTGCGCAGGGTCGATTGGCCGCAGTATCTGGACTGGGCAGTGGAATGCTTCCGCATCACCGCCGCGGTGGCGGCCGATGAAACCCAGATCCACACCCACATGTGCTACTCCGAGTTCAACGACATCATCGAAGCCGTGGCGGCGATGGACGCCGACGTGATCTCCATCGAAACCTCGCGCTCGCGGATGGAACTGCTGGACGCATTCGTGAAGTTCCGCTACCCGAACCAGATCGGGCCAGGCGTGTACGACATCCATTCGCCGCGGGTTCCGGACAGTGGCGAGATGCATGCGCTGCTGGACAAGGCGCGGGAAGTACTGGCACCGGAGCAGATCTGGGTCAATCCGGACTGCGGGCTGAAGACGCGTGGCTGGCCGGAGACCCGCGTGGCGCTGGAGGCGATGGTGGAGGCGGCGAAGAGGATGCGGGCCGCGGCGTGATGCGGCCGGGCCGTGGCGCGCGCAGCCTCGTGCGCGCCACGGCATCCGCGGTCAGCGGAGGGGGACGGACCTCAACCCTGCACGACCGGTGGCGGCAGCGGCGGAGCCTGGGTGGGCCGGCCCAGCGGATCCAGCGCGATCATCACGAAGTGGCCGCGCGTGCACAGCTTGCGCTCGCCGCTCAGCAGATCCTCGGTGATGACTTCGACATCGACGTTCATCGAACTGCGCCCGACCTTGACGATGCGGGCGATGACCTCGACCAGATCGCCCTTGTGGATCGGCTGGTTGAAATCGACCTGTTCCGACCTTGCGGTGACCACGGTGGTGCGCGCGTAGCGCGAGGCGGCGATGAAGGCGGACATGTCCATCCACGCCAGCGCCTGGCCGCCGAACAGCGTGCCCAGGTGGTTGGTGTGGTCCGGGAAGACCATGTGCAGCAGGCGCGCCTCGGTCGGGCGCAGGTCGGACAGGGGATGTTCGGACATGGGGTTGCTCCGTGGTGCCAGTGCCTCCCGGCTGCATCCTAGCGCAGGAAACGGATTCCGGAATGAATCCCTGTGGGAGCGACGTCAGTCGCGAAAGCTCCTGATCCGGCCGAAGCGCATCGCGACTGACGTCGCTCCCACAAGGTGGTTTACAGGAAACGGTCAGAACGCGTGGTCGAAGCCGACTTCGCCCTGCACGCCGACCTGGTAGGCCGAGACGCGACGTTCGAAGAAGTTGGTAAGCTCCTGCACGTCCTGCAGTTCCATGAACGGCAGCGGGTTGCGCACGTTGTACTTCTTCTCCATGCCCAGCTTGACGAAGTGCTGGTCGGCGCAATGCTGCAGGTACTGGCGCATGTCGCGGGTGGAGATGCCGGCCACGCCGCCGGACAGCACGTCCTCGGCGAACTGCACCTCGCACTCGATGGCCTCGGCCAGCATGTCGTAGACCTGCTGGCGCATGGTGTCGTCGAACAGGTCCGGCTCCTCCTCGCGCACCGTGCGCACCGACTCGAACGCGAACTCCATGTGGCAGCTCTCGTCGCGGAACACCCAGTTGGTGCCCGAGGCCAGCCCCGGCAGCAGGCCGCGCGAGCGGAAGTAGTACACGTAGGCGAACGCGGCGAAGAAGAACAGGCCCTCGATGCAGGCGGCGAAGCAGATCTGGTTGAGCAGGAACTGCCGGCGCTGTTCGCGGGTTTCGATCCGGCGCAGGTCCTGGATCGAGTCGATCCACTTGAAGCAGAACTCGGCCTTCTTGCGGATGGAGGGGATGTTCTCCACCGCCGCGAACGCCTTCACCCGTTCGGCCGGATCCGGCAGGTAGTTGTCCAGCAGGGTCAGGTAGAACTGCACATGCAGCGCTTCCTCGTACAGCTGGCGCGACAGGTACATGCGCGCTTCCGGCGCGTTGAGGTGCTGGTAGAGGTTGAGCACCAGGTTGTTGGACACGATCGAATCGCCGGTGGCGAAGAACGCGACCAGCCGGTGGATCAGGTGGCGATCGGCCGGGGTCATCTTGTCGTGCAGATCGCTGATGTCGATCTGGAAATTGATCTCCTCCACCGTCCAGGTGTTCTTGATCGCGTCGCGGTACATCTCGTAGAACTGCGGATAGCGCATCGGGCGCAGGGTCAGTTCAAAGCCGGGGTCCAGCAGCATCTGGCGGGGTTGGGAGGACATGTCGCATTTTTCCTGTTTCAGCGCCTTCCCCCGCAAGCGGGGGAAGGCGGGATGGGGGCAAACGGAGCGGGATGCATCCGTTTGCGGATTTCCGCCCCTTCCCCCGCCGGCGGGGGAAGGTTGGGATGGAGGCAAACGGGCCGGACTGCATCCGTTCGCGGATTTCCGCCCCTTCCCCCGCAAGCGGGAAGGCCGGGATGGGGGCAAACGGAGCGGGATGCATCCGTTCGCGAATTTCCGCCCCTTCCCCCGCTGGCGGGGGAAGGTTGGGATGGGGGCGAACGGGTCGGACTGCATCCGTTCGCGAATTTCCGCCCCTTCCCCCGCAAGCGGGGGAAGGCTGGGATGGGGGCGAACGAAGTGGAGGCCTGTCCGTCTGCGAAAAAAACGTGATGAAGCGAAGTGACTCTTCGGTGGGCGTTCCGGCGGTTTGCGTTCAATGGCTTCGGCCTTGCCCCCACCCTGACCCTCCCCCGCGAGCGGGGGAGGGGACTGTCCAGCGGGTATTGGCGCATCCCTGCGCCCGGAACGTCCTGTTCCTTTCTTCCCTATGTGCATCCTGCGTGGGGATTTCGGAGGGTGATCTTTCGACCGCGCATGAATTCGCTACTGGCACGCCTCGCATGCTTCCGGGTTCTCCAACGAGCACGACACCGCTTCCACCGCCGTATAGGCCGGCTTCGGCGCCTCGCTGCCCACGCTGCTGACCGTGGTCTTGGCGATGCGGGTGGCCGGGCGCGAGCGCAGGTAGTAGGTGGTCTTGATGCCCTGCTTCCACGCATACATGTACATGGACGACAGCGCGCCGATGTTCGGGCTTTCCATGAACAGGTTGAGCGAGGCCGACTGATCGATGTAGGCGCCGCGCTCGGCGGCCATGTCGATCAGCGAGCGCATCGGCAGTTCCCAGGCGGTGCGGTAGATCTGGCGCAGCGGCTCGGGAATCTGCGCGATGCCCTGGATCGAACCCTCGGCCAGTTTGATCGCATCGCGCATCTCCGGCGTCCACAGGCCCAGCTGCTTCAGTTCGGCCACCAGATAGCGGTTGACCTGCAGGAAGTCGCCGGACAGGGTCTCGCGCTTGAACAGGTTGGAGATCTGCGGTTCCACGCATTCGTAGCAGCCGGCGATCGAGGCGATCGTCGCGGTCGGGGCGATGGCGATCAGCAGCGAGTTGCGCAGCCCGTGCTCGCGGATGCGCGCGCGCAGCGCGTCCCAGCGCGCGCCGTCCTGCGGCGCCACGTTCCAGGCGTCGAACTGCAGTTCACCGGAGGCCGCGCGGGTGTCGGCGAAGGACGGATGGCGGCCGCGTTCCTCGGCCAGCTCGCACGAGGTTTCCAGCGCGTGGAAATAGATGGTCTCGGCGATCTTCTGCGACAGCGCGCGCGCCTCGGTGCTGTCGAACGCCAGCCGCTTGCGGAAGAACACGTCCTGCAGGCCCATGCAGCCCAGTCCGACCGGACGCCAGCGCAGGTTGCCGCGGCGCGCCGATTCGATCGGGTAGAAGTTCAGATCGATCACCCGATCCAGCTGGCGCACCGCCAGCCGGACGGTTTCGGCCAGGCGTTCGAAATCGAAGTCGCCGTACTCGTCGAAATGGCGGGCGAGGTTGATCGAGCCCAGGTTGCAGACTGCGGTCTCCTCGGCCGAGGTGATCTCCAGGATCTCGGTGCACAGGTTGGACAGGTGGATGACGTTGTTCGCGCGCAGGGTCTGGTTGCTGGCGCGGTTGCACTTGTCCTTGAAGGTCATCCAGCCGTTGCCGGTCTCGGCCAGCGTGCGCATCATCCGCGCGTACAGCTTGCGCGCCGGCACCGCCTTGGCGGCCTTGCCCTGGGTCTCGGCCTGCAGGTAGGCCTGCTCGAACGCCTCGCCGTACAGATCCGTCAGCTCCGGCACCACGCGCGGATCGAACAGCGACCACTGCTGATCGGCCTCCACCCGCTTCATGAACAGATCCGGCACCCAGTTGGCCAGGTTGAGGTTGTGGGTGCGGCGCGATTCGTCGCCGGTGTTGTCGCGCAGTTCCAGGAAATCCTCGACGTCGGCGTGCCAGGTTTCCAGGTACACGCAGGCCGCGCCCTTGCGCTTGCCGCCCTGGTTGACCGCCGCGACCGAGGAGTCCAGCGTCTTCAGCCACGGCACGATGCCGTTGGAATGGCCGTTGGTCGACTTGATCAGCGAGCCGCGCGAACGCACCCGCGTGTAGCTGACGCCGATGCCGCCGCTGAACTTGGACAGCTGGGCGATATCGCCGTACTTCTGGTAGATCGATTCCAGCGAATCCTGCGGCGAGTCCAGCAGGAAGCACGAGGACAGCTGTTCGTGGGTGGTGCCGGAGTTGAACAGGGTCGGCGAGCTGGGCAGGTAGTCCAGGTTGCCCATCCGGCGGTACAGCGCCAGCGCTTCGGACACGTCCTCGCTGAGCGCGCAGGCGATGCGCAGGAAGAACTGCTGCGGGGTCTCGATGACCTTGCGGGTGTGCGGATGGCGCAGCAGGTAGCGGTCGTACAGGGTGCGCAGGCCGAAGTAATCGAAATGCAGATCCAGCGAGGCGTCCAGCGCGTCGTTTAGCTTGCGCGCGTTGGTCTGCACGAAGTTCAGCAGGCGATCGTTGATGAGTCCCACCTCGTGGCCGCGCGTCACCGACTGCGAGAACGCGTGGATTTCCTGCCCGGTCACTTCCTTGGCGATGTAGCTGGCCAGCAGGCGCGCGGCCAGCCGGCTGTATTCGGGTTCCTCGGCGGTCAGCAGCGCGGCGGTGCGGATGGACAGTTCGTCCAGTTCGCGCGTGCTGGCGCCGTCGTACAGGCCGGAGATGGTGCGGGTGGCCACGCGCATCGGATCGATGGCGTGCAGGCCCTCGCAGCTGCGCTGCACCGCGCGGACGATCTTGTTCAGATCCACCGGCTCGCGGCTGCCGTTGCGCTTGGTCACGCTCATCGCGGTGGCGGTGGGCGGCGAGGTCAACAGGAATGCGTCCTTCTGGGACGGGGAGACGTCGGTTTCGGCGACGGCGGTATCGGTCGGGGTCACGGGGCTTCCTCCATGCGTGATGCACGCGGCGACCTGTCCCTCGCAGGCAGCGGAAGGCCGGATGAAGCATCAGGGTGGGGAAGCGGCGTCGCAGGGACCGCGACCGTGGAAACGGATGGCCGGCCTGCTTCACCAGCCATCTCCCCCCGGAGATTCCGCGGCCGGCACCGCGCGGTGTGCAACGCGCGGCTGTCGGCAGGTCTTCGGACTCGTGGACGCGGAAGCCTTGCTTCCTCCTAGCCCGTCGCTTCCCAAGGCGAGGCGCCTCAGTGCCAATGACGGGTTCGTTTCCACCTACCGCTGCGGGGCAGCGCCGGCATTCGACCGGCTTCCCTTTTCATCCCCCGGCTTGCGGCCGGAGGAACCGACGGCCACAAGATAGTGGGGGCATATGGGAGCGTCAACACCAAATATGGTGCCGACGCTGTTGTGAAACCCGACACCTTGCAGTGGCGGGCGTTCCACGCGATGACTACTTCACGAAGCGGATCGCCGCCAGCGCTTCGTGCAGGCGCGCCTGCGCGACGGCCCCGTCGAACGGCGGCGTGCGCGGCGGGTCGTAGACCTCCGGACGGGTGCCGACCACCAGCAGGTCGATGGCGTAGCAGCGTTGCTGGCGCACCGCGCGGTAGGCGTCCACGGTCAGGTAGTGGCTCATCGCCGCGTCGCTGGCGCGGAAATGCCGGAACGGCTGGCCATCGATGCGGACTTCGTCGCGCGGCGTGGGCAGCGCCGAATCGGAAACCTCCAGGCAGCGGGCCACGCTGTCCGCGTCATCGCTGACGCCCACGCGAAGCTCCGCCGCCGTCACCTCGTTGGAGCCGTCCAGCACCAGCGCGGCCACCGCCTTGCCACGGCTGTCGGTCTGGGCGAACGCCTTCCAGTCATCGATAGCCAGATAGCTGCGGCGGAAGTCGCGGCGCAGGGTGAAACCCGGCCACGGCAGGATCGCCACGCCCAGCGCTTCGTCCACGAACTGCGCCTGCAAGGCGATGCGCGAGGCCTGCGCATCGGACACCGGCGGCGGAGCCGGTGCGGTCGCGACCGCTCGCGTGGCGGACGTGGCGTTGGCGGTATCGACGGGATGTTCCGATTGGCAGGCCGACAACAGGCTCAGCAGACAGACCGCACCCAGGCGTTGATTCATCGATCTTCCTTTCTCGTTCGCGTCAGCGCGGGCGAGTCTGGCAAAGCGAGGATGAACGTACCCAAGGCACCGCCGCGAACGGTTCAGGCTCGCGACTTCAGCAATGTGGAGAGCAATTAACGCCGGCCAATCACCCGGCGCGATCAGCGCGAATGCGGATCACGCATCGCGCGGCGTACGCGAATCGTCGCTGTCGGGTTTCGGCGCAACCCATTGCGCGGCCAGGATGCCGGCTTCGTACAGCAGGCACATCGGAATCGCCAGCATCAGCTGGGAGACCACGTCCGGCGGCGTGATCACCGCGGCCAGGATGAAGATGCCGACCACCGCGTAGCCACGCCCCTGGCGCAACTGCTGCGGCGTCACCCAGCCCATCACCGCCATGATCACCAGCGCCACCGGCAGCTCGAAGCTGACCCCGAAGGCCAGGAAGATCACCAGCACGAAATCGAGATACTTGCCCGGATCCGGCGCGATGGTGACGATGTCCGGAGTGAACATCATCAGTGCGTGGAAGACGCCCGGCAGCACCAGGAAGTAGGCGAACGCGCAGCCGGCGTAGAACAGCGTGATCGCCGAGACCAGCAGCGGCAGCGCCAGCCGCTTCTCGTGTTTGTAGAGACCCGGCGCGACGAAACCCCAGGCCTGGTACAGCAGCCACGGTGCGGTCGCGAACAGGGCGGCGAAGAACGCCAGCTTGATCGGCGCGAAGAAACCGGAGGTCGGATCGTTGGCGATCATCTGCGCGGCCTGGCTTTTCGGCAGCTGGCTCAGCATGGGCAGGGCCAGCTGGCTGTACAGCGTCTTCACGAACGGCAGCAGCGCCACCAGCACGATCACCACGCCCAGCAGCGCCCGCATCAACCGCGTGCGCAGCTCCAGCAGGTGGCCCATCAGGCTGCTTTCGGCCTGATCCTCAGGTGCGTCGTGGTTCATCGCTGGCGTCGTGGGGCGTGGTCGCGGCGTCGTCGGCCGGCGGGGCGGGTTCCGGTTCGGCGCCCAGGGCGGGGGCCGGCGTGCTTTCCACCGAGGCGCGCAGGTCCTCGAATTCGCGTTCGGTCTGCGCCGCGCCCTCGCGCACCTTGCGTTCGGTCTCGCGCAGCGCTTCTTCCGTGTCGCGCAGGCTGCGCTTGAGTTCCTCGGCCGCCAGCTCGCGCTCGAATTCGTCCTTCACCGAATGCCATTGCGCGCGCGCGCGGCGTACCCACAGGCCGGCGAAACGCGCCGCCTTGGGCAGCCGTTCCGGGCCCAGGACGACCAGCGCGACGATGGCAATGATCAGCAGTTCGCTGAAGCCGATATCGAACATGGCGGCAGGCCGGCCGCGCGGTCAGTTGGCGTCGCGGTCGCGCTCTTTCGACGCGCTGGATTCGGCGTTGCGGGACTGCGACTGATCGTCAAGCCGTTCGACCGGCTTGTCCTCGTCCTGCTGCATGCCCTTCTTGAAGCCCTTGACCGCTTCGCCCAGATCCTGGCCGACATTGCGCAAGCGCTTGGTGCCGAAGATCAGCAGAACGACCACCAGAACGATGATCCAATGCCAGATGCTGAAACCGCCCATGGTCTTCTCGTGCGTTGAGTAATGAAATTCAGGCGATCAGCATAGCGCAGGCACGCCCGGAGATCCCGGGCGCGGTGCGATGTTTTCGCTTTTCCTAGGGCGTACTGTTGAGCGGTTCAGTACGGACTTCACCCTCGGCCACCGGCTGGAAACCGGACTGGGCAGGTGGGGTGGTCGGCGCCTGGCCCAGCGGGGCGGTTTCGGCCGCCGGCGCGGTCGAAGCGGCCGCTGCCGGGGCCGCTGCGGTCACGGTCGCGGCCGGTGCGGGCGTCGACTTGCCGGCACGCGCGGCGCGCGCGGCCGCGGTCACTTCCTCCAGCTGATCCCGGAAGCCGACCACGGCGCCGGACGGATGGCCGGCGCGGCCTTCGAAAATGGCGCGCGGCGTGCTGCCGCCACCATAGACCGCGGTGTTGGCGTCGTCATCGATCTGCAACACGGCGCCATCCAGCGCCACGCCCGCGAACAGGCCGCGGGCGCGCGACCACGACCAGATCTCGGCCTTGAGCTGGCCATCGGTGGCGGCGGCGGCGTTGCGGCCCACCGGACCGGCGGCCACGCCGGCATCGGCGCCCAGGGTGATCTTGCCGTTGACGATGTTGTCCAGGTTGCGGTCGTTGCGGAACACCAGGACGATGTCCGAGGACTGCACGCCGGCCTGGAAGCCGATGCTGCCGCCGGTCAGCTTGACGAACACCGGCTGCGACCAGGTGCCGTCCGGATTCTTGACCGACATCAGGCCATGGCCGCGACGGCCGCCGAACACCAGGCCGGCCTTGAGGGTGTCGGGAATGACGACGATGGCGCGCCCTTCGTCCAGCAGCTTGTCGGGGATGCCTTCCTCGGGGATGCGGCGGATTTCGTCCAGCACGCGCACCGCGTTGGTGGCGCGCTCGTCCTCCTTGGGACCGGCGAGGGCCTGGCCGGCGAACAGGGCGGTGGCCAGCAGGGTCGCGGCCGGCAGCATCAGCAGGCGGGAATGGCGGCGTTTCATGGGCGCTCCGAAGGTGGATTCGCAGAAATTTACTGCAACCGCTTGAAAATAGGTAAATGCGAATGAATCGGCGCTGAGGATTCCGGCCTTCGGCCGCCGTCCATCGATTCGATCGAAGAAGGCCATTGATAAGGAGAAGCGGCTCGCAAGAGTGCGCTCTGCCACAATAGGCGGATGCCCGACGCACCCGATACCGCGCTGATCGCGGTCAATCTAGGCACGCCCGAGGCGCCCACGGCTCCCGCCGTCCGGCGCTATCTGGGCGAGTTCCTGCTCGATCCCCGCGTGGTCCAGCTCAGTCGCTGGATCTGGTACCCGCTGCTGTTCGGCCTGATCCTGCCGCTGCGCGGTCCGCGCGCGGCCCACAAGTACGCCCAGATCTGGTTGCCGGAAGGCTCGCCGCTGGCCGTGCATACCCGCCGCCTGGCCGAGGCGATCCAGCAACGCCTGCCGCATTGGCGGGTGGTCGATGCCATGCGCTACGGCCAGCCGGCCCTGCCGGAGCGGCTGCGCGAGCTGCGCCAGGCCGGGATTCGCCGGCTGATCGTGCTGCCGCTGTACCCGCAGTACTCCAGCACCACCACCGAATCGGTCAAGGACGTGCTGGCGCGCGAGGCCAAGGGCTTCGACCTGACCGTGATCGATGACTACTCGGTCGATGCCGGCTGGGTGGGCGCGGTCGCCGATTCGATCCGCGACTGGCGCACGCGCAACGGCGCCGGCGAGCACCTGCTGTTCTCGTTCCACGGCCTGCCGCAGCGCCTGGCGCGCGAGGGCGATCCCTACCCGCAGCGCTGCGAGGCCAGCAGCCGCGCCATTGCCGCCGCGCTGGGGCTGGGCGAGGGCGAATGGACCCTGACCTACCAGTCGCGCTTCGGCAAGGAGCGTTGGCTGGAACCGGCCACCGACGCCACCCTCGACGCGATGGCCGCGCGCGGCCTGCGCAAGGTCGACGTGGTCTGCCCCGGTTTCGCCGTGGACTGCCTGGAGACCCTGGAGGAAGTGGCGATCGGTTTCGTCCAGCGTTTCGCCGAACGCGGCGGCGAGCTGCGCTATATCCCCTGCCTCAACGCGTCGCCGGCGCACGCCGACGCGCTGGCGGCGCTGGCCCGCCAGGTGGCCGGGGAGCCGGCATGAGGCTGGAGGAGTTTTCCGCCGACATCGCGATGGGACGGATTGGCGGCCTGCGCGGCGGCGAGCCCGGTGGCACGCGGGTGCTGGCGCTGCACGGCTGGCTCGACAACGCGGCCAGCTTCGTGCCGCTGGCCGCGCATCTGTCCGGCGTCGAACTGGTCATTCCGGACCTGCCCGGGCATGGCCACAGCGTGCATATCGGTCCGGGTGCCGAGTACACCAGCGGGGTGGCGGTCAACGCGGTCCTGGATCTGGCCGACGCGCTGGGCTGGGACGAGTTCTGCCTGCTCGGCCACTCGATGGGCGCCGGCATCGCCAGCCTGCTGGCCGCTTCCTCGCCACGGCGGGTGCGCCGGCTGCTGGTGATCGAAGCCCTCGGCGGCCTGTCCGAGACCGTGGATCGCACCGCCGCGCGCTGGCAGGAGGCGATCGCCGCCGCGCGCGCGCTGCCGGGCAAGCGCCTGCGCGTGTTCACCGACACGGCCACGCCGATCCGCGCGCGCATGCAGGCCAACCAGTTGAGCGAGGCCAATGCGCGGCTGCTGGTGGAACGCGGCATCCGCGCGGTGGACGGCGGCCATGTCTGGAGCAGCGATCAGCGCTTGACCCTGCCGACCCCGCAGCGCCTGGACGAGGCGCAGATCGCCGCGCTGGTCGCCGACATCCGCTGCCCGACCCGGGTGATCTTCGCCGAGCCGGCGCAGCCCTACTTCCCCGAACCGCTGCGCAGCCAGCGCGCGGCGCTGTTGCCGAACGGCGAGTTGATCGTCATGGCCGGCACCCATCACCTGCACATGGAAGATCCGGCCGGCGTGGCGCGCGCGATCGGCGATTTCTTCACCGCCCCCTGAGCTTGGGGGTAGGAGCGCCGTCCCGGCGCGAGCTTTTCCGGGGCGTGTGGGAAGAGCTCGCGGCCGGAGGCCGCTCCTACCGGGGGGTTCTCAATGCGCAATCGGTCTGGAGCGGGGTAGGAGTGCCGTCCCGGCGCGAGCTTTTCCGGGGCATGTGGGAAGAGCTCGCGGCCGGAGGCCGCTCCTACCGGGGTGTCTCAATGCGCAATCGGTCTGGAGCGGGGTAGGAGCGCCGTCCCGGCGCGAGCTTTCCGAGGTGTGTGGCGAGGAAGCGGACGGCGGAAAAAAAAAGCGGCCCGAAGGCCGCTTTTTTTTTTTTCGGGATCCGCGTCTGCCCGAAACCTTCGGTCACGGGTGCGGCCGGCACGACGGTGATTACTGCGCGGCGGTTTCCGCGTCCATCACCTGCAGGCCGATCGAGACCGGCTCGCCCGCGCCTTCGCCGTTGAACGAGACCGTGGCCTTGCGGCCTTCCTTCTCGTAGGCCAGCAGGCCGTCGTTGGCGCTGCCCTGCATCGCCATGGTCTGCTTCCAGCCTTCCTTTTCCATCGCCGTGCGCGCGTCCGCGTACAGCTTGGCGACCTCGCCCGGCGCCTTCAGCGCGATCAGCTGGGTCTTGTTCACTTCCATCACGCTTTCCACCGCGTAGTTGGGCGGCAGGTAGACGTCCTTGGGGAAGGTCGCGGGCAGCTTGGCGTTGTCGCCGCCGCTGATCTTCATTTCCCCCTCTTCGGTCTTGATGGTGACCGTCTCACCGTCCTTGTCGAGATCGACCTTGTGGCCGGTCGCCTTTTCCAGCGCCGCCTCGGCCAGGGTTTCCTCGGCCGATTGCTTGCAGCCCGCCAGGGCCAGCGCCACGCAGCACACCAACAGCATTCCACGCATTTCGCATTTCTCCTTGTCATCGATGATCATCGGAACCGGCATCCACGCCGGTCCGTCACCGGATCGAACGATAGCGGAAACCTCAGCCGGCCAGCAGTGCGCGCAGGCCCGCCTTGAGGCGGCGGCCGTGCTCATGGAAGTAGGCGCGCTCGTCGCGCCAGGCCGGAAACCGCGCCTCCACTTCGCGCCAGAACGCGCGCGAATGATTGGCGTGGATGAGATGGCACAGCTCGTGGACCAGGACATACTCGAATGCCGACGGCCGCGCGACGACCAGCGACAGATCCAGGGTCATCGCACCGTCCGGGCTCAGCGAGCCCCACAGCGAGGACATCATCTTCAGCCGGATCGGCGAGGGCGTGCGCGGCAGCGCCGCCAGGTAGCGCGGCAGCCAGCGGTTGATGTCCGCACGCGCCTCGGTTTCGTAAAACGCGCGCAGGTGCCGGCGCAGTCCGGCGTCGCCCAGCCGGGCCGGCATCTGGATGCGGATGCGTCCGTCTTCGTGCCGGATGGCCGCGTAGCGCCCTTCCTGCCAGTCCACCGGCACATCCTCGCCGCGCACCGGCAGGGTGGCGGTGGTGAACGGCACCAGCGAGGGTAGTGCCTCGCCGCCGAGCTGGCGCGCCAGCTGCGCCTGCAGCCAGGCGCGGTGTTCGTGCAGGAAACGTTCGCCCGAGACCAGGCTGGCGCGCATCGGCAGGGTCAGTCGCGCGCCGCGTTCGTCCACGCTCAGCTTGAGCCGACGCGCGCGCGGGTCACGGACCCGCTGCACCTCGATCGTGCGGCCGTCTTCCAGCGCCAGCGGGACGACGTCGCGCTCGACGCTGCGGGGCGTCTTGGCGATCAGGCGTTGCAACCGGAAGGGCATGGACAAAAGCATCGCATGGAATACCCGGCTGCTGGCTGTCTGGGAGTGCGCAGGGGGAGCGATGTTGATTGTCCCCTTTGAAAAAAAGGGGGTGGAAGCCCGTGAAGCGGGTGACGGGGGGATTTGGCTTTTGGCGCCAAAAGCCAAATCCCCCTCAATCCCCCTTTTTCAAAGGGGGAGGCAAAGCGGAGGCTTTCGCGAAATCGAGGTGCTGAGTAAGCCCGCTTTGCAAACGGGGACGAACGCTTCAGTAGCCCCCTTTGCAAAAGGGGGCGGGCACCCGCGAAGCGGGTGACGGGGGATTTGGCTCTTGGCGCCAAAAGCTAAATCCCCCTCAATCCCCCTTTTGCAAAGGGGGAGGTAAATGCGGGGCTCTTACGAATCCCGAATCCCGAATCCCGGCCTTCAACGGCCGCATGGCCGATCATCCCGAATCCCGGCTCCTCAAGCCTCCGCCTTGCTCAGCTTCAGCGCATGCTCCAGCACGATGAACAGGCGCTTCACCTCGCCGGCCATCAAGGCGAAGCGGGCGTCCAGTTCGGCGCGCAAATCCTCGCGCTCGGAGTTTTCCAGCTGATCCACCACGCCGTCGAGGAACTTCAGCTTGCGGATGATCAGGTCCTCGCCGAGGACGAAGGAGACGTGATCGTCCAGCGTCAGCGCCAGCCGGGTGACCTGTTTGCCGGCTTCCAGGTGCTTGGCGATTTCGTCGCTCTGCAGTTCCTGGTGCTGGCACTTGACCACCGCGCCGCCGTCCATCGCGTCCTTGAGTTCGCACTCCTCGCCCAGGCTCAGGCCTTCGGGCAGCGGTTCGCCGGCGATCCAGCCGGTCATCACCGAACGCGGCGCCACTTCGGCATTGAGCGGCAGGGCCGGGAAGCTGCCCATCGCGCGGCGGATTTCCGACACCGTGTTCTCGCCGCTCTTGCGCGAGGAACTGTCCACGGCGACGAAGCCGTGCTCCAGATCCAGCAGCGCGTCGGTGCGCGAAGGCTTGACGAAGGCGCGCGGCAGCAGCTCCATCAGCAGGTCGTCCTTCAGCCGCTTGCGGGTGCGCCCGCTCGGCTTGCGGCCTTCCTTCTCCTCGATTTCCTCCAGCTTGCGCGCCAGCAGGTCGTTGACCACCGCGCCGGGCAGGATCTTGTCCTCGCCGCCCACGCTCAGCCAGATCGAATCCTGGATGCGGTGCGACAGCGCTTCCTCACCCCGCCCGAACGGCGAGATGAAGCCGCGCGAGGACAGCTCCAGCGGGCCGACCGGCTTGAGCCGGGCCTCGGGAAGCAGTTCATCGAGCTGGGAGAAATCGAGCGAGGGATTGAAGCGGAACAGCGTCAGGTTGCGGAAGAACATTCAGGGGCCGGGATTGGGGATTCGGGAGTGGGGATTCGGTCGGACGGAAGAGATGGGGATGGTGTTACGAATCCCCAATCTCCAATTCCGAATCCCGTGCCTCGCCCGCCAGCCACGCATGCGCGTCGGCTTGCTGCGCGCCTTCGCGGTGGCCGAGGGAAAGGAAGTCGAACAGTTTCGGATCGCTGAGCTGCGAGGGCCGGATGTCGCCGAGCGCGCGCGAGATCGTCTCGATGCGGCCGGGGGACTCGCGTTCCCAGGCATCCATCATCTTCTTGACCTGCTTGCGCTGCAGGTTTTCCTGGCTGCCGCACAGGTTGCACGGGATGATCGGAAATCCCTTCGCCTCGGCGTAGGTTTCGATGTCCGACTCACGCACGTAGGCCAGCGGCCGGATCACCACGTGCTTGCCGTCGTCCGACAGCAGCTTGGGCGGCATGCCGGACAGCTTGGCGTGGAAGAACAGGTTGAGGAAGAAGGTCGCCACCAGATCGTCGCGGTGGTGGCCCAGCGCGATCTTGGTGAAGCCCTGTTCCTCGGCGTACGAGTACAGCGCGCCGCGGCGCAGGCGCGAGCACAGCGAGCACATCGTCTTGCCTTCCGGCACCACCCGCGACACCACCGAATAGGTGTCCTGCTCCAGGATCCGGTAGGGCACCCCGATCGATTCGAGGTACTCCGGCAGGATGTGTTCGGGAAAGCCGGGCTGCTTTTGGTCCAGGTTGACGGCGACCAGCTCGAAATCGACCGGCGCCTTCTTCCGCAGCTGCAGCAGGATGTCCAGCATCGTATAGCTGTCCTTGCCTCCGGACAGGCACACCATGACCTTGTCGCCATCCTCGATCATCCCGTAGTCGGCGATCGCCTGGCCGACCTGGCGGCGCAGGCGCTTGGCCAGCTTGCCTTGTTCGCGGGCGTGGCGGCGGGGATCCGCGCCACGCGGCGCGGGATCGGCGAGGACCTGGGGCAGGGGATGGATGGCGTTCATGCGAACGGCCATTGTACCGGCCGCGTTGCGATGACGACGAAACCCCGGCGGTGTACGCTCGGTGCGTGGACAGCCAGAACCCCGCCGACATCGCCCAGCGCATCGCCGAGCTCCGGCGCGAGCACCGCGAGCTGGACGACGCGATCGCGCAGCGGGTGTCCACCAGCCTGGAAGACGACGAAATCGCCATCAAGCGCATGAAGAAGCGCAAGCTCTGGCTGAAGGACTGCATTGCCCGGCTGGAAAGCGCGCTGATCCCGGACGAGCCGGCCTGACCGGCCGTCGCCCGCCGCCCCCGGCGTCCCATCCGGCCCGAAGCTGACGCGTCGCGTCACCTCCCATCCGTTCGGCGGCGGCGCCGTGGTCAGCCGGAACGCCGCCCAGCCCCTTCCGCGCGGGGCATCCGGGGCTGGCCCGGAGTTGGCCCGATGCTTGCTTCATTTCTGTGAACAGTTGCCCATTTCGGGCGGGCAGGACGTGGCCGGGAGCCGCATGAATCAGGAAAAAGAACCCACCGGGAGCTTGTCCCCGCCGCGCGATCCGGGCGCGGGCATGGCCCCGCTGCGGGTCCGCCGCATCGCTCCCGGCGAAGCGCTGGGCGATGTCCAGCGCCTGCGCCGCGAGGTGTACTTCCTGGAACGGGGCCGGCCGGACGGGCGTGGCAAACGCATCGCCGACGGCCTGGACGGCTGCGGCACCACCGTCGTGGTCGAGGTCGGGCCGCAGGCGGTGGCGACCCTGCGCCTGCACGACTTCGGCTCGCCGGCGGTGCAGGTGGAATACGGCAGCCTGTTCCAGGTCGATCGCTTCGCCCGCGCCTGGCCGCCGCGGAGCATCGCGGTGGGCACCCGCTTCGCGGTGCAGGCCGACCAGCGCGCCAAACCGGTGGTGGATCGGCTGATGGAAGGCACCTACCGCTGGGCGCAGGACAACGGCATCCGCTTCTGGCTGGTGGCCTGCGAACCGTTCCTGATCGATGCGTTCGAGCACTACGGCTTCCGCGAATACCTGCCGCCGGTGATCCTGGCCGGCGGCGCGGAACTGCTGCGGATGGCGCTGGTGATCGATGATGCCCAGCACCTGGGCGAATGCGGATCGCCGCTGCGTCCGCTGGTGGAGGATCCGGCCTCCGGCGCCATGGCCAAGGCCTGGCTCACCCGCAGCTTCGGCCACGTCAACTGAAAACGTGCGTGGCGCCCGGGGGCGCCGCGATCACTTCTCCGCGCTTATTCCACCGGCGCGGGAGGCGGTTCCGGCGCGGCCGCTTCCGGGCTGACCCGCTCGATGGTGTGGCGCAGTTCGCGGCCCAGGATCACCTTGGCGTCCTTGGCCCACGCGTCCAGCCGCTCGTCGAACATCAGCTTGCTGTTCTCGTCCGGCCACACCAGCTTCATTTCGCGCATCTTCTGGATGAAGCTGCGGAACAGGGTCTTGTCGAAGAATTCCGGCGCGGCCGGCGCGTACAGCAGGCTCAGGCGCTGCGCGGCCTGCTGGCACAGGCTTTCCAGTTCGGCCGTGCCCAGCTTGCCCGGGCCGTTCTTCACCAGCACCGAGATGGCGATGTAGTAGCGCTCGAACGCCTGCTGCAGCGAGTGGCCGATCGCGCGCAGGCGGAACACCTCGTCGGTCTGGCCGGCGCTGCGCGCCAGGATGCCGCCGTCCTCCTCGTTGACCTGCTGCAGCAGGCCCTCGCGGATGAACACATCGACGGTGCGATCCATGCGCTCGACGAACTCGTCCTCGCTCCACGGCAGGAACAGCTCCTCCTGCAGGAACGGATACAGCCCGCGGCCCAGGCGCAGCACGCCGGCCCGGCTCATCCGCCGGTTGTTCTGGAAGCAGCAGGCGATCCACGACGAGGCGGTGAACAGGTGCAGCACGTTGTTGCGGTAGTAGCTCATCAGCACCGCGGTGTCGTCGCTGTCGAAGCTCAGCACGTCCCCCAGCGGATGCTTGATGCGGCGGAGCACGCCGATTTCCTCGCCGTGGGCGATGATCCGCTCCGGCGAATGCGGGGTCACCGTCACCCGGTCCGAATACGGCAGGTCCGCCAGCACCGACTTGGACAGTTCGATCTGCGCGATCAGATCCACTTCGCCCATCGCGTGCTTGGGCGTGGACAGCAGCGCCAGCGCCAGCAGGTTGATCGGATTCACGTCCGCGGCGCGGTTGATATTGATCTGGATGCGCTCGGCCAGGGTGTCGATGGTGTCGGACAGCCAGGCCGGCTTCTCGTCGTCGGAGACCGGCTTGCCGTCCCATTCCGGCGCGTGTTCGGCCAGCACGTCGCCCAGCGGAATCGGTTCGCCGAAGTTCACCACCACCTGGCCGTAGTTCTGCTTGAGCACCTTGGGGATGTTCCACAGCAGCACCCAGATGGATTCCTTTTCCTTCGGGCGACCGCTGAGTTCGTCCAGGTAGCTGTTGCCTTCCAGCAGCTTTTCGTAGCCGATGTAGACCGGCTGGAACAGCACCGGCTTGCGCGGCTGGCGCAGGAACGCGCGCACGGTCATCGAGATCATGCCGCCCTTGGGGGGTAGCAGCCGGCCGGTGCGCGAGCGCCCGCCCTCGATGAAGTACTCCAGCGAATAGCCGCCGGAGACCAGCTGCGCCACGTACTCGGTGAACACCGCCGAGTACAGCGGGTTGCCGCGGAAGCTGCGGCGCATGAAGAACGCGCCGCCCTTGCGCAGGATGGTCCCCACCACCGGCAGGTTGAGGTTGATGCCGGCGGCGATGTGCGGCGGCACGATGCCGCGTTCGTACAGCAGGTACGACAGCAGCAGGTAGTCCATGTGGCTGCGGTGGCAGGGCACGTAGACCACTTCGTGGCCGGGCGCGGCCTCCTTGAACTTGTCCAGGTGGTGGACCAGCACGCCGTCGTAGATCTGGTTCCACACGTGCGAGAGCAGGAAGCTGGCCGAGCGCACCACCGGGTTGGAATAGTCGGCGGCGATTTCCCAGGCGTAGGCGTGCGCCTTCTTCCAGGCGTCCTCGGGCTTGCTCTTGTCGCGCCGGGCCTGCTCGGTGATCGCTTCGCGCACCGGCTCGGCCGCCAGCACCTGGTCCACCAGCAGGCGCCGGGTCGACAGGTCGGGTCCGATGATGGCTTCGCGGATGCGGTGGAAGTGCGTGCGCAGTACCCGCGAGAGCTTGCGCACCGTGCGTTCCGGGTCCAGCCCCTCGGCCACGGTGTCGCGCAGCGAGACCGGCGCGGCGAAGCGGACGATGGTGCCGCGGCCGTTGAGCAGGATCGCCAGCAGGCGGCGGAAGCGGCCGACGATGGCCCAGTTTTCCGAGAACAGCACCGAGAACCAGCCGCTCTGCTTGTCCGGTGCCCGGCCGACGAAGATCGACACCGGCACCAGCTGCACATCCAGGTCCGGGTTCACGCGGTGGGCGTCGAGCAGCTTGGCCAGCGAGCCGGAATGGGTCTTGGCACTGATCTGGTCGGGAATCAGGGTGCTGGCGTTGCGCCGTGACAGCGCCACGTAGGCGCGCTTGCGACCCAGCGGGTCGCCGCCGACCGGCAGCGGTTCCAGCGGCGAGGGCAGGCCGGCGTCGCGGCAAGCCCGGTCCAGGATCAGCGCATTGGACAGGCCGTAGTCCTCCAGCACGTAGCAGATCGGGCGTCCGTCCACGACTTCCCGCGGCGACTCCGGATCGATGCGCAGGGACAGCCAGGGGTCGGCCAGGCGACCCAGCAGGCGGGCCCACAGCGGCCGCCGCGAGGCGCGCGCGGGCGGTGCCGGCACGGGCGGGCGCGCCGGGGGAGGGGATTCGGACGCCGGTTCGCGCGGCGCTTCCGGTTTCTTGTCCGGCGGCGTCGGGGCGGGGGCTTCCGGGAACGGCAGGGGGTTCTGTTCTGGCATCGGCGGCATTATGGCGCACGGGCCTGTCCGGCAGAAAAGCGCCTACCCGCACCCCGGGGGTAGGAGCGGCCTCCGGCCGTGAGCTTCTGTGCGCGGTCTCGCATGTGAGTGGTTCCCGGAGCCGGACGGATAGGGCTCGCGCCGGGACGGCGCTCCTGCCGGTGGGGCGTGCGTGCGTTGGGCCGGCAGGTCCCAAGGTAGGAGCGGCCTCCGGCCGCGAGCTTTTATGGATGCTCTCGCATGTGCGTGATTCCCAGGGACCGGGCCGAAGGGCTCGCGCCGGGGACGGCGCTCCTACCTGGCGGCGGTGGTCGGCGGTGCCGAGGTCGGGGGTTCGGGCTCGGCGGGCGGCTCGGCCGGTGGCGGGGGCGGCCGGGCACGTTCGGCCGCCCGCAGGTAATCGCTCAGGTACCAGCGACCGTCGCGGCGCTCCAGGCTGACCTGGCTGTCGATCTCGCGGTTGCCCAGCGGATAGTGGATGCGCACGGTGGCGCGGTCGCCCTTTTGCTCGACCAAGCCGGTGCGCAGGTCCGCCAGGGTGGTCTCCAGCGGCAGCCCGTAGCGCGTGAAGGTCGCCTTGGTCTCGGCGAGCACCGGTGCCAGCCGGCGCAGGCTGCCGTCCATGCCGGCGGCACGCAGGTCCGCTTCGCTGGACAGGCCGGCCTTGCGGGCGGCGGCGGCCATCCGGTTGATGGTGTTGCGGGCCAGCGCGGGGTCGGCCAGCGGTGCGTCCTGGGCCCAGGCGCTCAGCGCCTGGACCACCTGGGTGTAGTGGACGCGCTGGGTCGGCGAGTACTCGCCTTCCTTCTTCAGGTACTGCACGCCGAACAGGCCCAGCGAGCGCGCGGCATCGCGCAGATCGCGATCCTGGCGGGCAAACTGGCGGTTGAAGTCGCGCATCAGCGCCTGTTCCGAACCCGGCGCCGAGAACGTGGCCAGCATCGGCACCAGTTGCTGGCTCAGCGGCAACTCGGTCAGCGGCCAGCGGCTGCGGTCCTCGCGCCAGGCGGTTTCCAGGACGGCATGGTCCGCCGGCGGCACCGCGGCACGGGCAAAGCCGGCCAGGTCGTCGCGGCGCAGGTGGTCCACCAGCTCGCGCACGGTCGCGGCCGGTTCGCTGGTCGCGCCGGCGAGCTCCTCCGGTTCGCGCTTGCAGGCGACCAGCAGTGTCGCCAGCAACAGCGGTACCAGGACGGGCAGTACGCGGCGTGCGCGCGGAACGATAGGCATCGGCAGACTTCCCCAAGTCGGGCCGCATCTTGGCCGGTCCGGCGCGATCGGGGCAAGGGACGCCGGTCCCTGTTTCCTTCCTTGCCTAAAGCAAATCCCCCTCAATCCCCCTTTTGCAAAGGGGGAGGCAACCGCCGGTCCAGTGCCGCTGAAAGATGGCCGTATTGATAGCCCCCTTTGAAAAAGGGGGCGGGCGCCGAAGGCGACGGGGGATTTGCTTTAGCGCGCAATAAAAAAAGAGGCGGCGATCCCGGATGGGAACCGCCAGCCTCCTGAAGCCGGCCGAAGCCGGAGGACTATGTGTTGTGGCACATGTCCGGCCGAAGCCGGATGGCGCACAGCCTAGCGCCCGGCCAAACTTAAAGCAATACCTGAGTAAATGGCGTGTAACTTAATGATTTATATAAGTGATTCGGCGATCTCACGCTGAATCGCCTCCGCCGCCGCGCGCGGATCCGCGGCCTGGCGGACCGGCCGGCCCACCACGATGGCGTCCGCGCCCAGGCGGAAGGCCTCGGCCACGCCCACCGTGCGCTTCTGGTCATCGCCCACCGGGCCGCCTGGGCGGATGCCGGGGCAGACGATGTCGAAACCCGGGCCGGTGGCGGCGCGGATGACGCCGGCCTCCTGGCCCGAGGCGATCACGCCGTCGATGCCGGCGGCCTGCGCGGCCAGCGCACGTTGGACGACGATGTCGGCAGGTTCGCCGTCGATGCCCATCGCCTTGAGATCCTGGCCATCCATCGACGTCAGCACGGTGACCGCCAGCAGGCGCAGGTCGCCGCTGCGCGCGGCGGCGGCGGCCTCCATCATCCCGGCATGCCAGCCGTGGAGGGTGCAGTAGCTCACCGGCCAACGGGACAGGCCCTTGATGACGCCGGCGATGGTGGCGGGGATGTCGAAGAACTTCAGGTCGACGAAGATCTTCTTCTCGCGCCGCGCCAGTTCGTCCAGCACCCGGAAGTAGTCGCCCGACGCCAGCAGCTCCATGCCGATCTTGTAGAACTGCACCGCATCGCCCAGCCGATCCACCCAGGCCAGCGCTTCGTCGCCGGTGGGTTCGTCGAGCGCGACGATCAGCCGCTCGCGGGGACCGAGTTGCAGCGGCCGGCCGCTCATCGGGCCACGTCCAGCGCGGCGCGCTTGGCCTGGCTGCGGGCCTCGGCCGGCTGCGCCCAGTCGTTGTTGAACAGCGCCGGCTCCCAGGAACCGTAGGTCGGGTTGGGCAACATCCACCAGCGTTCGCCGAACCAGTCCTCGTATTCGTCGTACAGCTTCTGCCGGCCTTCGGGGGTGTTGACCTCGACCTGCACGAAGTCGCCGATCTGGTCGCCGAACTGCATCAGCACGCGGTACTTCTGCCCGGCCAGGCGGCGGCGGCAGTTCTTCTCCGAACCGTTCTGCTCGCAGCCTTCCACCACCGTGCCCAGGCCCAGGAACACGCTGTCGTCGGCGACCGGCAGGCCGACCGCGCGCAGGTTGGCCAGGGTGGCCTCCTTCAAATGCACCGCGCGGTTGGAGATGTACAGCACGGTCACGCCCTTGGCATTGGCGGCCTTGGCGAAATCGACCACGCCCGGCACCGGCTTGGCCTTCTTCTCGGCCACCCACTGGTCCCAGCTGACTTCGTCGTATTCCTTGCCGTCGCGGATCAGGCGCGCCTGGTAGGGCGAGTTGTCCAGGACCGTCTCGTCCACGTCCATCACCACCGCCGGCTTCAGGCCGGTGGCCGCGTTGCCGCGCTCGTCCGGCACCAGCGCGTCCCAGTGCTTTTCCTTCAGCGCCGCGTCCAGGTGGTCGGCGGCGGCGCGGTAGCTCTGCTCGGACAGCGCCTTGTATTCCACCGAGGTCTGCACCCAGGCCACCGCGTTGAGGTTGTCGTGGAAACCGGCCGCGGGCGTGGCGGCGGCTTCGGCCTTCGGCGCGTCGGCGGGCGCGGCCGGAGCCGGCGCGTCGGTGCGCTTGCACGCGGACAGGGTCAGGAGGGAGGCCAGGACACTGGCCGTCAGCAGGGCAGGACGCATCGCGGTTCCATCGAACAGGAGTGGCGCGATTTTAGCCGAGCCCGGTTTCAGCCGCTTTTCCGGGCATCCGGCCACCGGCGGCGCGGGATTGCCATGCGGGGGCGTTATCCTGATCGCCATGAGTACCGAATCCGATTCTTCCTCCGAGACCATGCCGTCCGCGCCGACCCTCGATGCCACCGAAGCCCGCCTGCTGGGCTGTCTGATCGAGAAGGAGGCCACCACGCCGGACGTCTATCCGCTGACCGTCAACGCCGCCCAGTCGGCATCCAACCAGAAGACCGCCCGCGACCCGGTGCTGAACCTGGAGCCGGGCGAAGTGAACCGCGGCCTGCGCGCGCTGGAACAGAAGGGCCTGGCGCGACAGGTGTTCTCTTCCCGCGCCGAGCGCTACGAACACCGCACCGGCCAGCATTTCAGCCTGCCGCAACAACAGGTCGCGCTGCTCGGCCTGCTCCTGCTGCGTGGCCCGCAGACCATCCACGAACTGCTCGCGCGCAGCGAGCGGCTGGCCAAGTTCGCCGACGCCGAGGATCTGCGGCACCACCTGGATCGCCTCGCCCAGCGCCAGCCCGCACTGGTGGTACAGATTCCGCGCGGCCCCGGCCAGCGCGAGGACCGCTACATGCACCTGCTGTCCGGCCCCGTGGATGTCGCCGCCATCGCCGCGCGGGCACCGGCGGCGTCGGCTTCCGGCGCTTCGGATCTGGAAGCGCGGGTGCAGGCGCTGGAAGCGGATGTCGCCGCGTTGCAGGAACAGATCGCGCAGCTGCTCACGCAGCCGGAAGCGTAAATCCCGCTCGGTCCCCCTTTTTCGCTTTCAACAGCCGCACGGCTGGTCAAGGGGGATGTAAAAGCAGCTCCGTGCTCAGAAAAACCCCTTGGCCCCCTTTGCAAAAAGGGAGCGGGCGCCGCAGGCGACGGGGGATTTGCTCTTCGCGCCGAAGCCAAATCCCCCTCAAGTGCTTCTCAACCGCCGCATGGCGGGTCATCCCCCTTTGCAAAAGGGGGAGGCAAAGCGGATTCAGACAGATCCGGCACCCGCACGAACAGATCCGTCACCCCCACATCCACCCCCATCTGCGCGAACAGCGTCGTGATCTGCCCGCGATGATGGGTCTGGTGGTTGAAGAAATGCAGCAGCGTGCCGTCCAGCGGGCGCCGGAACGCATCGCCACGCAGATTCAGGTATTCCAGCGGCACCGCCAGCGTCGCCGCGTCGAGCGTGTCCACCCAGGCGACGATGATCCCATCCAGCCATTCGCGCCGCGCGCGCAGCGCGGGCAGATCGACGCAGGGTCGCGCATCCAGCACGCGCGGGAGCTCCAGCGCATCCATCGGCGCCAGGATTTCCGATCCCGAAGCATGCTGGCGGAAGCGCTTCAGCCAGATCGTGTCGGCCACCACCAGATGGCTCAGCGTGCCGAAGATCGACCCGAAAAAGGCACCGCGATCCGCCGTGACCTCCGCCTCCGGCAAGTCACCGGCCAGCGCGTACAGCCGCTCGTTCATCCAGCGGTTGTAGCCGGCCAGCAGCCGGAACGCGCCAGCCAGTTCGCTCATTGTGGGCGCCGGCTGCTGCGCAACAGCAGCAGGCTGCCGATGACCGTGCCGATCAGGGACGCGCCCAGGCCGAGCATGGTCGCGATCCACAGCTCCCGCGGCCACGGCACCATCGCCGCATCGCCCACCAGCAGATGGCGCAGCACCACCGCCGTCGGCACCGCCAGCGCCGCCCACAGCCACACGCGCAGAAAACGCCCGGTCCCGAACGCACGCAGCAGCATCGCCACCACCGCCACGGCGGCCAGCCCGGGCGTATACAGCGCGACCGGCAGCACCGCCTGATCGACGGGCAATTGCCAGTACTTGAAGCCGATGCCGATCAGCGCGATGACAAAACCGATCGGCAACCAGACGGGACTGGATCGGGTCATGGAGACACCTGCGAAGAGCCTGCGCGCAGCCTAGCGAGACGGACGGGGCGGCGTCCACCTTGTGTCCTGCGATGCGTCAAAAGCAAATCCCCCTCAATCCCCCTTTTTCAAAGGGGGAGGAACAGCGGGTTTCCGACCGTTGAAGTCTCCTGGTAGCCCCCTTTGAAAAAGGGGGCGGGCGCCGAAGGCGACGGGGGATTTGCTCTTTCGCGCGAACCCAAAAACAACCGCCAAACAGCGGCTCAAGGACGCAAGCCCGCCTACCCGTCCAGCAACGCCTGAATCGCCGCCAGCCCCGCGCTCGCGCGCTCCTTCTTGCGCTCGGCATCCGCCACCGGGTCCGCGCCGTCGCGCTGCAACTCGGCGGCGGGAAGTTCATCCAGGAAGCGGCTCGGCATCAGCCGGATGCGTTCGCCGAAGCGGCGGGTCTCGCGGCTGTGGCTCAGCCACAGCGCCTGCTTGGCGCGGGTGATGCCCACGTACATCAGGCGGCGTTCCTCGGCCAGGTTGCCTTCTTCCACGCTGATCTCGTGCGGCAGGGTGCCGTCCTCGCAGCCGACGATGAAGACATAGCGGAACTCCAGGCCCTTGGCCGCGTGCAGGCTCATCAGCCGCACCTGGTTGCCGCCGTCGTCCTTGTCGTTGCGCGACAGCAGCGCCAGCTGCGCGGCCAGATCGCCGACGTTGCCGCCGCGCGGTCCGCCGTCGAACCAGTCCGCCAGCTCGTCCAGGTTGGCGCGCCGGCGTTCGAAGCCGGCCTGATCCTTGCTCTGCGCGCGCAGATCGGCCAGCAGGCCGGAGCGCTCGACCAGCCGCAGCAGCAGTTCCTTGGCCGACAGCGTCTTGGTGTGATCGCGCAGATCCCGGATCACGTCGTTGAACGCGCTCAGGCCGTTGGCCGCGCGCGCGGGCAATGCCTTGAGCACGGTCATCGACTCGGCCGCGCGCGACATCGGCATGCTCGCGTGCTGGGCCATCTCCGCCAGCTTGGCCAGCGAGGTGGTGCCCACTTCGCGCTTGGGCGACTGCACCGCGCGCAGGAACGCCGTGTCGTCATCCGGATTGGCGACCAGCCGCAGCCACGACAGCGCGTCCTTCACTTCCTGGCGCTCCAGGAACGCGGTGCCGCCGGTCAGGTGATAGGGCACGCGCAGCAATTGCAGCGCTTTTTCCAGCACGCGCGACTGGTGGTTGCCGCGGAACAGGATGCAGAAATCGCTCCACGGCGCCTCGCGGGCCGTGTGCAGGAACGAAATCTCGGCGGCCACCTTCTCCGCCTCGTGCTCGCTGTCGCGGCACTCCCACACCCGGATGCGATCGCCGTCGGGCTGGTCGCTCCACAGCTTCTTCAGGTGTTCGTGCGGATTGTTGGCGATCAGCGTGTTGGCCGCGCGCAGCACCCGGTTGGAGCAGCGGTAGTTCTGCTCCAGCTTGATGATTTCCAGCTTGGGATAGTCCTTGGCCATCTCCAGCAGGTTGTCCGGGTTGGCGCCGCGCCAGGCGTAGATGCTCTGGTCGTCGTCGCCCACGCAGGTGAAATCGCCGCGCGGGCCGGCCAGTTGCTTCAGCAGGCGGTACTGGGCGTCGTTGGTGTCCTGGCACTCGTCCACCAGCAGGTAGCCGATGCGCTCGCGCCAGGCCTTGGCGATCTCCTCGTTGCCTTCCAGGATCTGCACCGGCAGGCGGATCAGATCGTCGAAGTCCACCGCGTTGAAGGTCGACAGGCGCGCCTGGTAGCGCGCGTACAGGCTGGCCGCCTCCTGCTCGCGCGCGCTGCGCGCGGCGGCCATCGCCTCCTCGGGCGACAGGCCGGCGTTCTTGGCGCGCGAAATCAGGTTCTTGGCCGCGTCGATGGCGTCGGGCTTGGCGCCGGTCATCAGATCCTTGATCTGCGCGGCCGCGTCGTCGGCGTCGAAGATCGAGAAGCCGCGCTTCAGGCCGGCCGCCGCGTGCTCGATCTGCAGGAACTTCAACCCCAGCGCATGGAACGTGCACACGGTCAGGCCGTCGGTCACGTCGCTCTTGAGCCGCTTGCCCAGGCGCTCGCGCATTTCCTTGGCGGACTTGTTGGTGAAGGTGATCGCGGCGATGCGCTTGGCCGGCATCCGGCCCGAGGTGATCAGGTGCGCGATCTTCTCGATGATCACGCGCGTCTTGCCGCTGCCGGCGCCGGCGAGCACCAGCAGCGGTCCGTGCACGTGCTGGACCGCGGCGCGTTGGGGAGGGTTGAGGCCTTGCATGGGGGCGCTATTGTAGGGCCAAGGCCGCCCCGCATCGGGGTCCGGAACGGCTCGAAACAGAAAATTTTCACATTGACATCCGGCCCCGCATCGGCGGGGCAACGGCGGTCACGCCGCATCCGTTCCACGGTCGCCCACTAGACCGTCATCCCGGTTCGCGTGCTTTCGGACGATTCCGATGGGGTCGCACCGGATGCCGTGGTCTCCTCCCATTGTCACGTGACGCACTCTTGTTCGTATCCGGGGATCGCGCCGCGATGGCACGAATCGATACCCACGGAGTCAACGGATGCACCGGCCCACATGGCATGGCGCACGCAAGTGCGCGGAAGGCTTCAGCCTCGTCGAACTGATGGCGACGACCGCGTTGCTCGCCCTCCTGGGCGCGATGGCGATGCCGTCGCTTGAAAACCTGATCAACGGCAATCGCCTGGCGAACGCCAGCAACGAGATGCTCGCGTTCCTGAATGCGGCGCGCCTGGAAGCCGTCACCCATCACACGCGGGTCGACCTCTGCCGCAGTGCGGATGGCGAACGTTGTTCGGACGACGCGCCGTCCCCGGCCGGCTGGATAGCCTATCGACCGGAGGGCGACGGGATCGAGGTGGTGGCCGCCACCCGGATGGATGGCCGCATCGTCCTGCAACTCAATCAGGCCGCGGCGGGCTGGACGGGATACGACGCCGACGGCCGGATCCGCACCCGCCCGCAGTTCCTGTCTTCCGGCCGCATGCGCCTGTGCATTCCGACGACCCGCCCGCGCGACAACATCCGCGACGTGACGATCCGCGCCAGTGGCCGGGTCGAAGTGACCGCCTCCAGCGGCAACGGCGAATGCCCGTCACCGTCGGACTGACGGGACGAAGATCCAGCCAACGAAGCGCGGGCCCGCGCACGCCGCGTGGCGACGGCCAAGCGCCCGACGCACCCGCGTTCCGGTAACGCCGAAACTGCCGGCAACGCATCGTCCACCGCGTGACCATCGCCGCGTTTGCGTGCCTTTCGGAATTCTCCGATGGCCCTCCCACCGTGTTGACGATTCCATTCCCGGTCCGTGGGTGCCGGCCGGAAACGTCCAAGGCATGGCGCCTGATGCAGGGGGATCGTTCCCGTGAGGGGCTACACGGTGGAGAGCGCAATGGGTTTGAAGCGACGGAGTGGCGCGTGTCCCGATGCGGCGCGCAACGCGGCGGGCTTCACGCTGATCGAACTGGCGGTGACCATCGCGGTGCTGGCGATCCTGCTCGCGATCGCGTCCCCGTCCTTCGAAACCCTGATCAACCAGAACCGCTTGGGCGCGGCCAGCAACCAGGTGATCGCCACCCTGCAGACCGCGCGCGTCGAGGCCATCCGCCAGAACCGGAAGGTGATGATCTGCGATTCCGCAGACGGCGCCCAATGCCGATGCTGCGAGCGCAGATGGCGCGGCCTGCTGCTCGCCCAGCCCGAGGGGGAGAGCGGCAGCCGATCGCTGGCGTTCACGCAGTTCAATGCGCCCGTCGAGTTCATTCCCGGGGCGGCGTCCAACAGCAACTACTGGGAACACCGGATCGCCTACCGCGCGGATGGCCGGCCGGCGAACGGACCCTGGCCGTCGTTGTCCGGCCCGATCACGCTGCGGGTCTGCATTCCTACCTCCCGGCCCGCCAACAACATCCGCGACGTGGTGCTGCATCCCAGCGGACGCGTGGACGTGAGGGATGCCAACGGCGATGGCGCCTGCCCCTTCCCCGACACATCGCCGAGTTGAGGCGCGGATGAAAATAGGTCAACGCAGTGCCGCGCTCCGGTCGCCAACCACGCGCCGCCGGATGACAGGCGCCGGATTGCTCGAAGTGCTGGTCGCGGTGCTGGTGCTCGGCATCGGCCTGCTCGGCGTGGCCGCCACCCAGAGCGTGGCGCTGAAGGCCAACCAGGTATCGGCGATGCGCTCCCAGGCCATCATCGAAAGTTACGGCATGCTCGATGCGATCCGCGCGGCGATGCCCCCGGAAGCGCTGACTTCCTCTTCCGCACGCGCGACGTTCCTGGCCGCCTACCAGTTGCAGCGGACCTGCAACGCCAGTGCCGGCGCCGCCGGCACGCTGGCCGGCAACGATCTGCGCGAATGGGTGAGCGCGCTGCGGAACGATCTGGGGGAAGGCGCCTGCGGCACCGTGGCCTGCAATCCCCAGAGCGGCGAATGCGCGATCACGGTGGAGTGGGACGAATCGCGCCTGCCCGGCGGCCAGTCGGGCAACACCCTCACCATCAAGAGCCGCCCATGAGCGCCGGTGCGTTCCCGTCCCTGCCGCGCACGCGGGCCCGTCGGCGCCGGACCATCGCGATGCCGCCCGCGTCGATGGCGGGCCTGTCGCTGATCGAACTCATGATTGCCGTCGTGCTTGGCTTGCTGGTCGTGCTGGCCGCGATCGGCCTGTTCACCAGCAATCGCGCCGTCTACGACAGCACCGAGGCGCTGTCGCGCATCCAGGAAAACGCCCGTGCCGGATTCGAACTGATGGCGCGCGACCTCCGCGCCGCGGACGGCACCGTGTGCCGGACACCCGTCGACACAAGCACGGCGGCCGCGGCTGCCTCGCCGGAAAAGATGCCGCTGATCCGATGGGCGGGTGCAGCCAGCAAGCCCGCATGGGGCTTCGGCCTCTGGGGGGATGGCCTGCGGGGATGGAGCGGGCAACTGGGTGATGTCATCGAACTGCGCTCGGCTACGGCGGGTGCCGTGCCCATCGAGACGCACATATCCAACACATTGAGTCACGTCGGCCCGCCCCGGTTCAGGCAGGCGGATGAACTGCTGGCCTGCGACGGCAACACCGGTTACCTGCTGAGCGCATCCGGCGTGGAGGGAAGTGCCGTTTCCTATACGCCTGCAGCTTGCAATGCAGTGATCTCCGGCAACTGCGACGAAGAGCAACTTCCTCTCGATCCCGCGCTCCGCCCGGCCTTCCTGGCCCCGGTCGCCGCGATCCGCTGGGAAGTGGGCACCAACCCGCGGGGCGGCCGGGTGTTGTATCGCGTGACGCCGGCATCGGGATCCCACGTCGGCGACGACAGGGCGGAAGTCATCGACGGCGTGCGCACGCTGACGCTGCGCTACCTGCTGCCCGGCAAGACCGAATACGTCCCGGCCACCCAGGTCGGCGACTGGAAGGCGGTGCGCGCGGTGCGTGTCGCGCTGGAACTGGAAGCCTCGCCGGGCGGCGGCGCCGGCAACGAAAAAATCGGCCGCCGCATCGTGCATGTCGTCAGCCTGCGGAACCGCAATCCATGAGCGCCGCATCCAGTCCTTGTCTCCACGACCCACGCGCGCGCCAGCGGGGCAACACCCTGCTGGTCGTGCTGGTGCTGCTGCTGGTGATGACCCTGCTGGCGTTGGCCAGCCTGCGTATCGGCAACCTGGAAGAGCGCATGACCGCCAACCTGTTCGATCGCGGCCTGGCCTTCCAGGCCACCGAGGCGGCCTTGCGCGAAGGCGAAAGGTTGGCACGGTCGTCATCGACGCCGCCGGCCGCTGGCAGCGACTGCGTCAACGGCCTCTGCGGAAAACCGCAGAGCGTGCTGTCGGAGCAACAGATCACCGCCTTGTTCAAGAAATACGCACGCAGGGCCAGCCCGTTGGAAAAGAACACGCTGGCCGTACCCAATCCGGACAACGTCCGTTATCTGGTCGTGCATCGCGGCCGCGCCGAAGCCATCCACGGTTGCTCAAGCGTCCTGGGCGCCAGCGGCGGCATCAAGGACCCGCTGTGCCTGGTCGAGGCCTACCAGGTCGAGGCCCGCTACGAGGCAACCGACCGAGCAGCCGTGACGCTGCGATCAGTGGTGCATGTCCCCGCGCCTTCTTCCACTTCACCGTAGCCGGCTGCGATGAGACCAAGAACCCTTTGTTTGCGTTTCCGGTGCGACTCCCGCGTTTTCGCGGGAACCGCCGCCTTCCTGATCACGTTGCTGTGCGCGCCGGTACGGGCCGCGATCGACGATGTCCCGATTCCGGCCAATCCGCTGGTGTCAGGTTCGACGGTGGCGCCGAACGTCATGTTGCTCCTGAACAACTCGCTGCCGGCGACACGGCTTGTCGATTACAACCGCACATGGTTTGGCAAGAGCGTGATCAGAACACGTGACGACAAGCTTGGCAAATACCATGTCATGAGGAGCGAAAGCCTGGATGTCTCCTATAAATACAACCTGCTCCACTATGACCCGCGGGTGACCTACCGGCCCTGGGTGCGTCCGGATGGCAGCCGCTACCCGGACATGGATCCGGCGAACACCTACACGGATCTGGATCTGGCGGTGCCCGCGTACGACCGGACCCTCGGCAGGTTCGCCGAAAGCCCGCGCGGGTCGCTGTACGACTGGGACCCGCATGATCCGAACCAGTTGACGCCGAAGGAATACGGGCTGCTCGGGCGGCCGTTCTACGTGTTCGATCCCAAGGGCAACGACATCAGCGACCTGCTCCAGTACACCCTCTACCGGCTGGTCAATGCGAACAAGGCGTACCGCTGCACGACGGTGGAAATGGGCCATGACGGCGTCTGGAAGAAAACGACCTATTTCTGGATGGAACAGGGGAAGTGCGAGCTGGTATCGGACTTCTCCTGGACAACTGAGGACGGACGCACGATCCGGCGATCACTGGCCGAGGAATGGAGGAACTACGCCAACTGGTACGGCTATCACCGCACCCGGTTGAAGGTCGGCAAGGCCGCCGCGGGCGAGGCCTTCAGCCAGTTGCCGGAGCACTACCGCGTCGGCTACATGAACCTCGCCACCGGCATCAAGGGGATCGAACTGCCGATCCCGGTGAATTCGGATGGTGGACGTTTCCGCGACAAGTCCGGCGTGTCGTCCAACCGCAGCGCCTGGTTCAGCCGGTTGTATGGCGAGCGGGCTACGCAGACGATGACGGTGTTGCATACCGCGCTGCAGAACGTCGGCGACTATTTCTCCCGCAGCGATGCCGACGGGCCATGGGGTCCGGGCAACCCTTCGCAGCAGGCCGCCTGCCGGCAGAACCACGTGATCGTGGCGAGCAACGGTTTCTGGGAAACCCCTCCGCGGCACTATCGGCCGGTTGGCGACATCGACGGTACGCCCGGCGAGGAGATTCATGGACCCGACGGCCGCCGCTACCGGTATCAGCCCGGCCCTCCCTACTCCGACAAGTACACGAACACCCTGGCCGATCTGGTGATGCACTACTGGAAAAACGACCTGCGTCCGGATCTGCCCAACAACGTCCCCACGTCCGATGCCGATCCGGCATTCTGGCAGCACATGGTGGTGTCGGCCATTTCCATCGCCAATCAAGGCTACTTCACCACCGCCGATCTGCCCCTGCTCAGTGCCGGGCAGAAGTCCTGGCATGACCCGCATGAGTCCAAGGACCGGACACATCGGGTGGATGACCTGTTCCACGCAACCATCAATAGTCGCGGCCTGTTCGTCAGCGCCAAGTATCCCCAGGATCTGGTGAAAGGATTCACCGAAATCCTCGACGAGGTGGAGGAACGCAACAGCTCGGCCAGCAGTATCAGTTTCAACGGCACCGAGCTGAAGAAGGGAAGTCGCACCTATGTGGCGAACTTCACCTCGAGGTCGTGGACCGGTGATCTCAAGGCCTATCCGGTGACGGCGAGCGGCATTTCCGGGGAGCCGATCTGGAACGCGGCCGCGAAAATTCCATCGGTCTGGTACGAGCGCAAGGTATTCACTTCCGGGGACCCGGGCACGGGAGGCCGCCACGCCGCCAGGACCTTTCCGACGCCCGCGCAGGGCAGGGCCCTCACGGGACTGGTTGCTGCCTGGATCCGCGGCGATCGGAGCCAGGAGGGTAAAGGACTACGCGCCCGGACCAGCCTGCTGGGCGACATCGTGCACAGCTCGCCGCTGCACGTGAAAACGGCAAGTGCCGAAGCGGTCTTCGTCGGCGCCAACGACGGCATGCTGCATGCGTTCGATGCCGCCACCGGCAAGGAGATATTCGCCTACGTGCCCGGCCTGCTGGACATGGCATCGCTGAAATACCTCGCCCAGGCGGAGAAGTACCGGCATCGCTACTACGTCGACGGTCCGTTGGTGGCCGGACGCATCAACGGCGACGAGGTCACCGTGATCGGCACGCTGGGACGTGGCGGACGCGGGGTGTACGCGGTTTCGTTGAACCTGGCCAAACCCTCCAGCGCGCCCGCCGGATGGGAGTACACCGATGACGAGGACATGGGGATGGTGCTGGCGCGCCCGCAGATCCACCGCATCGCCGACCAGCAAACATCGAGCAGAACGGTGGCGCTGGTCGCCAATGGCATCAACAGTGCCAGTGGCCGGGCGGCCCTGTACGTGCTTGATGCGGAAACCGGCAAGCGGATAAACAAGATCGAGGCAGGCAATGAAACCGGCAATGGACTTTCCGCCTTGACCGTGCTGGATCGCGATGGCGACGGCCTGGTCGACACCGCGTATGCCGGCGATCTTCGTGGCAACGTGTGGCGGTTCAATCTGGCGGGTACCGCCGGTAGCTGGCGGGCCAGCCGGATCTTCACCGCCACCAATGCGGCCGGCCAGCGCCAGCCGATCACCGGCGGCGTCGGCGTCGCCCTGCACCCCGCCACCCATCAGCCGTGGGTGTTCTTCGGCACCGGGAGCTATCTCAGCGCAGAGGATGCCGCCGACGTGTCGACACAGAGCTGGTATGGCGTGGAGGATCGGAGTGGTGCGGTCAGCCGGGATCAACTACGTGCGAGGCGCATCGTTGCCAGCAGCACCATCGGCGGAAAACCCGTGCGCGCCTTCGCCAAGGCATCGGCGAACGACATGATCGGCAAGCGCGGCTGGGTGGTCGATCTTCAGACACCGGGCACCCACGCCGAGGGCGAACGCATGGTCGGCGAAGCGCAGCAGGTGATCGGCGGCCGTACCCTGATGGCGTCCAGCATGATCCCGGAAGGCGGCGGTTGCGGCGGCGCCGGGCGCGGTTATCTCAACGCAATCGACGTCTTCACCGGCGGCGCCACCTCGAATCCGTTCTTCGATATCAATGGTGATGGCCGCTTCGATGGAAAGGACAATCTCGGTGGCACACCGGCGGGGTCGATCGATCTGGGCCTGGGCATGGTCTCCGATCCGGGCATCCTGCTGGGCGATCTGGTGCAGGGGAGCAACCCATCGCTGGCCTGTGTCGGAGGCGCGTCCGGCACGCCCGGCTGCGTGTCCCTGAACCTGCAGGGCATGGGTTCGCACTACGGGCGGGTGTCCTGGATGGAGATCATCCGGGATTAGCGCCGCCATCCATCCGCGCGACCGTGCCATCAGTGGGAGAGACAGTCGCCGGCATTCCTTCTAGGATTTGGACCACCGGGGATTTACAGGAAATGATCAGGATGATGCGCAAACGACTTTGGCTGCTGGCCATGCTGCCGATATCCGCCGCCATGGCGGCGGACAAGAAGCCCGCGCCGCCGCCGGATCCGACGTCCGATCCGCTGATGATCACGGCCGGCTTCCTGACCCATCACCCGGACATGAAGTACCGCCTGCTGGGCATGGAGGCGTTCAAGGCCAAGAAGTATGAAGACGCGATGCGCTTCTTCCGCCGCGCCAGCTTCTATGCCGACAAGCCCTCGCAGGGCATGGTCGCGGAAATGCTGTGGAACGGGCAGGGCGCGCCGCAGGACAGGGTGCTGGCCTACGCCTGGATGGATCTGGCCGCCGAGCGCGGCTATGCCGGTTTCCTCGGCCTGCGCGAGCGCTACTGGAGCGCGCTGACCGAGGCCGAGCGCGAGCGCGCCGTCAGCGAGGGCCAGGCCATCTATGCCCGCTTCGGCGACGCCGCCGCCAAGCCGCGCTATGAAACCCAGCTGCGGCGCGGCCGCATGCAGATCACCGGCAGCCGCACCGGCTTCGCCGGCAACGTGCAGATCATCGTGCCCGGTCCCGGCGGCGAGCAGACCATCGACGGCAGCAAGTTCTACGACCCACGTTACTGGGACGCCAAGAAGTACTGGGCCTATACCGACCAGGTCTGGGCAAAACCGCGCATCGGCCGGGTCTCGGTGGGCGAGGTGGAGCAGGTCGATGAACTCCCGCCGGCCCCCAGCTCGCGCGTGCCGGAAACCACCCCGCAGATCGACGCCCCGGAACCGGACGTGCCCGAGGAGCCCGCACCCGTCAATCCCTGACGGGCCGGCCATGCGCGGCAGTAGAATCCGCGCATGGCCAAGCTCTACTTCTACTACTCGGCGATGAACGCCGGGAAGACCACCACGTTGCTGCAATCCGCCCACAACTACCGGGAGCGGGGCATGCGCGTGCTGATCCTGACCCCCCGCCTGGATGATCGCGCCGGCACCGGCGTGGTCGCCTCGCGGATCGGCCTGAAGGCCAGCGGCACCGCCTTCGTCCACGACACCGATCTGGAAAGGCTGATCCGCGCGGACCTCGCCGAACACGGCAAGCTCGACTGCGTGCTGGTGGACGAGGCGCAGTTCCTGACCAAGCCGCAGGTGTGGCAGCTCAGCGAAGTGGTGGATGCGCTGCGCATCCCGGTGCTGTGCTACGGCCTGCGCACCGACTTCCGCGGCGAACTGTTCGAAGGCAGCCAGTACCTGCTGGCCTGGGCCGACGAGATCGCCGAAATCAAGACCATCTGCCACACCGGCAAGAAGGCGATCATGACCGTGCGCGTGGACGAGGAAGGCCGCGCGGTGCAGGACGGCCCGCAGGTGGAAATCGGCGGCAACGACCGCTACGTCTCGGTCAGCCGCGCCGAGTTCAAGCGCATCGCGCGCGGCGAAAGCAGGATTGAGCCGATGCAGGCGCCGTTGCCCTTGTAGAGCCGAGCTTGCTCGGCTGCTTTGTCCTGGAGAAGCCTAAAAGCAAATCCCCCTCAATCCCCCTTTTGCAAAGGGGGAGGCAAAGCGGGTTCCGGGCGTTGAAGTCTCCTGATAGCCCCCTTTGAAAAAGGGGGCGGGCGCCGGAGGCGACGGGGGATTGGCTCTTGGCGCGAACAGCAAATCCCCCTCAATCCCCCTTTTACAAAGGGGGAGGAACAGCGGGTTTCCGGGCGCTGAAGCTTCCTGATAGCCCCCTTTGAAAAAGGGGGCGGGCGCCGGAGGCGACGGGGGATTTGCTCTTGGCGCGAACAGCAAATCCCCCTCAATCCCCCTTTTGCAAAGGGGGAAGCAAAGCGGGTTTCCGGGCGTCGGAGTTGCTTGTTAGCCCCCTTTGAAAAAGGGGGCAGGCGCCGGAGGCGACGGGGGATTTGCTCTTGGCGCGAACAGCAAATCCCCCTCAATCCCCCTTTTGCAAAGGGGGAGGAACAGCGGGTTTCCGGGCGCTGAAGCTTCCTGATAGCCCCCTTTGAAAAAGGGGGCGGGCGCCGGAGGCGACGGGGGATTTGCTCTTGGCGCGAACAGCAAATCCCCCTCAATCCCCCTTTTGCAAAGGGGGAGTAACAGCGGGTTTCCGGGCGTCGGAGTTGCTTGTTAGCCCCCTTTGGAAAAGGGGGCGGGCGCCGAAGGCGACGGGGGATTTGCTCTTGGCGCGAAAAAGAAAACCCCACTTCGCTCCCCTTCAACAGGAGCGAAGATCCATCCCCAACCTCAAATGCACCGCGCCCGAATCCGCGCAATCTCCCGCGGAATGACACCACCATCCGGCTGCGCGGTGCGCAGCTCGGCCAGCAGCGCGTCCAGATCCCGGCGGCCACGTTCGCGTTGATCGCGTTCGCAGCGCAGCTCGGCGGCGTAGCCGCGCGCGCTCCAGCGCAGTTTCGGGATCTCGCTGCCTTCGCCCTTGCGCACGGCCAGCGCGTCCATCCGGCGTAGCGCTTCGTTGACCTGTCCGGTGCGGCCCAGCTGGCGGGCCAGCGACAGCTCGGCGAACAGCGTGCGCGGATGGTCGGTGCCGTAGCCGATGCGGGTCAGTTTCTCGGCGCGATCGAAGTACTCGCTGGCCGCGGCCAGATCCCCGCGCGAGGCCAGCACCTCGCCGATCAGGCGATCGGTTTCGCCGACCAGCGCGTGGCTGGCGCCGAACAGTTCGGCGCGCAGTCCGCGCGCTTCCTGCAACGCGGCCAGCGCCTCGTCCTCGCGGCCGGCGCTGTGCAGCACCATGCCGTAGTTGTAGAGCCCGCCGGGCAGTTGCTGGCGGCTGTCCGGGCTGCGCCAGACCCGCACCGCGCGTTCGATGTCGGCGACGGCGGCATCGGTGTCGCCCAGTTCCCAGGCGATGATGCCCAGCGAGTTCCAGCTGGATCCGGTTTCGCGATGGGCCGGTCCCAGCGCATTGATCGTCTGCTCGTGCAGCTGGCGCATCTGCGCGTTGGCTTCGGTGAAATGGCCCAGATCCACCTGCACCGCGCCCATCTGCCGGCGCACCGCCAGGGTCGCCGGGTGGCGATCACCGTGGATGTCGCGGGCCAGCGCGAGTGCGCGCCGGTAGTGCATCAGCGCGGTCTGCGAGTCGCCGCGGATCCGGTACAGGCTGGCGAGACTGCGTTCGATGTCGACCGCCAGCGGATGGCGCTGGCCGTCGTACTGGCGCAGGTGCACGAGCGCGGCGTTGAAACCGCGGATCGCGCCATCGGCATTGCCCATGTCGCTTTCCAGTCCGGCCAGGTCGTACAGGCTCTCGGCGACGCCGGTCTGATCACGCAGGCCGCGACGGATCAGCTGCGAGCGCAGGAACAACTGGCGCGCGGTCTGGCGGTCGGCGACCGCGCGCCGGCAACGTCCGTCCTGCGACAGGAAATCGGCGGCCTGTTGCGGCAACTGGATCTGCAGGCGGCCGATGTCCGCTTCCAGCCGGATCATCGCGTCGATGCAGTCGCGCTGCCGCCCCAGCAGGGCCAGCACGCGGCCGCGCTGGGTGGTGCTTTCCAGGGTCAGCGCGGGCGCGTCGCTGCCTTGCAGCAGGCGCTGTTGCCGGTCCAGCAGGTCCAGCGCCTCGCGGTAGTCGCCCAGGCCGATGCGCAGGCGCGCGATCACGCCCAGCAGTTCGGCGTGCGCCAGCGGCTGCCGGGCCAGTTCGCGTTCGCCGCGACGCTCGCCCGCCACCAGCAGTTCGCGCGCGTCGTAGGTGTTGCCGCGCTGCGCGCTGCCGGCATTGTCGAACAGGCCGATCACGAAGTTCTGCATCGCCTGCGCGCGCGCGGCCTCGCGCACCGCCTGCTGGCTCTGCCACAGGCTGGCGCCGAGCGCGGCGACCAGGATCAGCGCGGTCACGCTGCCGGCGGCCAGCGCCCAGCGATGGCGGGAAATGTACTTGCGCGCGCGATAACCCAGGCTCTGCGGCCGCGCGTGCACCGGTCGCCCGTCCATGTGCCGGCGCAGATCCAGCGCCAGCGCTTCCACCGACGGATAGCGTTGTTCCGGCGACTTGGCCAGCGCCTTCAGCGCGATGTTGTCCAGATCGCCGGACAGCTGGCGGCCGTGGCGGCGCGCGTTCGGGCACTCGGTGCGCCCGCCGCCGGTGGTGCGCTGCGCGGCCACCGAGGGCTTGAGCGGTTCCACCGCCAGGATCGCTTCCTCCCATTCCGCGTCGCTCTGCCGGCGCAGCCGGTACGGCTTGGTGCCGGCCAGCAGTTCGTACAGCACCACGCCCAGCGAGTACACGTCGGTCATGGTGGTGACCGGTTCGCCGCGGATCTGCTCGGGCGCGGCGTAGTGCAGGGTAAAGGCGCGGACTTCGGTGCGCGGGTTCAGCGGCGCGGGCTCGCTTTCGTCCAGCAGCTTGGCGATGCCGAAGTCGAGCAGGCGCACATTGCGGTCCGGCGAGACCAGGATGTTGGAAGGCTTGAGATCGCGATGGACGATCAGGTTGGCGTGGGCGTGGCTGACCGCCTCGCAGACCTGCAGGAACAGGCGCAGGCGATCGTCGATGGACAGCGCGTTGACCTGGCAGTACTCGGTCAGCGGGATGCCTTCGACATACTCCAGCGCCAGGTAGGGCTGGCTGCCCTGGCTTACCCCGGCGTCGAGCAGGCGCGCGATGTTGGGATGCTCCAGCCGCGCCAGGATTTCGCGTTCGCGGGTGAAGCGCAGGCGCAGGTTGGGATCGGCCAGGCCCGGACGCAGCAGTTTCAGCGCGACCCGGCGCTGGTACAGGCCATCGGCGCGCGAGGCCAGCCAGACCATGCCCATGCCGCCTTCGCCCAGCAGGTCCTCCAGCCGGTAGGGGCCGATGAGCATGCCGGGCTGCAGCCCGCTCTGGGGCTTTTCCAGCAGCGGGGCTTCCATGAAGCCCTCGCTCTCATCCTCCAGCGCGAGCAGTTTCTCCAGCTCGATCGCCAGCTCCGGATCCTCGGCGCGAATCGCGTCCATCCGGTGCGCGCGGGCGTCCGGCGCCAGTTCCAGCAGGACATCCAGCAGGGGGGAAAGCTGTTTCCAGCGTTCGACGTCCACGATGGACCGCCGTGATCAGGGTTCCTGCATCGTCGACAGCAGGAACATCCGCGCCTTTTGCCAGTCGCGGCGGATGCTGCGTTCGGAGCGCTGCAGGAGCTCGGCGATTTCCAGTTCCGACAGACCGGCGAAGTAACGCAGTTCCACCACCTTGGCCAGGCGTTCGTCCGCCTGCGCCAGCTGGTCCAGCGCGGCGTTCAGCGCCAGCAGGTCCTCGTCGAGTTTCAGGTTGCCTTCGACTTCCTCGGGAATGTCCGCGACCCGCTTGAGGTCGCCGCCGCGCTTGCGCGCCAGCCGGCTGCGCGCGTAATCCACCACCACGCTGCGCATGGAGGAGGCGGCGTAGGCGAAGAAGTGCGCGCGGTCCTCGAACTTGGCGGTTCCGGTGGAACCGATCAGCTTGAGGTAGGACTCGTGGACCAGCGCGGTCGCGTCCAGGGTGTAGCCATGCTGGCCCGACAGCTGGCGGCGGGCCATGGTGTGCAGTTCCTGGTAGAGCGTGGCCAGCACCCGATCCAGCGCGGCGCGATCGCCGTTGCGGGCCGAATCCAGCCAGAGGGTGATGTCTGAAGCGTCCGCCATGTGCTTTCCCCACAAGTCAGGCGGCGAATATAGCCCCAATTGTGAATAAAGGCATTCGGGAGAAGGTCCCTGTCACTTCTGGCAGTGGCCGCACCAGACGGTCGTGCGCTGGCCGATGCTGGCTTCCTTCATCGGCCGCCGGCAGCGCGGGCAGGGCTCGCCGCCGCGCCCGTAGGCCGACAGTTCCTGCTCGAAGTAGCCGGGCGCCCCGTCCGGGCTGATGAAGTCGCGCAGGGTGGTCCCTCCGCGGGTAATGGCGTAACCGAGGATCCGCTTGACCGCGTCGGCCAGGGCCACGTAGCGCTCGCGCGAGACCCTGCCGGCGGCGCGCAGCGGCGAGATGCCGGCCAGGAACAGGCTCTCGGCCGCGTAGATGTTGCCCACCCCGACCACCACGCCCTGGTCCATCAGGAAGGTCTTCACCGGCGCCTTGCGGCCACGGCTGAGTTCGAACAGGTAGTCGCCGTCGAACGCGTCCGACAGCGGTTCCGGCCCCAGTCCCTGCAGGAGGGGATGGATCTCGCCGGCCGGCTGCCACAGCAGGCAACCGAAGCGCCGCGGGTCATTGAAGCGCAACACCCGCTGCTGCCCGCGCGGTCCCTCCACCGCGATGTCGACATGATCGTGCGCGCGCACCGGCGTATCCACCGGCAGCACCCGCAGGCTGCCGGACATGCCCAGGTGCAGCAACGCGCTGCCGCCGTCCACATCCATCAACAGGTACTTGGCCCGCCGCCGCACCTCGGCGATGCGCTGGCCGGGCAGCTCGCGCGCGATCTCCGGCGGAATCGGCCAGCGCAGATCCGGCCGGCGCAGCGTCACCTCGCGGATGCGCCGTCCTTCCAGATGCGGGGCCAGACCCCGGCGGGTGGTTTCGACTTCGGGCAGTTCGGGCATGGGGAAACCGGTGCGGCCGGGAAGGAGAGGCGATGACGATCAGATGGGGATGCGGAGCGTCACGGCAAGGTCCGCTTCAATCCAGCCCCAGCACGAACCGCCCACCCTCACGCCGCACCTGCAACGGTCCGCCGTAGGCGGCGGACAGGTTTTCCGAGGTGAGGATGTCATCGGGTGCGCCATCGGCCATCACGTCGCCGGCGCGCAGCAGGATCACGCGTTGGAATTCGGGGACGATTTCTTCCAGGTGATGGGTGACCAGCACCAGGGTGATGCCCTGGCGTGCGAGATCGCGCAGTAGTTCCAGGAAGTGGCGCTGGGCGATCAGGTCCAGGCCGGCGGTGGGTTCGTCCAGCAACAGCGCCTCGGGCTGGTGCACGAGCGCGCGGGCGATGAGCACGCGGCGCATTTCGCCGGTGGACAGTTCGGCGACTTCGCGGTCGGCCAGCGCGGTGGCCTCGACCGCCGCCAGCGCGCGGCGGGCCTGCGCGCGCATCTGCGCGTCCACCTCGCAATGCGGCGGGATCACGAAACTGGAGAAGAAGCCGGTGACGACCGCGTCCTCCACCCGCAGCTGCGGCATCTCCTGCAGGTTGCGGGTGAGGTCGCTGGTGACCACGCCCAGCCGGGTGCGCAGTTCGGCCACGTTCCAGCGGCGCAGGCCGAACACCTTGACCGGCGCGTCGCCTTCACGGGCGAGCGGATACAGCTCGCGGTTGATCAGCTTGATGAAGGTCGACTTGCCGCAGCCGTTGGGGCCGAGGATGACGGTGTGCTGGCCCAGCGGGATGCTCAGGGTCAGCTCGCGCAGCACGCGGACGGAGCCGCGGATGACGGTGGCGCGATCGAGTTCGAACAGGGGCGCCGGCGCGGGCGCGGCATCGGGGGCGAGGGACATCGGCGGGGCTGTCTGGGGGAGTGGAAGCGGGATAGACTCGGCGCCAGTCCAAGGAGGGAACCGACCATGCGCCGCATCCGCCTCGCCGTCCTGCTGCTCTGTCTTTCGGTGGCATTCCCCGCGTTCGCGCAGTCGCCCGCCATCGGCGATCCGGCACCGACCGTGCTCGGCAAGGGACGTGACGGAAAGATAGTCGATCTGGCCGAACACCGGGGCAAGGTGGTGATCGTGACCTTCTGGGCGTCCTGGTGCGGTTACTGCCTGAAGGAACTGCCGGTGCTGGACGCCCTGCAGAAGAAGGTCGACCCCCAGTGGCTGCAGGTCATCGCGGTGAACGTCGAGGACCCGCCCGCCACCTACCGGCAGATGATGCGGCAGATGCGCGATTACAGCCTGCTGCAGTCCCGCGACCCCAACGGTGACATCGCGCGCACCTACAGTGTGAAGGCCTACCCGAATCTGTGGGTGATCGACACCCAGGGTCGTATCGCCAGCCATCACGTCGGCTACGGCGAGGACTCGCTCGAGTCGATTGTGGGCGAGATCAAGCGGGTGCTGACCGAAGAAATGCACCGCCAGGAAGCGGCCGCGGCAGCGGCGAAATCCGCCAGCTGAACACCATTCGGCGGCGTCGGGTGAAATCGTCACGTGCAGGCCGCATGATGCGCTGACGGCACCGGACCCCACCGGCGCCGGTGCCTTCCGGAGCGCTTTCCATGTCCGACTCGTTGCTGCAGTTCCTGATCGGAGGCCTGACCGGCCTGGTCTGGTGGGAGCTGTTGATCGTGCTGCTGGTCTTCACCCAGCTGACCATCTTCTCGGTGACGCTGTACCTGCATCGCAGCCAGGCGCACCGGGGCGTGGATTTCCATCCGGTGCTGAACCACTTCTTCCGGTTCTGGACCTGGCTGACCACCTCGATGATCACCAAGGAGTGGGTCGCCATCCATCGCAAGCATCACGCCAAGGTGGAGACCGAAGAGGATCCGCACAGTCCGCAGACCAAGGGCATCGGCAACGTGTTCTGGCGCGGCGTGGAGCTGTACCGCGAAGCGCGCGGGCAGCGCGCCGACATCGAGCAGTACGGCAAGGGCGCGCCGGACGATTGGGTCGAGCGCCACGTGTACACCCCGCACGCGAATCTGGGGCCGACCTTCCTGCTGCTGGTGAACGCCGTCCTGTTTGGCCTGCCCGGCGTCGCGCTGTGGGCGATCCAGATGGCGTGGATTCCGTTCTGGGCGGCGGGCGTGATCAATGGCCTGGGCCACTGGTGGGGCTATCGCAATTTCGAATCCTCCGACACCTCGACCAACCTGACGCCATGGGGCGTGTGGGTGGGCGGCGAGGAGCTGCATAACAACCATCACGCCTTCCCCAGTTCGGCACGCTTCTCGATGCGCCGCTGGGAAGTGGATATCGGCTGGATCGTGATCAAGGGCATGGAGAAGGTCCGGCTGGCGAAAGTGTTGCGGGTGGCACCCACCCTGGACATTCGCCCGAACATCGCGGTGCCCGACGCAGACACGCTGAAGGCGCTGCTGTCGCACCGTTTCCAGGCCATGACCGACTACCAGCGCAACGTGCTCAAGCCGGCGCTGAAGGAAGAGGCCGCGCAGGCGGGCGCCAAGCTGCGCGCACTACTGCCGCGCAAGCTGCGTCGTGGCCTGGTCGACGACGGCCGCTGGCTCAAGCCGGACGCGCGCGAACAACTGCGCAACTGGGTCTCGCAGCGGCCGCGCATCAGCGCGCTGGTCGAACACCGCGCGCGCCTGTCGGCGCTGCTTGAAGCCCGCAGCCATGATGCGGCGGAGCGGTTGAAGGCGTTGCAGGCGTGGTGCCATGAGGCCGAGGCCAGCGGTATCCGGGCATTGCAGGAGTACTCCGCGCGGTTGAAGGGGTATGCGCTGGCGCATTGAGGTTTGCGGCGAAGAGCCAATCCCCCTCAATCCCCCTTTTTCAAAGGAGGAGGAAAAGCGGGTTTCCGAGCGCTGGAGTCTCTTGTTAGCCCCCTTTTCAAAAGGGGGCGGGCGCCGTAAGGCGACGGGGGATTAGCTTTTGGCGCCAAGAGCAAATCCCCCTCAGTCCCCCTTTTGCAAAGGGGGAGGAAAAGCGGGTTTCCGAGCGCTGGAGTCTCTTGGTAGCCCCCTTTTCAAAAGGGGGCGGGCGCCGGAGGCGACGGGGGATTTGCGCGGGGTGCGTGGACGAGCGCACACGCCAAATCCAGTCCTACAATGCGGGGATGACGCGTCTATTGCTCGCATTGCTGATATCGGCCCTGCCGCTGCTCGCGGTGGGGCAGGTCAACGGCACCAAGGACTATCTGCAGCGCATGGATACCGATGGCGACGGTCGGGTCAGCCAGGCCGAGTTCCTGGACTGGATGAGCTACGCCTTCGATGCGCGTGACCGCAATCGCGATGGCGTGCTGTCCGGCGACGAGCTGCCGGGCGGCAAGGGGGCCGCCATCACCCGCGCAACCCATCGCGAGCGATTGGCGGCCACCTTCCGCAAACAGGATCGCAGCGGCGACGGTTATCTGGATGCGCGGGAGCTCGCTGCTCCCCCGCAATAGGCCGCGGCCCGATCGATGAAACGCGGCGGCGTCAGCCGCCGGACAACAGCCGGCGAGCCAGGCGTTCGCTGCCGGTCAGCTCGGCCAGATGGTGCAGCTGGTTGTTCTCGTAGGCCTGGTTGAAGGTCGCCACGTCGATGGCCAGGACCTTGCGGAACGCCTGGATCGCCGCCTCGCCCTTGGCCGATGCGATGCGTTCGCCGTGGCGGGCGATCAGGTCCATCATCGCCAGCGGATAGCGGACCGGCAGTCCGATGCGCACGTGCACGTTGCCGATGCCCAGCCGCTTGAGTGCGTAGGCGTCGTCGTACTCACCGCAGAACACCTCCACGAACCAGTTGGCCAGGGTGGTGGCCAGGCGTTCCTTGTCGCCGATGAATTCCCGGGTCGGCTCATGCGACAGCAGGCGCTCGTAGAACTCGGCGACCAGGGTCGGGGCCGCTTCGCGGGCCATCGGCTCCAGCGCCTTCAGCAACGCGCATTCCTCCGCCGACAGGGTGAGCAATTCGCGCAGCTCGCGGACGATGGCTTCGTCCTTGACCGTCCAGCTCTTGCGTTCGTGATTCATGGCGTCTGCTCCTTACAGGATGGCGGTCAACTGGGTGATCACGTCGGCCACTTCCAGTTCGATCAGACCGACATTGGTGTCCGACGGCGCCACCAGCGCCAGGCAGGCCTTGCTGCCGACCATGTAGATGAAGATGCGGCCCTCCGCAGCCACCAGCTTGATACCGCGCAGCGTTCCGGTGGACAGGGTTTCGGTGATGCGCCGGCCCACGCCCAGGGCGGTGGCGGCCATCGCCGCGACCCGCGCCGAATCGACGCCGGGATCGGTAATCGACTGGCAGACGGGCATGCCGTCGAAGGTGCAAAGGAAGCTGCCCTTCATGCCCGGAATGGCGCGTGTCAGGGCGTCCAGCGTGGCTTGCATCTGTTCTTGCTTGCTCATGGTGTGTCCTCGTGAAAACAGGGAAGAAGGCCGCGTGCAGGCGATCAGACGCGCTGCAGCAGCTGGTGGATGGCATGGCGGGCGTGCGCGGCGTCGCGGGGATTGAGCGCAAGCACCTGCTGTTCGGGAACACCGAAGTAGGCGGCGACCTCGGCGGCGGTCCAGCCGTCGGCCGCCAGATCGGTCCGGGTCAGCCCGATGATGAATTCCACCGGCTGGCGGCTGATCACGAACTCCAGGATCCGCCGCGCCTGCGGGAATTCGTTGGGCGCGTCGCAGGGCACCAGCACGATCAGGCCCAGCGCGCCTTCGCTGAGGACGTCCCACATGTAGTCGAAGCGCGACTGCCCGGGCGTGCCGAACAGGTGCAGCACGTAGTCGCCCAGTGCGATCTGGCCGAAGTCCAGTGCGACCGTCGTGTGCGTCTTGCCGATCCGCTCGGTGCTGACTTCCTCCGTGCTGACCACTTCGGTCTGGGACACGGAACGGATGAAGGTGGTCTTGCCGGCGCCGACGGGGCCGGAGATAACGATCTTGAGTGGGGTCATCGGGTGAAGAAGCTGGCGATGCGCTGGCCCAGGGACTGGCGCTGCTTGCGTTGTTCCGGATCGAGCCGATCCACGTATGCCTGCATCGGCCAGACTTTCTTGACCTGACGCAGGCGTTGCAGGTTGCGGCGCGTGCCTTCGAGCGGGAATCCCAGTTGCCGCGAGATCCGTTCGGCGCTGGCGCCCTCGGTGAGCAACGGCACGGCCGCGCCGAGGAACTCGGCCAGATCCGGCGGCAGTTCCACTTGGCGACCCTTGATCACCAGGAACGTCGTCTTGGGATGCGGCAGGTCGCGTTCGTCCAGTGGCACCGCGCCGCGGCCTTCCAGCAGTTCGTCCATCCGCAGGAACGAACGCTTCGCCTCCACCGTGGCCAGCGGCTCGAAACGGAACTCGCCGTTCCCCTGCGCGAACATGCGCAGCAGCACTTGTCCTTCGCTGCGCGAGTCGATGGGGCGTTCCACGGTCATCCGGGTGATGTTGGTGCCGGCGATGTCCAGGCGGAGCACCTGGCCATCCCGTTGATCCACGGTGAGCACGCCGTGCTTGCCGACAACCACGGTCAGGATGTCGCGCAGCGAGAAGTCGCTCAGGTTTCCGTGGATGGCCATGGGATGCCTCGATCGCGGGAAAGGCCGGGTCGCCTGACCGATGGCCGGGCGAACGAAGGTTCTGGGGAGAGTCCGGGCAGGATAGGAAGGCGCCACCGCTTGCGAAATCGGAGGATTCCTAAAAGCGCATGCCGCCGCGCGCACAAAAAAACGCCGGCCACGAGGGCCGGCGTCGGGTTGGCCGGAATGCGTCCGGCCGGCGCGGAGGGAGCGCGCTTACTGGGTGATGTCGACGTCCTTGGTTTCGCGCAGGAACAGGATGCCGACAATCAGGGTCAGCACCGCCACGCCGATCGGATACCACAGGCCGTAGTACATGTTGCCGGTGCCGGCGACCAGGGCGAACGAGATGGCCGGCAGGAAGCCGCCGAACCAGCCGTTGCCGATGTGGTATGGCAGCGACATCGAGGTGTAGCGGATGCGGGTGGGGAACAGCTCCACCAGATAGGCCGCGATCGGGCCGTAGACCATGGTCACGTAGATCACCAGCACCCACAGCAGGAACAGCGTCATCGGGATGTTGATGCGTGCCGGGTCCGCCTTCTCCGGATAGCCGGCCGAGGTCAGCGCGGTCTTCAGGCGGGCGCCCAGGTCGGTGCCCTTGGCCTTGGCGTCATCCTTGGACAGCCCGGCCGCTTCGTACGACTCGACTTGATTGCCGCCGACCTCGACGTGGGCCACCGAGCCTGGAGCGGCCGCCTGCACGGTGTACGGCACACCCGCCTTGGTCAGCGCCGCGGTGGCGACGTCGCAGGAACTGGTGAACTTGCGCACGCCGGCCGGATCGAACTGGAAGCTGCAGGTGGCCGGGTCCGCCACCACCACCGCCGGCGAGCTCGCGCGGGCTTCCTCGATGCCCGGGTTGGCGAAGTGGGTCAGGCCCTTGAAGATCGGGAAGTAGGTGATCGCCGCCAGCAGGCAGCCGGCCAGGATGATCTTCTTGCGGCCGATGCGGTCGGACAACCAGCCGAAGAAGATGAAGAACGGCGTGGCCAGGGCCAGTGCGCCGGCGATCAGCAGGTTGGCGGTGGTGCCGTCGACCTTGAGCGCCTGGGTCAGGAAGAACAGCGAGTAGAACTGGCCGCCGTACCACACCACCGCCTGGCCGGCGGTCGCGCCCAGCAGCACCAGCAGCATCAGCTTGAGGTTGCCGCCCTTCAGGCTGTCGCGGAACGGGGTCTTGGAGCCCTTGCCCTCGGACTTCATCTGCTGGAACAGCGGCGATTCGCTCAACTGCATGCGGATCCACACCGACACACCCAGCAGCACGATCGAGACCAGGAACGGAATGCGCCAGCCCCAGGCTTCGAACGCCTCGGTGCCCAGCGACAGGCGGCAGCTGAGGATCACCAGCAGCGACAGGAACAGGCCCAGTGTGGCGGTGGTCTGGATGAAGCTGGTGTACAGGCCGCGCTTGCCGTTGGGGGCGTGCTCGGCCACGTAGGTCGCCGCGCCGCCGTACTCGCCGCCCAGTGCCAGGCCCTGCAACAGGCGCAGGCCGATCAGGATGATCGGGGCGGCCACGCCGATGCTGGCGTAGGTGGGCAGGATGCCGACGATGAAGGTGGACAGGCCCATGATCACGATGGTGACCAGGAACGTGTACTTGCGCCCGATGCGGTCGCCCAGGCTGCCGAAGAACGCCGCGCCGAACGGACGCACCGCGAAGCCGGCGGCGAAGGCCAGCAACGCGAAGATGAAGCCGGTGGTCTCGTTGACGCCGCTGAAGAACTGCTTGGCGATGATCGCCGCCAGTGAACCGTACAGATAGAAGTCGTACCACTCGAAGACGGTACCCAGGCTGGATGCGAAGATGACCTTCTTGTGGCCTTGGCTGAGTTCGCCGGACGGCGAATGCTTGAGCGTGGTTGCGTTCATTCCTCTCCCCTCAGAACGAGTATTTGACGTGGGTGTGCAGGCGCTTCAGGTCGCCCTCGCGGTCATCCTCGAGTGAACGCTGGCCGAAGATGAGTTCCGCGCCGATGTCCAGTTTCGGAAACGGCGAGTAGATGACGTTGGCGTGCATCGACTGGGTGCGCTCGGTGACGCCCCAGCCGGTGAGCGACACGTCGTTGTCGAAATGCGAGGCCGAGTACATCAGGTTGGTGCGGACCTTCGGGCTGAACACGTGGCGCCAGGCCACGAAGCCACCGTAGCCGTCCAGCGCGCTGATGTCGCCGTCGGCCTCGGTGACCACGTCGCTGCCGACGCCGAAGGCCAGGTAGCGGCCGATGCCCTGGCCGGCGTTGACGGCGTAGCGGATGTCGTCGTTCTTGCCCAGGTTGAACTTGCCCGAGACGCTGAGCGCGGCGCCGGTGTCGGTCTCGTCGGCCACCTTGAACTGGCGCAGCAGCGCGGCCACGGTGAAGTGGCCCCAGTCGCCCTTGGTCAGCCAGCGCGCGGTGAAGTCGGGCGCGGCATTGTCTCCGCTGTTGAAGCGCGCGCCGGTCAGGTAGGGCGTGACGGTGGTCTGCGGGTTCTCGATCGAGAACGACCACGGGCCCTTGGTGTAGCGCAACTGCGCCTGGCGCACGAAGATGGTGCCGTCGGTCGGGCCGACGAAATCGACCGCGTCCGGCAGCGCGCCGGCGTCCATGAAGTTGGACCAGGTCTGGCCGGCCAGCCAGTTGTTCCAGGTCACGTAGGCGTGGCGCAGGGTGACGGCATAGGTGTTGGTGGCGGTTTCGTTGCCGGCCAGCGCGTTGCTGCCGCCGCCGAAGAAGTCGGCCTCGATGAAACCCTTGAACTTGTCGCCGTTGTCGGTGACGTGGTCGGCGCTGAGCCAGAAGCGCGAGAACTGGGCATGGAAGTCGGCGTAGGGATCGCCGCCATCGGCGTTCGCGCCCGCCACCGGGATCGTGCTGGGCACGTAGAACAGGCGGCCGGAGGAACCGTCGGCGATGCGGCCGTCGCTGGTGTCGGTCACCATCGCGTCCATCTTGATGAAGCCGCCGTAGGAGAACGTGGTGCCCGGATTGGCGGCGGTCATGATGGTGGTGCCCTGGATCGGCTGCTTGCCGGCCGGCAGCGCCGGCTTGGCCGCCTGCGCGGCCTGGACCTGGGTCACCTGCTCCTGGGTGCTGCTGATCTGGGTCTGCTGTTGCTGCTGCGCCGACAGCAGCAGTTGCACCTGCCGCTCCAGTTCGGCCACGCGGGCCTCCAGCGCCTTTTCCTTCGCCGTCTGGGCGAACGCCAGGCCCGGCGCGATGCAGGCGACGAACAGCGCGGCGGCCAGCGGCCGCCTGGCCATCGTTGCGAAACGTGTGGTCATAACCCCTCCCGGTTTGGACGCATGCCGTGCTCGGCACGTGCCGGGCAGACTTGCGCCGTTGCCTCCGCCGCGCCTATTCGCCATTGGTCGAATGACGCGCGCCGGCCGCGAAAACCCCTTCAAAACGGCTTCCACGCGCGGGTGGGCATGCGGGTGCGCGGCTGGAATTACGACCAAGGTCTAACAGGGTTGCTGCGATGCCGCATGGCCGGATGCGGCAAACTCGGCGCGTCGCCCCTCCCGCGGAGCGTTGCCGGCGCTCGCGGTGTGATGGGCATTCTTGTCAGAATCGCATCCTCAGACTTTTCGTTCCGCTGTCCCCGGGAGGGCCCCCATGAGCGACATCTACCCCATCAAGCCGGACTTCGCCGCCAAGGCGCGCATCGACCGCGCCGCCTACCAGCGCGACTACCAGGCTTCCATCGACCATCCTGAAAAATTCTGGGGACAGGTCGCCGAGCGCCTGGACTGGTTCAAGAAGCCGACCCGGATCAAGGACGTCAGCTACCAGCTGGATGACTTCCACATCCGCTGGTTCGAGGACGGTGAGCTCAACGCCAGCGTCAACTGCCTGGATCGCCAGCTCGCCGCCCGCGGCGACAAGACCGCGCTGCTGTTCGAGCCGGACAGCCCGGACCAGCCGTCGCTGCGGGTCACCTACCGCGAACTGTACGAGCGCACCTGCAAGCTGGCCAACGCGCTGCGCGCGCTGGGGGTGAAGAAGGGCGACCGCGTCACCATCTACCTGCCGATGATTCCGGACGCGGCGGTGGCGATGCTGGCCTGCGCGCGCATCGGCGCGATCCACTCGGTGGTGTTCGGCGGCTTTGCCCCCAATTCCATCGCCGACCGTGTGGCCGACTGCGGCAGCAAGCTGATCATCACCGCCGACGAGGGTCTGCGCGGTGGCAAGAAGGTGCCGTTGAAGGCGAACGTGGACGCCGCGCTCAAGCTGCCCGGCACCAATTCGGTCGAGACCGTGCTGGTGGTGCGCCACACCGGCGGTGCGGTGGACATGCAGATGCCGCGCGACCGCTGGTTCGACGCGGTGGTCGACGAGCAGCCGGCCGAGTGCGAGCCCGAGCGGATGAACGCCGAGGACCCGCTGTTCATCCTCTACACCTCCGGTTCGACCGGCAAGCCCAAGGGCGTGCTGCACACCACCGGCGGCTACCTGCTGTACGCGGCCTACACCCACGAGGCGGTGTTCGACCTACGCGAGGACGACATCTACTGGTGCACCGCCGACGTGGGCTGGGTGACCGGCCACAGCTACATCGTCTACGGGCCGCTGGCCAACGGCGCCACCTCGGTGATGTTCGAGGGCGTGCCCAACTACCCGAGCGTGTCGCGCTTCTGGGAAGTCATCGACAAGCACCAGGTCACCATCTTCTACACCGCGCCCACCGCGATCCGCGCGCTGATGCGCGAGGGCGAGGCGCCGGTGAAGAAGACCTCGCGCAGCTCGCTGCGCCTGCTCGGCAGCGTCGGCGAGCCGATCAACCCGGAAGCCTGGCGCTGGTACTACGACGTGGTCGGCGACGGCCGCTGCCCGATCGTGGACACCTGGTGGCAGACCGAGACCGGCGGCATCATGATCAGCCCGCTGGCCGGCGCGATCGACCAGAAGCCGGGTTCGGCCACGCTGCCGTTCTTCGGCGTGCGCCCGGCGCTGGTGGACGCCAACGGTGAAATCCTCGACGGCGCCACCGAGGGGAACCTGGTCCTGCTGGATTCCTGGCCGGGCCAGATGCGCACGGTCTACGGCGACCACCAGCGCTTCATCGACACCTATTTCCGCACCTATCCGGGCACCTACTTCACCGGTGACGGTTGCCGCCGCGACGCCGACGGTTACTACTGGATCACCGGCCGCGTCGACGACGTGATCAACGTCAGCGGCCACCGCATCGGCACCGCCGAGGTGGAAAGCGCGCTGGTGCTGCATCCGAAGGTCGCCGAGGCGGCGGTGGTCGGCTTTCCGCACGACATCAAGGGCCAGGGCATCTATGCCTACGTGACCCTGAAGGCCGGCGAGGTGCCCAGCGAGGAACTGCAGAAGGAACTGGTGCTGTGGGTGCGCAAGGAAATCGGCCCCATCGCCGCGCCGGACCACCTGCAATGGGCGCCGGGCCTGCCGAAGACGCGCTCCGGCAAGATCATGCGCCGCATCCTGCGCAAGATCGCCGAGAACGCGCCGGACCAGCTGGGCGACACCTCGACCCTGGCCGATCCGGGCGTGGTCGATTCGCTGGTCGCGGAACGGAAGGTGAAGTGAGCATGGCGGGGGCCCGCAAATCCCCCCCGGGCCCCCTTTTTCAAAGGGGGGAGCGCGGTTGGCTTTCCCGAAGGGTCCTACCCAGTGGCGGTGCATGGACCTTTCCCATCGAAACGCGGACGCCTTCGTTCTCCGCTGACGCAGCCGGAGCATTCCCCCCTTTGAAAAAGGGGGGCAGGGGGGATTTTCCCTCAGCGTTCGCGGATCACCCGCAGAATCACTTCCAGCACGGCGGTCGTTTCCAGCAGCGCTTGCCGATCATCGAACCGGAGGACGCGCAGCCCCTGGCCCGCCAGGAATGCATCACGGCGTCGATCCCCTGCCAGGCCGTCGGCGGTGAAATGCTGGCTACCATCCAACTCGATCACCAGATCTGCGGCAGGGCCATAGAAATCGACGATATATCGCCCAAGCGGCTTCTGCCGGTAGAACTGCACGCCATCGAGCTGTTTCCTGCGCAGGTGGAACCACAGCCGCTGCTCGGCATCGGTCATGTCACGGCGCAGCCGGCGCGCATGGGGTTTGAGGTAGCGGTGGTAGGGAAGCATCCGGAGAGTGAATCCCCCCTGCCCCCCTTTTCCAAAGGGGGGAAAGGCGCGATTCCGCGTAAGGAAAGTCCGCTGCCACCAACAAACTGCACCGGATTACGCACACGGCAACCTCGCAGCACTACCACCGAAGGAATCCCCCCTTTGAAAAAGGGGGGTAGGGGGGATTTGCCCCACCCCGGGAGAACCCCATGACCACCCTGCTGATCGCCGACGACCATCCGCTGTTCCGCGAGGCGCTGCGCGCGGCGGTGCAGCGGGTGCTGCCGGGCGTGCGCCTGCACGAGGCCGACAGCGTGGACGCCCTGTATGCGCTGGTGGATGCGCACCCGGATGCGGATTTGCTGCTGATGGACTTGAACATGCCCGGCGCGCAAGGGTTCAGCGCGCTGGTGCATGTGCGCGCGCTGCATCCGCAGCTGCCGGTGGTGATCGTGTCCGCGCGCGAGGAGCCGACCGTCATGCGGCGCGCGCTGGATCATGGCGCGCTGGGCTTCATTCCCAAGTCGGCCGATTCGGACACCATCGGCGAGGCCATCGGCACGGTGCTGGACGGTGAGCGCTGGGCGCCGGTCGAAGCGATGAACGCGCCGGCCATCAGCCGTGACGAACACGAGATCGCACAACGCCTGCGCGACCTCACGCCGCAGCAGTTCCGGGTATTGCAGATGCTGGGCGTGGGCCGGCTCAACAAGCAGATCGCCTACGACCTGGGCGTGTCCGAAGCCACCATCAAGGCGCACGTCACCGCGATCCTGCGCAAGCTCGGCGTCACCAACCGCACCCAGGCGGTGCTGATGGCCGGTCGTCTTGCGGTGGATCCGGACGGCGTGGTGCCGCCGCCGGAAGAGGATTGACGACCGGCGACGGCGGACCGGCGATCGGATGGGCTGTCTTGATGCGGGACGTTCCGGGGCAGCGGAGCAAGCTCCGCTCTACTCCGCCCTTGTAGAGCCGAGCTTGCTCGGCTGCCTTTGCCGGGAAGCATCGGCCATTCGAGCAAACCGCAGCGGAGCAAGCTCCGCTCTACGGGCGGCAGGCGGCGAAGAGATCCCGATCGCGGTCGTATACGCCGGTGCGCACGTCCAGCAGGCCCAGCACGGACGGAAACAGGTTGTCGTGGCTGGCCGGTTGCGTGGATTCCCGGCGCAGGCAGGCGATGTCCAGGCCGCTGCCGGCCGCGAAACCCGGCGAGAACCACATCACCATCGGCACCCGGGTCTGCTCTTCCGGGGCGATCGCATAGGGCACGCCATGCAGGTAGAGGCCTTTCTCGCCCAGCGATTCGCCATGATCGGATAGGTAGATCATGGCGGTGTCGTAGCGGGGATTGCGGCCCAGCTGGCCGATCAGCTTCGCAAGCACATGATCGGTGTAGCCCAGTGCGTTGTCGTAGGCGTTGACGATGGATGGGCGATCGCATTCGCCCAGATCGACCGATTCGCACACCGGCGTGTAGCGGCGGAACGCGGAGGGATACCGCTCGAAGTAGTTGGGGCCATGGTTGCCCAATGGGTGCAGCACCACCACGCGATCGCCGCCACCGGCGGGTACGGCGGCGTCCAGGCCACGCAGCAGGATCTCGTCCAGGCAGCGTTTGCCGTTGCACAGGTCGAGATCCTTCGCATCATCCAGCGCCTGCATCGGCAGTCCCTGGCAGACGCCCTTGCAGCCGGACTGGTTGTCGCGCCACAGGGTGCGGATGCCGGCGTACTCCAGCACATGCAGCAGCGATTGGTGATCGCGGATCTTCTTCTGGTCGTAGTCGTGCCGACCGTAGGGTGAAAACATGCAGGGCAGGGAAACTTCGGTGCTGCTGCCGCAGGCGGTGACGGCGGGGAAGTTGATCACGCCCATGCGCGACAGTTCCGGCGTGGTCTGGCGCGAATAGCCGTTCAATCCCCAGTTCTGCGCGCGCGCGGTTTCGCCCACCACCAGCACCAGCAGCCGCGGCTTGCGGCCGGCCGTCTGCGGCAACTGGCGGGCGTCCTGGCCGATCGGCGTCCTGGCGGTACGGCTCCCCGGCGGCGCGGCCGTCAGCACCCGCGCCAACGAGACCAGATAGTTCGCCGGCGTCACCAGATAACGCACCTCGCGGCGGTTGCGGATCAGCGAGGACAGGTCCTGGTACGACAGCATCGCCGCGCCCCCGAAGGCCACCAGCAGCGCCGCCAGGAATCCGCCGCGCATGATCAGCGCGCGCCGCCACGGCCGTTCGCGCAGCCGCACCCGCCACAGCAGGGCGATCGGCAGGCTGGCGAACAGGATCGGCATCAGCAGGCGCCAGCTCAGCAGTTCGCTGGACTCCTTGCGATCGGTATGCAGGATGTTGCGCAGCATGTCCGAATCCAGGTACACGCCATAGCTGCCCATGTAGTAGGTGGCGATGGCGGTGACCAGGATCAGCCCGGCCAGCAGCGGACGCGCATAGCGGCGATGCACGACCAGTCCGAGCAACAGCGCGTGCACGGCGGTGATGATCACGAACAGCGCCGCGGCGAACTTCCACTGCACCGCCGGCGCGACGATCACGTTGCGCCAGAACTGGCCATTGCTGAAGAGGGTGAAGTAGAGGCTCACCGCCAGCAACAGGGTTTCGCTGGCGACCACCGGACGCTGGCGCAGCCACGCCGGCGCGGCGGAGCGGACATTGCGGCGCAGACCGGCTTCCAGCGGACTGGCGTTCATGGCTCGCTCCGCGACAACAGGCCGGGAGCCGGCGGCGCTGGCATGACGCGCCGCGCCGCCGGGGACCGTGCCGGCACCAGCAGGCAGGCATGCAGCAGCAGCGCGATCGTCCAGCAGATGGCCAGGGTCCACAGGTCGTGCGAGAGGAAATGGGCGCCGCGCAGCTGCTGGGCGAAGCCGAACAGCAGCCCGGCCGCCAGGCCGACGCCCAGACCCAGCCAGCGCAGGCGTGGCGCGGTGGCCAGGAAAAAGAAGTACAGCGCCACCCACGCATAACCGGCGCTGGCGTGGCCGGCGGGAAAGCACGACGCCGTCGGCAACCGCGCCGGCCGCGCGCTGAACAGATCGACGAACGGCCGGCTGCCGCCATAGCGGGCCAGATCCCACGGGCAGTCCATGTCCGTCCACAGCTTCAGCGTGCCGACCGCTGCGGTCGACAACGCGGTGGCCAGCAGCAAGAAGAACAGCGGCCGTCGCCATGCCTTCAGGCGCGGGAAGGAACCACTGGCGATCAGCAGCAGTGCCACGCCGTACCAGCCCAAGGTACTCAACCGCTTGCCCATCACATGGATCAGGTGCTGGGTGACGAAACCCTGCTGCAGCGACCAGCGATGGCCTTCCCAGGCGTACAGCCGATCCGCCAGCCACAGATCGCCGCGCAGCGGGATCAGGATCACCGTTGCCAGCGCGAACACCGCCAGCGGCCAGCCGGCGTGGTGGACGAGGAAGTCGCGATCGAAGGCCGGCGGCGGACGGATCTCGCCAAGCGGCATGGAGGGCTGTGGTGCGGCAAAGGACATCGGATACGTTCATTCCGGCCCCTGCGCCGGTATGAAGGCCATGCTGGTGACGCCGCTGTCGGAGAGTCGTCGGAACCCCGTTCGCGCGTCGTTAACGCGGCAGGCGGCGCAGGGCACGCTTCAGCCGCCGTTGCCATTGCGCGACCGCTTCACCCGTGTCTCCCCGCGCATGGGAGAATCGTCCCGTTCCGACCGGATTCCGACACCGGGAGGTGCAGCGTGGCGACCCGCCGGGATGCCCGTGCCGGTCAACGACGAGGACGGAAACCCCGATGCGGCTGCTCGTGATCGAAGACAACCGGAGCCTGGTGGCGAACCTGTTCGACTACTTCGAAGCGCGCGGCCATGCCCTGGATGCCGCGCCGGACGGGGTGACCGGCCTGCACCTGGCCACCACCCAGGCCTACGACGCGATCATCCTGGACTGGATGCTGCCGCGGATGGATGGTCGCGAGGTGCTGCGACGCCTGCGCGAAACGCATGCCGGCGACGCGCCGGTCATCATGCTCACCGCGCGCGACGAACTGCCCGACAAGATCGCCGGCTTCCGCGCCGGCGCCGACGACTACCTGACCAAGCCTTTCGAGCTGCCCGAACTGGAGGTGCGGCTGGAAGCGGTATTGGCACGCAGTGGCGGGCGCGGTCGCAACCGCCTGCTGCAGGTGGCGGATCTGAAACTGGACCTGTCCACCCTGGAAGCCAGTCGCGCGGGACAGCCGCTGCACCTGTATCCGGCCTGCCGCAAGCTGCTGGAAGTGCTGATGCAGGCCAGTCCCGGCGCGGTGACCCGGGATCGCCTGGAATACGCCCTGTGGGGCGACAGCCCGCCGGACGGCGACATGCTGCGTTCGCATGTGTACGAGTTGCGCCGCAGCGTCGATGGACCGTTCCCGGTGAAGCTGATCCAGACCTTGCCGCGGGTGGGCTACCGGCTGGCGGCACCGGAGGAGCAGCGCGATGGGGGCTAGGAACAACAGCCTGCGCCGGCGCATCCTCACCTGGCTGCTGGTCTACGTCTCGCTGCTCTCGGTCGCCATCTTCATCGGCGGCCTGATCGTCAACGAGGAGGCCGAGCGCATGGTCTGGAGTTCGCTGCTGCGCGCCGAACTCCATCACTACCAGGATCGCGTGCAGGCCGATCCCGGCTATCGCTGGACCGACACCGACGACATGACGCTCTACCGCTGGAACGACGTGCCGCCGCCGCCCAAAGTATTGCGCGCGCTGCCGCCCGGCCTGCACGACGACCTGTGGGTGGAGGGCAAGCTGCGGGTGGTGATGATCCAGGACCTGCCCGGTGGCCGGGTCGCGCTGGCGCTGGACATCACCGAGTTCGAGGGACTGGAGGAGACCATCAGCAGCGGAATCGTGGTCGGCATGTTCGCCTCGGTGATCCTGCTTGGCCTGCTGCTGGCCTGGGGGCTGGGCCGGGCGATCCGTCCGCTGGGCGTGATGGCCGACGATATCGCGCGCCTGCGGCCCGAACGCGGGCGCCAGCGCATCGGGCTTGAACCCAGCGCCAGCCGCGAACTGCGGGTGATTGCCGATGCCTTCAATGACTACCTGGATCGCAGCGAGCGCTTCGTCGAGCGCGAGCGGACCTTCATCAACAGCGCCAGCCACGAGCTGCGCACGCCCATCGCGGTAATCGGCGGCGCCGCCCGGCTCGCCTCGGACCAGGCAGGCGTGCCGCCGGCCGCGCGCGAACAGATGCAACGCATCGCGCGCAACGTCCGCCAGATCGAGCAGCTGATCTCGCTGCTGCTGATCCTGGCCAAGGACCCCGAGCGCCTGGCCGCGGTCAGCGATGCGGTGGCGTTGGACGAACTGCTGCCGGAAATCGTCGAAGACCATCGCCATCTCACCCACGGCAAGGATCTCGCGTTGCAGTTGGGTCCGGCGGCGGCGGTCCGGGTCACCGCGCCGGTGGCCATTGTCCAGGCCGCGATCGGCAACCTGTTGCGCAACGCCATCGAGAACAGCGATCGCGGCGTGATCGACATCCGCCTGGACGCCGATGCCACCGTGACGATCACCGATCCCGGACACGGCATGAGTCCGGAGGAGATCAGCCGCATCTATGCGCAGTTGGCGCGCGGGGAAGGACGCGACGGCGGCGGCATCGGGCTGGATCTGATCGCGCGCCTGTGCGAACACCTGGGTTGGCAGCTTGACATCGATTCGGCGCCGGAACGCGGCACGGTGGCCCGACTGCGTTTTCGCCGGTAGCGCCATCGCTCCAGGCCGTGCCGCCGAGGATCGCTTTCCGGTGAAATGAAAGCGATCGACATCGCGCGCGTTCGCCGCCCGGAGAGGGAAGCGAATCAGCTGCGCGCGAGGTATGCCTGTCATTCGCGTAACTTTGAACGCGAATGCCTTTTTCCAGCGCGCAGGGCTGGTTAGCATCGGTCGGGCATCATCGCGCCGCCATCGCGGACGGCGCATCGACTGGCGCGTGCTCGACGGGCCATCTCCTTGTCCACCGCATCCCGGAGGCACGCCCATGCGATCCGCCCACATCCGTGTCCTGCATCGATACGTTTTCCACCGACATGATCTCCATCGACGCCGGTACCCGGCGGCAGGATTCAGCCTGCTCGAACTGATGATCGTGGTGGCCATCATCGCCATCCTGGCAAGCATCGCTTTTGGCAGCTATCAACATCACGTCGTCAATACCCGTCGCGCCGCCGCCGCCGCATGCCTGCAGGAACGCACCCAGCGCCTGGAACGCTTCCATACCCTGCATCTTTCCTATCTGGATACGGCGGGCAAGCCTCCCGCCCTCGCGGAGTGCGGCGATGGCCTGGCCCGGCACTACCAGATCAGCCTGTCCGCTGTTTCGGCGCGTGCCTTCACATTGCAGGCGGTGCCGCAGGGAACGCAGGCCAGGGCCGACACCCGCTGCGGCAGGCTTGCGATCAACCAGCTGGGTGTCCGCACGGTCAGCGGGACCGCGAATGCGACACCGGGGGAATGCTGGTGACCACCGGCGGCGCGCGCGGGCAGCGGCGGTAGTCAGGCTTCCAGGCGCTGGCGGGCGTCGTGGTGCGCGGCGAGGAAGGCGCGCAGCGACGCCGGCTTGACCGGTTTGGTCAGCAACCGGTAACCGCGTTCGCGGGCGCGCTGTTTCAGCTCGTCGCGGCCGTCGGCGGTCAACAGGGCCCCGGCCATCGGCCCCGCGCTGGCGGCGCGCAGTGCATCCAGCGTATCCAGGCCGTCCAGCCGGTCGTGCAGGTGGTAGTCGACCAGCACCACCGTCGGTGCCGCGGCCATCCGTTCCAGCGCCTCGTCGACCGTGGTGGCTGTGATCACCTCGACCTGCCAGCGGCCCAGCAGCGCGCGCATGCCGTCGAGGATCTCGCGATCGTTGTCCACGCACAGCACCCGCAGGCCGGCGAGCGAATCGGCGGCGAGTCCACGCCGCGGCGTGGATGGACGCGCCGGCGCGCGGGTGGCGCGCGGAACGACGATCGAGAACATGCTGCCGTGATCGACCCGGCTGCGTGCGTCCAGGTGATGCCCGAGCAGGCGCGAGATGCGCTGGCAGATCGACAGGCCCAGGCCGAGTCCGCGCTCGCCCCAGTCGAACGGCTGCTGGTAGCGGTGGAACTCGTCGTAGATCTGCCGCATGTGGTTTTCCGGAATGCCCGGGCCGGTGTCCCAGACCTGCAGCGACACCTTGCCGTCGAGCATGCGCATGCCCAGCACGATCCGGCCCTGGCGGGTATAGCGCAGGGCGTTGGCCAGGAAGTTCTGCAGCACCCGGCGCAGCAGGCGCCGGTCGGTGCGCACCGACAACCCGCGCGGATGCACCCGCAGATCCAGCCCGCGGCCGGCGGCCACCGGCGCGTACTGGGCGGCCAGTTCGCGCAGCAGTTCGCCGGCGTCGAAGTCGCTGATCTCCACCCGCAGGCTGCCCGCGTCCAGCCGCGACACGTCGAGCAGGCCGTCGAGCAACTCTTCGGCGGCGCGCAGCGAGGCATCCACGCGTTCGGCCAGGTGCCGCTGCTCGCCGTCCTGTTCGCCGTCGCGCAGGGCCGAGGCGAACAGGCGCGCGGCGTTGAGCGGCTGCAATACGTCGTGGCTGATGGCGGCGAGGAAGCGGGTCTTGGACTGCTGGGCCGCTTCGGCCGCGCGGCTGCGTTCGGTGACGCGCTGCTCCAGGGTCTCGTTGGCTTCCCGCAGCGCCAACTCGGCGCGCTTGAAGTCGGTGATGTCGTTGTAGCTGGTGACGTAGCCGCCGCCGGGCAGGGCCTGGCCGCGCATCTCGATCACCTGGCCATCGCTGCGCACGCGCTCGAACACGTGCGGCGAGCCTGCCCGCATGTAGGCGATGCGCTTGCCGATCTGCGCGTCGACGTCGCCTTCGCCCAGCTCACCGCGCTCGGCGTTGTAGCGGATCAGGTCGGCGACCGGCCGGCCGACGTACAGCATGCCGTCGGGGTAGCCGAACATCTGCTGGTAGCGCCGGTTCCAGGCGACCAGCCGCATCTCGGGATCGACCACGCTGACGCCGGCGGCGATGTTTTCCAGGGTGGTGGAGAGGATCTCGCGGTTGAAGCGCAGTTCCTGGCCGGCCTCGTCCAGCACCGCGACCACTTCGCCCAGTTCCATGCCCGATCCGCGCAGCACGCTGGTCAGGACAATGCGCGCGGACGCCGCACCGATCGAGGCGGCCAGCAGACGCTCGGTGAATTGCACCCAGGCGCGGTCGGCAGAGGCGCCGGGCTGCATCTCGCGGCCCAATGCCTGGGCCTGTTCCTGGAACGCGCGGCGCGCATGGCGCTCGCCGACCACCCGTTCGGCCAGGGTCTGCAGGTCGCCCACCCGCACGCTGCCGGGCCATTCGCCGGCGACCAGCGCCGGGCGCTGCGCGTACGGATCCAGGAACGGCGCCGCGCGCAGGCGATCGTCCACGCCGGGCCGCCAGCGCGCGGAGATCACCATCATCGCGCCGGTGTTCACCAGCAGTGACCAGAACGTGCCGTGGGTGAGCGGATCCCAGCCACTCAAACCGAACAGCTGGTGCGGCCGCAGCCAGGCGATGCCGAACGGTCCGGTCGCGATCCATGACGCATCGAAGCCACCGGCCTGGGTCATGGTCGGCAGCAGCAGGGTGTAGATCCAGGTGCCGAAGCCCAGCAGCATGCCCACTTCCACGCCGCGCCGGCTGGCGCCGCGCCAGTACAGGCCGCCGATCAGGCCCGGCGCGAACTGGGCGACCGCCGCGAACGCCATCAGGCCATAGGACGCCAGCGTGCTGTCGTTGCCGCTGCTGCGGTAATAGATGTAGGCGGCGAGCGCCAGCAGCAGGATCGCGAACCGGCGGATCCACAGCACCCGCGAAGCGACGTCGGCTTCGGCGTGATGATCCGCCCAGCCGCGCCGCAGCAGCACCGGCATCACCAGGTCGTTACTGACCATGGTGGCCAGCGCGATGCTGGCGACGATGACCATGCCGGTGGCGGCGGAGAAACCGCCGACGTAGGCGATCAACGCCAGCGCCTTGCTGCCGTCTGCCAGCGGCAGCGCCAGGATGAAACTGTCATCGGCCACGCCGCTGCCGATGCCGAAGGACGCCACGCCGGCGGCGGCGATCGGCACCACCATCACCGAGATCAGTACCAGGTAGGTGCCGAACAGCCAGCGCGCCCGACGGATGTCGCCGACGTCGCTGCATTCGACCACCGCGACATGGAACTGGCGAGGCAGGCAGACGATCGCGAGGAACCCGAGCAGGGTCTGGGTGACGAATCCGACCGGTGGCGAATTCTCGAACAGCGTGCGTGCGGACTCGGCGACCGGGATGGAGCGGCCCTGCAGCCACAGGTAGGCGAACAGGCCGACCGCGATCATCGCCACCAGCTTGACCATCGACTCCAGCGCGATGGCCAGCATCATGCCGTGATGATGTTCGGTGGCGTCGACCTGGCGGGTGCCGAACAGGGCGGCGAACAGCGCCATCAGCAACGCCACGTACAGCGCGGGATCCGAGAAGAAGCCATGCGCGCTGCCGCCGGGCTGGCCGGTCAGCACGCCCAGGCTCATCGCCACCGCCTTGTACTGCAGCGCCAGGTAGGGAACGACGCCGATCAACGCGATCACCGTCACCAGCGCGGCCAGCCGGCGCGAGCGTCCATAGCGCGAGGAGATGAAGTCGGCGATCGACACCGTGTTCTCGCTGCGCGCGATCAGTGCCAGCCGTTCGATGATCCGCCAGCCGAACAGCAGCAGCAGCAGCGGACCCAGGTAGATCGGCAGGTAGCCGATGCCGTTGCGCACCGCGCTGCCGACCGCGCCGTAGAAGGTCCAGGACGAGCAGTAGACCGCCAGCGCCAGGCTGTACACCACCGGACGCAGCCACGGCCGATCCGGATACATCGGGCGACGATCACCCCACCATGCCACGCCGAACAGCAGCGCCGCGTAGCTGATGGACACCAGCAGCAGAATCCAGCTCGAAACCAATGCCGCCTCCCGGCGCCCGACATCGGAACCAGCGTAGCAGCGGATCTGGCTCCGCTCTACAGCGAGGGAGGAAATCCGCCGGGGATGCTGGCGGGTAAACGACGGCCGGCGAGCGCGCCCGCGTCAGCGTGCGAGCAACTGGCGGGCGACCGCTTCGGCCTGGCCCCGCAGTTCAGGAATGGCGGTGCTTTCCCACAGGTTGCCGATCCGCAGGCTGCCCAATACCCACAGGTCGGGCTGGACGCGGCCATCGGCGTCCAGCACCCGCCCGTCGTCGCCGGCGTCGATGCCGATGCCGTGCGGGCCGGTGCGCGCGTGGCCCTCGCCCAGCAGCTCGGTCAGCAGCGGATTGCGCATGGTCGGAACCCGCATCTCGACACCGGTGGCATTCACCACCCGATCCACTTCCAGCGCCAGCCCGGGCCTGCCACGCACGTTCGCGCCGACCTGCACGCAGCGGCCGACCTGCATCACCGTGTCCAGGCGGCCGCGGTGCATGCGCAGCTGCCCGCGATCGATCAGCGCCTGCAACTGCTCGTGCACGGAAATCGCCACCCGGTGCCGGTGCACGTCCCACAGCCGCACGACGTGGCGCAGGAAACGCCGCTGGTCGGATTCCGACAGGGAACGCCACAGCGCCTGTCCGTGCGGGCGCAGGCGTTCCATCACCGCCTGCCAGGGCAGGCCGGCGGCGGCGGCTTCACGCACGCGTTCGCGGACGAAGCGCAGGCGCGCGCGCAGGTCCAGCGGCAGCAACCGCGCCGGATCGAAATCGGCCACCGCATGCGGCGCATGCGGCTGCGGCAGCCAGCCATGCCGCGAAAGCACATGGATGGTGCCGCGATGTTCGGTGGCGACGAAGCTCAACACCGCGTCGACCATGCTCAATCCGGAACCGACGATGCACAGCCGGGCATCGCCGGGAACCGCGCGCACCGCGTCGAAATCCCAGGCCGACAGGCTGGCATCGGCGGACAGGCCGCCGGCGCCGCGCGCCGGCAGCGGGCGTGGGCGGTTGCCGACCGCCAGCACCACCGCATCGCAATCGGCCTGCGCGCCATCGGCGAGCCGCAGTCGCCAGCCCGCCTCGTTTCGATCCATCGCCATCACCGGCTGGACGATGTGCACCAGCGTGGCCGGGCTGGCCGCGATCGCGCGCTCCAGTCGATCGCGCAGGTATTCCCCGTAGCGATGACGCTCGACGAACGTGGGTGCCAACGCGGCGCGTTCCTGCGGATCGGCGCTGAGGAAATCGAGGAAATCGTCCGGCTGATCGCTGAAGCCGCTCATGCGTTGTGCCGGCACGTTGAGCAGGTGTTCCGGATAGGGCGTGGCATAGGCCACGCCACGGGCAAGCGTGGATTGCGGTTCGTACAGCGCGATGCGCAGCGGCGCGGTCGCCGCGCGCAGCAACTGGATGGCGGTCAGGACGCCGCCGGCGCCTCCCCCGATGATGGCGATGTCATGGGCGAGGCCCGCGGATACGCTGGTCATGGGCCGCATTGTAGTGGATCGATCCGGCGCGCCTCATGCTGGCTTGGCATCAGTGGCGCATGACCGGGCAACGCAAACTTTACAAATACGCGAAAACCGTTGCGCATCAGGCGCTTTCAACATCGACGTTTTGTTACATCAGCGAATCCGCCAGACGCGCGATGCCATCGCGGCTGCGCCGCCACGCCGGGCGCCGTGCCCAGTCCTCGCCGTGGACGCTGCGGGCATCGCGCAAGTATTCCGATTCGATTTCGCGCAGACGGGCGACAACCGCGCGGTCGTAGCACAGCAGGCCGATTTCCGCGTTGAGCGCAAACGAGCGGATGTCGAGGTTGATCGAACCGACCAGCGCGACTTCGTCGTCCACGCTCATGTGCTTGGCATGCAGGAAGTGCGGCTTATACAGCGCGATGCGCACGCCGCAGGCCAGCAGTTCCGCGTAGTAGGACTCCTGAGCCCACGCGGTCAGGCGCTGGTTGTTGCGATCGGACAGGATCAGTTGCACCTCCACGCCCGACAGCGCGGCGATGCGCAGCGCGCTGAGGGTGGCGTCGTCGGGCACGAAGTAGGGCGTGGCCAGCACGATGCGGCGCTTGGCCAGGTGGATCAGCGCGTTGACGGCATCGCGTGCGTTCTCGAAGGGATAGGCCGGCCCGCTCGGCAGCAGTTGCATCGCCACCTGGCCCGTGCCGGTGGCGCGAACGGGATCCACGTGCAGGCGCTCGCCGGTTTCCAGGTACCAGTCGCTGGCGAACACCGCGTCGAGCTGGGCGACGATCGGCCCGCTCACGTGGGCGACCAGTTCGCGATTGGGAAAGCCGGGAATGAACATCGGGTCGGCGAGGTTCTGCGAACCGATGAAACCGGTGGCGCCATCGATGACCGCGATCTTGCGGTGATTGCGCAGATCCATCCGGCCACTGCGGCGCCAGCGCAGGCCACCGGGAAGCAACTGATGGACCTGCACGCCGGCCTTGCGCAGGCGTCGCGCGTAGCGGCGCCATCCGCGCTTGGCGCCGACCGCGTCGAGCAGCAGCCTGCATTCCACCCCGCGCCCGGCCGCGCGTTCCAGCGCAGCGACCACCGCATCGCCGACCGCGTCGTCGAACATCAGGTAATACAGCAGGTGGATGCTCGCGTGCGCCCCGTCCATGGCCGCGATCAACGCGCGCAGGGAATCGTCATAGTCGTCCAGCAGTTCGACCGTGTTGCCGCGGATGGGCATGAACGCGCCCTGCCGTTCGACCAGCGGCGCCATCTCCGCGGCGATGCCGCCTTCGGGCTGCCAGCGCAGCGCGGCGAGCGGCTGCTGTTCCTCGCGGATCACCTGCGAGGCGCGCGCCTGGCGCTGGACGCGTTCGCGCGACAGCCACGGATGGCCCAGCAGCAGGTAGGCCGGCAGGCCCAGCAGCGGCACGAACCCGACCAGCAGCATCCAGCTGCGCGCCGCCGCCGGCGAAGTGCGGCTGGGAATCCACAGCAGCGCGGCCAGCCGGATCATCCAGTCGAGGATCAGCAGTACGGTTCCCAGCGACCAGTCCATGCGGCGCCTGTGAAGGATGCGATGGCTGATTCTGGCCGCAGTCGGTGCAAACGGGAAGGCGGCGGGGTGTTGCCGGCCAACCGCGCAAATCCCCCGTCGCCCGCTACGCGGGCGCCCGCCCCCTTTTTCAAAGGGGGCTAGCAATCATTGCCGAGTTCAGCTGCCAGAGAATTGCTGTTCCTCCCCCTTTGAAAAAGGGGGACCGAGGGGGATTCGCTCTTCGCTTCATTCCCGAAGCAAACAAAAAGCCCGCCTTGCGGCGGGCTTCGGATGACGCGGATGCGCTCGCCGGGGCGAGCGCATCACGACATCACTTGATCTTGCCTTCCTTGTAGATCACGTGCTTGCGCACGACCGGGTCGTACTTCTTCATTTCCATCTTGCCCGGGGTGTTCTTCTTGTTCTTGTCCGTCGTGTAGAAGTGGCCGGTGTTGGCCGAGGAGATCAGACGGATCTTGTCACGCTTGGTTGCCATGTTCGATTACTCCTCAGACCTTCTCGCCGCGGGCACGCAGCTCGGCCAGAACGGAGTCGATGCCGTTCTTGTCGATGGTGCGCAGGGCATGCGCGGAAACTTTCAGCTTGATCCAGCGATTTTCGCTGGCGACCCAGAAGCGGCGCTCGTGCAGGTTGGGCAGGAAGCGACGACGGGTCTTGTTGTTGGCGTGCGAGACGTTGTTACCGGTCTGCACACGCTTGCCGGTGACTTGGCATACGCGGGACATACGCACCTCGAAAAAAGTTTGATGCTTCCCTTGGCCAGGGAGGCGGCGGCCCGACGACACGGCCTGCGAACAGACCGGACGACACGCGATGCGGAGGAAAAACCTCGCCGTGGACCCAAGCCGGAATCGCGCTTCCGGCCGCAAATCCGGACAAGCCGGACACAGCGAGCCGCGCATTATGGAGGTCTTTCCCTTTCCATGCAAGCACTTAGGCCGGAAACGGGCCCGGGACGGTTCCCCACCCCCCGGGCCGTCCGGTTCAGCTCGCCGGCCGGGCCTCCGGAGCCGCCGCCGCGGCCTTCCGCCCGTGCAGCCAGCGGTACAGCACCGGCAGCACCAGCAGGGTCAGCAGGGTCGAGGAGACGATGCCGCCGATCACCACCGTGGCCAGCGGGCGCTGGACCTCGGAGCCGGCGCCGACGTTGAAGGCCATCGGCAGGAAGCCCAGCGAGGCCACCAGCGCGGTCATCAGCACCGGCCGCAGCCGGCCCAGGGCCCCGTCGACCACCGCTTCCTCCAGTGGATCCCCCTGCTCCCGCAGCTTGCGGATGAAGGCGATCATCACCAGCCCGTTCAGGACCGCCACCCCGGACAGGGCGATGAAGCCGACCCCGGCCGAGATCGACAGCGGGATCCCGCGCAGGGCCAGGGCGATGACGCCGCCGGTCAGGGCCAGCGGCACCCCGCTGAACACGATGGCGGCGTCGCGGGCCGAGCCGAACGCCCAGAACAGCAGGGCGAAGATCAGCGCCAGGGTCACCGGCACCACCACCGACAGGCGCTGACTGGCCGAAATCAGCTGCTCGAAGGTGCCGCCATAGTCGATCCAGTAGCCGGACGGCAGCTTCACCCCGGTCCCGACCCGCTGTTGCAGCTCGGATACGAAGCCGCCCAGATCGCGGCCGCGCACGTTGGCGGTCACCACCACCCGGCGTTTGCCGTTCTCGCGATTGACCTGGTTCGGCCCGAGGGTGGTTTCGATCTTCGCCACCTCGCGCAGCGGCACCGTCCGTGGCGTGCCCGACGCCAGCGCCATTTCCCGGCTGGATTCGTCGGCGTTGGCGTCCCCGCCCAGCGGGATCGGCAGATCCTGCAGCGCGGCCGGGTCCTGGCGCAGGTGCTCCGGCAGGCGGATGACGATGTCGAACCGGCGATCGCCCTCGAACAGCTGGCCGGCGACCTCGCCGCCGACCGCGGTCGCCACGGTGTCCTGGACCACGCCGGGATTGAGGCCGTAGCGGGCCAGCGCGCGCCGGTCCGGGGTGATGGTCAGCAGCGGCAGGCCGGTGGTCTGTTCCAGCTTGACGTCGGCCGCGCCGGGTACGCTCCGCGCCACCGCCTCGATGCGGCGGCCGACGTCCACTAGCGTGTCCAGATCGTCGCCGTAGAGCTTGATCGCCACGTCCGCGCGGACGCCGGAAATCAGTTCGTTCATGCGCATCTGGATCGGCTGGGTGAACTCGTAGTTGTTGCCGGGCAACTGCTTCACCGCCGTCTCGATCTCGGCGACCAGCTCGGCCTTGGACTTGCGCGGATCCGGCCACTGGTCGCGCGGCTTGAGGATCAGGAAGGTGTCGGCCACCGATGGCGGCATCGGGTCGGTCGCGACCTCCGCGGTGCCGAGCTTGCCGAACACGCGTTCCACTTCGGGAAACTGCTTGATGCGCGCTTCCAGCGTCGCCTGCATCCGCAACGCCTGCTCCAGGCTGGTGCCGGGGATGCGCATGGCGTGCATGGCGATGTCGCCCTCATCCAGGCTGGGGATGAATTCCGACCCCAGCCGCGTGGCCAGCAGGCCGCACACGGCCAGCAGCGCGACCGCGCCGCCGAGCACCCAAGCGCGCCGGCGCAGCGCCCAGTCCAGCGCGGGCGCGTACGCACGGCGCGCCCACAGCATCACCCGGGTTTCCTTTTCCTCCACGCGGCCACGCAGGAACAGCGCGATCGAAGCCGGCACGAAGGTCAGCGACAGCAGCATCGCGCCGGTCAGCGCCAGCACCACGGTGATCGCCATCGGGTGGAACATTTTTCCTTCCACGCCGGTGAGGGCGAAGATCGGCAGATACACGGCGGTGATGATGCCCAGGCCGAACAGGCTGGGGCGGATCACCTCGGCGGTGGCCGAGGCGGTGGTGTCCAGCCGTTCCTCGTCGCTCAATACCCGCCCCAGCCGGTGTTGCAATTCGCCGAACCGGCGCAGGCAGTTCTCGATGATGATCACCGCGCCGTCGACGATCAGGCCGAAGTCGAGCGCGCCCAGGCTCATCAGGTTGCCGGACACGCCGCCGCGGACCATGCCGGTGAGGGTGAACAGCATCGCCAGCGGAATCACCGCCGCGGTGATCAGCGCGGCGCGGAAATTGCCCAGCAGCAGGAACAGCACCACGATCACCAGCAGCGCGCCTTCGACCAGGTTCTTGGCCACGGTGCGGATGGTGCGATCCACCAGCACGGTGCGGTCGTAGACCGGGTTGGCCGACACCCCCGGCGGCAGGCTGCGGTTGGCTTCGGCCAGGCGCGCGGCGGCGGCCTGGGCGACGTCGCGGCTGTTGGCTCCGATCAGCATGAACACCGTGCCGAGCACGACTTCGTGGCCGTTCTGGGTGGCCGCGCCGTTGCGCAGTTCCGGGCCTTCGCCGACCGTGGCCACGTCGCGCACGCGGATCGGCACGCCCTCGCGGCGATCCAGCACGATGTCGCGGATGCCGTCCAGATCCGCGACCTGCCCCGGCGCGCGCACCAGGTACTGCTGGCCGTTGCGTTCGATGTAGCCGGCGCCGACGTTCTGGTTGTTGGCGGCCACCGCGTCGACCACGTCGCGCAGGGTGAAGCCCAGCGCGACCAGCCGCGCCGGATCCGGGGTGATGTGGATCTGGCGCGCATAGCCACCGATGGTGTTGACCTCGGTGACGCCGCGGGTATTGCGCAGCTGCGGCTTGATCACCCAGTCCTGCAGGGTGCGCAGATCGGTGGCCGTCCACTTGCCGCCATCGGGCTTGCGCGCGTCCGGCTTGGCATCGACGGTGTACATGAAGATCTCGCCCATGCCGGTGGTGACCGGACCCAGTTCCGGCTCCAGTCCCCCGGGCAACTGCGACTTGACCTGTTGCAGGCGTTCGGCGACCTGCTGGCGGGCGAAGTAGAGATCGACGCCGTCGTCGAACACCACCGTCACCTGCGACAGCCCGTAGCGCGAGATCGAGCGGGTGTGATCCATCCCGGGCAGGCCGGACAGCGCGGTCTCGATCGGGAAGGTCACGCGCTGTTCCGATTCCAGCGGCGAGCAGCCGGCGGCCTCGGTGTTGATCTGCACCTGCACGTTGGTGATGTCGGGGGTGGCGTCGATCGGCAACTGGCGGAAGCTCCACGTGCCCACGCCGATCAGCGCGAAGGTGAGCGCCAGCATCAGCCATCGGTGGGCGATGGCGAAGCGGATGATTCTCTCGAGCATGGCCGGGTCCTCAGTGGTCGTGGGAAGCGCCGGACTTCTCGATGTCCGCCTTCACCACGTAGCTCTGTTCGACCACGATCCGGTCGCCCGCCTTCAATCCGGACAGCACTTCCACCCGTTGCGCGTCGCGCTTGCCGAGCTTGAGCGGCCGTACCTCGTAGGTGTCGCCGACCCGCACGAACACCACGTCCCAGTCGCGGAACTTCTGCAGCGACGCCACCGGTACCACCAGCGCGGCGGGTTGCCGATCCACGGTGACGCGCGCGGTGATCGCCGAACCCGGCCGCCATTGACCGTCCGCGTTGGCGATGACCGCGCGCGCGACCGTGCTCTGGCTGGCGGTGGCGGTGCCGGGCAGCACGCGTTCCAGGGTGGTTTCGGCCTGCGCGCCGTCGCTGATGCGGGTGATGGTCACCGGCGAGCCGGCGCGGATGTGCTGGGCGTCGAAGCCGAACACGTGCAGATCCACCCACAGCGTGGACAGATCCGCGACCTCGAACAGCGTCGTGCCTTCGGCCGCGACCGATCCCACTTCGGCGTTGCGCGCCAGCACCACGCCGTTGATCGGCGTGCTGACGGTGTAGGTGGTCAGGCTGAGGTTGCTTTCAATCGACGCCAGCGCCTGTCCGGCGCGCACCCGGTCGCCGACGTTGGCGGCGAGCCGACGGATCGGGCCGGGAAAGCGCGCGGCGACCTTGGCCACGCGGCCTTCGACCGGGGTCAGCAGGCCCTGCACCTCATGTTCGTCGGCGATGATGCCGGGGCCCGCCGGGGCGACCCGGATGCCGGTCTGTTGCGCGATCGGCGCGGCGATCTCGGTGCGCCCCTCATAGCTGGGATAGGCCCAGCGCAGTGAACGCCCCTCGATGCCCGCCAGTACTTCCACGTCGAAGGAGTGCGGTTCGATCACCTCGGCCGTGCCGAGCAGGCTGCCGTCGGCCTGCGCCTGCAGGCGATGGGTCTCGGCAAGGCCGCCCAGGCGCTTGAGTCGGACTTCGACCGTGCCGGCGCTGGCCGGCAGCGGTTTGCCGTCGCGGTACAGCCAGGCCTGGAATTTTGGCGGCGTGCCGTCCTCGGCCATCGCCAGTTCCACCGCCAGGCCCTCCTTTTCCAGCAGGCGGCCGCCGTGCTGGCCGGTGGCCGCCTCGGTTTCGGCGTGCTCGCCGGAGGCGTGGCCGTGTTCGTCGCCAGCGGCTTCGCCATCGGCGCCGCCGCCGCAGGCGGCCAGGGCCAGGGTCAACAACAGCAGCGGCATCCACCGCAGGGCGGGAGTGCGGATATTCATGGGGAGGTTCCTTGTGCGGGGGCGGCGGCCACGAACGGCTGGCCGGTCAGGCGCTGGATTTCGATCAGCGCGCGCTGTGCGTCGAGGGCGGCGTCGAGCTGCTGCCGGCGCGCGCTGGTGCGCTCGGATTGCAGCTGTGCCCATTCCAGATAGCTGATGGCGCCGGCGCGATACGCGCGCTCGGCGGCGCGTTCGGCCTTGGCCAGCTTCGGCAGCACCGCCTCGTCCAGGCGCTTCGCTTCGAACTGCGCGGTGCGGTAGCGGCCATGCGCCTCGGCCAGGGTCGAGTACAGCGCCAGCCCCTCGGCTTCGCGTTCGATCTCCACCAGCGCCAGCTCCGCCTCGGCGGCACGGATGCCGGGTTCGGCGCGGCGCGCGCTGCCCAATGGAATCGCGACGCTGGCCATCAGGCCGGTGTCGCCGTTCTCCTGCAACCGGCGCACGCCGAACTGCCAGTCGACATTGGCGCTGCGTTCGCTGCGCGCCAGTTGCACGCGTGCTTCGCGGATGCGGCGCTCGTCGGCGAAGCGGGCCAGCTCGGGCGTGCTGTCCAGCAAGGCGGCCAGTTCGCCGAAGTCGGCGACCGCCGGCAGCGCCAGCGGATTGCCGGCCACGGTGTCGAAGCCGGGATCGCGTTCGCCCCACAGCGCGGCCAGATGCTGGCGCGCGGACATCAACAGGCGATCGGCACGATCGCGCTCCAGTTCCGCGCGGGTGAGCGCGGCCTGCGCGGTCAGCAGCACCGATTCCGGCGAAGCGCCCGCGGCCAGCCGCTGGCGCGCGGCCGCGACCGTGCGCGTGCGTTGCTCGATATCGTCCAACGCCACCACGCGCTGGCGCTGGGCGGCGGTGATGGCCAGGTAGCGGCGCGCGACTTCGGCCAGCAGATCCAGCCGGCGGGTCTCGCGCTGCACCGCCAGCGCGTCGATGCGGCTTTGCGCCAGCGTGCGGCGGGCGTCCCATTTGCCGCCGCGTTCGAGCACGCCGGCCAGGGTCAGGCTGATTTCGGCGCCGCCGAAACCGCTGACGTCACCGGTGCCGAGCGCGTTTTCGACCGACGCGCCGGCGGTGAGGCCCGGACGCAGCGCGGCGACTTCGGCTTCCGCGGCGAGGACGCGCTGCTGGCCGTCGACCAGGCGCAGATCGGGATGGGTACGGGCGACGCGCGCGAACGCGTCGTCCAGGGACAGGACAACAGACGGCTGTGCCCGCGCGGGTGCGACGGACACGGCCACGAAGGCGGCCAAAGCCGCCAGACGCAACCACATGGGAATTCTCCGAAAGGATCGAGGACGAATGAAACCCGGCCAGGCCGGGAGTGCCTCAGATCGCTATCGGCGGGCGCAACAGCTTGTCGCTGCGGTGGGTGGGAACCGGCGCGTCGTGCGGGAACGACACGGAATCCAGCGGCGCGAGCGGCTGCCAGATCGTGGCCGCCACCGGCATCGCAGGCGCGTGGCCACAGCAGTGCGTGGCATGCATCAGGGCATGCAGCAGGCCGCGGGTCTTGCCGGATTCGTCGTCCCCGCGCTCGTGCCCTTCGCCGTCCGGGACCGCGTCCGCATCCACGTGCGAATGCAGGCCGCCGCCGTGGCCGAGTTCGTGGACGCCGCCCACCGAGGCCATCACCGGCTGCGCGATCACGCCCAGCAGCAGCACGCACAGCGCCAGCAGGCGCATGAGGGTGGGGCGGCGGAAGCGGCGGAGCAGGGGCATGGCTGCACAGGCTAACGGCGGGGCATGGCGTTACACAATCGCAGGGGCGACGGGGATTTGGGCCGGCGCCAAGAGCGAATCCCCCTCGGTCCCCCTTCTTCGAAGGGGGAGGAACAGCGCGGTAGGGTTCGGCGACGCCTCGCCGTCAGTGGCTGGCCTTGTCGCGGTGCCAGCCGCGGTGCCGGATGTCCAGGTACAGGCTGTACAGCGCGGTGAAGGCCGGGAACAGGTTCTGCAGTACGCCGACCGAGTCCTGCTTGGCCGAAAACAGGAAGTAGCTCAGCGTCATCAGGCTGCCCAGCACGCTCATGTACCAGAACAGGCGCGGGATGACCGGCTTGCCGGCGCGCCGGGAGGCGATGAACTGGACCAGCCAGCGGCCGCCGAACATCAGTGCGCCGGTGTAGCCGATCAGCTTCCAGCCGGTGACATGCAGGCCGGTCCAGTAGAGCGCCTCGATCGGCTGGTTGAGCCAGTGCACTTCCACCTCAGAGCTCCCGGACCGCCGTGCGCTTGCCGCGCTTGATCAGCCAGGCCACGCCGCGCAGGTCGCTGATGCCGACCAGCGCGCGGTTGAGATTGTTGTACTTGGACACGCCGGCGGTGCGATGGCGGTGATTGACCGGCACACTGATCGTCTTCCAGCCGGCGCGCTGCATCAGCGCGGGCAGGTAGCGGTGCATGTGATCGAAGTAGGGCAGGTCGAGGAAGGCTTCGCGTTCGAACAGCTTGATGCCGCAGCCGGTATCCGGCGTCTCGTCGCGCAGCATGCGCGAGCGGATCGCGTTGGCCCACTTGCTGGCCCAGCGCTTGCTGCCGCTGTCCTGGCGGTTGACCCGCCAGCCGGCGTAGAGCCTGGTCTGCGCCTCGCCGCCATCGCGCGCGGCGATCAACTTGGGAATGTCGGCCGGATCGTTCTGGCCGTCGCCGTCCAGGGTGGCGATCCAGGCGCCGCGCGCGGCCTTGACGCCGGTGCGGATGGCGGTGCTCTGGCCGCTCTGCTGGACATGTTGCAGCACCCGCAGTTCCGGCACGCGCGCCTTCAGGGCCTGCAGCACGGCCAGGGTGTCGTCGCGGGAATGGTCATCGACGTAGACGATCTCGAAATCGATCCGGCCACGCAGCGCGGCGGTGATCTCGTCGATCAGGGGCGTGACGTTGTCGCGCTCGTTGAAGACCGGGACGACGACGGAGAGGGCGGGGCTGGATGTCATGGGCGCCTATTTTGCCGCCACCGGCTGAATCTGGTCTTGTTCGATGTGCCGGCGCGCCTCCGCTGGGGCGCGCCCGGGACTCAGCCGCGCGGGCCGCGCAGCTTCTCCAGCACGCCGTCGAGGGTGTCGAGATCGGTGTACTGGATGATCAGCTTGCCCTTGCCGCCGCGTCCGTGGGCGATGGTGACGCGGGTGCCGAGGCCTTCGGACAGCTCGGTTTCCAGGGCGGCGATGTCCGGCTGCGGCGCGGCCTTGCCGGGCTTGGCCTTGCGGCCGATCACCGGCACCTTGCCGGCGGCGAACTGCTGGGCGCGGTGTTCGACCTCGCGCACCGACCAGCCCTGGTCGGCGGCATCGGAGGCCAGCTTGCTGGCCAGTTCCGGCGACAGCGTCAGCAGCGCGCGGGCGTGGCCCATTTCCAGCCGGCGCGCTTCCAGCAGCGCGCGGATGGCCGGCGGCAGTTCCAGCAGGCGCAGCAGGTTGGACACCGCCGCGCGCGAACGGCCGACCGCTTCGGCGGCCTCGGCGTGGGTCAGCGAGAATTCGTTGATCAGGCGTTGCAGCGACTGCGCTTCTTCCAGCGGATTCAGATCCTCGCGCTGGATGTTCTCGATCAGCGCCATCGCGATGACGGTGCGATCGTCCAGCTCGCGCACCACCACCGGCACTTCGGCCAGGCCGGCTTCCTGCGAGGCGCGCCAGCGACGCTCGCCGGCGACGATCTCGAAGCGTCCGGGCGCCAGTTCGCGCACCACGATCGGCTGGATCACGCCCTGCGCCTTGATCGACTCGGCCAGCTCGCTGAGCTTGGCCGGATCCATCGCCATGCGCGGCTGGTACTTGCCGGGTTGCAGGTGAGCGACCGGCAGGGTGCGCAGGGCCTCGCCCGGCTGGGCTTCCGGTGGTGCGGTCTCGGCCGCCTTGGGGCCGAGCAGGGCTTCCAGCCCGCGGCCCAGGCCGCGTTTCTTCGACGCGCTCATCAGGCGTACTCCATCCTCTTTTCTTGCTTCTTGCGTTCACTCTGGCGGCGGATGATTTCCCCGGCCAGGCCCAGGTAGGCGACGCCGCCGCGCGAAGTGCGGTCGTAGCCGACGATGCTCTGGCCATGGCTGGGCGCCTCGGCCAGGCGGACGTTGCGCGGCACGATGGTGCGGAACACGCGATCGCCGAAATGCTGGGTCAGTTCCGCCGAGACGGCGTTGGCCAGGTTGTTGCGCACGTCGAACATGGTGCGCAGCACGCCCTCGATCTCCAGGCCGGGATTCAGTCGTGTCTTCAGCGCCTCGATGGTTTCCACCAGCGCGCTCAGGCCTTCCAGCGCGTAGTACTCGCACTGCATCGGCACCAGCACCGAGTCGGCCGCGGTCAGCGCGTTGAGGGTGAGCAGCGACAGCGCCGGCGGGCAGTCGATGATGATGAAGTCGTAGTCGGCGCGGATCGGTTCCAGCGCGGCCTTCAGGCGCAGCTCGCGGCCGTCGATCTCCATCAGCTGGATCTCGGCGGCGGTCAGGTCGATGTTGCCGGGAAGCAGGTCGAAGCCTTCCTGGGTGCTCACGATCGCCGTGCGCGCGTCAACTTCCTGCAGCAGCACGTCGCAGGTGGAATTCTCGAGTTCGCGCTTGTCCACGCCGCTGCCCATGGTGGCATTGCCCTGGGCGTCCAGATCCACCAGCAGCACGCGCTGCGGCGCACGCGCCAGCGCGGCGGCCAGATTGACGGCAGTGGTGGTCTTGCCGACGCCGCCTTTCTGGTTGGCGATCGCGATGATGCGGGCCATGCGGGTGGTCGCCTCGGGACACGGGGTGGATGGGGGATTATGCGGGGTCCGGACCGGTCCTGCGAATTCGCCTCGCCGATCCGGCCGCGCGGCGGCGCCCGGGAACGGTGCTCATGCCCTCGCGGCGTCCAACGATATCAATCGGTTATGGGGATCGAGGCGCGGGTTCAGGCGCCTGCCTTGCGCACCACGATCAGATGGCGCTCGCCGACCAGGCCGGGCACGCGCAACGGATGGATGGCCTCGACCTGCCAATCCGGTGGCAGCGCGGCGATTTCCTCGTCCGGCCGCACGCCCTTCATCGCCAGCAGGGTGCCGCCCGGTTTCAGCAGGTGTCCGCCGACGGCGATGATGCCGGCCAGCGTGTCCATGGCCCGCGCGGTCAGGTGGTCGTAGGCGGCGGGTTCGTCCAGCGCCTCGGCGCGCGATTCGGCCACCCGCGCGTTGCCCAGGCCCAGCTGGCGCACCGCCTCGCGCATGAAGCGGGCCTTCTTGCCGTTGCTTTCGACCAGCGTCACCCGCAGTCCGGGGTGGGTGATGGCCAGTGGAATTCCCGGCAGCCCCGGTCCGGTGCCCAGATCGGCCAGGCTGCCTTTGGCGACGTGCGCGTGCATGACCAGCGAATCCAGCAGGTGGCGGGTCACCATCTCGGCCGGGTCGCGGATCGCGGTCAGGTTGTAGGTGCGGTTCCAGCGGTGCAGCAGGGCCAGATAGTCCAGCAGCGGCGGCGCCAGGGCGGCGGCGTCCAGGCCGAGTTCGGTCAGGCCCTGGCGCAGTTGCGCGTCCAGGCCGGCGGGCAGCGTCGGGGCATTCATCGCGCGCATTATCGCCGAACGGCGGGACTCAGGCCCGCCAGGCCAGCGCGCCGCGGTAGCCGGGCAGCGGTTCCCATTCGTGCAATTGCCATTCGGCCGGGGAGCCCAGCGCGGGATCGCAGTCGATCAGCTGCAGGCCGTCTTCGCGTTCGCCGAACACCAGCTTCTCCAGGCCGAAGGAGACGCCATGGCCGTGTGCCTTCAGCAGCGCCTCCTTGGCGCACCACAGGCGCACGAACGCGCCGGCGCGCGCCGGGTCATCCTGCGCGCGCAGCCAGTCCAGCTCACTGGGATGGAAGAAGCGCTGCGCGATCTCCATCATCCGCGGCCGTTCGCGATGGCGTTCGACATCCACGCCCAAGTCGCGTGCCGGCCCGAGCGCGACCAGCAGCACCTCGCCGCTGTGGCTCCAGCTGATCGCCTGGTCGTCGAAGGGCGCCGCGAAATGGGGCTTGCCGCGTGCGTCGCGCCGGATCGGCAAGGCGTCGGCCGGCTGTGCCAGTGCTTCGGCCAGCACCTGCCGCGCGGTCGGTTCGCCGCGCATGCGGGGGGGATGCGCGCGCAGCCAGACCTGGAACCGCCCGAACCGCCAGGCGGGCGGCGTGGTCGCGGATGGGAAGATGGAGGGAATCTCGGTCATGGTCGGCCGGTGGTGCGGGGCAGCGTGCATCGCGGCGCGATCCGCGTTATCACCGCGCTGCAAGGATGCCATTCCCCCTATCCGGCTTAACAGTGGTTTCACGGCGGCAATCGCTTAATCGCACCGTCCCCGGTCTTCGGGGCCGGAGTCCACAACGGAAGGAGACAGGCAGAATGAATTTTCTCATCTATCTGATCGTCGGTGGTATCGCGGGCTGGCTGGCCAGCCTGGTGATGAGGCGTGATGGTTCGCAGGGCATCATTCTCAACATCGTGGTCGGCATCATCGGTGGTTTCCTGGGCGGATGGCTGCTGCCGGCGCTCGGGCTGGGCCTGGGAGGAGGCTGGATCGGATTCCTGGTCACCGCCTTCATCGGCGCAGTGGTGTTGCTGCTGATCGTCAACCTGTTCACCCGGGGACGCGCACGCTGACGCCACGATGATCCGGTTTCGCTGCGGCCGCGTGCGCTGATTCGAGACGCACCCAAGGTCCGTGGCATCACAAAGGCCCGGCGCACGCCGGGCCTTTGTTTATTTCCTTCAAACGAGTGCGGATCAGCCGGCCAGTTGCACCCAGGCCGGCGCGTGGTCGCTGGGGCGTTCCCAGGTGCGCGGCTCGCGATCGATGCCGGCGGCGGCGGCCTCCGCGCGCAACGCGTCCGAGACCAGGGTGAGATCGATGCGCAGGCCCAGGTTGCGGCGCAGCCCGCCCATCCGGTAGTCCCACCAGCTGTACACGCCGGCTTCGTCGTTGTGCATGCGGAAGGCGTCGTGCAGGCCGAGCGCGTACAGGCGGCGGAGCGCGTCGCGCTCGGCGACTGAGGTCAGGATGTGGGCGTCGCCCCAGACCTTGGGGTCGTAGACGTCGCGATCGTCCGGGGCGATGTTGAAATCGCCCAGCACGACCATCTTCGGATGCCGCTGCAGCTCCTCGGCAAGCCAGCCGTGCACCGCGTCGAGCCAGCGCAGCTTGTAGGCGTACTTGTCGGTGCCCACGTCCTGGCCGTTGACCACGTACAGGTTGACGATGCGCAGATCGCCCACGGTCGCGGCGATCACGCGCTTCTGTTCGTCCTCGAAACCGGGGACGCCGATCTGCACCTCGGTGGCCGGCACCCGCGACAGGATCGCCACGCCGTTGTAGGTCTTCTGTCCGGCGAAGATGCTGCGGTAGCCCAGCCCGGCCAGCACGGTGTCGGGGAAACGGTGATCCTCCAGCTTGGTTTCCTGGATGCCCACCACGTCCGGCGAGAACGCACCCAGCCATTGCTCCAGATGCGGCTGGCGGACATTGAGCGAATTGACGTTCCAGCTGGCGATCTTCATCCCGTGCATCCGTGGTCGTGGGCGCCCGCGGGCGCCAGAGAGACAGAGGCGTCAGTGTAAGTGATGTGTCCGCGACGGCGTGCGCGCGGCAGGCGCCACCTTGGATGCCTCATGCGCCGGAAGCCTCGTTGGCCACGCTCGCCACATGGCCTTCGCCCTCGCCATCGCGCATCAGGTGCGAGGCCATCCACGCCGCCAACAGCATCATCGTTCCGCCGAACACCGCCACCAGCCGCATGGCGTCGGTGAACGCGGCGCGCGCGGTCGTTTCGATGGCGATGGCCTGGCCGGCCGGCAGCGTTTCGGCGGTGGCGATCGCGCCGCCCAGCGTGGACAGGGCATGGCCGGCGGCGGCGTGGGCCAGATCCGCCGGCAATGCCGGCTCCAGCCAGAAGCGGTACAGCGCCATGCCGGCGCTGCCGAGCAGCGCGATGCCCAGCGCGCCGCTGAGTTCGGCGCTGGTTTCCGCCAATGCCGACGCCGCGCCGGCGCGTTCCGGCGGCGCGGTGGTGATGATCAGTTCATTGCCCACGGTGAACACCGGCGCCATGCCGATGCTCATCGCCAGCATGCCAGCGATCAGGATCCACAGCCCGTGCGGCGGCACCACCAGCGCGGTGATGCCGAAGCCGACCGCCGCCACCAGCAGGCCGCGCACCATCACCCGCCGCGCGCCCCAGTGGCGCGCCAGCTTCGGCGCCAGCAGCGATCCCACGGTGAAGCACAGCGACCACGGGACGGTGGCGAAACCGGCTTCCAGCGGCGACAGCCCCAGCACCAGTTGCAGGTACTGGGTCATGAAGATGTACACGCCCATCATCGACAGGCCGGCCAGCGCGTAGGCGACGATCGCCGCGCTGAAGGCGGGACGGCGGAACAGGGTGACATCCAGGAACGGATAGTCCAGGTGCCGCTGTCGGCGCACGAACAGCACGCCCAGTACCAGGCCGGCGGCCAGCACCAGCAGACCGCGCGTATCGGCGCCGTACTCGGCGATCCGCTTGAGGCCGTACACCACCGCCAGCACCGCGAACAGCGATTGCGCCATGCTCGCCGGATCCAGCCGGCCGGCGTCGGGATCGCGGTATTCGGGCAGCAGCTTCGGTCCCAGCAGCAACAGCAGCACCATCACCGGCACCGCGGCCAGGAACGCCGCGCCCCACCAGAACCATTCCAGCAACAGGCCGCCGACCAGCGGACCGATCGCGCCGCCGACCGAGAAACTGGCGATCCACACGCCGATCGCGAACTGGCGCTCGTGCTCGTCATGGAACATGTTGCGGATCAGCGACATCGTCGACGGCGCCAGGGTGGCGCCGGCCACGCCCAGCAGCGCGCGCATGGCGATCAGCATCTCCGCGCTGCGCGAGAAGGCGGCGATGATCGAGGCCGCGGCGAACGCGGCCGCACCGATCAGCAACAGCCGGCGGCGGCCGATGCGATCACCCAACGTTCCCATCGTGATCAGGAAGCCGGCCACCAGGAACCCGTAGATGTCGACGATCCACAGCAGTTGCGAAGTGGAAGGGTTGAGTTCGGCGCTGATCGCCGGCAAGGCCAGGTTGAGCACGGTCAGGTCCATCGCGTAGACCATGCAGGGCAGGGCGATGGCGGCCAGGCCAATCCATTCGCGGCGGGTGGCCTTGGGGGACGTCGGGGAGGTCATGGGCGGTCCTGTGCGGGGTGACCTGACTATGACGCGCGAGTGGTGCGGTTTTCGACAGCGGGAAAATGCATGGGGTCCGCTTTCTCCGCCGTCGCCTGAATGACGGCGGGAGGACGATATCGATGAACTGGCCTTGTCGTCATCCCGGCGGTCTCCAACGGCCGGCAGGTCGGTCAAGCCGGGACCTGTATATGGGTGCTGCACGCGGGTGAATCACGGCGGCGCGGCCCCGCTGGGCCGAAGGGATCGCGAGCCACGCTCGCGCTCCCAATGCCGTGGGAAGGCATGCGCCGCCGTCTCGGCCAGCAAGGCCGCTTGGATGCCGGGTTCGAAAGCGGAATGGCCCGCATCGGGCACGATGGTCAGACGCGCTCCGGGCCAGGCTCGGGCGATGGCCAGCGCGCCATCCACCGGGCACAGCATGTCGTAGCGTCCATGCACGATCGCTCCCGGCAGATCACCCAGTCGTTCCGCTGCCGCCATCAGCGCTTCCGGTTCCGTGAAAGCCCGGTTGATCGTGAAATGCGCTTCGATGCGTGCAAGCGCCAGGGTTTCCGGTCCGGGGAGGATTTCCTCCCCGGAAGGCAACAGGCGTTCGCAGGCCGCTTCCCAGCGGCAGAATGAAACGGCCGCCGGCATGTGCACGGCCGGATCGTCGTCGCACAGGCGTCGATGGTAGGCAGCCAGCAGGTCGCCTCGCTCCTCTTCGGGGACGAACTCTTCGAACCCGGCGAATGCCTCCGGCCAGAACCGGCGTAGCCCGCCATAGTCCCAGGCGATATCGTCCTCGCGATTCAGCCAGATGCCGCGCAGGATGAGGGCGACGCAACGATCGCGATGCTTGCCGGCATAACTGAGCGCCAGCGTGGAGCCCCAGGATCCGCCGAACAGCAACCACCGATCCATGCCCAGCCGCTGGCGCAGCCGCTCCATGTCGGCGACGAGGCTCCAGGTATCGTTGGCGTCCAGGCTGGCGTTCGGCCTGGACTTGCCGCATCCCCTCTGATCGAACTGGATGATGCGGTAGATATCCGGGTCGAAGAACCGCCGATGATAGGGAGAAGAGCCCGCGCCGGGGCCGCCATGCAGGATCAGCGCCGGCTGGCCCTCCGGGTTGCCGGACTGGCAGTAGTGGATTGCATGTCCGTCTCCGACATCAAGCAGGCCCTCCGCGAAGGGCTCCAGAGGTGGAAACATGGTTCAGTCCTTCGGTTGTTTGTGGAGGGCGACACCCAGCATCACCAAGGCGATGCCCAGCATGTCTTGACCGTTGGGGATTTGAGCCAGGACCAGCGCGCCAACCAGCGTAGCCACGGCGGGCAGCAGCGCCAGCATGAGGGCGAAGGTGGAACGCTTGAGCTTCGCCATTGCGAGCTGGTCGCAGACATAGGGGATGACCGAGGAGCAGACACCTACGCCGATCCCGGCCATGACGAGCAGAGGGTCGCTGAAGGCGGCGAGGGCTTGTTTGAAACCAATCGGCAGGACGACGATCAGGGCGATCGCCATGGCGGCGCCCAGCTGCTGGATGCCATTGCCGGCACCCGTCCGGGCCATCCGATGACCCAGCAGGATATAGGCGACGAACAGCGCACCGTTTAGAAAAGCCCAGAACAGGCCGACGGGATCACTCGACCAGGTGACATCGATTAGAGCGAAGACGCCAACGACAGCGAGCGCAAGGGCGGCAAGGTTCCGTTTCGTGCGCAAGCCATGGACGGCAATGCTGATGGTGCCGACAAACTCGATGGCGGCGACAAGGCTGATCGGCAGGCGGTCGAGAGCAAGATAGAAGGCGCAGTTCATCAGGGCCAGGCAAACGCCCATTGCCGCGATCAACCAGCGGCCGGACCTGTCCGCCCGACCGAGCGTTTGCCACGGTCGGGTGATCGGAGCGAAGACGAAAGCCGCCGTCGCGATCCGCAACCACGCTACCCCCAGCACACCCACGGCCGGAAAGAGAAGCACGGCAAAGGAGGGGCCGAGATAGTGGAACACGGCGCTGACGCCGAACCAGAGGTGGGGCGGCAAGGCATCAAGGGCGCGGCGCGCAGGCTGGGGTATCGCTTCCATATGATCATGATAGAAGGCGATATTCTCGTTTTACATGGACAAAATAAGGCTGAAAGCGCATTTTTATGACGCTTTGGATTGAAATATGACCGTTTTTCCTAAAAAAAGAAGAAGCCATGAGCCGACGCATTGTTCGACCCCTCGACACGCTTGATCGACGGTTGCTGGAACTGCTGTCGGAGAATGCGCGGCTATCGATGAAGGAACTCGCCGACAAGGTCGGTCTTTCTCCGCCCGCCGCGGCCGAGCGCGTCAGGAGACTCGAGGAGAGCGGCGTCATCGAGGGCTACACGATTCGATTGAATCCTGGCGCCGTGGGGCTGCCGCTGGCGGTGCACATGCGCCTGCGGCCGATGCCCGGCGAACTCTCGCGCGTTGCCACCCTTCTGCAGGAGACGCCGGAGGTCGTGGAAGCAGAGCGTGTGACGGGGGACGACTGCTTCGTCGCACGTGCTTTCGTGCGAGGGGTGGAGGAACTTGAGTCCCTGATCGACCGGTTTCTTCCTTATGCCGCGACCAATACGGCGATCATCCAATCCTCGCCGGTGAAGCGTCGCATGCCCCGGCTGCCGCTCGACGAGGGAGATTGACCAACCAATCTCCGCTCTCGGCAACCGCCTGGTTGCTGATCGGTGTCGCGGCAACCTTGCGCGATCTGCATGGTCGGACCCGGCCACCCTCGTTTCCTGCGGGGGGCCTGCCAATCGCGCCGTCGTCATCCCGGCGGCCTCCAACGACCGGTAGGTCGGTCAAGCTGGGACCCATTCTGCCGTCAATGAATTCCGGCGTTCGCCGGAACGAGAACCGGATTCCGGCCCGCTTCGGCATCGCCGACGCGGGGCCGGGAGCTCGCCGGCGCTATCGGACGATGAAGTCGATGAACCGCGCCACCTTCGCGTAGGGCGGCTTGAGCATGTCGCTGCCGGCGCGGCGGCTTTGCCAGAGGATCGGCAGAGCCTTGCTGAACGCGTCGAAGCCGGCTTTGCCGTGGTAGGCGCCCATGCCGCTGGGACCGATGCCGCCGAACGGCAGATCGTTGATGCCGAAATGCAGCACGGTGTCGTTGACGGTGACGCCGCCGGCCAGGGTGTTCTTCAGGATCTTCTCGATCCGGGAACGGTCGTTGCTGAAGGGATACAGCGCCAATGGGCGATCGTGCGCGTTGACGTAGGCGATGGCCTCGTCGAGCGAATCGACCGAACGGATCGGCAGGATCGGGCCGAAGATCTCATCCTGCATCACCTTGGCGTCATCGCCCGGATCCAGCACCAGGGTCGGTGGGAACAACCGCTCCCGGGCATCCTCGGCGCCGGCCAGCGGAATCACCGTCAGGCCACGTGTCTGCGCGTCGTCCAGATAGCCACGCAGCCGCGCGAACTGGCCGTCGTTGATGATGCGGGTGTAGTCGCCCGGATTCTGCAGATCGCCGTAGCGCGCCTTCACCTGTTTGCGCAGCGCTTCCACCAGCGCATCGCGGCGGTGCGCCGCGACCAGCACGTAGTCCGGGGCGATGCAGGTCTGGCCGCCGTTGAACCATTTGCCGGTCGCCAGCCGCGCCGCGGCCTGCTCCAGCGGATAGTCGTCGCAGACGATGGCCGGCGACTTGCCGCCCAGTTCCAGGGTCAGCGGGGTCAGCTGCGGCGCGGCGGCGGCCATCACCTTGCGGCCCACCGCGGTGGAACCGGTGAACACCAGATGGTCGAAGGGCAGGCCGGCGAAGGCCGAGGCGATCTCGGGACCGCCGCTGGCGACCGCCACCCGATCGGCGGGAAAGACCTCGGCCAGCAGTTCGCGCAGGAACGCGGTGGTGCGCGGGGTGTGTTCGGAGGGTTTCAGGTAGACGTGGTTGCCGGCGGCGATGGCGGTGGCCAGCGGGATCAGGGCCAGGTTGACCGGGTAGTTCCATGGCGCGATGACGCCCACCACGCCGACCGGTTCGGGCCGGATCTCCGCGCTGGCGGGCCAGAACCGCCAGCCCACCCCGACCCGGCGCGGCTGCATCCAGCGGCGCAGGTGCTTGAGCAGGTGATCGATCTCGTTGAGCACGGTCATCCCGTCGGCGATGCGGCTCTCGTGCAGCGAACGGTGGCCGAAATCGGCGGCGATGGTGCGGGCCATCTCGTCCAGCCGGCGCTTGAGCGCGTCGCGCAGGCGCTGCAGATCCGCCTGCCGTTGGGCCAGGTCGGGTCGTCGTGCCTGCCAGGCCACGCGCAGGCGGTCGAGGGTGGAGGGGAGTTCGGTCGCGGGCGTGTCGGCGGGAGTGTCCATGCACCGGAGTGTAGGCCCGGACGCGTGCGTATGGTCGCTACAATGGCGACATGACCGCTATCCGCCCCTATCTTGACCGTTTTCCCGCCCTCGGCCCGCGCGTCTACGTGGACCCGGCGGCGACCGTCATCGGTGACGTCGAACTGGCGGAGGACGTCTCGGTGTGGCCGGGCACGGTGATCCGGGGCGACGTCAACCACATCCGCATCGGTGCCCGCACCAACGTGCAGGACGGCACCATCATCCATGTCAGCCACCACAGCCCGTACAACCGGGCCGGCCATCCGACCCTGATCGGCGCCGATGTCACGGTGGGTCACGGCACCATCATCCACGCCTGCACCATCGAGGATCTGTGCCTGATCGGCATGGGCGCGTGCATCCTGGACGGCGCCACGGTGAAGAAATACGGCTTCGTCGGCGCCGGCGCGGTGGTCGGTCCCGGCAAGGTCATCGGCGAGGCCGAACTGTGGCTGGGCAATCCGGCACGTTTCGCCCGCCGGCTCAGCGACAAGGAAATCGAGAGCCTGCACTACTCGGCCGCCCACTACGTGCGCCTGAAGGACCAGTACCTGCAAGCCGCGAAGGACTGACGTCTTCCGGTTTCCACGGTCCGGCCGGAAACCGCCGGTTGCCGGGATTGCGTTCCGGCTTGCCTGGAACCCGCCGAATCCTTTGCCAATGGCCGGAGGCTTGCCTGCCGCCGGCGCTCCGGCAACACTGGCGCGGGACAGGGATCTGTCCATCAACGGGGAAGAAAATGCTGAAACCATGGTTCGGTGGCCTGCTGGCCGCCGTGGCACTGGCGTGGGGAACGCCGGCAATGGCGCAGGAAGACGGGGAAGACGCCGGCCCGAGCGCTGAACAGTTCGTCGCGGGATTGCAGTTCAAGGAGGGCGGCATCACCGTGCCAAAGGCACACGCGCGCTTCCAGCTGACGCCGGACTTCCGCTACCTGGAGCAGGCCGAGGCCCGCCGCGTGCTGGAGGATCTGTGGGGCAATCCGCCCGATGAATCGGTGCTGGGCCTGATCGTGCCGCGCAAGCCGGATCTGCTGGCCGACGACAGTTGGGCCGTCGTGGTCACCTACTCGGACGAGGGTTATGTCTCCGACGAGGACGCGGCCAAGATCGACTACGCCGAGATGCTGACCGAAATGAAGCAGTCCATGCGCGAGGAGAACGGCGCGCGCAAGGAGGCCGGTTACGGCACCGTGGATCTGGTCGGCTGGGCGGTGCCGCCGCGCTATGACGGTTCGGCCAAGAAGCTCTATTGGGCCAAGGAACTGTCCTTCAACGGCAGCGCCGAACATACGTTGAACTACGACATCCGCGTACTCGGGCGGCATGGCTATCTCAGCCTCAACGCGGTGGCCGACATGACTGAACTGGCGCAGGTACAGAAAGGCATGCAGGAACTGCTGCCGATGACCGAGTTCGACGCTGGCGCCCGCTACGCCGACTTCGACGCATCCACCGACAAGGTCGCCAGTTACGGCCTGGCGGCGCTGGTCGGTGGCGGACTCGCGGCGAAGGCCGGCCTGTTCGCCAAGATCGGCCTGGTGTTCGCCAAGTTCTGGAAGCTGCTGCTGATCGGTTTGGTCGCGGTCGGTGCGGGCATCCGGCGCGTGTTCGCCGGCAAGAAGGAAAAGCCGACTGTCAGTTGAGCTGCAGCGCCAGGCGTCAGGGCCGGGTGGCCTGCTCCAGCGCGTCCAGGTAGGCCATGGCCTCCTGGCGGCTGCGCCCGCACATTTCCGGTCCCGGCTTGAGGGTGGCGCAGAACCGGGGGCGTTCGGGCTGGCCGAACAGCCGGCAGCGCAGCGCCTCGTCCAGTTGCACGCAGGCCACGCCCGCCGGTTTGCCGGCGGGCATGCCGGGGATCGGCGAGGCGATGGACGGCGCGGTGCAGCAGGCGGCGCATCCGGCGCGGCAGGGAAACAGCGATGACATGGCGGCAGTGTAGCCTTGCGCGGACTGGGCAAGCGCCGCCGTGGCGGCTAAAGTCGCAACGGATGGAACAGGGGATCGGATCGCGCATGGCGCGCAGCACGCAGATATCGCCAGGACGGCGCACCGCCAGCACCCGCACGCGGGCCGGCATCGGGTGACGCATTGAAACTGGACACCTACCGTGAGGTGATCACGCCCGAGGGCGTCGCCCTGCATCTGCCGGCTTCCGGCCCGGTGCCGCGCGCGGTGGCCTGGTCGATCGATCTGGCGGTGCGGGTGGGCATCCTGTTCGTGGTCGGCACCGTGCTCGGCTTGATGGGCAAGATGGGCCAGGGCCTGTCGATGGTGCTGATGTTCATCGTCTACTGGATCTACCCGATCGCCCTGGAGGCGTTCTGGAACGGGCAGACCGTCGGCAAGCGCGCGATGGGCCTGCGGGTGGTGTCGGCCGACGGCGCGCCGCTGGGTTGGCTCGCGGCGATCACCCGCAACCTGCTGCGCACGGTCGACATGTTGCCGTTCGGCTACATGGCCGGGCTGATCAGCAGCCTGGCCGATCCGCATGGCCGCCGGCTTGGCGACATGGTGGCGAGGACCGTCGTGGTCCACGTGGATCATTCGCGCGACGCCGTGCCGGCACCGGCCGACGTGGTGGTGGCGGTGCCGCCCGGGCTGCAGCCCGACGAACAGGCCGCGATCGTCGCCTTCGGCGAACGCGCGCCATTGCTGACGCCGGCACGCCAGGCCGAGCTGGCCGACATCGTCGCGCCGTTGACCCAGGCGCAGGGACAGGCCGGCGTATTGCGCCTGTACGGCATGGCCAACTGGCTGGTGGGGCGTCGATGAGGCAGGAGCAGTTCGTCGCCCGCTACCAGCGCGAATGGCTGGCCTTCGAACACTGGCTGGATCTGCGTGGCGAGCCGCGCCAGGCGCGCGATGCGCGCAACCGCGCCGAACTGGCCGACGAGGACGTGCCGGCCCGCTATCGCCGCATCTGCGAGCAGCTGGCGCTGGCGCGCAAGCGCGGCTACAGCCCGCAGATCACCGATCGCCTGCAGCAGCTGATGCAGCGTGGTCACAACCTGCTGTACCGCACGCCGCCGCCGCGCTGGCGGCGCGCGCTGGTGTTCGTGCTGGCCGACTTCCCGCGGCTGGTGCGCAGCGAGGCGGCCTGCATGTGGGTTGCCGCGGCGCTGTTCGCGTTGCCGATGATCGTGCTGTTCGTGCTGCTGCAGTACCAGCCGGAGCTGATCCACGGGATCAAGGCGCCGGAGGAAATCGCCTCGATGGAGCGGATGTTCGATCCCAACGACCCGCGCCACCGGCTTGGCCGCGACTCGGGCAGCGACTGGTACATGTTCGGCGTGTACATCATGAACAACACCAGCATCGGCCTGCGCGTGTTCGCCAGCGGGCTGCTGGGCTGCCTGGGACCGATCTACGTGCTGATCTTCAACGGCGTGGACATCGGCGCCTCGTTCGGCCACCTCCAGCAGATCGGTTCGGCCGATCCGCTGTGGCGCTTCGTCGCCGGGCACGCGCCGTTCGAGCTGACCGCGATCGTCATCACCGGCGGCGCCGGCCTGCGGCTGGGCTACAACCTGCTCGCGCCCGGGCGGCGGCGGCGGGTGGACGCGCTGGTCGAGGCCGGCTGGAAGGGTGCGCGGATTTGCCTGGGCGCGGCGTTGATGTTCTTTGTCGCCGCCTTCATCGAAGCGTTCTGGTCCTCGATCCAGTCGATTCCCGCCCCGGTGAAATACGGCGTCTCGGCGACGCTGTGGACGCTGGTGCTGTTGTGGCTGTGGCGCGGCGGCCGGGGAACCCCCGATGAGGCTTGAACAGCTCACCGTCCAGCTGCGCGCGCGTTCGTCCTGGGAGGCGATGGAACTGGGCATGGCGCTGGTGCGCCGGCACGCGGCCGCGATCTGGAAGCCCTGGCTGCTGGTGACGCTGCCGGTGTTCGTGCTGCTCAACGCGGCCGGCTGGGCGCTCGACCTGATCGGCCTGGCCGGATTCCTGATGTGGTGGCTCAAGCCGGTGTTCGACCGCATTCCGATGTACGTCGCCTCGCGCGCGGTGTTCGGCGCGGTGCCCGGCGTACGCGAGACCGTGCGCGCGCAGGCGAACTGGGGCTGGAAGCCGATGCTGCACTACCTGACCTGGCGGCGCCTGAGCCCGGTGCGTTCACTGTACCTGCCGGTGGACCTGCTGGAAGGCGTGCAGGGCCAGCGCCTGCGCGAACGCCGTCGCGTGCTGGGGGGAGCGATCTACGGAAACGCCGCGCTGCTGACCCTGGTCTGCCTGCACTTCGAAGGCGCGCTGTTCCTGGGCGGCATCGCCGGCATCCTGATGTTCACGCCGCTGGAGCTGCTGCCGGAAACCCTGCGCACCACCTGGACGCTGATCGTCGAGCAGTCGCCGGCTTGGGTGAGGATCGGCCTCAACGCGCTGGCCTGGATGGCGATGTCGGTGGTGGAACCGTTCTTCGTCGGCGCCGGCTTCGGCCTGTACCTCAACCGCCGTACCCAGCTCGAGGCGTGGGACGTGGAGATCGTGTTCCGCAAGTTGCGCGGCCGGCTTGCCCGCGGCGCGTCGGCGCTGGTTGTCGCGCTGGTGCTGATGGGGGGCCTGGTGCCGGGAATGGCGCGGGCGCAGAGCGAGGACCCGGAGGTTCCAGCGGCCGAGGATTCCGACGCGCACGTGGTGTCCGATGGTGCCGATGACGCGCCGAAGCCGCCGACCCTGCCGGAAGTCTTCGGCGATCAGCGGGTTGACGATGGCGGTTTCCGTCGCGCCAGCACGCAGGCCTACCGGGATCCGTCGCTCAACCGCAGCGTGGTGCAGAAGCAGTGGGAGCGGATCGACAAGGCCGAGCCCGAGACACCCTCCCGGCGTCCGCAGATGGGTTGGCTACAGGGCGTGGCGGCGTTGTTCGCCTTCCTCGCCGAATGGGGCTTGCGGATCCTGCTCGGCCTGCTGGTGCTGATCCTGCTGGCGATCGCGCGCTACTGGTTGCCGTGGATGCGCGGGGCGGGCGGACGTGCGCCGGTGTTCGATGCCGACGTTGCCAGCGAACCGGTACGGATTCCCGAAGCGCTGCCCGATGACGTGGCGAGCGTCGCCCGTCGCCTGTGGCGCGAAGGGCGCGCGCGCGACGCGTTGGCGCTGCTGTACCGGGCCGGCGTGCAGGCGATGGGCCGCCGCGCGCAGGTGGAATTGCCGCCGGGCGCCACCGAGGCTGAATGCCTGCGGCTGTCGCGGCGGATGGCGCAGGTGGAGGATCGGCAGCTGTTCGCCCGCATCGTCCGGGTCTGGCAGTACGCGGCCTATGCGCAGCGGCTGCCGGAGGAGGCGGAGTTCGAATCCCTGCTGGGACAGATGCAGGCGCGCGGCGGGTGGCTGGCATGAAGCGACCCGGAAAGGTGGCCCTCATCGTCGCCCTGACCCTGCTGGGTGGTTTGCTGATCGCGGCCGGCGTGTACTGGTTCACGCGCAACTACCACCGGGTCGACCAGACCCTGTACCTGCCGCCCAACGGCGAGGCGGCGTACAACCCGCTCTACGCGCTGCGCAAGGCGCTGGAGGCCGATGGAGTAAAGGCGCAGTCGCGGCAGCGGCTCGCACTGGACGCGCATCCGCCGGGACCGCGCGATACCGTGCTGCTGTTCAACGAAGCCAGTGGCCTGGACGCGGTGCAGGCCGAACGGCTGCTGGACTGGGTGGAAGGCGGTGGCCACCTGCTGGTGCGCACGCCGCCCCAGCGAATCTGGGACGGCAGCCCGGATCCGCTGCTGTTGCAGTGGCTGGGCGTGGAGAGCACCGACGACAGCAGCTGCGCCGACCTGCAGGTGGAAGGCCAGCGCGCGCATGTCGAATTCTGCCGCGGCCGGCGTTTCCGCCTGCACGACGTGGAACCGGAACTGGCCTGGGGCGACCTGGATGCCGGCTACGTCTACGCCCGCCTGGCCCATGGCGACGGCCACGTCGACGTGCTGGCGGACTTCGATTTCCTGACCAACCAGGGCGGTGCCGGCAATCCGTTCGGGGACCCGCTGAAGGCGCCCCAGGGCGGCTTGCGCGATCCGCCGCACCAGGCGCTGGCGAGACAGGTGCTGGCGCCCAACTACGGCGCCGGCACCATGCACCTGGTCTACGCCGCGGACATGCCGTCGCTGCTGCGCACGATCCTGTTCCGCGGCTGGATGGTCTGGCTGCCGCTGCTGGTCGCGCTGCTGGCGTGGTTGTGGTCGCGGATGCAGCGCTTCGGCCCGCCGCTTCCGGCACCGCCGATGGATCGCCGTTCGCTGCTGGAACACGTGCGCGCCAGCGGCGATCACCTGTTCCGTTACGGACGCGGCGTGCTGCTCTACATCGCCGCCCGCCAGGCCTTCCTGAGCCGTTTGCGCCGCCGGGATCCGGTGGCCGCCGCGCTCGCCGGCGAGGCCCAGATCCAGGCGGTGGCCGAACGCCTGGACATCCCGGTCGAGACCGTGCGCAACGCCCTGCAGACGCCGTCCACGCAGGACAAGGCCGGCTTCCGAGACCGCATTTCCACCCTGATCCAGCTGAGAAACCGACTATGAACGATTCCACCGCCGCAATCGACGGCGCAATGACCGGCGAAATCCTGGCCGAACGCGCCGCCCAGGTGCGCGAGGAAGTGTCCAAGGCGTTCATCGGCCAGGCCGAAGTGCTGGACCAGATCCTGATCGCGCTGCTGGCCGGCGGCCACGTGCTGATCGAGGGCGTGCCCGGGCTGGGCAAGACCTTGCTGGTGCGCGCGCTGGCACAGGCGCTGGAACTGACCTACGCGCGCGTGCAGTTCACTCCCGACCTGATGCCCAGCGACGTCAGCGGACACGCCGTCTACGACCCCAAGACCGAGAGCTTCAAGATCCGGCGCGGCCCGGTGTTCACCCACCTGCTGCTGGCCGACGAAATCAACCGCGCGCCGGCCAAGACCCAGTCCGCGCTGCTGGAAGTGATGCAGGAAGGGCAGGTGACCATCGAGGGCAAGTCCTTCGAACTGGCGCCGCCGTTCATGACCCTCGCCACCCAGAACCCGGTCGAGCAGGAAGGCACCTATCCGCTGCCGGAAGCGCAGCTGGATCGTTTCCTGCTGAAGATCCTGATCGACTATCCGGCGCTGGACGACGAAAAGCGGATGGTCGACGCGATCACCACCGGCCGCACCGCCGGCGACTTCGATCTGTCGCAGGTGCGACGCGTGCTTGGTGCGGCCGACATCCTCGCCATGCAGCGAGGCACCGCCGCGGTGACGGTGGACGAGCAGGTGATCGATTACGCGGTGCGCATTGTCGCCGCCACCCGCAAATGGCCCGGCATTTCGCTGGGCGCCGGCCCGCGCGGCAGCATCGCGCTGGTGCGCGCCGCGCGCGCGCAGGCGGTGCTGCAGGGACGCGATTTCGTCACGCCCGACGACGTGCGCGACATCGCCACGCCCGCGCTGCGCCACCGCATCGCGCTGGCGCCGGAACTGCAGATCGAGGGCCAGTCGCCGGACGACGTGCTGCGCGCCCTGCTGGCCAAGGTGGAAGCACCGCGCAAATGAGACCCGCCTGGCCACTGATCGCCTGCCTGGTGCTGTGGGGCCTGTCCGGCCTGGCCGCGCTGTTCGCCGGCATGCCTCGGGTGGCCTGGCTGGGCGCGGGCGCGGCGGTGATCCTGCTGGCGGCGATCGACGCGCTGTGGCTGCGGCGCCGGCCATCGCCGGTGGTTGAGCGGGAGATGCCGGATGCGTGGCCACTGGGGATCGCGCGCGAGGTGTCGGTGCGCCTGGAAGCGGCGTCGCGGCAGCGCGTGGACGTGTTCGATCTGCATCCCGGCCACTGGACCATGCAGGGCCTGCCGCAGCGGTTGCGGCTGCGCCGTGGCCAGTCCACGTCCTTCCACTATCGATTGAGCCCGACCGAACGCGGCGACGCGGTTTTCGAAGGCACGCAGATCCGCCTGCACTCGCCGCTGCGCCTGTGGTGGCAATCGCGCCGGATTGGCGAGTCGCGCACCGTGCGCGTGTATCCGGACTTCGCGCCGCTGACCCGGTTCGCGTTGTTCAGTGCCGAACAGGCTTCGCGGCTGGTCGGCGCGCACCTGAAGCGCCGGCGCGGCGAGGGCACCGACTTCAACCAGATGCGCGAGTACCGGGTGGGCGACAGCCTGCGCCAGATCGACTGGAAGGCGACCGCGCGCGCGCGCAAGTTGATCTCGCGCGAATACCAGGACGAGAAGAACCAGCAACTGGTGATGCTGATGGACACCGGCCGCCGGATGATGGCGCGCGAAGGCGGCCTGTCGCATTTCGACCACGCGCTCAACGCCACCCTGGTGGTGTCCTACCTGGCGCTGCGCCAGGGCGACGCGGTCGGCCTGGGCGCCAGCGGTGGCGAGCGCCGCTGGGTCGCGCCGCAGCGCGGCATGGGCGCGATCGATACCCTGCTGCGGGCCAGCTATGACCTGCAGCCGCAGCCGGTCGCCACCGATTACCTGGCCGCGGCCACCGAGCTGTCGTTGCGCCAGCGGCGTCGTTCGCTGGTGATGCTGGTGACCAACGTGCGCGACGAGGACATCGAGGATCTGCTGGCCGCGGTGCGGCTGCTGCAGAAGCGCCATCTGGTGTGTGTGGCGAGCCTGCGCGAACGCGAACTGGACGAGGCGCTGGCCGCGCCGGTGAAGGATCTGCCCGGCGCCGTCCACGCCGGCGCGATTGCCCGTTACCTGGAGCAGCGCGCGATCGCGCACGACGCCCTGCGGCGACACCACGTGATGGTGCTGGACGTGACCTGCGCGGATCTGCCGGCGGCGCTGGTGGAGCGCTACCTGGCGGTCAAGCGCGACGGATTGCTGTAGCCCGTCGCTCCGCGCCCCATCGGACCACCAAAGCAGCGTCACCACACGACCGAACCAGTAGGAGCGCCGTCCCCGGCGCGAGCTTTTGCGCACGGATTACGGGACGTTCAAAAAGCTCGCGGCCGGAGGCCGCTCCTACCGTCGGGTTCCACCGAACCGTGTTCGCTCAGCGCGGAGCGCGCATCGCCTTGGCGGCACCCCAGGCCAGCAGCACCAGGCCGACCGACGATACCAGGCCGAACAGCATGGTCAGCGCCGAAATCACCATGAAGAGGCCCTGCATGCTCTCGTAGCCACCTTCCGGCATGTGGTGGATGTTCCAGGCCTGGAACACGCTCGCCAGCAGCCGCAGCACGGCCGAACCCAGCAGCAGGCCGGTTCCCCACAAGGCCAGCGTCCGGCCGGGCGCGGGCTGCGCCCACATCCACAACAGGGCCAGCGCGGCACCGCAGGCCAGCAGTTCCGGCAACTGGTAGCCGACCACGGTCAGAAGCTGGATCAGGAACGGTTCCATCGGCGTCTCCGTGATTCGGCTTCAGTCGGCTGTGACCAGCAGCGCGTCCTTGCCGCGCAGCGCGGCATACACGGCATCGCTGTCGGGGCGCGCGCCATGCCAGGCTTCGAAGGCCTCGGCAGCCTGTTCGACCAGCATGCCCAGACCATCGACCGCGTCGCGACAGCCGGCCGCCCTGGCCCAGGCCAGGAACGGGATGGCGGCTTCGCCGTAGTTCAGATCCACCGCGAGCGTGCGCGGCGTGGTGAGGGTGAACGGCAAATCGAAATCCTCGCCGCCGCCGCGCGCCGCCGAGGTGGCATTGACGATCAGGCCGAAGTCACCGATATCGCCCAGGTCCTGCCAATAGCGTGACAGCGCGCGCTCCGGCTCACCCATCGCATCGATCAGGGCATCGGCGCGCTCGGGCGTGCGGTTGACCACGATCAGTTCCGAGACGCCGGCATCCAGCAACGCCGGGGCGACCCCGCGCGCGGCTCCGCCGGCACCCAGCATCAGGGCGCGGCGACCGCGCAGGTCCAGTCCGTTGCGACCGGTCAGGTCGCGCACCAGGCCCGCGCCGTCGGTGTTGTCACCGTGCCACTGGCCGTCGTTCCAGCTCAGCGTGTTCACCGCGCCGGCGCGCCGCGCGCGCTCGCTGGTGCGCGCGCAGATCGCGAACGCGGCTTCCTTCAGCGGTAGGGTGACGTTGGCGCCCTTGCCGCCCTCGCCGGCGAACCGATCCAGCGCGCCGACGAATTCGTGCGGCGCCGCGTCGATGGCGGTGTAGGCCAGCGATACGCCGGTCTGGCGCGCGAACGCGGCATGGATGCGGGGCGAGAGCGAGTGGGAGACCGGATGGCCGAAAACGGCATAACGAACGGTGGACATGACTTGGTATATATCCCGTGGGTGAGGGAACCGGCACGGAGCGACACCATGAAACCAACACGGGCGGCTGCCGTCCTGATCGGCAGTCTACTCTCAGCCGCCGCGGCCGGGCAGTTGGCCGAGTTCGGCATCGAGGGCATGGGCGTGGTGTCCACGCCGGCCACCGAAGTGCGTGGCAGCGTGAGTCCGGACGGACAGCGGATCGTCTGGGGCAGCACCGACCGGAGCGGCGGCGCGGGCGGCTGGGACCTGTGGCAGGCGCACCTGCGTGACAAGCGCTGGACCGATCCGGAGCCGCTGCCGATCAATTCCGCCGCCAACGACTTCGACCCGCTGCTGAGCGCCGACGGCGGCTGGCTGTACTTCTTCTCCAACCGTCCCGGTGGCCACGGCGGAGACGATCTCTATCGCGCCGCGGTGAAGGCGGACGGCGGCTTCGGCGAACCGGAAAACCTGGGGCCGGGCGTCAACAGCGCCGGCAACGAATGGGCGCCCACGCCCAGCGCCGACGGCCGCCGGTTGCTGTTCGCCAGCAACGGGTTCGGTGGCGCCGGGCGCCATGACCTGTTCGTCGCGCGCTGGAACGGCAAGGCCTTCGTCGATCCGCAACCGGTGCCGGGGATCAACAGCGCGGTGGATGAATTCGACGCGGCCTGGCTCGATGGCGGCAAGGCGCTGGTGTTCGCGCGTTCGGACAAGGCCGGCGAGCAGCCGATCCAGTTGTTCGTCGCCGAATGCGATGGCCAGGCCTATTCCGGCATCGCCCCGTGGTCGCTGTCGTTCAATTCGGCCGAAGGCACCACGCTGGGACCGGTGGTGGATCCCTCACGGCCCAGCGAAATGCTGGTGAGCGGCGCCGCGCGCGCGCCGACGGCGGGCAAACTGGATATCTATCGCACGCTGGCGCCGACGCGGCGCGGCAAGGCGGGGTGTTTGCAGGGGTGAGTCATGAAAGCCCCCTCTGCAGCGGCTTCTCGACAGCCGGATGGCGGATCAAGGGAGAGGCAAAACGCAGTTTCCGAACAGGAAGGTTTTCCACTTAAGCCCCCTTTGAAAAAGGGGGCGGGCATCTGCGAACGCAGATGACGGGGGATTTGCTTTTGGCGCGAAAAGCAAATCCCCCTCAATCCCCCTTTTACAAAGGGGGAGGCAAAGGCGAACCTTTCCCGAATCCCGAATCAACCCCCACGCATCCAGCGCGCGGCATCCAGCGCGAAATACGTCAGGATGCCGTCGGCGCCGGCGCGCTTGAACGCGGTCAGTGCTTCCAGCGTGCAGGCGCGTTCGTCGAGCCAGCCGTTGGCGTAGGCGGCCTTCAGCATCGCGTACTCGCCGCTGACCTGGTAGGCGAAGGTCGGCACGCCGAATTCGTCCTTCACCCGCCGCACCACGTCCAGGTAGGGCATGCCCGGCTTGACCATGACCATGTCCGCGCCTTCCTCCAGATCCAGCGCCACTTCGTGCAGCGCCTCGTTGGTGTTGGCGGGATCCATCTGGTAGGTGAACTTGTTGCCCTTGCCCAGGTTGCCGGCGCTGCCGACCGCGTCGCGGAACGGGCCGTAGAACGCGGAGGCGTACTTGGCCGAGTAGGCCATGATGCGGGTGTGGATGTGGCCTTCCTCTTCCAGTGCGCCGCGGATGGCGCCGATGCGTCCGTCCATCATGTCGCTGGGGGCGACGATGTCCACGCCGGCGCGCGCATGCGACAGCGCCTGCTTGACCAGCGCCTCGACGGTGATGTCGTTCATCACGTAACCGCTGTCATCGATGATGCCGTCCTGGCCATGGGTGGTGAACGGATCCAGCGCCACGTCGGTCATCACGCCCAGTTCCGGGAAACGCTGCTTGATCGCGCGCACCGCGCGCTGGGCCAGCCCGTCATCGTCCCAGGCCGCCTCGGCGTCCAGCGACTTGGCTTCCGGCGCGGTCACCGGGAACAGCGCCAGCACGGGGAGGCGCAGTTCGGCGGCCTGCTCGGCGACCTTCAGCAGTTCGTCGATCGACAGGCGATCCACGCCCGGCATCGACGGCACAGCTTCGCGGCCCTTCAATTCGTGGACGAAGACCGGGTAGATCAGATCATTGGCGGTGAGCACGTGCTCGCGCATCAACCGGCGGGAGAAATCGTCGCGGCGCATGCGGCGCGGACGCGTATAGGGATAAGCCATCGCTCGCTCCTGGGGGATGCCGCGATCATACGCCCCCGGATTCCAGCCGGCCTGCGACCGATGCGCGCAGGCTGGCGCGGATATCGGAACGGCGCCTCGCGGCGCCGTTCCGGGCCTGTCTATCCGCTTGTTTTTACTTGATGATCTTGGCCGCGCAGGCCATCACCTTGCCGCCCTGGTTGCCGACCAGCAGGCCGCTGGCCAGCGAGCGCGTCTTGTACGCATCCATGCAGCCCTGGTAGACGTCCTTGCTGCCGCTGGTGCGCAGGCACAGGTTGCTCCAGGCCTGCACGTTCGCGCCCGGGATCAGGCCACCACTGCCGACCACGTCGACATTGGTGGTGCAGTTGCCGATGCGCGCATTGCCGGGATTGAGTTGCCAGCCGATGTCCTGGAACAGCGCCGGGGTCAGATCCAGGTTCACCTCGCCGCGCAGGGTGGAGGTGATGGCCGGTTCCATCAGCGCGTTGGGCACCAGCGCGGTGTCGTAGTGCGAGAACGACGATCCGCTTTCGTACGGATTCGGCGCGTACAGCCGTACCCGCCCGCTGTTGTCGGCGCCCTGCAGCAGTGAGGTATCCACGCCGAAACCGACGCTCGCCGGCAGGTTGGCGCGAATCAGCGCACCATCGGCCTGCGAGACGCCCAGGCTGGGAATGGTGATCGCGGGGTCACTGCCGCCCATCGCCGGCTGCCCGGCCACGTTGTTGGCGACCAGCATGCCGGTGGCACCGGCCGCCTGCACGTTGGCGGCCTTGATCACGAAGTTGCAGTTGCCGCGATCCACCAGTGCGATGTTGCCTGCCACGGCGGCGGCATTGCCGATCGGCTCGCAGCCGTCGGTGGTGCTGACGCCGCCGTCCAGCGCCGCGACCACGGTGCCGGCGAAGTTGGCGGTGGTCGGCACCGGTCCGAAGTTGGCGAAACCGACGTCGTAACTGCCGGCAATCACCGCCGGCGCGGTGACCTTCAGCACGCTGCGGTTGTCCAGCACCAGCGCGGCCTGGCCGTTGACGTTGCCGCCTGTCCACACCAGTCGCCCGGTGTTGCGCAGCGCGGTGGCGCGTTGCGTGGCGGTCAGTTGCGGAAAGGTCGCCGCCAGCGTGTTGTCGTAGGCGAAGGTCGAATAGATGTCCTGCCGCCCGCTGAGGAAGTTGCCGGCCGAGTTGGTGAAGCCCTGGAAGCCCAAGCCATGGCCGATCTCGTGCATGACCACATTGAGGAAATTGATCTTGCCGGCCGGCGTGTTGCCGTCCAGTCCGTAGTACCAGTCCTGGCCGGTCAGGCAGTTGGGATTGACGCCGATGTCGCCGTTGAAGCGCGAGTTGATGTCGATGAAGCCGGGATTGAGATCGCTGCCGGCCAGCGAGTCCGCCAGCGCCGAGGAGTACCAGGTGTTGGGCACCACGCCGGGCGCGAAGTCGGAGAACACGAAGGTGGTGCCGGCCGATCCCAGTGTTGCGCTGGTGGGCGTGCAGGCCAGCGGCTGGAAACTCGCGCCGACATAGATGGTGACGTCGCTCTGCAGGACCGAACCCCACAGATCCATCGCGAACTGGTAGGCGAGGGTGCGCTGTGCTCCCAGGGTGGTGCCGGGATTGAGTCCTTCCGGCGCCTTCGGGGTCGGATCGTCCAGGCCCAGTCCGGTGCCGGCGTCGCCGCTGACCAGGACCAGATCGGCGGCGGTGGCCGGCAAGGCGCAGACCAGCGCCGCCAGCAGGGTTGCACGCAACGGGATCATCCTATTCATCGCTGGCCTCCTTCGCCTGCTGCAGCTTCGACGCGTCATCGGCATGGCCCATGCGCAACTGGCCATCCGCGCCGCGGACGATCATCAGGTCGGTCATGCTGCTTTCCGGCACCGGCTGGACCAGGCCGCCGGCGGGCAGCCGGCGCTGGCCGGCCTGGGCCTCGGTCTCGGTGGCGGGCGCCACGAACCCCTTCTTGCCCGCGCCGAGCGGCTCGGCGCGACGCGCCTTGGCGGCGCCGCGGGACTGTTCGCTGAGTTGCCGGCGTTCTTCCTGCGTCAGTGGACGCAGCTTGCCGGTCTTCGGGTCGATGGCGACCTTGCTGTCGGCGGCGGTGGCTTCGGTCTGGGGAGGCGTCGCCGCGGGCGGCGAGGATTGGGGACTGGCCTGGGCGGTCAGGCAGGCGGCGAAACCCGCCAGCAGCCACCAGGACGGATGTGAGTGCTTCATGAGGCGCTCCATTGCAGGACACAGGGACGCCTGCGCCCACCGGATCGCGACGGCCCGGGTGCAAGGACGCAGGGGCGGACGACGCCGGGCAATGCAGCGGGGGGGAACCCGGCCGGCGCAGTCTGCGCCGCGCGGCCGGGGGGTTCAATCAACGGCGATTACGTTTTGGACGGCCCGGCTCAGACGATGCCGCCGCCCAGCATCAGGCGGCCGATGGCGACCACGATGACGATGCCGTTGAGGACCAGGCCGGTCTTGGCGCGGCCGCGGTTGCCGGCGGAGGTGAACAGGACGCCGATGGCGGCGATGATCGCGCCCACCGCGGCGAACGGAATCAGGAACCAGTTGCCCCATCCCAGCAGCGGGATCAGGGCGAGCACCATCCAGACCATCGCGACGATGCCCCACAGCAGACTGATCAGACCCATCGATGTCATCTCCGCGCCGGAAAGGGCCGGCGATGCCCCGAGTATGGGTGCGGCGCGGCGGCGATCAAGCCGCCAGGCCGTGCATGCCTTCGATTTCGACCCGCAGCTCGCGTCGGCACACGTCGCCCAGCAGCATCAGGTAGGGCACCTCGCCGCCCAGGCGCGCCGCCAGCTGCGCCGCGACCTCTTCGGCGTCTTCGGCATCGCGCACGTAGACCTTCAGCCGCGCCGAGGCATCCAGGTGGGCGGGCAACTGCGGACGCAGTGCGCGCGCCGCGCCGATCAGGCTGTCCAGGTTGGTCAGGGTTTCGTCCAGTTGCGCCTTCAGCGATTCGGCATGCTGCGAGGCGTGGCCGACGATGGCGGCGGTGCCGGACAGGAACAGCGGCAACGCCGGCGCCGAGGTCGGCAGCAGCGCGCGGGCGAAGCTCGGCGATTGCGGGCCGTACTCGCGCGGATAGCGGTAGGCGCTGACCTGGCGCGGATTCTCCAGCGGCGTGCCGGCCACGCGCGCGCTCAGCCAGTACACCTGCAGCACGCGGCGGCCGTCGCGGCTGCCGACGGCGGTGGCCGCCGGCAGGGTGCCGGTGTCGAACGGACCCAGCCCGCGCACGCGGCCGACGCAGAACTGGCGATAGCGCTCGTGATCGCCTTCGCCCAGGATGATCGCGTCCAGGTAATTCCAGATGCGCAGCAGGTGCGGGTAACCGCTGGCCTGCCAGAACCCGGTCAGGCGGCGATAGACGAGTTCACCGGCCAGCAGGATGCCGCCTTCGGGTTCTTCCATTTCCAGCACGCCGAACTGCAGTTCGCCGTCGCTGGCCCAGCTGATGCCGTCATCGGTGACGCCGGACAAGACCGTCGCCGGGGAGCGCCAGACTTCCAGGCAAGCGGTGCCGTGGAGCGGCTGCAGCGGGACGTGCAGGTAGCGCGGATCGGACACCTGCCCGCGGGTGGGCGCGGTGTCGCCGAAACCGAAGATCGCCAGGGTGTCCGGCCGGTCCAGCTCGCGGGCCAGCGCGGCGACGGGGACATGGTCGACCGCCAGCCGTGCGCTGCTGGGCCGGAAGTCGGGGACGACGCTCATCTTTCGGTACGGATACGCATGAACAGGCCGTCATGATACCGCGCGGCCCGGGGATCCCGGGGCACCGGCGCGGATATGCCATATTCAGTCCCTGCGGCGGATGATCCGGCGCAAACCACGGGAGTCGTGCCATGTCCGTCCGTCTTGCCGCCATGCTGGGGTTGGCCATCCTGCTGACCGGATGCGCCGGAACGTCCAAGGTGATGCTGGGAACGGCGCGCGCGCCGATCGACCCGGCCCAGGTCCAGGTCTACAGCACACCGCCTCCGGGTTCGGTGGAAATCGCCCAGCTGGAATCCACCAGCGCGGTCGGTTTCGGCACCCAGGGCCAGACCGACGCCGCGGTCGCCCGGCTCAAGCGCGAGGCCGCGGCGCTGGGCGCCAACGGCGTCGTGCTGATGGGCGTGGGTTCGAGCGGTTCGCCGGTCGGCATGTCGGTCGGTGCCGGCAGCTACGGACGCCACAGCGGTGGCGGCGTCGGTATCGGCATCCCGACCACCCAGAAGCGCGCCGCCGGCGTGGCGATCTACGTGCCGCCGGGGGCCGCGCCGCCACCGGCGACCGTTCCGCCGACCAGTCCGCCCGCGCGCTAGATCCCGCATGCGCCTGCCAGGAAGGCTGGCGTTGCTGGCCGGACTGGCCACGCTCGTCATCGCATCCGCCGGTTTCGCCACCGACAGCGTCTGTTTCGGCACGCCCGGCCATGGTCGCCTGGAGAAGGCGGCACGGATCCCCGTTTCCGGCGCCAACTTCCAGCCTTACAGCGGACTGGGCGTCCGCCTCGGCCGGACCCATGCGCATTCGCGCGTGGTCCGGGTGATCACCCACGCTTACGGTGCGCTGGAAAAATCGATGCCCGATCGCGTGTTCGTCTACGGCGAATCGGGTTGGGCGCAGGGCGGACCCTTTCGCCCGCACCGCACCCACCAGAACGGACTGGCGGTCGATTTCATGGTGCCGATACTCGACGAATCCGGCCGCTCGGTGCCGCTGCCTTCCCGCGTGGACAACAAGTTCGGCTACGGCATCGAGTTCGATCGCCAGGGCCGTCATGGCAATCTACGCATCGACTACGAAGCCATCGCCGAACACCTGCATGCGGTGCACGCCGCCGCCCGCCGCGAAGGCATCGCGATGGAGCGGGTCATCTTCGATCCGGCGCTGATCCCGGCCCTGTACCGCACCCGCCGCGGCGACTTCATCCGCCGGCAGGTGCGTTTCATGCCGGGGCAGGCCTGGGTCCGCCATGACGAGCATTACCACATCGATTTCGGGATTCCCTGCCGCCCGTTGGGCGAATGACGCATCACCCCGCATGGACGACGTGGACGCTCGGACGGTTCCGATTCCCGTGCTGTCACCCGAAGGCTACGCTCGCCTCTCCGCACGCTGTCCCGCCATGTCGTCCGGGCTGGCATCCTGCATCGCCCCCGGCCCAAGGATTCCGATGAGAAAACTTCTTCCAGCGCTCGCGTTGTGCATGGCGGGCAGCGCCCAGGGCGCGGTCAGCACCGACATCCGCTGTTTCACCTCCGAAGGCGCGCGTCCCGTCCGCTTCGAGCTCCGTCTCTATCACGACGCCGCGATCGCCTGGTCGGGCGGCGCGGTGCGCTACGCGGGTTCGCGCGACAGCCTGCCGCTGGTGCGCGAAAGCGAGGAAGTGGAGGAAATGGTGCCTGGCCGCCCGTATCAGTTCACCACCACCTGGCAGGAGATGCTGGAGGGCAAGGTCAATGGTCGCTACGAGATGGTCAGCCAGGGAGCACAGATCCACTCCATGGCCTACACGAACGCACGCACCGGCAAGCGGACGGAATTTTCCTGGGTACCCGGCATCGAGGTTTCCGGAGACGACGGTTGCCGGTGGTGAGGTGGTGGAAGATGCGTGCGAGGACGGAAGGCCAGTATGGCAAGGCACGGACGATGGTTCGCACGATGCCGGGATGGGTGTTCATGGCTTGCGTGTTCGCTGCTTCGGCGGGTGGGCGCGGCATGCAGGGCGCAGGCATGACGCCGGCGCCTGATCGCGGGTCCGGAGCGGGTCCTGTCGCGGAGATCGCGCGGGTGAAGCGCCTGGATGGCGTGCAGGCGGTGGCCGATACGCACGGCAGCCTGACCTTGGCATGGATCGAGGGTGCGACCGTGTACGCCGCTCGCCGCGATGCCGCGCGAGGAGCGTGGAGCGCTGCGGTTCGCATCGGTCCGGAACCCACGGCGCCCGGGCAGCGTTCCTTCAACCTGCAGGCGGCGGCGGACGCGGCGGGAACGGTGTTCGTGGCCTGGATGCAGGACACCTCGACGGGACGGCACGTCTTCGTCGCGCGGCATCTCGCGGGGCAGGCGGCATGGCAAGCGGTCCAGCGCGTGACCCCTGCGGACAAGGCGTTGCAGGTGGACGTGCACGAACTGGTTTTGCTGGTCGCGCCGGACGGAGATGCGACGGCGATCTGGTCGGAGATCGCGGACACGCAGGCGCGCGCGGTGCGGGCCTTGTCCAGCAGCGTCGCGCCCCAGCGGCGGCATGCGGTCATGGCCGCGCGTTTCGACGCCGCCCGCGAGCGCTGGAGCGAGGCGATCCCGGTGGACCCGCGCCGGACCGGAGGATACGGGTTTGGCGTCAGCACGCCGCCCGCCGCGGCCATGGACGGCGATGGCAACGTGACCGTGGCCTGGAACGATCAAGTGGTCGACCGTCCTTTCCTGCTGGCCGCGCGGATCCGCAACGAACTGAAGACGAGCCGGTTCGATGTGCGCAACGGGCGCTGGGAGACGCCGCGGGTGCTCGCGCGCTGCGCCAACGCGATCGCCTGCACGCCGTGGTTGCGGAGCGGCGCTGACGGCACGATCTGGGCCGCCTGGAGTGAAGTCACCGCACCGCCGATCGGCCGGGATGTCTTCGTCGCCCGCCGTGCTCCGCAGGACCGGCGATGGTCGCAACCGCTGCGGCTGACGGACTGCCGGCAGGACGGCTGCGGCGGTGAACTGAGCGATCTGGAAATCGCGCCGTCGGGCGGCGTCGCGCTCCGCTGGGAGCGAGGCGACCGCACGGCGGGCGCGCTGCTGCCCGAACCCGCGGGCACGTGGCATCCGCTGCCGCTCACGCCGTGGCCGGTACGCATCGGCTGGCTGGAGGACGATGCGCGGTTGTTCGTGATCGGCGGATCCGAATTCGACGCGGCGGGTGGATGGAATCCGGTCGGTGCGCTGGCGCACTACGCGGCGGTCGCCGATACGTCGGAGCCGTGGGAATGGCGTGCCGACGCGACGCCTCCGTTCACGCTGCCGGAGGGATTCGTCCAACTCGACCGTCGGCGGATGCGCACCTTCCGTGTCGACGATATCCGGGCGGTGGTGTCGATCGGGCGGTTGGCGCCGCCTCCTGCGCAGCGGCGCGTGCGCGACGATGGGCGCTTCCAGATTGTGCTGGACCGCTATGACCCGGCGGTCGGGCGCTGGCTGGCGCCGACGGTTCTGGACGAGGTCGGAATATCCGGGAATGCGCTGTTTGGAGGCGAGCCGGGCGGTGTGATCCCGCTGGCAACGACGCCGCGGGCCGCCGTCATCCTGTGGTGGCACAAGGACGTCGACGGCCTGGTGCTGAAAAGCGCGGACTACCGCTTCTGAGGTGCGCGCCGGTGCGGACTCAGCGCCCGAATTCCCCGGCGTCGTCGTCTTCATCCCGCAAATCGATCCGCTGGCCACCGTCCAGGGCCACCACCAGCGTCTCGTACTGCCATTCGCCTGCCCGCTTGTTCGCTTCCACGTACAGCGTGGCCGCGCCGCGACTGCCCTTGAGCGGGATGGCGAGGTTCGCCTCGCCGGACGCGGCGCTGCCGTCGATGTTGCCCTGGACGAAATAGCCCGGCGTGATCGGTTCGCCCAGCGCCGCCACCACGGCGGCGTCGGCGCGGGCGCGTGAAAGTCCGGTCTGGTAAGGCTCGGACGACTTCATCATGCCGAACACGAAACTCATGATCGCCAGGATGAAGGCAGCGATCAGGGCCATCCCCGTCACCACCAGCGTTGGTACGAACCACTTCCAGTTGCGGCTCCACCAGTTCGGCGGCGGGACGGGGATCTGGCTCATGTCGTCACTCCACGGGCTTCAGGCAGCGCTGGAAGAAATCCTCGGTGATCTTCAGCCGGTGCAGGTTGTCCTTGCCGCGCAGGCCGTGCTTGGCGCCCGGATAGGTCATCAGCTCGAACGGCACCGCGCGCTGCTGCAGGGCGCTCATCAGCTTGGTCGAATTGGTGAACAGCACGTTGTCGTCGGCCATGCCGTGGATCAGCAGCAGCCGGGACTTCAGGCCATCCACATGGGTGAACACCGAACCCTCGCGATAGCCGTCCACGTTCGACTTCGGCAGATCCATGTAGCGCTCGGTGTAGTGGGTGTCGTACAGGCTCCAGTCGGTGACCGGCGCGCCCGCCACGCCGCAGGCATAGGCGTCGGAGGCCTTGGCCAGCAGCATCAGGGTCATGTAGCCGCCGTTGGACCAGCCGTAAACGCCGATGCGCGAACCGTCGACCCACGGCTGCGACTTGAGGAAGTCCACGCCCTTGAGCTGATCGACGACCTCCACCGTGCCCTGCTTGCGGAACAGCGCGTTGCCGAACTTCGCGCCGCGCCGTGGCGTGCCGCGGTTGTCCAGCGAGAACACCACGTAGCCATGCTGCGCCATGTACTGGTCGAAGGTCGGCGCCCAGGTGCGGCTGACGGTCTGGCCGGCCGGGCCGCCATAGACGTAGACCACCACCGGATACTTCTTCTTCGGATCGAAGCCGGTCGGCTTGATCAGGCTGTAGTGCAGGGTCTGGCCGTCCTCGGCGTCCAGCGTGCCGTATTCGATCGGGCGATGCGCGTCCTTGTACCTGGCGTAGGGATGCTGCGGGTCGGCCAGATCGTTCTTCACCAGCGCGGTCAGCAGGGTGCCGTCGGCGCGGTGCAGTTCCACCTGCGGCGGCGTGGTCGGGTTGGACCAGCTGTCGATGTAGACCTCGGCGTTGTCGCTGAAGGCCACGCCGTGCATGCCCTCGGCGCGGGTGATGCGGACGGGCCTGGCATCACCGGCCAGGCTGACCGAATACAGCTGCCGCTCCAGCGGCGAAGCCTCGGTGGCGGTGAAATAGACCAGGCCCCTGGCCTCGTCCAGCGCCGAGACGTCCTCGACCGTCCAGTCGCCGGAGGTCAGCTGCGCCAGCTGCTTGCCGTCCTTGTCGTGCAGGTACAGGTGCTCGAAACCGCTCTTCTCGGAGGACCACAGGATGCGGCCGTCCTTGAGGAAGCGCAGGTTGTTGTGCAGCGGGATCCAGGTCTTGCTGGTCTCGGTGATCAGGGTGCGCTGCTTGCCGCTGTCCAGATCGGCTTCGATCAGCTCCAGCGTGCGCTGGTCGCGCGACTGCCGCTGGAACGTGGGGTGGCGCGCGTCGCGCCAGTTCACCCGCGCCAGGTAGATGTCCTTCTCCGCGCCCAGATCCAGCCATTTCGGCGCGCCGCCCTTGGGCGAGATCACGCCCAGCTGGATCAGCACGTTCGGATCGCCGGCGGCCGGGTAGCGCTGCTCGACGATGTCGGCGCGATCCGGATACACCTCGAAGCGTTTCTGCACCGGCACCGGGGTTTCATCGATGCGGGCGAAGGCAATCGCCGAATCATCCGGCGCCCACCAGTAGCCGGTATGGCGATCCATTTCCTCGTCGGCGACGAACTCGGCCACGCCGTTGCCGATGGTGTCCGAACCGTCGCGGGTCAGCTGGGTTTCCTTGCCGCTGGCCAGATCGATCACCCACAGGTTGCGTTCACGCACGAAGCTGACGAAGCCGCCCTTGGGCGACACCTTGGGATCGGTGGCGAAGCCGCCGCCGCGGGTCAGCTTGCGTACCGCCTCCGCGCCGGTCTTGCCCAGGTCGTACAGGTACAGCTCGCCGCCCAGCGGGAACAGCAGGCGCTGGCCATCCGGGGAGAACTGGTAGTCGACGATGCCCGACATCGCGGCGATGCGCTGGCGCTCGCGCCGCGCCTTTTCCTCGTCGCTCAGGGTCTCGGTGCCGGGCAGCACCACCTTGGAGTCCACCAGCATCCGGGTCTGCCCGCTGGCGATGTCGTATTCCCACAGATCCAGCTGGAAGCGGTTGTCCTGCTTGCCGCGCAGGAAGGTCACCCGCTTGCCGTCCGGCGAGGTCTTGGCCTTCATCAGCGAGGGACCGGACAGCGGAGCATCGCCGGCCAGGGCTTCCAGGGTGAGTTTTTCGGCGTGGGCAACGGGCATGGCGGCGATCTGGCAGGTGGACGCCAGGCAGGCGGCCAGGAAAAGTCCGGTCAACGGGCGGGCGAGCGCTTTCTTCATGACTTCACGGGTCCTTGGTTGAACAGGTGTTTGCGTTCTTCATCGGTGAGCGGCTGGCCGGCATTGGGATTGACCTGCGTGCGCAGCGCGTAGGCGCGCTGGGTGGCAGGGCGTGCGGCGATGCTTTCATGCCAGCGTCTCAGATTCGGGAACGCCTCGAAATCCGGTGGCAGCTTGTCGTAGGCGTGGATCCAGGGATAGCTGGCCATGTCGGCGATGCCGTATTCGTCGCCGGCCAGGTAGGCGCTCTCCGCCAGGCGCTTGTCCATCACGCCATGCAGGCGCGCCACTTCGCGGCCGTAGCGTTCGATGGCGTACGGAATCGGCTCCGGCGCATAGACGTTGAAATGGCCCATCTGTCCGGTCATCGGCCCCAGCCCGCCCATCTGCCAGAACAGCCATTCCAGCGCCGCGACGCGGCCGCGCGGCGTCGCCGGCAGGAAACGGCCGGTCTTCTCGGCCAGGTACAGCAGGATCGCGCCGGATTCGAACACGCTCTGCGGCGCGCCGCCGTCGGCCGGGGCGTGATCGACGATCGCCGGCATCTTGTTGTTGGGGGAAATGGCCAGGAATTCGGGCTTGAACTGATCCCCCGCGCCGATGTTGACCGGCCTGATCGTGTAGGGGAGCCCGGCTTCTTCCAGGAACAGGGTGATCTTGTGGCCGTTGGGGGTCGGCCAGTAGTACAGGTCGATCATCGCGGGGGACCCCGAAGCGTGAAAAGGCCGAGTGTAACGCCGCTCGCGGGTTGGCAGCAGGGGATCGGACCGGTAACCTGCGCCCTTTCCCAGCACTGCATCCGACCCCCATGTCGCAACCGACCAATGCGCGCCTTGGTTTCCTGCCGAACCTGATTTTCGCTTCCCGCTGGCTGCAGCTGCCGCTGTACCTGGGCCTGATCGCGGCCCAGGCGGTCTACGTGTTCCTGTTCCTGAAGGAGCTGTGGCACCTGATCCACGGCGCCAACACCCTGACCGAGCAAGGCATCATGCTGCTGGTGCTGGGCCTGATCGACGTGGTGATGATCTCCAACCTGCTGGTGATGGTGATCGTCGGCGGCTACGAGACCTTCGTGTCGCGGCTGCGCCTGCACAACCATCCCGACCAGCCGGAGTGGCTGAGCCACGTCAACGCCAGCGTGCTGAAAGTGAAGCTGGCGATGGCGATCATCGGCATCTCCTCCATCCACCTGCTCAAGACCTTCATCGGCGCCGGCGAGCTCGGCCTGCCGCTGTGCGGGTCGCAGGACCACGTCAGTGCGCTCTCCACCGCCGCGAGCGCGTTGAAGGCCGGCTACGACCTGGGCGCGGTGAAGTGCACCTCGGTCACCTCCATCGGCGTGATGTGGCAGACCATCATCCATGGCGCCTTCATCCTGTCGGCGATCGGCATCGCCTACACCGACAAGTTGATGAGTGCCGCTGCCCCCAAGCGCGAGCACGCCGCCGCCCACTGAGCGGCGCGACGGGGTTTCCACCGTGGCGTCCTGTAAAATGCCGCGGTGGATGTCTCTCACCTACTCGATGATCTGAACCCCGCGCAGCGCGAGGCCGTCTCCGCGCCGCCGGGCCATTACCTGGTCCTGGCCGGCGCCGGCTCCGGCAAGACCCGCGTGCTCACCCACCGCATCGCCTGGCTCAACGAAGTCGAGGGCGTGCCGACCCACGGCATCCTGGCGGTGACCTTCACCAACAAGGCGGCCGGCGAGATGCGCGCGCGCGCCGACCTGCAGCTGCGCAACGGCAGCCGCGGCATGTGGATCGGCACCTTCCACGGCCTGGCCCACCGCCTGCTGCGCCTGCACTGGCAGGAAGCGAAGCTGCCGGAAACCTTCCAGGTGCTGGACAGCGACGATCAGATCCGCCTGGTCAAGCGGGTGGTGCAGCAGCTGGAACTGGACGAGGCGCGCTTCCCGCCGCGCCAGATCGCCTGGTGGATCAACGCGCAGAAGGACGAGGGCCGGCGCGCCGAACACCTGCAACCGGGCGACGACATCTGGGCCGACACGCTGCGCCGGGCCTACGTGCTGTACCAGGAACGCTGCGACCGCGCCGGCCTGGTCGATTTCGCCGAACTGCTGCTGCGCGCGCACGAACTGCTGCGCGACAACCCGGCGCTGCTGGCGCATTACCGGCACCGCTTCCGCGAGCTGCTGATCGACGAGTTCCAGGACACCAATGCCATCCAGTACGCGTTCGTGCGGGTGCTGGCCGGCGACACCGGCCACGTGTTCGTGGTCGGCGACGACGACCAGGCCATCTACGGCTGGCGCGGCGCCAAGGTCGAGAACGTGCAGCGCTTCCTCAAGGACTTCCCGCAGGCGCGCACCATCCGGCTCGAGCAGAACTACCGCTCCAGCGCCAACATCCTCAATGCCGCCAACGCGGTGATCGCGCACAACCCCGGCCGCATCGGCAAGCAGCTGTGGACCGACAGCGGCGACGGCGAGCCGATCGATCTGTACGCGGCCTACAACGAAATCGACGAAGCCCGCTTCGTGGTCGAGCGCATCCGCCAGTGGGTACGCGATGGCGGCAGCCTCAACGACGCGGCCATCCTCTACCGCAGCAACGCGCAGTCGCGGGCATTCGAAGAGACCCTGCTGTCGGAACAGGTGCCGTACCGGGTATACGGCGGCATGCGCTTCTTCGAGCGCGCCGAGATCAAGGACACCCTGGCCTACCTGCGGTTGATGGCCAACCGTGACGACGATGCGGCCTTCGAGCGGGCGGTCAACACGCCGGCGCGCGGCATCGGCGATCGCACCATGGACGAAGTGCGCCGGCTGGCGCGCGCGGAATCGCTGTCGCTGTGGCAGGCTGCGCGGCAGCAGGTCGGCGGCACCGCGCTGGCGGCGCGGGCGCGCAACGCCCTGGCCGGTTTCCTGGCGCTGGTCGAAGCCTTGGCGGCGGAAACCGGCGAGTTGCCGTTGCAGGACCGCATCGATCACGCGCTGATGCGCTCGGGCCTGCGCGAACACTATGCCGCCGAGAGCCGCGGCCAACTGGATTCGCGCACCGACAACCTGGACGAACTGGTGTCGGTGGCCTCGCGTTTCGTCCGCGTCGACGACGAGGAGACCCAGGGCATGACCGATCTGGTCGCCTTCCTCGCCTACGCCGCACTGGAAGCCGGCGAGGGCCAGGCCCAGGCCGGCGAGGACGGCGTGCAGCTGATGACCCTGCATTCGGCCAAGGGCCTGGAGTTCCCGCTGGTGTTCCTGGCCGGACTGGAAGAGGGCCTGTTCCCTAGCAACAAGTCGCTGGACGAGAGCGGCCGTCTGGAGGAGGAGCGCCGCCTGGCTTACGTCGGCATCACCCGCGCGCGGCAGAAGCTGGTACTGAGCTTCGCCGAGGCGCGCCGCCTGCACGGCCAGGACATGTACGGCATTCCCTCGCGGTTCCTGCGCGAAATTCCCACCGCGCTGCTGAACGAGGTGCGTCCGCGCGTGCAGGTGTCCCGCCCGGCGGCCAGCTACGGCCCGCGCCGCGATCTGGGCCACGCCGCGGTGGAATCGCCCACGCTCAAGCTCGGCCAGAACGTCGTGCACGCGAAATTCGGGCGCGGTGTGGTAACTGACTACGAGGGCAGCGGCGCGCATGCGCGCGTGCAGGTCCACTTCGACGAGGAAGGCAGCAAATGGCTGGTGCTCGCCTATGCCAATTTGCAGGCGGTGTGACGCCCGCGGATTGATTCCGATCAAGGCATGGCGAGGCATTCCGGCGTGTAATGGTTCCACCCCACGACGACGGAGGTATCCCCATGTATCAGCGCATCCTGATAGCGACCGATGGTTCGGAGCTGGCGATGAAGGGCGTGGAGCAGGGGCTGGTGCTGGCCAGCCAGCTCAAGGCGCAGGTCGCCGTGGTGACCGTCAGCGAACCCATCGTCACCGGCTTTGACGATGCCCTTGGCTGGGGCGCGGCCAACCGCTTCTCCACCGACTACCAGAAAGCCCAGGACGAGGCCGCCCAGCGGATCTTCGACGGGGTCACCGAGCACGCGCGGGCGCGGGGCCTGGCAATCACGCCGGTGCATATCCGCGATCGCTACGCGGCCGAAGGCATCATCGAAGCGGCAACCGAACAGAAGGCGGATCTGATCGTGATGGCCTCGCATGGCCGGCGTGGTCTGGGACGCCTGCTGATCGGCAGCCAGACCCACGAAGTGCTGACCCACAGCCACGTGCCGGTGCTGGTGGTGCGCTGATCCGCAGCGCGCGCGGCCTGTGGCCGCGGGCTTTCCGCTGCCTCGCGACAGGGATGGGCCTTCTCTCCCCGGTCCCTGCGAAATGGAAGGCTCGCGGCCACAGGCCGCGCACATGGATTCCTTCCCCCGCTTGCGGGGGAAGGTGCCCGAAGGGCGGAAGGGGGCACGCGCCCGGGAGCCAAGCGGCTTTTCCCGTCGCAGCAAGGGCATCACGAACCGGTAAACCACCATCCGCGACCGAAACCGCGACTCACCAGCCGTAGATCTTCCAGTACACCGGCGATACCGGGCCTTCGCCCTTGCTCTTGTCCAGCCGGCCGTCGCC